>NZ_JBXWMC010000011.1:0-149876 GCF_059609665.1 Ruegeria sp. YTSC230 | reverse complement strand
CCTGAATAGGCTTCTTCTGCGCCTCGCGCGCAATTTCAATGTCCGATTTATAGCTCATTGGGCAAAACCCCCGGTTGAATTCCCTGCAAACCGGCGCAGCTGGGCCGGTGCTGGTCAATCCATACCGTTGTGTACAATCCCGATGGATAGAGATTCCGACATATTCAAGCCATGAAACGGCGTAGCGTCATTTCACCGGTTTCAAATCGAAAACGCTTGACGTTTAGGGCGCCCACGCCCGCTGATCTGGCACGAACAGGCTCATCTGGTCCCCCAACCGCAGCTGTCCGGGTCGTTCCACCCACGCAGTCACACCCCTTCGGCCCTGTGCTGCGGGCTTGAAGGACGCCCCGTACCCGGGTTGATCGGCTTCGATCTCACGACCGGGAATGACGCAGGGGCGGTTTTCCATATCCACGGTTATCGTGACACCGTCGCGGCCTTGCAAACGCGAGGATGGCGGAAGATGTGTAAAGTCCGGAATGCCGCGCAACAAGATGCTGACGCCCAGAAACGAAGGATCCAGCCGATCCAGCCCCATCTCTTTGGCTGTGGCGTCCATTTCCTCGGCGGATAGAACAGACAATTGGCGCACGTTTCGGATTTCGGTGCCTTGCGGATACAGATTCTTGACCCTGACACATGAGGTCCGGTTGAGACCCTCGTGCCGCTCGCCTTTGTCCCCTGAGAAATCCAGATCCAAAACATCGACCGCCTTGGCCCGGATCGAGCCACCCGCGGGCACATGCCCCAGCCAAACAACTTGACCCGTGAATTCTGTTTCTCGCAATACCGGCATTTGAAATTCCCTTCGGCTGCGGGCCGTCAAAATCGTACTAAAAGTCAAACCAGTCCATTTGAAAAGCTGAAAAGAAAAGACCCGGGACTTGGCCCGGGTCTGATTTCTTTATGCCGAAGGTTCCGGCTCCATCCCACCGTCGGGCGGGGTCTTTTTGACCTTGGTCTTGGGAATGGCCGTTACGCTGGGCGCGCTGCCTTCATCCGGCTTGTCACCCTCGTCATCACCATCGGTCGGCGATTCGCCATTCATGACACGCTTGATCTCATCCCCGGTCAGGGTTTCGTATTCCAGCAAACCTTGCGCCAGACGTTCCCATTCCTCGTTCTTGTCGGACAGGATCTTGTGCGCGCGCTCATAACCCTGCTGGATCAGGCGTTTCACCTCTTCCTCGATCAGCTCTTTGGTATGTGCTGAAACCGAGAAGCCAGCAGTGTTGCCCGAATAGCCATCATGCGCCTCGGCATAATCAATGTTGCCGACTTTGTCAGACATACCCCAGCGCATCACCATGGCACGCGCCAACTGGCTGGCCTGCATGATGTCACCGGCGGGACCGTTTGAGACGTGGTCTTCACCGTATTTGATCACCTCGGCGGCTTTGCCTGCCATGGTCATGGCCAGCTTTTGCTCACATTCGTCGCGGTGATAGTTCAGACGGTCCATTTCCGGCAGTGACACCACCATACCCAATGCGCCACCGCGCGGAATAATGGTCGCCTTGTAGACCGGATCGCACAGCGGCAGCGACAAACCGACGACAGCGTGACCAGATTCGTGATAGGCGGTCTTTTCCTTCTGGTCTTGCGTCAGCACCATCGAGCGGCGCTCGGCCCCCATCATCACTTTGTCTTTGGCGTTCTCGAAGTCTTCCATGGTGACAAAGCGACGGCCAACGCGCGCCGCCATCAGTGCGGCCTCGTTCACGAGGTTCGCCAGATCAGCGCCCGAGAAGCCCGGAGTACCACGCGCGATGATGCGCAGGTCGACATCGGGGCCCAGAGGCGTCTTGCGCGCGTGCACGCCCAGGATCTTCTCACGGCCTTTGATGTCAGGGTTGCCGACGGTCACGTTGCGGTCAAAACGACCGGGGCGTAGCAGCGCAGGGTCCAGAACGTCCTTACGGTTGGTGGCCGCCAGAATGATCACACCCTCATTGGCTTCGAACCCGTCCATCTCAACCAGCAACTGGTTGAGCGTCTGCTCGCGTTCGTCGTTCCCGCCGCCATAACCGGCGCCACGATGGCGTCCGACGGCGTCGATTTCGTCGATGAACACGATGCAGGGCGCATTCTTTTTGGCCTGTTCGAACATGTCACGCACACGGGATGCACCGACACCAACAAACATCTCAACAAAGTCAGAACCTGAGATTGTGAAGAACGGCACACCCGCCTCACCCGCAATCGCACGCGCCAGCAGCGTTTTACCGGTGCCCGGAGGGCCAACCAGCAGCGCGCCTTTCGGGATCTTACCGCCGAGGCGGCTGAACTTCTGCGGGTTACGCAGGAATTCCACGATCTCTTCCAGCTCTTCCTTGGCCTCGTCGATGCCGGCAACATCGTCAAAGGTCACGCGGCCATGCTTTTCGGTCAGCATCTTGGCTTTGGATTTACCAAAGCCCATCGCGCCGCCTTTGCCGCCACCTTGCATCCGGTTCATGAAATAGACCCAGACACCAATGAGCAGCAGGAACGGCAGCAGCGTGATCAGGAACGACTGGAAACCTGATTGCTGCTGTTTCTCGGCGCGAACCGGAATGTTCTCGTCGATCAGCAGTTTGGTGACCTCGGCATCGCCGGGTTTGATGGTGACATAGCTGGCACCGCTTTGCGTGGTATAGCGAATCTGTTCGCCATCCAGAGTCACATTCTTGACTTCGTCGGCTTGAACGGCCGTTACGAAATCAGAATAAGTTCTTTCATTGCTCTGAAGTGTCCCGCCTGGTCCGCTGAACAAATTGAACAGTGCAAGGATCAGCAAAAACAGAACGACCCAGAAGGCGATGTTACGAGCGTTGCCCAAGGAAAGTCTCCCAAAAGATTTCGGCAGATGGGGGTCTGCCGGGTTGCTCTATAAAATAGAGATGATTCAAGGAGGTTCAATGCGATAAAAAAGAAGAATGAAACTCGGGCGTTCCCGGGGCCAATTCAGCCGTCCATCCGTTTAAGAACCCGGCAGTTGGCGCTGACACCAGTTCATCCGCAAGCCAAACAGCGGGTGAGGCCAACAAGACCTGACGCGGTTTACCCAAATCCCGCCAATCTGGAACCCGAGGCAGGCCCTGCTCGCCTAACGGGCGGATTTGCATACCAGCAGTCGAAGGTCCTGATAGAATCCAACGTTTGTCCCACAGCTCGCCGGGGCGCGCGAATTCGCCCTGAACTGCGTTTAGCTCTCTGCAAACCCACGTTTTATTGACCTTTGGGACAAACAAACAGCCATGGATCGACGTACCGGTACCCTCTTCAACAGCCTTCACAGCCTGATCCACCGACGTTTGGCGTGGTGGATACCCCGCTCCGGCAATCCACGCGATGCAGCCGATCACAAGCCGACGCTGGATTTCCTTTGGCAAAGACTGAAAGGCGGCGCGATCCAAGCAAACATCACCGGTTTCCACGAGGGCGATCTTTCGGGCGGATTCCTGCGTAAAACGCTCCAATGCCTCACGCGCCTGCGCAAGGTTTTCTGCGACTCGGGTCAAAGAACTGGCCGTGATCCCCAAATCCTTGAGGTCAGACAAGGCCTGCCGTGCCTTGATCCGGTCAAACCGGAGGTCCTGATTCGAGGGATCTTCGATCCAGCCAACTCCCTCACCAGACAGATAGCCACGCAATGCTTGCCTAGTGACACCCAACATCGGCCGCAACATCGTCACGCCATCCAAAATCCGTTCAACCGGCATGCCCGACAGACCCGTAACACCAGCTGCGCGGCCCAGTCGCATCAGGAAGGTTTCGGCCTGATCATCCGAGGTGTGGCCTAACGCAATCGCGCTGATCGCATTGCGTGTGGCCCATTCGGTCAACAGCCGATAACGCGCCTGTCTGGCCTGATCCTGAAGGTTCCCCTGACCGGCCCACCCTGTCCATTTCAACGTTTGATGCGTGATACCCATACGCGCGGCAAGCTCGCTTACTTCCTGCGCTTCGACTGCGGACACGGGGCGCAAACAGTGGTCAACGGTCGCTGCGAACAGCCTAACCTGCTCGTTTTGGGCAATATCATTCAACAGCAAAAGCAGAGCGACAGAATCGCCCCCGCCAGAGACAGCCACACCCAGACGCGAAGGAAGGGTCTTGGGTAAACGCGCCCGAATCTCGGCCCGCAGTTCTTCAGCGTTTTCGGTCAAGAACAGCCCAGGCTTGCCATTTCCTGTGTGGCATTGGTGGCCGAGGCCGAAGACGGGAAGCGCACGCCCACCTCGCCCAGAGTGATGCAAGCCTGATCGGTCTGACCCAGACGCCCCAGCGCCGAGCCCAACTCAAACAGCGCCTCGGGTGCGAATGCACCTTCGGAATCGCCGGTAAAGCTGGCCAGAAAGGCCCGCGCGGCCTCACGCGTGTCACCGATCCCAACAAGCGCCCGCCCTCGTTTCAGGTTGGCTTCGGGGGCCAGCGGACTGCCGGGATACGAGGTTTCGAATGTGGCGAATTGCTCCGCTGCGGCCTGATAGTTGCCATCTGCCAGCGCCTGTGATGCGGCATCAAAGTCCGCGCGCTCACCCACTGCAAGTTCACCTTGTTCCACCGACGTTGGCGCTGCCGGTGTTGCGGGGGCTGCAGCTGTGACGTCGGAATCGCCACCCAGCGTGCTTGTCGGCTCGCCCGAGATTTCGCAGCCCGTTTCCAATTCGCACAACCTGAATTCCATATCTCCGATCCGGTTGGTTCCGTCGGTGACGATGTTTTGCACACGCTGGTTCAACTGCTCGGTCTGGCGGGTCAGGCGCTGCAATTCAGCCTCAATGGCGTCAACACGCTCCAAAACGGAACTGCCAGCCAGATTGGGTGCCGGAGATCCGGTGGTTGAAAACTCGCGCTTGAGGCGCTGAACCTCGACGTGCAGCACCGTTAGCTCCTGACGGATATCCGCCAGGGTTTGCTGATCCTGTGCACTTGCCACGCCCGCAGTCGCCACGACCGCAGCCAGAACCCATCCTGCAATTCGCATCATCTTACCCCAAAGTTGAACCGGTCAGGACCGTCACCGAACGACGGTTTTTGGAATAGCATTCCTCGGTGCTGCAAATCTCGATCGGGCGTTCCTTGCCGAAACTGACGGTCGTCAATCGGTTGCCTGCAACCCCACGTGAAATCAGGTATTCACGCGCCGCATTCGCGCGACGTGCGCCCAGGGCCAAGTTATACTCGCGAGTACCCTGTTCGTCCGCGTGACCCTCGATCGTGGCGACGAAATCCGTATTGGCCAGTAGCCAGTCTGCCTGTCCTTGCAATATCGTCTGTGCCTGCCCGGTCAGGGTCGACTGATCGACTTCAAACAACACGCGGTCACCAACAGTTTGCTGGAAATAGGCCGGTGACTGGGGGTCGCTGGGCGAACCCGGCAGGATCGAACCGTTACCGCCCGCGCCACCGCCCAGTGCTGAAGGATCGTTATTGGTACAGGCGGCCAGTACACTTAGCACGCCCAATGCTATGACTTTGCTCAATACATTCATTTCAGGTGCCTCGTCGTTTTATTGCTTTATTGCTGTCTCTGTTATCACAGTGCAGGAATTTTGTGAACTTTTCCAACCCCCTGCCCCGATCACTTCTGTAGTGGCCCCCAGGATGGATCGCTGCCGCCATCCGGTGTACGCACCGGGCGCAGATTCCGACCCGAGATATCCACCGAATACAGTGTCGCCCGTCCGCTTGCACCCTGCGATTCACGGGTGAACATGATGACACGCCCGTTCGGCGACCATGTTGGCCCCTCATCCAGGAAGGACGAGGTCAGCAAGCGTTCCTCGCTGCCGTCTGTCCGCATGACGCCGATATGGAACCGACCCTTGTTCTGTTTGGTAAAGGCGATCAGGTCACCACGCGGCGACCAGACCGGTGTACCATAACGCCCCTGTTTAAAGCTGATGCGGGTGGCCTCGCCGCCATTTGCGGGCATGATGTACAGTTGAGGTGTGCCAGAGCGGTCGCTTTCGAACACAATCTGCGACCCGTCCGGGGAATAGCTGGGCGCGGTCTCAATGGCAGGTGTGTTCGTCAGCCGCACGCTTTGGCCCGAGGCCAGATCCATTTTCCAAAGGTCCGTGTTGCCGCCCTGAATCAGCGAATAGACGATGGAGCGGCCATCCGGCGAAAAGCGCGGCGAAAAGCTCATGGTGCCGTCTTGTGTCTTCAATTCGGTCCGTTTGACGCGATCAACGTCCAAAACATAAATGCGCGGCTGACCGGTTTCATAGCTGGTGTACAACAGCCGATCGCCCGAGGGCGAAAAGCGTGGCGCCAGAACAATCGCAGCGCTGTCGGTTAGGTACTGAACGTTCGCGCCGTCGTAGTCCATGATTGCCAGACGCTTCAGACGCTGGTTCTTTGGGCCGCTTTCGGACACAAACGCGACGCGGCTGTCAAAGTAACCGCTCTCGCCGGTCACTCGGGCATAAACCTGATCGGCCACTTTGTGTGCCATGCGCCGCCAGCCATCTGTAGTGCCGGAAAACTGCAGACCATTGCCCAATTCCTGACCCGAGAACACGTCCCAAACGCGAAATCGCACAGTCAGGCGTTTGCCCGAGACGTTGACAGCACCTGTCACCAAGGCCTCGGCATTGATGGCCTTCCAATCGGCAAATTGCACAGGGGCTTCGAAACTGCTGACCCGGCTGATGAATGCGTCTGAAGAAATTTCACGGAACAGCCCGGTTCCGGTCAGATCCGCCGCTACGACGCGCGATAAGTCGTTTGCGTATTGTGTGGCTGCTGGCCCGTCGGGCACGAAATTTGGCACCGCAAAAGGTAAGGGTTCGATAATCCCCTGATCCAGCTCAAGACGCAGGGGTCCGCTTTGCGCATACACTGGCGCTGCCAAAACTGTCAGGCCAAGCAAAAGGCTGGTCAGAAATCTCATCATTTGATCCGCATCCTCTCGGGATTGAATGTAATCTCAATATCCCGCCATTGATCGTATTTGTCAGTAGGCAGGGTGTATCCTTTGGCCCCGCAGCGCAAAATCGCTCGCCGGGCGGCCTCGTAGGCTTGTCTTGCAGACGCGTCAGTCCCGCCGGAACTGTCGATCATTTGCAGTGTACCGCCGAGCACCTTGCCATCCGGTGTCAGCGAGAACCCGACCACAACGACCGTTTGCAGTGCGTCCGTGGACAGGGAACCAACGTTCCAGCACTTCGACACAGCTAGTCGCATAGCATCCTTCTCACCCGCAGTCAGGGGTGGACCAGACGGTTCGCTACTCTGCCCTAGCGCCTCGGCCAGTGCGTCGTTGATCGCGGTTTCATCACTTGGCGCGGGCTCTGGTTCGGTCGGTTCTTCGGTCTCGGCCGCTTCGGGCTGCGCCGGCGGCGTCGGCCGGTTCGGTCGCACCAGCGGGCGCGGAGAGCTGCGCGGCGCATATTCCTTGGCTTCTTCCGCCTCGGTCACGATTTCATCCGTGGCCTCTTCGGGTGCCGTTTGATCCTGCTGTTCTTGCTGAGTTTCAGCTCCCTCGTCCAGCGATACAGCCGGGGATTCAATATCATCTGGCGTGGCCTCGGGCGGCGGCGGCGCGACAGGTTCAGGCGCTACTTTATCCGCAGGCTGCGGCTGTGCCTCGGGCCCTGGCGGGGTGGGCAAAACGACGGCCTCGGGTTCTGGGGGGGCCAATTCGGGGGGCTGTTCGATCACGACCGGTTCGGGTGGGGGGGCCAGCGGTTCCGGTTCCAGCTCTGGCTCTGGTTCATTTGGCTCAGACACTTCAGGTGTCGGAGGTTCCTGCTCCACCGGTTCAGGGGTGGGGATTTCTTCCTCGGGCGCATCGGGCTGTTGCAGGGCAGTTGGCGTAGGCAGCTCAGGCGCCTCACTCTGGGCCGTCAATGCTGCGAACTGTTCAGCCGAGATCACCGAGATATCCTGAACAGGCATAGGCAATGGTTCGGACCGAAAGGTGCCGCCAAACAGAGCCCACGAAATCAAACTGACATGGGCAATTGCCGAGATCTTGGTGCCGGTATCCACCGCGCGGCCTCACTCTCCACCATCGTCCAGCGCAGGGCCGCCGGTGTCGGTCACCAGCCCCACATTGGAAAACCCACCTGCATTCAGCGCACCCATAACCTGCATAACCTGCGCATAAGGGATCGCACCATCCGCGCGCAGGAACACCCGGTCACTGCTGCGTTCTGCCGCAATGGCGCGCAGCTTGCCAATCAACTCTTCGCGGGCAACATCGGTGGTTTGAATCTGAACGCGCCCTTCTGCAGTCATCGTGACTGTCAGCGGTTCTTCGTTATCGCCCGGCAATGCGCTTGCCGCCGTCTTGGGTAAGTCCACCGGCACGCCAACGGTTAGCAGCGGTGCCGCAACCATAAAGATAATCAGCAACACCAACATGACGTCTACAAAAGGCGTCACGTTGATCTCGGCCATCGGCTGCGCCCGCCCGCGACGACGGCCCCGTCTGCGCCCGTTCCCGCCTCCGTTCTGCTGAACCGCCGCACCCATCTTAGCTGTCCAACTGACGCGACAGGATGGTGGCGAACTCGTCGGCAAAAGCCTCGTAGCCACCCACGATCCGGTCACTGTCTGAACTGAGCTTGTTGTAGAAAATTACCGCCGGAATCGCAGCCAACAGACCCAGGCCCGTGGCCAAAAGCGCTTCGGCAATGCCGGGTGCCACAACGGCCAGGTTGGTGTTTTGCTGCTCGGCAATCTCAATAAACGCGTTCATGATGCCCCAAACGGTCCCGAACAGGCCAATGAACGGCGCGGTCGATCCCACCGTCGCCAAGATGGGCAAACCTTTTTGCAGTGTCTCGGACTCTTTGGCGATCGCGACATCCATCGAACGGTCAATCCGCGCAGTGGCCCCCGCGATCAGCCCGCCATCCGTTCGGTGCGACCTGCGCCATTCGATCATGCCAGCGGCAAAAATCTTCTCGGAACTGCCGTCGGGCTGCGATCCGATATGTTCGAACAGCTCATCCAGCGGGTTGCCGGACCAAAAGGCCTCGTCAAACACCTGCGCCTCTCGGCGGGCCGCGCGATAGTTGATCAATTTCTGAATGATAATCGCCCAAGACCAGATGGATGCAGCGATCAGCATCAACATCACCAGTTTGACGACAAAGGTCGCGCGGGCATACAGCCCCCACATGGAGAAATCGATCTCCTGCGCCAGCGCCAGCGTTTCAGCTTCCATGAACCTGCTCTTTGTTTTTTTGCCTGACGGCCGTTCGTTTGGCCTTGTTTTTCCAAACGCTATCGCAGTTGGTTACGAAAAGCCAACATAACCACCCCAGACCGACAAATTGTTACATCAATGCGCGAATCTCTGCCGGAAGGCGGACCGGCTTGCCCTGCGCATTCATGCAAACAGCAGTCACCGAGGCGCGGAAGATCTCGGTCTCCCCCCTCTTGACCAACTGGCCCATGGTCAGCCGCACACCAGAGATTGACGACAGCCATGTTTCAATGATCAGCTCATCATCGAACTTCGCGGGCGCGACGTAATCCGCCTCGATCCGGCGCACGACCCAGACGATCCCGCCATCGCGCATCGCGTTCTGGTCATTGCCCAGACGGCGCACATAGTCAGATCGCGCGCGTTCGATAAACTTAAGGTAATTCGCGTGGTATACGACCCCGCCCATATCGGTGTCTTCATAGTAAACCCGGATCGGAAAGATATGCTTGTGGGGCGCATCAGCTTCATTGGCCATGATATCAGGTCCGGTCTCTCAAATATGTAACGCGCGGGGCAAATCCTGCTTTGAAACAGATGCATGGTTGCTGCGGTTCCTGCAATCCCTTGTGGGAACAAAGTTCCCACCTTCCCAAGTCCGCTATCGAAATTCGAAGATTTGCCCTCTAGGCTTTCATACATACCAAGTGAATCCGACAGGAGTTTCAATGGCTAAAGGACCAAAAGAAGAGAGGATGCTCTTTCTTCCAGTCCTTCAGGGCGTCTTGCCATTCAACCGCGCGACCTTGCCTGCGGAAATTTTGGCAGGGCTGACTTTTGCCTGCCTCGCGATCCCCGAGGTCATGGGCTATACCAAAATCGCAGGCACGCCGGTTGTGACTGGGTTGTACACCATCCTTGTCCCAATGGCGCTGTTCGCGCTGTTCGGTTCGTCCCGCCATCTTGTGGTGGGTGCGGATTCTGCCACGGCGGCGATTACGGCCTCGGCCCTGGCTGGCATGGCAGTCTCGGGTTCGTCCGAGTATCTGGCGCTGGCGTCCCTGTTGGCGCTGATGGCCGCAGTTTTGTTGATTGCCGCACGCCTCATCAGCTTGGGGTTTTTGGCTGATTTCCTATCCCGGACAGTTCTTGTCGGGTTCCTGACAGGCGTGGGCATTCAGGTCGCAACCGGTGAAATCCCGGGGCTTTTGGGGATCGAAAGCGACGGTCACGGGACCATTGCCAAGCTACAGGCAGTCTTTCAGAGCATTGGTCAGACAAGCTGGCCCACATTGGCGGTTTCAGCAGTAGTTCTGCTGATCGTTGTCGGATGCCGCCGTCTATCCCCCAAACTGCCCGGCCCGCTGTTTGCCATACTCGGGGTGATACTATGCAGCTGGGCCTTTCAATTTTCGGCGTCCGGCATCGCAGTACTGGGCACGGTTCCCAGCGGCTTGCCTGCGCTCTCTGTCCCGAACGTGGATTGGAGCTGGACCCTGTTCAAACAATTGCTGCCAACCGCACTGTCCATCTTCGTTGTGATCTTGGCCCAAAGCGCCGCAACCTCGCGAGCTTATGCCGCACGCTACGAAGAGAAGTTCAGCGAGAACACTGACCTTGTCGGGCTGGGTCTGGCCAATCTTGGGGCAGCCTTCACGGGCACATTCGTTGTAAATGGCAGCCCGACAAAAACCGAGATGGTGGCCAGCGCCGGTGGCCGCAGTCAGGTGGCACAACTGACGACCGTCTTGATTGTCTTGGTGGTCATCCTCTTCCTGACGGGCCCACTGGCCTACTTGCCCAATGCGGCGCTGTCTGCCGTCGTGTTTCTGATCGGTGTGAAACTTATCGACCTGAAAGGCCTAATTGCAATCTACCGCCAAGCTCGGTCCGAATTCTGGATTGCTGTCGCCACGGCTGCAGTTGTCGTTATCGTTGGGGTCGAACAAGGCATCATCTTTGCGATGGTGCTGTCATTGATCGACCATACCCGCCGTGGGTACCGCCCCAAGAACTCGGTTATCGTCAAATACAAAGACGGCGGCTGGCACTCAAAATCCATAGCCAGGCCGAACCAATTCGAACCGGGTCTGGTGATTTATCGCTTTTCTCACAGCCTGTACTACGCGAATGCACAGCGGCTATCGGATGAGATCACCGCAATCACTCGAAACCCCGACACCGAAGTACGTTGGTTCTGTATCGAGGCTTCAGCCATTGATGACGTAGATTTCACGGCAGGCTATACGCTGCGCAATGTTCTAAAGATCCTTCAGGCAAAGAACATCAAGATGGTTTTCCTACTGGTCGACCCCCACGTGCGGTCAGAGCTGGACAGATACGGGGTGACGGATTTGGTGGGTAGTGATGCCTTTTACGACGCGGGAAGCGACCTATTGACTGCCTTTCAACACCGAAACGACTCCAAATCGTAGATAGCCTCTATCGGTCCTAAGACTACGCCTGCAACCGCGCGAACAGTCGTAAAGCGTGCGCCGGATCCTGCGAAGCTCCCGGCAAAACCGGATCGTATGCTGCGCGGATCAACCCGGCTATGTCCGGGCGCAGGATCGTCGCCTCGCCCGCGACCGCAAGCGGCGACTGCGTTCGAAACGCGGTGTCGGACCACAACAGGATAGTCTGCACTACCTGACTAAGTGCCAGTGTCTCAGCCGGAACCTTGGACAGCTCTTCGTCCATTCGCAGGAAAACAAACGCGGCCCGGATCGCACCGTCTTCCTCAAAGCGGAACACCCGGTATTGATTTGCATCCGCCGCGATCAGTCGGTCGACTAACGGCGCAAGATCGGGAACCAGCCGATCCAGATCGGGAACTTCCAGCAGTTCCTTCCAGTCGCGGAAAAAGAAAACCATGCAGTTCGCACCAAGTTCCGGATCCGTTTCGGCCATCTTATGATCGGCCAAGCTGACCACGGCCTCGAATGCGCCCTTGATGGTGGTCAGAGTTTCCTCCTCGACCCCAAAGACGATAGGCACGATGGGCCGACCCCAACGCGCAAACAGGAACTCTCCGCTTTCACGGGTGAACAACGACTGAATGTCTTCGGGGGTCACGCCCAATCCTTCATCTTTTCGAAAGTACTCTCGCTGAAGGCATAAAATCTATAGGCCTCAGCTTCAACCAAACAGATCGCTCTGGCCCTTTGGTGCCGCCATTCCCAGATGCGTCCAAGCCTTCTGCGCCAACATCCGACCACGTGGCGTGCGCTGGATCAGACCTTGCTGCAACAAATAGGGCTCGATCACGTCCTCCAGCGAATCGCGACTTTCCGACAACGCAGCCGACAGAGTCTCAATCCCGACCGGGCCACCGGCATAGTTCTCAGCGATCAGCTTGAGGTATCGCCGGTCGGCACCATCCAAGCCCAGATTATCCACACCCAACCGCGTCAGCGCGCCATCTGCCAGATCGAGGGTGATGCGCCCGTCACCTTCGACGATGGCGAAATCCACGACCCGTCGCAGCAATCGCCCCGCGATCCGCGGGGTCCCGCGTGATCGACGCGCAATCTCTCTGGCGCCCGCGTCATCAGCAGGCGCGCCCAGTTTGCGGGCGTTGCGCGTAACGATTTCGTGCAACTCGTCCACTGTGTAGAACTGCAACCGCGTCGGAATGCCAAAGCGGTCGCGCAATGGGGTGGTCAGCAAGCCCATCCGCGTGGTTGCGCCGACCAAAGTAAACGGCTGCAGCTCAATCCGCACAGTCCGAGCCGCCGGGCCTTCGCCGATTACCAGATCCAGCTCGAAATCCTCCATCGCCGGATACAGAACCTCTTCGACGGCCGGGTTCAGACGGTGGATTTCGTCGATGAACAGCACATCGCGGGATTCCAGATTGGTCAGGATCGCCGCCAGATCACCTGCTTTGGCCAGAACCGGCCCCGAGGTCATGCGGAAATTCACCCCCAACTCACGCGCCATGATTTGCGCCAGCGTCGTTTTACCCAGACCCGGAGGGCCATGAAACAGCGTGTGATCCATCGCCTCGCTTCGCATACGCGCGGATTGGATAAAGATGCGCAGATTGGCCCGCGCCTCGGCCTGACCGATGAATTCGTCCAGCCCCTGCGGGCGCAGGGCGCGGTCGTTATCCTCGGGCAAGGGATCGGGGCGCAATGTGGGATCGGCGTCTACCATTCAGTTACCCTTTCGGAGCCAGCAACTTGAGCGCCGCCCGGATCAATTCAGCCTCGCCTGCATCCGGCAGGCTGGCGGCCGCTTCGGCCACGGCCGAGGCCGCCTCGGATGGTCCGTACCCTAAATTGCCAAGGGCTGACAGTGCCCCCGCCGAAGCTGCGGCAGACCCCGAGGCAGGTTTGGTCGCCCGCTTGGTCGCAGGTGCCGGTTCAGACAGCTCTACGACTTCCAATCCGGGGCCGTCCATCGCTTCGGTCACGGTCCCGCCCATCGCCATCACACCCGGCGCTTTGTCTTTTAGATCCAGCACGATCCGCTGCGCCGTCTTTGGGCCCACGCCTTTCGCCGCTTTGACGGCACCCCAATCCCCAAGCGCAATGGCCCGGCTGACCCCATCCGGACCCAACGCGGACAGAATGGCGAGCGAGACCTTGGCCCCAACGCCCTGAACCGAACACAGCAGGCGATGCCATTCCTTTTCGACAAGGGACAAAAACCCAAAAAGCTGCATCAGGTCCTCGCGCACCACCATATCGGTATAAATCGAGACAGCCTCGCCAACACCAGGCAGCGCGGCCATAGTCCGGTCCGAGCAGTAAACGAGGTATCCGACCCCACGCACGTCGATCAACACGTGATCCGCTGCGCGATAGTCCAATCGTCCGGTTAGTTTCCCGATCATGCCCGCACCTCTTTCACGCGCGCCTGCGGCGCTGCGCCGTAATATGAATGACAGATGGCAATCGCCAGCGCATCCGCGGCATCCGCCCCTTTGGGCTTACAGCCCGGCAGTTGCAGTTTGACCATATGAAGAACCTGCTCTTTCTCGGCATGCCCAACGCCCACAACCGTTTTCTTAACCCGGTTGGGCGCGTATTCACCCACGGGCAGCCCTGCTTGCGCCAGCGTTAGCAACGCCACACCACGCGCCTGACCCAGCTTCAGCGTACCAGCCCCATCCTTGTTGACGAAGGTCTGTTCGATGGCCGCCTGATCGGGCTGATGTTCTGCAATGACTTCGACGATTTGATTGTACAGAGACAGCAAACGCTCGCCCAAATCGTCCCCGTCAGACTTGCACAGTCCGTTGGCGACGTGGCTCAGGCGGCTGCCATGCGATTCGATGACGCCCCATCCCAGGGTCCTAAGCCCCGGATCAATGCCCAAAATCCGCATATTTCGCCTCGGCCTGCTCGAGTTTTTGTGATCTTTTTTACGGATTAGCACGAAGCGTGAACATTTTCCAAGCGAATTGACAGAGAGCGCAAAAACGACAGACCTGTTTCACAGGCGACAAAACGGCCAGTTTGCGACAGTCAAAAGTCTGAAATCGACACGTTTCATGAAGCAAAAATGGCCAATAAATTAAGGGGTTCTAATGAATCTAGAGCTTTGCAAAAAACGCATAGGACAGTTGCAATTTCCGCACTTGCACAGCCGATTTGGCGGCACTAGATGCCGCTCAGATCGAACGATCAAAACGTAAACTTAAAACAGAAGGAAACAGGATATGGCTGCACTGGACACCACCCGCACCACCACCGGCTCATTCGGCCTCGTCGGCCGTATCGGCGCATATTTCGCATCGGTCGTGAACGCCGTTGTCGAATGGAATGACGCCCGCGTGACGCGTAACACGCTGAGCGGTCTGACAGATCGCGAGCTGGAAGATATCGGACTGTGCCGTGGCGATATTGACGTCGTGGCCGATGGTCGTAGTTAAGATTTAACACACCCACTCATATGCCCCTTCCCTCCCTCGGGGGCAAAGCAGAACTCCGCGCATGCAGAATGCGCGGAGTTTCTGATTCATTGGCCTGATGTCAGGGCAGCAGCCGTGCCAGCTGTTCCGAAAGCATCAGCGATACCGGGTCAATTTGCATCACCCAGGCACCGGCTTGTTCGACCGAGGTGCCTTCGTTCAATGCGTCAACCCTGTATTGATAACCCGAAGGCCCAAGGCTGGTGAGCAAGAAGGTCTTGAATGCAAACAACCCAAGCAGACACATCAGTAGAACCTTAAGGGGTAAAGCTGACTTCACCCTCTGCGGTTTCATCACAACCAACCCGTCCTTGCGCATCGTCGCGCGATAGCCACGGCTTAGTTTTGCGTGCTTCTTACTCAGGCGATTCACGCGCTGATCAAATTCCAGTTGTTTTCCCGTCATGGCAGCCTCCAAACCGCCCCCCGATTCCAGGTTAAGACGGTAGAAACAGAATGCGACAAAATCGAGGCAAAACTCTAGAAAGCTCCAGCAAATGGCCCAGATTTAGCCCTGTTTGCTTAATATTAGCGTCGTCCACTCACCAATTTGGTCATTTTCCTCTAAATTGAACCCGTTTTGTAGATAAACGGAGACCACGTCATCGGCTTGTTCGTTAAGGATTCCGGACAGAATTGCGTACCCACCGACGCGCAGATTCGCTGCGATTTCGGGGGCCAGAGCAACCAGTGGCCCCTTAAGGATATTTGCGAAAATCAGATCGTAGGGTGCGAATGCGCCCAGATCGGGATGGTCAAAGCCCGCCGCTTCCACGCAGCGGACCTTGCCTGCCATGCCATTGGCCTTCAGGTTGGCTTCGGCGACATCAACGGCCACTTCGTCGATATCACTGGCGATGATCTCACCTTCCCAGACCCGCGCTGCCGCCATGGCCAGCACGGCAGTGCCACAGCCAATATCGGCCACTTTGGTCGCTGTGAACCCTTGGCTCAGAAGATGGTCCAGCGCCTTTAGGCATCCCAACGTGGTGCCGTGGTGGCCGGTGCCAAAGGCCATTGCGGCCTCGATCAGTAGTGGGATACGTCCCTCGGGCAGCTTGTCAGCGTCATGGCTGCCATAGACAAAGAACCGTCCGGCCTCGACCGGAGCCAGTTCCCGGCGCACATGGGCCACCCAATCCGTATCGGGCAGTTCTGACACAACAAAAGGCTTGGCCTCAAACGCGACGGCTAGAACGGCCAGAGCGGTTTCGTCCGGAGTTTCCGTGAAATACCCACCAACTTCCCAAAGGCCTGAGCCATCCTCGACCTCGAATACACCAACGCCGGTTGGTTCCGGATCCAGACGCTCCATCGCTTCGCCCAGCCCTTCGGCAGCTTTTTTACCGGTCAGTGTAGTCAGCGCAGTGAATGTGGGCATGGGGGCCTCCTGTATCGATTGACACAGCGCCTATGGCGATGGCTCGCCAAGGTCAAGCATTGGCGCTTACTCGGCAGGTGCCGGCGCGTATTTCGACAAGATCGTTTCATTTCCCGGTTCCGGGTGCCGCGGGATCAGCAAGGACAAACCCAACGAGATCATCGCCATCGCAGCGGCCAGTGCAAAGACTGCACCGGGCGAGATGACCCACAGCAGGCCCAGAAGCGCAGGAAGGAACACAGCGGCGATATGGTTGATCGTGAACGCAACGGCCGCAGTCGGTGCAATATCCGCAGGATCGGCGATTTTCTGAAAGTAGGTCTTCAGGGCAAGCGCTAATGCGAAAAGAACATGGTCGATCACATATAGGGTTGCAGCCAGCACCACGCCCCAACCGAACCAGTAGATACCGCCATAGGCCGCAAAAACGATCGCCAAGCCGGTGTATTCGAAGATCAGCGTGCGGCGCTCACCGAACAACGATACAGCCTTACCCAGCATCGGAGCCGCCGCCATATTGATCACCAGATTGATCAGATAAAGGCTGGTCAGCTCGTGCACTTCAAACCCAAACTTCTCGACCATCATGAAGCCCGCGAAGACAACAAAGATCTGCCGCCGCGCGCCGGCCATGAACTGTAGTGCGTAATACAGCCAGTAGCGACGACGCAGGATCAGTTTTTTAGTCTGTGGAGTTGGCGAGTCAAACTGCGGAAAGGCGAACAGACAGAACACCGCCAGCAGGGCGGTCACACCACCAGCGGCCATGAATACAATGTTGTAGGATAGATCAAACCGGTCCCAGGTCAGAACGATCAGGCCATAGACTACTGCCGTCGCGGCTGACCCCATGGCAACAAGCCAGCCCAATACCTGTGGCGCGCGGTCCTTGGGCAGCCATTGCAACTGCAGCGACTGATTTACTGTTTCGTAATAGTGAAACCCGATCGAACTGAAGAGGGTGACAAACAGCAACCCACCAAGGCTGGGAAACCATGCTGTCAACGCAGTTGCCACGCCCAGCATCATCAGCGAGATCATCGCCAATACCTGCTCGCGCACGAAAATGATCACCGCGATCACGCCAACAGCAAGAAATCCAGGGATCTCCCGCACAGTGTGCAGTAACCCAATGTCGGCCCCGTCAAAATTCGCCACCTCGATGACGAAATTGTTCAACAGCGCGCTCCAAGCGTTGAAGGCAATCGGCATCGTCAGCGCCATGACGAACAAGAGCGTCACAGGGCGGCGCCAGAACGGAAGGCTCTGCGCCTCGGACAGGGGCATCGGTTTCAACATGGGACTCCTCTACGCCCATTTTCAGATTTTGGCGAGGGCGAAGCAGCAGGCGCACAATCGGTCTGCGCTGATGCAGAGGTCAGTAGAAACTCTGCGGGTCGATATCCACGGTCAAACGCAGGTCGCCCTTAAGGCGCAAGGGCGCGATCCAGCGGGCAATCGCGTCCTGAATCGGGGCACCCTTGGGTGCCTTGACCAGCAATCGCACGCGGTGTCTGCCGCGAATCCGCGCAATAGGCGCCGGAGCCGGGCCAAAGACTTGTGCCCCGATATCGCGCAGCGGCGCATCGTTGCGGGCCATTGCATTTCCGATATCAAAAACTGGCCCAACCTCAGGTCCAGACAGGACGATCCCTGCCATACGGCCGTATGGTGGCACACCCGCCGCCTGTCGTCCTGCGGCCTCGGCCTTCCAAAATCCTTCTTCGTCACCTGAAAGAATAGCGCGGATTACGGGATGCTCGGGCTGGAATGTCTGCAACAGGGCCTGCCCTGGCTTGTCCGCCCGGCCTGCCCGACCCGCGACTTGCCGCATCAACTGGAATGTCCGCTCAGCGGCGCGCAGGTCTGCCCCGTGCAGACTGAGGTCGGCATCGATTACCCCAACCAA
Organism: Ruegeria sp. YTSC230; assembly: GCF_059609665.1. Taxonomy (NCBI): domain Bacteria; kingdom Pseudomonadati; phylum Pseudomonadota; class Alphaproteobacteria; order Rhodobacterales; family Roseobacteraceae; genus Ruegeria; species Ruegeria sp. YTSC230. The sequence continues at coordinate 131,512 of NZ_JBXWMC010000011.1, read as the reverse complement.
AGTCAGATTGGGAAAGTTGTGCCCTTTGGCAACCAGCTGCGTACCGATGACGATATCGGCATCGCCCTCGGCAATCTCTTCGATCTTGGCTTTCAGGGCGCGGGCCGAGCCAAACAAATCGGAACTCAGCATCGCGATCTTGGCGTCGGGAAACGTCGCCTCGGCCTCTTCGGCCAGCCGCTCGATCCCCGGGCCGACCGGGGCCAACTTGCCCTCGACCCCGCATGAGGGACATTCCTCGGGCATCGGCTTGGTCTCACCGCATTGGTGACACATCAGCCGTTTCAGAAACCGGTGCTCGACCATTCGGGCGTCGCAATGATCGCAGGCAATCTGTTCCCCGCAAGCGCGGCACAGGGTCACCGGCGCATACCCACGGCGGTTGATGAACAGCAGCGATTGCTCACCCTTCTCGATCCGCTGCATCACCGCCTGCCGCAAAGACGGAGAAATCCACGTACCCGGTTGCAACTGTTCGGCCCGCATGTCGATGGGCTTCATCTCGGGCAACACCGCCGCCCCAAACCGAGAGGTCAGATCAACCCGGTCGTATTTTCCCGCCTCGGCGTTCGCCCAGCTTTCCAGCGAAGGCGTTGCGCTGGCCAATATCACCCGCCCGCCACAAATGGCGGACCGCAGCACCGCCATGTCCCGCGCGCTGTAATGCACGCCGTCCTCTTGTTTGTACGAGGTGTCGTGTTCCTCATCGACCACCACCAAGCCAAGGTTGCGAAACGGCAGGAACAAAGCTGACCGCGCACCAATCACCATTTGCGCATCCCCCTGCCCGACCATCCGCCAGACCCGGCGGCGTTCGGTCATGGTCGCGCCGGAATGCCATTCGGCTGGGCGTGCACCGAATCGCGCCTCAACTCGTGTCAGGAATTCCGCTGTCAGAGCGATCTCGGGCAGCAGAACCAAGGCTTGTCGGCCCATCCGCAGCGCCTCAGCAACAGCCTCCAAATACACTTCGGTCTTGCCCGAACCCGTCACGCCCTTAAGCAGCGTGGTTCCATATTCCCCGGACCGCTGGCCCTTCTGCAACTTCTCAACCGCCGCCGCCTGATCGTCGGTCAAAGCTTTGCCCGGCAAATCCGGATCCAGATGCGGATAGGGCAAATCGCGCGGGCTATCTTCTTCCCGTACAGCGCCCTGCTTGACCAACCCTTTGACGACCGAAGACGTCACTCCGGCCTGTTCGGCGAGTTCTTTCAGGGTGAACGCCAGCCCGCCATAGTTGCGGAGTACCTCCAGCACACGGGTGCGTGCGTCGGTCATCCGGTCCGGCTCGCCATTACCCAACCGATAAACCTTACGCATCGACGGCGGATCACCCAAACCCGGCGCTCGGGTTGCCAGCCGCAACATCGCGGACATCGGTGTCAGGGTGTAATCGGCAACCTTCCCCAGAAACAGCCGCATTTCTTCGCGCATCGGCGCGACCTCAAGCACCCGGATCACGGATCGCGCCTTGTTCAGGTCGAACCCGCCCTGTCCCGGCCCCCAGACGACACCCAGTACTTTACGAGGCCCCAGTGGGACCTCTACGAACGCCCCCAGAAAACAGCCCCCCTCGGGCGCCTTGTAATCCAGCGTCCGGTCCAGCGGCTGTGCGGTCAGAACCGCAACCAGCTCTCCGTGGTCGAAATACTCCTGAGTGCTCAACGCATATCCTTGGGCTCGGGGGTTCCAGCATGGGTCTCTTTGAGGTAAAGCCATCCGCGACCAAGGCCAACCCATCAAAGGACTGCCCGCATGAAATTCTTCGTAGACACAGCCGAGATCGACGCCATTGCCGAACTGAACGATCTGGGCATGGTGGACGGCGTGACCACCAACCCCTCGCTGATCCTGAAATCAGGTCGTGACATTCTGGAAGTAACCAAGGAAATCTGTGATCTGGTGGACGGACCGGTTTCAGCCGAAGTTGTCGCAACCGAAGCTGACGACATGATCGCCGAGGGCCGCAAGCTGGCCAAGATCGCTCCGAATATCGCCGTGAAAGTTCCGCTGACATGGGCCGGTCTGAAAACCTGCAAGACGCTCAGCGACGAAGGCCAGATGGTCAACGTCACACTCTGCTTCTCGACCAACCAGGCGCTTTTGGCCGCAAAGGCGGGCGCAACCTTCATCTCGCCCTTCATCGGTCGCCTGGATGACATCAACCTTGATGGCATGGATCTGATCGCCGACATCCGTCAGGTCTATGACAATTACGGTTTTGAAACCGAAATTCTGGCCGCTTCGATCCGCACCGTGAACCACGTGACCGACAGCGCCCGCATCGGTGCTGACGTGATCACTGCACCGCCTGCCGTGATCAAGAAACTGGCCGATCACCCGTTGACAGACAAAGGTCTGGAAACCTTCCTGGCCGACTGGGCCAAGACAGGTCAGAAAATCCTCTGACCCTTTGCGCGACCGCGCGGCACCGTCAGGTGCCGCGCCCGGCCCAACTGCCAAGCCTTGATCTTTGATCAAGGTTTCGCAGGCGGGAGCCGTAGGTCACAGTGGGAATGAAATGCACGGCCAATGCATTTTTTCCAAGGAAACCGCCATAACTCATGTTATAAGCCCCTCAACAAAAAAAGACCGAGCGGGACATGAGCAGTAACACCAAACTCCAGGACAACTTGCGCGCCGCGATTCTGGCCAAACCAGACGCCGTGCTGGACGACAAGGACCTGATGCAGGCACTTGTAACGGCCAACGAACAGGCGCGCGGGGACAACGTCATCGACCTGCGCGGCATTGCCATGCAGCGGCTCGAAGAACGGCTGGACAGGCTGGAAGACACGCACCGGTCCGTCATCGCCGCAGCATATGAAAACCTTGCGGGCACAAATCAGGTGCATCGCGCCGTTATCCGCATGTTGGAACCGGCCGAGTTCGAAGATTTCCTGCGCACGCTCGGCTCGGATGTGGTCGAAATCCTGCGCGTTGATCGCATCAAGCTGATTCTGGAATCCACAGCCACGCAGGAAGACCCCGCCATCGACACTCTGGGCGGAGTTCTATCCGTGGTCGAACCCGGCTTCGTGGACAATTACCTGACCTTCGACCGCGGCGGCCCCGCCCGCGACGTGGTTCTGCGCGAGATCCTCCACCCGACGCACAGGATTTTTGGACCCAACGCAGATCACCTGCGGTCCGAAGCTTGCCTGCGGTTGGATCTGGGTGAGGGCCGGTTGCCGGGCATGATCGTGATGAGCGCAAGGGACCGCAATCATTTCTCGCCACAGTTGGGCACTGATCTTTTGTCGTTTTTTGCTGGCGTCTTCGAACGCTCGATGCGCCACTGGTTGTCGTGAGCCTAATCTCACCCGCCTGCCGCGACGAGTTACAGTACTGGCTGGACAGCCTGAGCGCGCTAGCGGGGCGATCGGAAAACACCCAGGCCGCCTATCGTAGTGATATTACCGACTTCCTGTCTTTCATGACACTACACCACAGTGGACAGCAGGGATTGGCAGCGCTGGCCCGGATCACCGTGGCCGACATGCGCGCCTGGATGGCCGATCAGCGCAGCGCAGGTGTTGGTGCGCGATCCCTGGCGCGCAAGCTGTCGGCGGTCAAGAGCTTTTATCGATGGCTGGCTGAACGCGAAGGGTTCGAACCCACCGCTGTTCTGTCCACACGCGCGCCAAAGTTTACCCAAAAACTCCCCCGCCCACTGGCCGAAGACGCGGCCCGCGCGATGATCGACACGGTCGAACTTCAGTCGTCAAACGACTGGATCTCGGCGCGCGATGTTGCTGTCGTCACATTGCTCTATGGCTGCGGTTTGCGCATATCTGAGGCGCTGTCCCTGACAGGAAGCGACGCGCCTTTGCCGGGTAGCTTGCGTATCGTCGGAAAGGGCGGAAAAGAACGCATCGTTCCGGTGATTCCGGCCGCCCGCACCGCCGTTGACCGTTACCTGAAGCTCTGCCCGCATCCGCAGTCCCAGGAAAAGGCTTTGTTCCGCGGGGTGCGTGGTGGTGCGCTCAATCCGCGCGCAATTCAGGGCGTGATGGCCAAGGCGCGCATGCAGCTTGGCCTGCCCGCAACCGCCACGCCGCACGCTTTAAGGCACAGTTTTGCCACCCATCTTTTGTCCGCTGGGGGTGATCTGCGCGCCATTCAGGAATTGTTGGGCCATGCCTCACTGTCCACCACGCAGGCCTATACGGCCGTAGATACGGCCCGACTAATGGAAGTCTACAACCGCGCGCACCCCAAGGCCTGATCCCGGGGCCTTACGACGACGTTTGGGTTATTACTTGTGCCCGGCTTTTAGTTTGCATCTGCAGCGCACATCGTCCAAGAGACACAAATGACAATAAAACTCAAAGCCCTTTCCGTACATCTGTTCACCGCGACCGGTGCCGTCTTTGCAATGTTGGCCATGCTGGCCGCGGTCGAGGAAAAGTGGAGCCTTATGTATCTGTGGCTTGTGATCTCGTTCATCGTGGACGGAATCGACGGCCCGCTTGCGCGCCACTACCATGTCAAAAAGAACGCACCGGAATTTGACGGTGTTCTTCTGGACCTGATCATCGACTATCTGACCTACGTGTTCATTCCGGCCTTTGCGCTGTTCAAATCGGGGCTGATGGACGGTTGGACAGGCTGGTTTGCGATCATCGTGATCACCTTTGCCAGCGCCATGTATTTCGCGGACACGCGGATGAAGACCAAGGACAACTCGTTCTCTGGGTTTCCGGGTTGCTGGAACATGTTCGTCATCGTGATCTTCGCGCTGGAGCCCAATTTCTGGGTGATCCTGCTGCTGGTTTCACTGTTGTCGCTGGCGATGTTCCTACCGTTTAAGTTCATTCACCCGGTGCGGACGGAACGCTGGCGTAATGTATCACTGCCGATCGCGTTCGCCTGGACATTTTTCGCCGGTTGGGCAGCTTGGGTAGACTTCCACCCCGAAAGCTGGGCGCATTGGGGGTTGGTAATTACAAGCCTCTACCTGGTTTCAGCTGGCATTGCGCAGCAACTTGTCCCGCTGCGCAACAACTGAACGTTACAGGATTTCCTCAACCTCGAACTCGGTGCCGTTATGGGTGAACACGTCACCCTCTTGCAGACCGGTCATTGTCAGGTAGATCGGGCTTTGGGTTGAGATGCCCATATAGGTCTTACCGTCGACCTCAAAGCGGGTCGTTGAGACACAGACCACGAAACGGCGGTTGTTGAACTTGACAACAGCGCCCGGCTGAACCCGGTCCGTCAGGCTGAAATCCGTGTTCTCGATCACATCAATCTTGGCGTGATGCGCATGAACGGGTGCATCGAACGCCGCCGCCAGATCTGCATTCTCGCGTGAGGCGGCGATGTCATCCTTGTCATGCCCTTCGCGGTCGTCCAGCTGCGAGTCCTTGAGAAATGCGTCGTAATGCGCCTGCGCAGTTGCCAGTTCCTGCTCTTCCAGCGACATCAGGCGGTCTATGATGGCCTTTTTGCGAGCGGCCGGGTCTGTATGGGCGGTCATGCAATACGGTCCTTCAAATTCAGTAACTGATATAGGTTGGGCCGCGAACTCTGGGATTGCAACTGGTTTTCGCGCCTCAGATCAGCAGGCCCGCCGCGCGTTCATGGCGCAGAAGGGCCACTTTGGTCTCAACCCCACCATCGCCCGAGAAACCGCCAAGACCCTTGGCAGACAGTACCCGGTGGCAAGGTATGATCACCGGAATGGGGTTCGCGCCGCAGGCCTGACCCACCGGTTGCGGTGGCTGCCCAAGCTCCTTCGCGATGTCCCCGTACGTTCGGGTCTCGCCCAGCGGAATGGCATACATCAGATCGCAGACCTTACGCTGAAAGTCTGAACCGGCAACACGATACGGCAGATCGAACCGTTCGAGACGCCCCTCGTTGTACGCGGTCAACTGCGCGGCGGCTTCCTGCAACAGGGGTGTGTCCGGCCCGTCGTCCTGCCCATCCCACACAAGGCGTGTGATGGCGCCATCTGTTTCTTCAATGCCAAGGCGGCCAAACTGCGTATCAACGGAAATCATCGGCATGAACACAGCGTTTCAGATCGCCGGGGCCGGCGCAAGCGATGAAAGAAAAACCCCCGACGGGTGACGCCGGGGGTTCAATTGTTCAGCCCAGCGCTTCGTCGCACCGCCCACACACACCCGCGTGGGAATGCCGACCGACGTCCGGCAGGATTTTCCAGCATCGTTGGCATTTCTCGCCAGCTGCTTTTTCGAAGACAACACCTACCCCTTCGATTTCGGGCACGCGGAATGCCTCGGCAGGGGCCGGGTCGCCCGAAACGGTCAGGCCAGACGTGATGCACATGTCGTCCACGTCAAAGGTTGCAAGCAGGTCGCGGGTGTCACTGTCTTCGACATGCACGATCGGCGCGGCCTCAAGGCTGGACCCGATGACCTTGTCCTGACGCTGGATTTCCAACGCAGCGGTCACGGCACGACGCACGCGACGGATTTTAGACATACCGGCCTCTAGTTCAGCGTTGCGCCAATCGGCGGGTGTATCCGGGAAATCCACCAGATGGACCGAGCTGTCATCGCCTGGGAAACGCTCCAACCAGACCTCTTCCATGGTGAAGACCAGAACCGGGGCCAGCCAAGTGGTGAGGCGGTGGAACAGGATATCCAGAACGGTTCTGGCCGAGCGGCGGCGCAGGGTGTCGCCGTCACAGTATAGCGCATCCTTACGGACGTCGAAATAGAACGATGACAGGTCGACGGTGGCAAAGGTGAATACGGCACTGAACACGCCCTGGAAGTCGAAAGACGCGTAGCCTTTGCGCACCTGCTCATCCAGATCGGCCAGACGGCTGAGAACCCAGCGTTCCAGACGCGGCATATCTTCAGGCGCGACGCGATCCGCTTCGGTGAAGTCGGCCAGCGAGCCCAGCATGAACCGCATGGTGTTGCGCAGGCGGCGATAGCTGTCGGCGGTGCCTTTCAGAATCTCCGGCCCGATCCGCTGGTCGGCGGTGTAGTCGGTCTGAGCCACCCACAGGCGCAGGATATCGGCACCATATTGCTCGATCACCTTTTCCGGCACGATGGTGTTGCCCAGCGATTTGGACATCTTGTTGCCCTTGGCATCCAGCGTGAAGCCATGGGTTACAACGTTGCGATACGGCGCACGCCCCTTGGTGCCGCAAGCCTGCAGCATCGACGAATGGAACCATCCGCGGTGCTGGTCGGTGCCCTCCATGTAAACGTCCGCGATGCCGTCCTCGGTTCCGTCTTCACGGTCACGCAGGACAAAAGCATGTGTCGAACCAGAGTCGAACCACACGTCCAGAACGTCAAATACCTGATCGTAGTCATCCGGGTTGGCGATGCCATCTAGCACCTGTTCTTTGAACCCGTCGGTGTACCAGATATCCGCACCGTCTTTCTCGAACGCCGCCTTGATGCGGGCGTTGAGCTCTTCATTACGCAGCAGGTAATCCGCATCGGTTGGCAGAGCGCCCTTCTTGGTAAAGCACGTCAGCGGTACGCCCCAAGCGCGCTGGCGGGACAGAACCCAGTCCGGGCGCGCTTCGATCATCGAGTACAGGCGGTTGCGACCGGTCTGAGGCGTCCACTTCACCAGCTCGTCGATCGAACGCAGTGCGCGTTCGCGGATGGTATCGCCCATCTCACCCATGCCGTCATCCAGCTTACGGTCAACGGACGCGAACCACTGCGGCGTGTTGCGATAGATGATCGGAGCCTTTGAGCGCCAGGAATGCGGATAGCTGTGCTTGATCTTGCCACGGGCCAGCAGCCCGCCGACCTCGACCAGTTTGTCGATGACGGCTTTGTTCGCGTCACCCTCGCCACCCTTGCGGGACAGGATGTACTTGCCACCGAAGAACGGCAGATCAGCGCGGAACGAGCCATCGTCCATCACGTTATAGGTGATGACCTGCTCGAGCATACCCAGATCACGGTAGAGCTCGAATTCCTCCATACCATGCGAGGGTGCACAGTGGACGAAGCCGGTTCCTTCGGTATCGGTCACGAACTCAGCCGCGCGGAAGTCGCGGATGTCGTCCCATTCGCCATTGCCACCTTCGGCTCCGGCCAGCGGGTGGGCCAACTGGACGCCTGCCAATTCATCGGTGGTTACGTCACGCACGCGAGTCCACTGATCGTCGTTCAGGCGCGCGCGGCCTAGCACATCGGCGGCCAGATTGTCCGCCAGCAGGAACTTGTCCCCGACACTGGCCCAGCATTCGTCGGGTGCGCCGGTGACTTCGTACAGGCCGTAGGAGATATCCTTGCCAAACACGACCGCCTTGTTCGACGGCATGGTCCATGGCGTCGTGGTCCAGATCACGACAAAAGCGTCATCAAGATCGCCCGCATTTACGACTTTGAATTTCACCCAGATGGTGAAGCTTTCCTTGTCGTGGTACTCGACCTCGGCCTCGGCCAGAGCGGTTTTTTCGATGGGCGACCACATCACGGGTTTTGAGCCCTGATACAGCGTGCCGTTCATCAGGAACTTCATGAACTCGTCGGCAATCACAGCCTCGGCGTGATAGTCCATCGTGATGTAGGGATCGGGCCAGTTGCCGGTGATACCAAGGCGCTTGAATTCTTCGCGCTGGACGTCGATCCAGCCTTCGGCGAACTTGCGACATTCCTGACGGAAATCGACGATGTTCACTTCGTCCTTGTTCTTGCCCTTCTTGCGATATTGTTCTTCGATCTTCCATTCGATCGGCAGGCCGTGGCAGTCCCATCCCGGCACATAACGCGCGTCATGACCCATCATCTGATGGCTGCGTACAATCATGTCCTTGATGGTCTTGTTCAGCGCGTGGCCGATATGCAGGTGACCGTTGGCGTAGGGGGGGCCGTCATGCAGGGTAAAGGGCGTGCGGCCTTCTTTTTCGCGCAGGCGATCATACACGCCGATCTCTTCCCAACGATCCAGCCATGCGGGTTCGCGCTTGGGCAGACCAGCGCGCATGGGGAAATCGGTTTTTGGCAGGTTCAGCGTGTCTTTGTAGTCAGGTGTTTGGGTCGTGTCGGCGCACATTTGGGGCGTCCTCAGGATGATCTTGTCGTGTGTGGATCGAAGCGGTCAGTGCGAATTCTCAAGCACCTTTGCCCGGCGTCTCGCGAAATCAGAGCGCCGGGGATATAATTCGAATAATGATGGCCATCCGGTCATACATGCCGGGCTTATAGGACGCCCGCGCCTAATGGTCCAGAGGTTCCGCCCCATGCGGCGAATGGCGCAGCATGGCCCACCGGTTCAGCCACGCCAAACCGGCCAGCGCGAGGCCCAGCGCCAGCAGTGAGAACACCCGGATAAGGCCACCCAAACCAGCGATATCGACCAGGAACACCTTGGCCACGGCAAGCCCAATGACGACCAACCCGGCTTTGCGCATCATGTCCGACCGACGGGCGAGTGACTGATAAAACAGCCCCGCACCGATCAGCAGTAGGGCCATGGTGTAAGAATAAAGTTCAGGTTGGGTCACGCCGTTGCCTTCATACATACCGCTGGCCCCCTGCCAGACATGGCGAATGGCCAGGCCCAGCCAGATCGCACCTAATGCCGCCGCCAGACCGAAGCACCCCTGCTTCCATCGCGGATGCAGTGCTGGAAGCCAAGCAGCCGACAGGGCCAAAACAATGGCGGGCAACAGGTAAGCCACGGCGAGAGTATTCAATATTGGCACCCCAAGAACCGGATCAGCTTGGGCATTCAGCAATGGGTTCGCCTCAGTCAGCGCCTGCGCCAAGCGAACAACACCATGTGCCGCAAAGAACAACGCCAGCCCGTAGCGCGCATAATTCAGTTTTCCGCCCAGTTCGAATCGCCGCACCTGCGCGCAGGCCAGCAGCAGCCAGATCAAGGACAAAAGCCCCAGCCCCCAGTGGCTGTCATGGGCACCGCCGTTGCCAAACCCTTCGAGCCAGCGCAGCAACAGCAAGGACAGCAAGATACCAGCGGTCGCCCAGGCGGCGCTTTCCAGAAGCAGCGCGATGACCGGACGGTTCAATGGGCGCAGGATGGCCCAGGCCGCCAGAAACCCAACAGCAGCTGTGGCATAGACAAGCGCCATTTCTGCGACCGGTGCCGAGTTTGCCCAATCCAGACCGGGATTCAGTACAAGCCGGAGCGTGACAGTGAAGACGCCAGCCCAGATGAACCAACCCATAGGTGGAAGATCAAAGCGCCGATCCAGCACCGCCGCGGCCACGATCACGGCCACAAAAGCAATTGTCAGGGCAGCCGAACTTAGGACAATCACGCAGGCAAAGGTCAGGCAAGACAAAGCCGACAAGGTTACCAAAGCCGCTCGCAGCCGGTTTTCGCCGTCGACGCGCGCGAAACGCCCGGCCAGAACAACCATCATCACCGCCAATGCAACCGCATGCAGCGCCCACGGATAGGCTCCGATAACTTCAGCGGGATGCCATCCAAGCTCCAGCGCGATTGCCAACACCGGTGCAAATACTGCGGCACCGCCCGCCCATACAGCCCGGTACTCGGTTGCGCGATACGATCGCCAAGCTGAAAGGCCTGAGATCAATGCACCCAGTGCCACCAACAGGGTAACCGCCCACGGGAAATCCGCCTCGGCGGTTTCGGCATAGGTTTCAGCGAAGCGGCGCGCGACAGAGCCGTTGTCCCACCCTTGGATCAGTACGAACCAAGTTAGACCAGCGGCTGGCAGTATGGTCAGGTCTTGCAGGGCCCGCGCCTGGCTTGCCCAGGTCAGCAAACCCAGCGTCAGGCCTGCCAACAGCATGATTCCCAGCCAAAATTCGGCCGCTGAGTCTGGCCAGTGTATCGCCAGGATTACTACGCTGACGCTCACCGCGCCAAAGGCAAGGCGTGTCGGAAACTCTGGCCACTGGAGGCCTTTTTGGATCGTAACGATTTCGCTGATCATGCGCCCCTCGTGTTCCGGCCAGATCCGCCGCACGGGGATCGCGATCGCGATGATCGCCAATGCAGTTACGCCGACAAGATACCCCGGCTCGGTCGCGGGTGCCGAAAGCATCAGCAGCAGGCACGCGGAATAAGCCCCGACTAGCGTCAGAACGGATATCCACGCCCAGCGCCGCACGGTGTCGATACCCAACCCAAGGACGGCGATCACAAAGAAATAGCCGTACAACCAGCCGGGATCGGTCGAGGTCCCGCCCACCACGAAGGGTGACGCAAACGCACCAATCAAACCGACGGCCGCCAGCAAGGGGCCGTGGAACCAGCCCAAAACAAGCCCCAAAAGCGCAACAGCAATCATGGCAATCAAGGCCGCTTCGGGACCAAGCAGATCGTACAACTGCCTTGCAGCCAGCAAGCCACCGAACAGCGTCACCAGCCCGGCCCCAGAAAAGACCGATGGCAGGTAAGCTGTGGCTGAAGACTCGTCATCGCCATACTTCCGGCGGATCACCTCACCCGCGCCGATCAGCGTCGCGCCGAACATCAGGGCCGCAATGACGCGCATCGTTGGCGACAACAACCCGCTTTCGACCCCGTATTGGACCAGAAAAACACCAGCCAGCGCCAAAGACAGGGCGGATACCGCATAGAACCAGTTCTCGCGCAGCCAAGCGCTCAGTGCGGCGATTCGATCGTCCTTCATCGTTTCGGGAAGGGGTATCTTTTGTGGCTCAGGTGCTGAGGTGCCTTCTTTCGTTTCGACCTCGGGTGGTACTGTTTTGATTGCCGGCCACGGAGAGCTCTTTTTATCCCTCGCTTGCATCGATTCAGGTACTATTTCTGGCGCTGGCAGGTCGCCACCAAGTGTGCGGATCTGCTGTTCAAGCTGCTCCACCCGGCGGCGCAGTCGAACCTGGGATACCAACAGAACAAGGATGGCCACCGGGACGGCCAGAACGATCAATCCAACGAGTACGAGCAGCGATTCCAACAGAGGCCTCCGGGCAAATGTGCCGTCAACCTAGCCGGGTGTCGATTTGCGCAACAGTCCGAAAAACCGTGTTTTTGCGGGCTACGCAGTTCAGAACACCTTATCCCCAGCCAAGGGACAGTCCGGCAACCATCAACCAGATGATGACCAACACAGCGGCAATCGAACCAGATGAGAAACAGGCGTCGACAGTATGTAGCCATCGCAGGATCAGAACCGGGTCCATCAACGACTTTGAAATACTGACAATCTACACCGCGCGCCCAGCGGTACTTCTTATCACTAGGGATGGAACAACGAGCCAACAAAATACGCCATCAGTGCGGCCGCGCCGCCGATCGCAAAAGTCTCTAGACCTGACCGCCACCACGGAGCCAGTGACCATCTGCTTTTTAAAGCTCCGATGACAAAAAAGACCGCCATGGTCATGATAATCGAGAGATGAAAGGCCCGATCGAACGACAGCAGAAACGGCAGCAGCGGGACCATGCCGGCCACAAGAAACGCCAAAAACGTTGCCATCGCGGCTTTGAACGGGTTCGGATCGACGCTGCCCAATCCGTATTCACCCTCGATCATCAGATTTATCCAATTGTCGCGGTTGGCTGTGATGGCATCCGTCGCCTCATCCAAAACGCGCCCCGACAAACCCTTTTGCGACAAGATCGCATGTACTTCATCTCGCTCGCCTTCCGGGTACAGCCTGATGTGACGTTCTTCGATGGACCGGATGCGGAGGATATTGTCCAGCTCGGCCTTGGTGCCCGAGTAATTACCCGCCGCCATGGAAAACCCGTCCGCCAGTACATTGGCCAGTCCCAGCGCAACGATAATAAAGGGTGACAGGCCCGCCCCAGCTACACCCGCCACAATGGCAAAGGTAGTCACGGACCCATCGATCCCACCATAGACCACATCCCGCAAAACACCGCGACCTGGTGGCGCGTTGATGCGTTCTGCAATCTCTTGTTGGCTGTGTCCGTGATCGGTCATGGCTGGCTCTGACACTGTTATGCACGACAGCCAACCACTGTACCTTGCGTCAGGTCAAGTTTTGGAAAACAGGCCAGCCAGAGCACGTTTGATGATGCTGCGGGTTGATGGCTTGTGCCGATCCGAGAAGGGCAGCGGACGGCAGACCTCCATCGCGGCGACCCCGACCCGCGCACTTAGCGCGCCGTTGACAAGCCCCTCGCCAAACCGGCGCGACAGTTTGCTAAGGATAGATCCCCCAAGCACAGGTTCCAGCAGGTCGTCCCCGACGGCCACGGCCCCGGTGGCCACAAGGTGCACGAACACGGCCCGCGTCAGTCGCCAACTGCCCAAAAATCCTGCGCGCCCGCCATAGATTTCAGCGATGCGCCGGATCATCCGCAACGAAGCGGCCAGCGCTGTTGCAACATCCGCAAGCGCCAAAGGCACCAACGCCGTCACCGTTGCAACCTGACGCGCGGCAGCCTCGACTTCGCGACTGGCAGCGACATCCAGCGGGGCCAGCAGCTCGTCCTCGGCCAGGGTCAGCAGACCAGACGCGTCAAATTGTTCGTCGATCCGTTCGGACAGCCGATCGCGCCCCCAACGGGTTTCTTCGCGCCCTTTGTAGAACGAGATCAATCGGTTCGTGACTGCGCGTGCCTGCGCCAGATCATCTTCGGCCAAGGCAGTATCTGCCGCACGCCGCATCCCGTCCACACGGGACAACCGCCCCATTGCGGCCAGCTCGCGCACAGCGATGATCAATGCGACCAGCACCAGCGCTGCAAACAAACCCGTAATCACCCATCCTATGATCGGCGCGCGGAGAATCAGGGAATTCACAAAGTCCCAAGCCGCCACTGAAACAACAGCCCCAAGCGCGGCAAGCGCCAAACCCCAGAACCACCGCGACAGGGCCGAAGGTTTGCGCGCCGCCAAACGCGCCGCACCTTGCATCGCCTGACCCTGAGGCTGTGCGATATCCGGGACCGGAGGTGCTTGCGACACATCAGCCGCGGGTTCATCGCCCTCCAGATCAATCAGAACCGGCCCCTTAGCCATTGGCTGCTCCTTCACTGTTCCAGACATACTTTATGTCGGGAAGGTTCTCGTCATTGTCAGCGCCGCTGCTGCGTGCAACCTCAGCAAAGCCGTTGCATTCATAGAACCGGCGCGCTGGATGGTTTGCCTGAAACGCAAACAATGACAATTCGGATCGGCGGGACTTGGCAAGCTCAAGAAATTGCCGACCGATCCCTTGCCCCCGTGCGCCAGGCGCCAGGTACAGTGAGTGGATTTCGGCACCGTTGAGCGCCAAAAACCCGATCACACCGTCACCGGTTTCGGCCACGGTCACCCAATCCAATTCAATCATACGGCCACAAAACGCGATGGTTTCCGCCTGCGAGTGCAGTTCCGGCATCCAATCGTTTTCACGGGCGAAGCCATGCAAAATCTCTCCGGTGGCACCGGCATCCGTGCTGCGGGCGGGGCGAAGAATGACATTCACAGCCGGTCTCCGATCAGGAACTGGGCTGCGCGGTCCAGCCGTATGTGTGGCGGGCCATCCCCGGGCCGCAGTGTCAGGTGTGCCGGCGCGAATGCCATGAACTCATAATCCTCGCCCAGCCAGCCTTCGGACCCGTTGCGCGCCGCGCCTAGCAAATGCGTCGGGTCTTCGGGCAGATCACCGGGATAGAAAGCGGCCTGCTTGCCGCTGTCCAGCAAGGTACCTCGCACGCAGGGCAGTTCGGCCCCGTTATGGGTGCGGATTTCCTCGGTCGTTGCCCTTAACGAGGCCAGCGACAGCGCCGCCGTCTCGGCCCCGGCGAAGCTGGCACGATCGCGCGCCTCGCGGGTCAAGGCCTCCATGATATTGGTCAGGCGGTGGTGTTGAAGATGGTGCAAATGGTCCGCCTTGGTGGCCGCAAACAGGATGCGCTCGACCCGTTTGCCGAGCAACAACTGGCTAAGCCACGCATTTCGTCCGGGCCGAAACGCCGACAGGATATCCGCCATCGCGCGACGCATATCCTCGACCGCCTGTGGCCCGTTATGGATCGCGCCCAGCGCGTCCACCAAAACCACCTGACGGTCGATCCGGGAAAAATGATCGCGGAAAAACGGTTTCACGACCTGAGATTTATAGGCCTCGTATCGCCGGGCCATCTCGCGGTGCAGACTGCGTCGCGGGCCGTGACCCTCGACCGGCAAGGGTGCAAATGTTAGCACCGGCGAGCCTGCCAGATCGCCCGGCAGCAAGAACCGCCCTGGCGTGCAATCATAAAACCCTGCCTCGCGCGCAGCGTTTAGATAAGAGGCGAATTCTTTGGCCAGTGATTGGGCCTTTGGTTCGTCGTGGCTGTCAGAAGGGTCAACCGCCTTTGCCTGCGCCAGAAAGGTCGTCGCCTCATTGCGATTGGCGATGCGCTCCAGTGTTTCCTGCGACCAGACCTCATAGGTTTTGTCCAGCAACGCAAGATCCAGCAGCCATTCGCCGGGGTAATCTACGATATCCAGATGGATAGTGCGTGGTCCCTGCAACCCTGACAAAAGCCCCGCGGGACGGGCTTTGAACGACAAACGCAGTTCTGACACTGCGCGCGTACTTTCGGGCCAGTGCGGCTGAGGCCCGGTCAGCGCCGCCAGGTGATTTTCGTAGTCGAACCGGGGCACGGTGTCGTCTGGTTGCGGCTGCAGGTAAGCCGCGTTGATCCGCCCTTCTTGCTGCGCCACGAGGCCCGGCATCCGCCCTCGGTCCAGCAAGTTCGCGACCAGAGACGTGATGAATACTGTCTTTCCTGAACGCGCCAGCCCGGTGACACCCAGTCGGATCACCGGCTCAAACAATGCCTCAGACACGCGGTCACCCACGGATTCGACGCCGCGCGTCAGACTGTCTGCCAGAGATGAGATGACCAAACCGTCGCCCCGCTTTTTTCGTTTTTCCCAAGATAGGTAGCGGCTGTCGGACATACCAGCGCTTTCCCACTCTTGCCCGTTGCGACACAGCGCGTTACCAGCAGCCCATGCCTAGATACGCGCTGAAAGTCGAATACCAGGGGGAGCCGTTTGCCGGATGGCAGCGGCAAAAGGAATTGCCGTCTGTTCAAGGGGCAATCGAACAGGCCTTGTCATGTATTCAACCCGGCGATCACACCATTGCCGCGGCCGGGCGTACAGATGCGGGTGTGCACGCGCTGGGACAGGTTGCGCATTGTGATCTGATCAAGGACTGGGATCCGTTCCGCCTGTCTGAGGCGCTGAACTATCACCTTAAACCGCAGCCTGTTGCCATCGTTAAAGCAGCACGGGTAGACGATGACTGGCATGCGCGGTTTTCAGCGCTCGAACGGCAATACCTGTTCCGCATCCTGATGCGCCGCGCACCTGCTACGCATGACGCTGGGCAGGTCTGGCGGATCAACCATCAACTGGACGTAGACGCGATGCAGGCGGGCGCGGACATGCTGATCGGGCGGCATGATTTTACCACGTTCCGGTCTTCGATTTGTCAGGCTGCAAGCCCGGTCAAAACCTTGGATGAGCTGCGGGTCGAACAGGTTGAAGGCTTTTCCGGACCAGAGGTTCATTTTCACGTTCGCGCCCGGTCTTTCCTGCACAATCAAGTGCGCAGCTTTGTTGGAACGCTTGAACGTGTTGGTGCCGGAACATGGTCGCCCGAAGATGTACGGGATGCGTTGGAGGCCACCGACCGCGCCGCTTGCGGGCAGGTATGTCCGCCGCAAGGGCTGTATCTGGCGCGGGTCAGGTACCCGGAGTCCGTGTTCGGTTAAATCGCGCGCAACAGCAGACCGCTTGCAATCACGGCGATCAGCAGCCCTGCCACCAGTTCAATCGTCGGAGCCAGAACCGAGGCAAATCGCGTCGCCGAGGCTGAGGCCAGCAGCCCTCCGCGCAAACCAAATGAGGTCCAACCGACAAGCGTTGTGACAGTCGCTGTCCCCAACGCCATGGCGAAAGCACCGGCAATGCCAACCATTGCGATGCCCATCTGCCAGGTCAGGATCAGCACAAACAGCGCTCCGGTACAGGGACGTGCGGCAATCCCAGCGATCAGTACCGCGGCTTCGCGCAGGCTGCCAACTTGGGCCACTTCGTCGGCGGTGGGACCGTGGCGATGCCCGCAATCTGCGCAGAAGCCATGGTCATGGTCGTGATGTTTGTGGTCCTCGTCGTGCGGGTGATGATGGTCGTGCTTGTGCTCATGATGATGGGCTTTTTCGCTGCGATGACGTCGCGCGAAACTGCGAATGGATCGAAAGATCAGCCACAATCCAATCGCCGCGATAGCACCATAGCTGATCGGAGCCATAACCCGTTCGGTGGTATCGACAAGGCTTGCCCGGGACATCTGGAACACCAGTACCCCGGCATAGACCAGAACAACCGCAGTGACTGCCTGCCCCAGGCTGGACAACAAGCTGATTGCAGACAAACGCAGGAACGCCACGTTGCGTCCCAACCCATAGCCACCAATCAAAACCTTACCGTGACCGGGGCCGATGGCGTGAAAAAAGCCGTAGGCAAAACAGACCGTCAGCAGCGTCGCTACAGCCTCGGGCTGTTCCGCGCGGGCTGCGCGTAGGGAACGTGCGATCTGATTTTGGAACTCGCGCTGCTCACCCGCAGCCCATGCGGCCAAGTGGTCAAAGCCGCCGCTGCCCCAGAACCACAGCAGCAAACCAATGGAGATGGCGACAGGAATAATCAGGTACTTGGACATGAAAGGCGGATCTCGGTCGCAAAGTTTTCCCCGACCAGCGGGATATCGTTTTCTTCAAGGTCGTAGTCGGCATCCAGGGTCTGCAGGAACGCCTGCATCTGCGCCAGTTGCCCGTCAATATCCGCGTCAATCCGGCTGATCTGACAAGAGGTGGGACCAGATACTGACACCGGGCGGGTCACTTCATAAGCCGTGTAATAGGATTCATCATATGCTTTGGCGACGACCTCGGTTGCCGGCACTCCACCGCCTTCCACCGCGCGCAGGTGGGTTGTCACGATACGGCCATCCTCGGTGGTCGCTTTGGCCTCCATCGGCCCCGACAAATCGACCGGCGCGCCATCGGCGAACACCACGAGATCGCCATTATATCCTTCGACCCACTGGGCATCAAAGCCGGACAGAAACTTTTCTTCGCTCTCGGTCAGAATGCCATCAGAATCCTGATCCAGTTTCATGTCCTCCAACTGAAACAAAGAGAAAAGCTCGTCATACGCCCAAGTTACCCTGACATGGGTCAACTGGCCGCTATCATCCACAATAAATTCCAGCCCGGTGTCGATAAAGACATGCGGGTGGGCCAATGCCGGAACCGGCAGGCAACAGGAGACAAGGGTTATGAGCCATCGCATAGGCGAAAGATAGGGGCTTGGCCCGTGCCCGGCAACGTGTTTCGGCAGACCCGTGCGGGAACTGGCCAAACCAGTCACTTCGGCGGGAACAAAACCAGTGTCTGCAACGCTGTACCGACCGGGCCTTCGGTGTCGAACAGAACCGATTGCGACATCCCTATTCCTGAAGGTTGCCAATGAGATACGGACTGCGAGGCCAACCAGTCCGATTTAGGTTCACGATGAATCTGGACCGTCAGATCGGTGTTCATGAACCCCATCTCGGACGTCGGTGCATTCCACGAGATCCCGTTGCCACAATCCGCCAGCGGGCATAGCGCCTGAATCGGCGATTGTGCCTCGCCCTCCAACAGCTTCGGGGTGAGCATCCAGATTGTTTTTGGACCGGCTTTCTGGTTGCCACCCTTGGGGTAGAGAATGTCCGAATGGTTTGCGAACCCCGGCAGGTCATGGCGCGTTTCGCCAATCGGAAACGGGCCGGTCACCGCATCGTCGAGTTCGGGCGTCGGCAACGTGATGTTCGGAACCGACCCCAAATCGCGACGCACCATATGCATCGTGGTGGCCGTAGCGCACAGCGTATCGTCCAGATCGTGCACCGTGACGCGGGTTGTGGCCAGCGTTTTGGTATGGCGCGTAGTCTCCGCCGCCACACGCAGACCTGTCAGCGGCAGAGGGCGCAGTAAGTCCACGGTCAGCCGTGTCAGCATCTTTTGCGGCCCAACCTCTGTTTCGGCGGCACGAACGATCAGCCCTGCGACCGGGCCCGCATGACAATGATCCGCAGACCACGGCCCGCGTGCGGGATCATTGCCGACAAAAGCTCCGTCAGCCCGAACGTGGAAATAGGCTTGTTCCTTTAGATCCGGTTTCAACACCACCTAGAACCTCAGACTTTTTCCTGGGTATGCTTCTTCAATTCGGCCCGCGCCACCTGACGGCGGTGTACCGCATCAGGCCCATCGGCCAACCGCAATGTACGCACATGGGTCCAGGCCGTCGCCAGCGGCGTATCCTGACTGACCCCCTGCCCGCCGAACATCTGAACGGCCTCATCGATGACTTTGAGTGCGACACGCGGGGCCACGACCTTGATCTGGCTGATCCAGGGTGCTGCCGCACGGGCATCGCCCTGATCCATGTACCAAGCAGCCTTCAGGCACAGCAAACGCGCCATTTCAATCTCCATCCGGCATTCGGCAATGATATCGAAATTGGCCCCGAGTTGCGCCAGTTTCTTGCCGAAGGCTTCGCGCTGCAGCGACCGTTTGCACATCTGTTCCAGCGCCGATTCAGCCTGCCCAATTGCGCGCATACAATGGTGGATACGACCGGGCCCGAGACGGCCTTGCGCGATCTCGAACCCGCGGCCTTCGCCCAACAGGATGCTCTCAGCTGGCACCCGGACGTTGGTAAAGCGGATATGCATGTGGCCGTGCGGGGCATCATCGTGGCCGTAAACCTGCATTGGGCGCAGAACCTCGATCCCTGGCGCATCGGCAGGCACAACAATCATCGACTGCCGCTTGTGTTTGGGTTGCTCGTCGCCTGCTGTCTTGACCATGACGATATAGACCTTGCACCGTGGATCACCCGCCCCCGATGACCACCATTTTTCTCCGTTCAGAACAAAATCATCCCCATCCCGCACACAGGACATCGACACGTTCGTGGCATCCGATGACGCCACATCCGGCTCCGTCATCAAATACGCTGACCGGATATCGCCGTTCAGCAGGGGTTTCAGCCACTGCTCTTTCATCTGGTCCGTGCCGTAGCGCTCGAACACTTCCATATTGCCGGTGTCGGGGGCTGAGCAGTTGAATACTTCGGCCCCAAGGGGCGTTTTGCCCATCTCTTCGGCGAAGTAAGCATACTCGACCGTGGTCAAACCAAAGCCCTTGTCGCTGTCGGTCAGCCAGAAGTTCCATAATCCGGCAGCCTTGGCCTTGGTTTTCAGCCCTTCCAGGATTTCCGCCTGACGTTCGGTGTATTGCCAGCGGTCGCCCTTATCGATTTCGGCCTGGTATTCTTCTTCCAGCGGCATGATCTCATCCCGGATCATATCTGCCACACGTTGCAGCAGCGCGCGATTTTCTTCGCGCAGACCGAATGACATGTTCATGAGCTTTCCTCCTCAGGCCCAAAGAGCGGGCTTTACCTTTGAACAGAGAATGACTTAGCTGCCGATAGAATGTCTAGCTGTGTGACGGAACGTCAACTCAATCAAAATGAAATTGCGAGGGTGATTCATGGCGCTACTGATCGAAACCGGTCTAACCGACTGGATAAGCGATGATGACATCGCCAAAACGATCCGAAACATAAATCCCGGTGCGGATGTGCGCACCCGGGAAACGATTGGAGATGCAAGCGAAATCAGCATGGTCGCTGTTGTCGGCCTGAACAACGACCACCCCAAACGGCTGCCGAACCTGCAACTGGTCCAGAAACTGGGCGCGGGCGTTGAAACGATTGTTGGCAACCCGAGCCTGCCCGATCACGTCCGTATCGCACGACTCAAGCCCGATGCGCCGGCGCAAGGTATTGCCGAGTGGTTCGTCGCCTATGTCCTTCACCACCAACGGAACATGACCTTTCACGAAGCCGCCCAGCGCAAGGCAGAATGGGTACCCAAAGCGCCGGTATTCACGCCGGACACCATAGTGGGCGTTCTGGGCCTGGGCCATATCGGCGCCCGCAGCGCCAGAATGCTGCGCGCCATCGGTTTTCAGGTCATGGGATGGAGCCGATCCCCGAAAGAGATCGAGGGCGTGACCTGCCTGCATGGCGAGGATGCGCTGCCGAGGTTGCTAGGCCAATGCGACCACGTTTGCGCCATTCTGCCTTCCACGCCGCAAACACTCGGCTTGTTCGATGTGCAGATGCTGGCAGCCATGAAGCCCGGCAGTCAGCTGTTGAACGCAGGGCGTGGTGATCTGATTGACGAAAATGCGCTGATCGAAGCCTTGGACCGTGGAACGCCCGGCCACGCCGTTCTGGACGTAACCAGTACAGAACCCTTACCGTCAGACAGTCCGCTCTGGGCACACCCGGGCGTCACAATCACTCCGCATGTTTCTGGCTGGCACTTAGGTGAAGCATTGGCCGACGTTGCCGAGAATTTCCAACGGTTGTCCGCAGGGAAGCCCTTACTGCACGAAGTCGACCGCACACGCGGCTACTGAGTCGAAATCAGGGCGTCAGAACCCAGTTCCCGCCGGCGTCCCGGCAGTTGCGGGTTCTGACTTCGCGTGATTGTTCGGCCCCGGCGGGCACGATGAAATGCTGGAGATGCACGCAATTGTCCCGGACCTCGCGCACTCGGACAGTGCCTTTTGATCCGGTGTCGTCGTTCGACCAGTTGCGTTCGGTTCCGACCTGAGGCGTTCCATCTGCCAACATCGCATTGGTCGTGGCGTTGACGACACTGTAGTCCTCGGGGCTCAACCCCATTTCAGCGATGATTCTCGAAAGTGGCTTGGCCTGTGCCAGTGAAATCGCGCCGATCACAACGGCTGCTGCAAAAAAGGGTGAAATCCAGGCTTTCATGATCTTCTCGCCTTGCTGAAATAAGTTTGGTCACAAGACTATACCGCCGGGGAACGGGGGCCAAGCCCCTCTGGCCGACCTTCAAATAATACCGAACAAACCTATCGCGACTCGGGTGCTAGGACCGCCGCGCCAATCGCCTCATAGTGCCTCAAACACGAACCAGAGGCATGAAATGGCACAGCCCACCTATTACGCGCCCACAGGCGGACACCCCGGACAAGACCAACTGTTGACCGACCGCGCCATGTTTACCGACGCCTATGCGGTTATCCCTAAAGGCACCATGCGCGACATCGTAACCAGCAACCTGCCGTTCTGGGAAGGCACCCGGCTTTGGGTCCTGTCCCGCCCCCTCAGCGGATTTGCCGAGACGTTTTCGCAATACATCATGGAGGTCCAGCCCGGTGGCGGCAGCGACCACCCAGAAACAGACGCCAAGGCGCAGGGTGTTCTCTTTGTGGTCGAAGGCGAGGTGACCCTGACATTAGGTGGCACTATTCATGTTCTCGAAACCGGCGGATACGCCTATATCCCGCCCGGATCAGATTGGACCTTGCGCAACCGCGCCGAAAAAACCGCCCGATTCCACTGGGTTCGCAAAGCCTATGAAGCCGTTCCCGGCCTGCCCGCACCAGATCCGATCATCACCAACGAACGTGATGTATCGCCCGTCGAGATGCCCGGCACCGAGGGGCGCTGGTCCACAACCCGCTTCACAGATCCGCAGGATCTGCGTCATGACATGCATGTCAATATCGT
This sequence comes from Ruegeria sp. YTSC230, assembly GCF_059609665.1. NCBI lineage: Bacteria > Pseudomonadati > Pseudomonadota > Alphaproteobacteria > Rhodobacterales > Roseobacteraceae > Ruegeria > Ruegeria sp. YTSC230. The sequence continues at coordinate 108,972 of NZ_JBXWMC010000011.1, read as the reverse complement.
CAATTTCGAACCCGGCGGCGTGATTCCCTTTGCCGAAACCCATGTCATGGAACACGGTTTGTACGTGCTGGAAGGCAAGGCGGTCTATCGGCTCAACCAGGATTGGGTCGAGGTAGAGGCCGGCGATTACATGTGGTTGCGCGCCTTCTGCCCGCAGGCCTGCTATGCGGGTGGGCCGGGGCGCTTTCGCTATCTGCTTTACAAGGATGTGAACCGGCACATGCCGTTGACACTGTCCAAACGCTAGGCTTTTAAACGCTTTATTTCGGTCAGGGGTTCACAGAAGCCTGTGAATCTGGTGAAATAACAGCAGTTTTTAGCACTGGAGATTGTTCAATGGTACTGCGTGTAACGATGCTGGCACTGGCAGCTGCAATTGGTTTGACGGCATTTGATGCAACACCTGTCGCCGCGAAGGAAGAAACAAAACAGGTTTCTGTCATGAGCCGTACCTGGGCGGTGACACAGGTCTCGGACGCTCCGGTCGTGTACCGTGCGACGCGCGACAACAACAACCTGAACCCCTTTGGCCCACCGCCGCGCTTGCGCACCATTCAGGCCATAGCCGCCTTTCAGCAAGCGACTGGGTGCAGACCGATCGTGGCCAGCATGTACCAGAACATTTCGGGTCAGTTCTTTTCGCAGGTCAGCTGCAACTGACCATAGGTCACAACGGGCATTGAGCTATTGGCAGCGCGCTGCCATAGCTTGCGCATGAAACTTGCAATCAACGGATTCGGCCGTATTGGCCGCACAATCCTGCGGCAGCTGCTGGCTTTGCCGCAGGATACAGATATTGAGCTGGTTCTGATCAACGACATCGCCCCGCTTGAGACCTGCGCCTACCTGTTCAAATATGACAGCACCTTTGGCCCCTTCGCCGGAGCAGTAGAACAGGGCGACGCGGCGATCGTCGTCGATGGGCGCAAAATCCCAATGACACACAGCCCCAATCTGGCACATGTCGATCTATCCGGTGTCGACGTTCTGATGGATTGCACTGGCGTTGCTCGTACCTCGGATGTGGCCAGTCAGGGCCTGACCGCCGGGGCTCGCAAGGTGCTGATCTCTGGCCCCTCGCCCGCGACCGAAATCACTATTGTTCTGGGCGCCAACGAAGATCAGTTGGGCAATGCTCGCATCGTGTCCAACGCGTCTTGCACAACCAACGGGCTTGCGCCCTTGGTCAAAGTGCTGGACCAGATTGGCGGGATTGCGTCAGCCCATATGACAACAATTCACTGCTATACGAACAGCCAGCCTATGGTGGACGCGCCACGCGGCGATTTGGCCCGTTCGCGCGCGGGCGCGCTGTCTATGGTGCCGACCACGTCAAGCGCCACTCATCTGATAGACGAAGTCATGCCGCATTTGGCCGGCCGCATCTCGGGCGCTGCTGTTCGGGTCCCGACAGCCAGTGTATCCGCCATTGATCTGGTGTTGACGCTGGATCGCGGAATGTCGCCTGGGTTGTTCGAAGCCGAACTGCGCGCGGCCGTCCAGACATCGCCTGTGCTGGGCTGGACCGATTCCCCTCTGGTCTCGTCAGACCTGCGTACACGCCCAGAGTCGCTGGTTATAGCGGGACCCGAAACACGCATGGTCGGCGAACATCAGGTCCGTGTTTTCGGCTGGTATGACAATGAATGGGGATTTTCGGCACGCATGTTGGATGTTGCCCGCCTTATGACAGATGGCTGAATTTGCGCGGGCGCAGCGGGCGGGCTTGCCCGCGCGCTGCTTGGCCAAACGGTTCACAAGCATCTTTGATGCGCATTGACCGGGCGGGATAGCCCTATCCGCCTATGATCTCAAACGAGGTGTCAAACCAAAACTCCTCCAGATTAGCCCCCCCACCAATCCGATCAATCACAGCGAATAAGCCGGGCCCGTGCAATGGGGTCAGCACCCCATGCCATGTGCCGCGAAAATAGTTCACACCCTGTCCGGGCTTGGTCACAAATGCCCGCGGATGTCCGGGCCGCCCGCCCTCATCCGGGGCCACGACAACCAGAAAGGGCTGGTGTGTCATCGGTATGAATGCCTGACTGCCCTCGGGGTGACGCTCAACCATATCCAGTTGATAGGGCAAGGATCGCGGATTGGCGTTGAAAAGGCTGATACCGGCGCGCCCGTCTGTGAAATCCAGTCGCGCCAGATCATGGTAGCGACCACATTGCCCCTGATTGATGATCTTGTCCGGATCACCGGTCACTTCGATGACATCACCAAACGGGGCAAATGCCTTGGCCGTCAATGGCGCAGTTCTGACTTGCGCGCTCATGAGGGTAAAATGTCCTGCAACCGGAATTCGGCGATCCGCTCGACCTGACGGCAAGCCTCTGCGAATTCGGTGTCCTTATCCTGATCAATCCGCCGTTGAAACGCCTGAAGGATAGACGTTTTGTCGTGATCACGCACGGCGATGATAAACGGAAAACCGAACTTCTCGGTGTATTTCTGGTTCAAGCCCGTGAACATCGCACGCTCATCATCTGTCAGAGCATCCAACCCTGCCGAAGCCTGCTCGGACGTGCTTTCTTGCGTCAGCCGTTTTGCCTGCGCCAATTTTCCGGCCAGATCCGGGTGCGCGGTCAGGACACCCATCCTTTCGTCCGCAGAGGCGGAGCGGAACATGCGGGTCAGTGCATTGTGCAGCCCACCTGCCGTGTCATTGGCCGGTCCCAATTCCAGCTCATACGCCCGTTCGGCAATCCAGGCGGAATGCTCGAAGATGCCGCCATACGTCGCGACAAACGCGTCCCGTTCCATCTGAGCAGGCTTCGGATGCGGCACCGCCGGATGGTGTTCCGCCCAGTGTTCGGCGATCTGCAACCGTGTCGCAAACCAGACATCGGAAAAGCCGCGCGCGTATTCCAGGAAACGTTTCAACGCCATCACCCGGCCAGGTCGTCCGATCAGGCGGCAGTGCAAGCCGATCGACAGCATCTTGGGCGCTCCGCCCTCGCCCTCGGCGTATAGCGCATCAAAGCTGTCCTTGAGGTAGGAATAGAACTGGTCGCCCGAGTTGAAGCCCTGCGGTGTGGCAAAGCGCATATCGTTACAATCCAGTGTATAGGGCACGATCAGCTGATCCCGCCCACCCGCTTGCACCCAATATGGCAGGTCGTCCGCATATGTATCGGCCACATAGGCAAATCCGCCCTCTTCTGCCACCAACTGAACAGTATTCTCGGAACAGCGCCCTGTGTACCAACCGCGCGGGCGTTCTCCGACGACCTCGGTGTGAAGACGGATAGCCTCGGCGATTTGTGCACGCTCCTCATCTGCGGGCATGTCTTTGTGCTCGACCCATTTCAAGCCATGACTGGCAATCTCCCACCCGGCGGCCTTCATCGCTGCCGTCTGATCCGGCGAGCGGGCCAGGGCTGTTGCAACTCCATAGACTGTGATCGGCAAGTCCTGCATCAACCGGTGCAGTCGCCAGAAACCAGCGCGAGAGCCGTACTCATAGATCGACTCCATGTTCCAATGGCGCTGGTCCGGCCATTGGGCGGCCCCCACGATTTCAGACAAGAACGCCTCGGACGTGGCATCGCCGTGCAGCACGCAATTTTCACCGCCCTCTTCGTAGTTCAGTACGATCTGAACGGCCAGCTTCGCGCCGCCCGGCCATTTTGCATCTGGCGGGTTGGCACCATATCCGATCATGTCACGAGGATAGCGAGAGGGCTGCATGGCATCTTCCATTCTTGATCTTTTGAATAGCCTTACCCCAGAAACACACCGATGATTATCAAATCAATCCGAACGCTGTTTCCGGTTCTTTCGGCATTTCCACTGTTTCAAACTTTGCGTCAGACTGTGACAAAGCAAAAGACAAATCAAAGGAGAGACCCGTGGCTGGCTATCTGACGACCCATGTTCTGGACACTGCACGCGGCTGCCCGGCTGAAGGATTGAAAATCGCACTCTATCGGGTGTCGGGAAACTCGCATCGCAAAATCGCCGAGATGGAGACCAATTCGGACGGGCGCACTGACAGCCCAATCTTGCCACAAGACTCTTACAAAACTGGTACTTACGAGCTGGTTTTCTTCGCAGGAGACTATCTGCGCGCATCGGGCCAGGCAGCTGATGACCCGCTGTTTCTGGATCAGGTGCCGCTCCGGTTTGGCATGTCTGATGCCGAGGCACATTACCATGTACCTCTGCTGCTGTCCCCTTACGGCTATTCGACCTACCGGGGCAGTTGAACCACGGGATGGGGTTGCCGTTAAGCGGCAGCTCTATGTGTCAGCAGATTCCGACCCACGCACGACCTTGCCGATCCGCGCAATCATGAAATCCATGAACAAACGCGCCTTGGGGTCCTGATGGCGGCGATGTGTGTATAGGCAGGCCATTTGAACAGATACCGGCGGCGTTTCGACCGCTACGGGGACCAGACGCCCCGAACTGAGGTGTTCGGCCACTTCAAAAACCGGTTTCATCGCGATCCCCTGCCCCGACAGCGCCCAGTCAGTCAGCACGTCACCGTCGTCACATTCGAACCGGCCAGAGACTGCGAACCGCTTGGGACCGTCAGGCGTTTCCAATTGCCACTGAAACTCGGTCGCGCCGGGAAACCTCAGATTCAGGCATTCATGGCGCTGCGACACCAGGTCCGCGCCCGTTGCTGGCATGCCCCTGCGTTCAACATAGGCCGGAGCGGCACAAAGCACGCGCTGGCAGTCAGCGATCTTTCGAATACGCAGGGTACTGTCTTCAGGTTGGCCGATGAAAAAGGCTAGATCCAAACCTTCGGTCGTCAGATCAACGGATCTGTCGGTCAACCGCAGGCGCACGTCGATCTCGGGATATTCCGCAAGAAAATCGGGCACATGCGGTGCCAAAACCCTGCGCCCCACCCCTAGTGGAGCAGCCACAAACAACGATCCCCGCGGGGCCTCGGTCAGATGGACGACCTGCGCTTCGGCATCGTCCACCGCATCCAGAACGGCCACAGCACCGGGATAGAATGCCCGCCCCTGCTCTGTCGGGCTGAGGTTGCGCGTCGTTCTTTGAAACAGGCGCACGCCCAGATGATCTTCAAGCTGAGATATCCGCGCCGACGTCACCGCAGGCGAGATTCGCAGGTCTCGCCCAGCAGCGGACATGCTGCCAAGGTCATAAACCCTGACAAAGGTACGGATGTTGTCTAGATAGGACATCTTTTCGTTTTTTTTGATACAGTTTGACAATATCAGGGAATACCGAAGAAAGTGCCCTTTGCCTAGTGTGACGGCAACCAATCGGAGAGCTTTCTCATGTACGACTTCGCCGTGTTCTGGGACTGGATGGCTTTTGCCGTGCGCTGGCTGCACGTTATTACCGCCATTGCCTGGATCGGATCCTCATTTTATTTCATCGCACTGGACCTTGGTCTGAACCGCGACATCCCCGGCCCGGCGGATGGCGAGGAATGGCAAGTACATGGCGGCGGCTTTTACCACATTCAGAAATACCTAGTTGCGCCCGAACGGATGCCGGAACACCTGGTTTGGTTCAAATGGGAAAGCTACGCGACCTGGCTCAGCGGGGCCGGGTTGCTGATGATCGTGTACTGGGTGGGCGGAGAGCTTTATCTGATCGACGCACAAAAAGCCGATCTGGCGCTGTGGCAAGGCATTCTGATTTCGGCCGCCTCGCTGACTGTCGGTTGGCTGATCTATGATTTCCTATGCAAATCGGGTTTGGGTGAACGTCCTACCCTGCTGATGGTGCTGTTGTTTGTGCTGCTGGTTGTTATGGGATGGGGCTATAATCAGGTATTTACCGGTCGTGCGATGATGCTGCATCTGGGGGCATTCACGGCCACGATCATGACAGCCAACGTGTTTTTCATCATCATGCCGAACCAACGCATCGTGGTAGACGATCTGAAGAACGGCCGTACACCTGACCCAAAGTACGGCAAAATCGCCAAGCTGCGCTCGACGCATAACAACTACCTGACATTGCCGGTGGTGTTCCTTATGTTGTCGAACCACTACCCGCTGGCCTTTGCGACAGAATACAACTGGATCATCGCGGCTCTGGTCTTCCTGATGGGCGTGACCATCCGACACTACTTCAACACGCGCCACGCTCGGGCAGGCGATCCAACCTGGACATGGCTGGTCACTGCGTTGCTGTTCATCGCAATCATGTGGTTGTCTACTGCCCCTATGTACAAACCTCTGGAAGAGGCCGAAGCACAGCCACTGACACCGTTTGAACAGAAATATGCTGCCGCCGATGGCTTTGAAGAGGCCCATGACGTCGTTCTTGGACGCTGTTCGATGTGCCACGCACGCGAACCGGTGTGGGAGGGCATTTTGTGGGCGCCAAAGGGCGTATTGCTGGAAACTGAAGGCGACATTGCCCGCAACGCCCAGCAAATCTATCTGCAGGCGGGGGTCAGCCATGCGATGCCCCCCGCAAACGTCACCTACATGGAGCCCGAGGACCGAGAAGCAATCATCCGCTGGTTTCGCAACGCAGGTTCCTGATCCCGAGACCGATCAATCACACAGGTCGCAAAATTCAGGCGACGCTGGATTTAGTCTTTTCCTGCAAGGACTCTGATGCTCTAACATGAATGTAATCAGCCGTTGCTTTGCAAAAAACGGCAAATGTGATTTCGAGTTGGGGCAGTTGGAGCTATCAGATGCCGGGGAGCAGGCCGCGCGCCTTTTTGAAGAGATGCCTTCTCGGCGCGATTGCAATGACCCTGCCGACCGCATTGGCCGCGCTGGAAACCACCTTAACAGCTCCGGGTGCTTCAAAAGAGCTTGTCGAGCGGATGGAGGAAACCTCCTCAGTTACGACGGCTGAATCTCGCGGGCTGGACACGCCGCTTGAGATCTTGTCGGCGGCGCTTTCGGATTATCGCACTCTCGTCCAAATTCTTTATGACGAAGGGTATTTCAGCCCAGTCGTAAGCATCAAACTGGACGGAAAAGAAGCAGCTGAGATCAGCTCGCTCAGCGTACCGGCGCAGATCAATAGCGCGGTAATCACGGTCAACACCGGCCCCAAGTTCACCTTTGGCGAAGCCATCGTACAACCGATTACGCCCGAAACAGTTCTGCCCGAGGAGTTTGCGGTCGGCAAACTCGCGACCACCGGCGCGATCCAACAAGCTGCGTCCGCCGGGGTGCAGGGTTGGCGCAACGCGGGTCATGCCAAGGCCGAAGTCGAAGGCCAGAAAGTCATTGCCCGCCATGCCGAGGCCAAGCTGGATGCCGAGATCGACCTTACCCCCGGCCCGCGCCTGAGATTTGGCAAAATGATCATCAAGGGCGACACCGATGTGCGCCACCGGTCAATCGAAAAGATCGCCGGATTTCCGGCAGGCGAGGTATACTCGCCCGAGAAAATCCAGAAGGTCGGCACACGGTTACGGCGCACCGGGACCTTCAACGTTGTTTCGATTGAAGAGAGGGACACTCCGAACCCGGACGGCACATTGGATTTCGACGCGACGTTTGAAGATTTACCCAAGCGCCGACTGACCTTTGGCGCCGAGATCGCGTCGCGCGACGGGGTAGACGTGACCGCGACCTGGACGCATCGCAACGTATTCCGGCGTGCCGAACGCCTGCGGTTCGAGGCAGCAGTCCGTAATATCGGCGGTGCCGAGGATATCGACGGCCGGATCGGCTTGCGTCTGGATCAGCCCGACCGGCTTGGCCCCGATGACAACACTTTCTGGAACGCGCTTCTGGAACGGCGCAACACAGAAAACTACAACGTCACCGTTGCGTCGCTGGCCTACGGTGCCCGGCGCACGTTCTCTGATCGGCTATATGCCGAAGCCTCAGCCGGGTTTCAGTGGTCCAGCGCGGACGACGCCTATGGCGATGACCGCAGGTTCCGATATTTCATCCTTCCCTTGCGTTCGGAATGGGACGAGCGCGACAGTAAGGTCAGCGCAACGCGCGGCTTTTATCTGGACGCGCAGATCACGCCCTTTGCTGGTCTGTCCGAAACCGAAAGCGGCATACGCATGTTTTTTGACGGGCGTGGCTATACCAGCCTCGGAACCGGTGGACGGCTGGTTTTGGCCGGTCGCGTACAACTGGGATCAGTGCTCGGGCCGTCGCCGGACGGTGTAACACCAGACTTCCTGTTCTTCTCGGGCGGCGCCGGAACGGTTCGGGGCCAACCTTACGAGAGTCTTGGCATCCCTGTCGGCACTGGTATTGCAGGCGGCAAATCGTTCCTTGGTCTTTCTGCCGAGGTGCGCGGGAAAGTCACCGAAGCCATATCTCTGGTCGGGTTTTATGACTACGGTACGGTGGACACGTCCTCATTCATCGGCAGCGGCGCAGAATATCACGCAGGTGCCGGGCTTGGGGTTCGGTATGATCTGGGCGGATTTGGTCCGTTGCGGCTGGATCTGGCCGTTCCAGTGCAGGGTGACACCGGCGACGGATTGCAGTTTTACATCGGGATCGGACAAGCATTTTGATTGGACGTCGCGCATATCCGTTATTGTTTTCGGGGCTGATGCTGTCTGCCCCTTTGCCACTTGCCGCGCAGGAGGAAGGCGGCAGCATGTTGGAAAACTTCCTGCAGGATACGCTCTCTGGCGACGACCAAAACGTGACCGTAAAGGGCCTGCAAGGCGCGCTGAGCGCGCGCGCGACGATTGAAGAGATCACAGTTGCCGATGATGAAGGTGTTTGGCTGACCATCAAGGACGCCGAACTTGACTGGAACCGTTTGGCACTGATCCGCGGCCGATTTTCGGTCAACTCTCTGACCGCGCAGGAAATCGATATTGCTCGTGCACCGGGCACAACGACCAAGGAAGAACCACCTGCTTCGGCGGAAACGCAACCTTTTCAACTGCCCGAACTGCCAGTTTCCGTCGAAATCGGTGAAATTCGAGTGGATGAACTGTCTCTTGGTGAGCCATTGATCGGTGTCGCCGCTGATCTGAGCGTGACAGGCAACCTGTCGCTGGCAGATGGGGCGCTGGACACCAATCTGGATGTGATCCGGCTGGATCGGGCAGGTGATGAGATCAAGCTGGCCGCAGGTTTCCAGAACTCAACAAGTGAGATCAATCTGGACTTACAAGTGAACGAGGCCTCTGGCGGTCTGATTTCAACTGCGCTGAAAATCCCTGACAGCCCGCCGATCGGCCTGACGGCCAAGGGCGCGGGTCCTCTGACGGACTTTACCGCTGATATCGGGCTGAGCAGCGACAACCAGATGCGCGTCACCGGACAGGTCAAACTTCAGGCGGCCGAGGGCGGCGCAGCGGAGGGTATTGCGTTCACCGCTGATCTGAACGGCGATCTGACCCCTTTCCTGGGGCCGGATGTTGATCCCTTCTTTGGCCCAAAATCGCGGCTTTATGTCGATGGCCAGACCAAGCCCGAAGGCGCGTTGGATATTTCGGATTTGGAACTCACCACGCAGGCGCTGGACCTGAAGGGTGAATTGCAGCTGGGCGAAGGCAGCACATTGCAACTGGCCGCCCTGCAAGGGCGCATCACCCCGCCAGATGGGGAAGCCGTCGTTCTGCCGGTGGCAGGAGGCGACACATCGCTCAAGGCGGCACAGATTTCGGCCCTGTTTGACCGCCAGAACGGCAATCTTTGGGATCTGAGTCTGACGGCCAACGAATTCGCGTCCCCTCAGGCCAAGCTGGGTGATGCCCGGATCACCGCGCAAGGCACCCTGGATCAGGGCGAGGTTCTGACTGTCGATGGCGACGTACAAATCGCGGTCGGCGGAATAGACATGGCCGATGACGCGCTGACCACGGCCTTGGGCGAGCGCATCACGCTTGATAGCCAATTCGACTATAGCAGCGACCAGTCCTTGAATCTGTCTGGGTTCGAGCTTGTGGGCTCTAACTACACTCTGGCACTGGACGCGCTGATCTCAGGTCTGACCAGCGGCTTGACGGTCGACGGGACGGCCAAGCTGGACGCAACAGACCTGTCGCGCTTTTCGGACCTTGCCAAGCTGGATCTTGGCGGGCAGGTCTCGGCCAGTGTGACCGGAAAAGGTTCACCGCTGGAACGCAGCTTTGACGGCAAAGTCATGGTTCAGGGCCGCGACTTGTCTACTGGCCGTGACGATATCGACCCGGTTATCACCGGAGAGACCACGATCACTCTGGACGCAAGCCGCGGCACAGACGGCATAACTATCCGTGAATTCAATCTGGACAGTAAGGCCGCCAAAGCCGTGGCCAGCGGTGTTGTGACGACGCCCGACGGCAACCTGACCATTGATGGGCAGGCCCGGGTCAACGCATCGGATTTGTCGGTCTTCTCTGGCTTGGTAAAACGCGACCTTGGCGGTTCCCTACAGGCGACGGTGAACGGTACAGGCACGGCACAAACGCTGGAATTTGACGGCACGGCCAGCGTGATAGGTCAGAACATCAAGACTGGTATGGCCGATATCGACCCTCTGCTGACCGGCAGAACCGAGATCGAATGGGACGGCGCCAGAACCGCAGACAGTATCGACATCCGCAGCGCCTCGGTGAATGGGCGCGCCCTCACTGCGCAAGTACAAGCGGTTGTAGACGATCCCACCGGAGATCTGTCGGCAGATGGCCAAGCGCAATTGAATGTGCCGGACCTGTCCCTGTTTTCCGGGTTGGCCGGGCGTGATCTTGCCGGTTCGGTCGCAGCAAACGTGCAAGGCAACGGTACCCTGTCCACCCGGGCATTCGATGTTCAGGGCAACCTCGATGCCAACAACATCCAAACCGGCATTGAGGCCGTGGACAAACTGATTCAGGGCCAGACGACCCTGTCCGTAGATGCCCAGAATGGGGAAGATGGCCTTAGCATTGAAACGTTCCGCCTGAACGGCACGGCCATCACCGCAACGGCTTCGGGTAAGCTGGACCGTCAAGCGGGCGGGCTGGATTTCTCGGTCAAACTGGACGATCTGGCGCGGGTGTTGAACACGATGTCCGGTCCACTGACGTTGGATGGAAACGTTGCCCCGACATCCAAGGGCGTGGAAGGTACGGTCAACCTGAATGGCCCCGACAGCTCATACGCCAAGCTAGCCGGGACGGTGGACAGCGACGGGTCGGCGGATCTGGATTTTGACGCCAAGTTCAACCGGATCGAGCGTTTTGTACCTGAGTTTCCGGGTACAGTGGCCGCCAATGGCAGCGCTAAGCGCAACAAGGGTGTCTGGACAATCGACGCCCAAGCCGACGGGCCTGCGGAGATTAGCGGCAAAGTCTCTGGTACCTTCGACGAAAGCACCGGAGAAGCGGACATGAAAGCCGTTGGCGGCGTCAATCTTGGCATTGCCAATATCTTTATCACGCCCAACAAGATCGACGGCAGCGCTCGCTATGACCTTACCCTGTCGGGCAAACCCGCACTGGAATCCCTGTCCGGTTCGATCACCACTTCCGGTACGTCGCTGGCAATTCCCGGCGCGGGACAAACGATCACTGGCATCAGCGGATCGGTCCAACTTGCGAATAGCCGCGCCACGATTTCCCTAAGTGGCGGACCACGGGCAGGCGGCAATTTTACCGTCAGCGGGCCTGTAGACCTTTCACCACCATTCAATGCCAATATCTCGACCGCCCTTAACAGCCTCGTACTGACCGATCAGTTGCTGTATGAAACCACGCTGAACGGGCAAATTGCGATGACCGGGGCGCTGGCGGGTAACAGCTCGATCGCTGGACAGGTCACGTTTGGCGAAACCAATATCAACCTAGCGGCCGCATCAGGTGCCGTGGGGGCGGCCCCTATCCCAGACATCGTTCACGTGAATGAAAGCGGGTCAGGCTATGTGACCCGTGAACGCGCGGGCCTCGTCCAAAGTGAAGACGGCAATAAAAGCGATTCTCGTATCGCCCTGAATGTCAGTCTTTTGGCGCCCAAGGCCGTGTTTGTTCGCGGGCGTGGTGTCAACGCAGAGCTGGGTGGAAGAATAAACATCGGCGGCACCACGTCCTCGGTGATCCCATCGGGCCAGATCGAACTGATTCGTGGTAACTTTGACATTCTGGGGCGCAGGCTGGCCCTGACCAAGGGCATTGTGACGCTGCAAGGGGACCTGACGCCCTATATCGAATTCGAATCCTCAACCAGCACTTCTGATGGTACCGCAACGATCGAGATCGCCGGGCCACTGGATTCGCCCGAGGTCAACGTCTTTTCCGACCCCGAGCGCCCGGCGGAGGAAGCGCTGGCAATGCTGTTGTTCGGTAATCGCTTCTCAGAGTTGTCACCGTTCGTAATCGCTCAGATGGCGGCCTCGCTGGCGCAACTCAGCGGCGCTGGCGGAGACGCGACCAAAGGCCTTCGCGAGTCTACGGGCGTCGACACCGTGGACATCGGCGTGTCCGAAGGTGGCGCGGGCCGGCTCGGCGCCGGAGCGTATCTGAGCGACAACCTCTACACCGATTTCACCGTCAACACAGAAGGCGACACCGAGGTGAACCTGAACCTGGACGTTACCGACAGTTTCACCGTGAAAGGCACTGTAGATGGACGGGGTGAGACTGGTGTTGGGGTCTTTTTTTCGCGCGACTACTAAGCAGGCCTCAGTTCACTTTCTGCGGATGCCGATCGGGTGTCCGACCTCTGGGGCCGGGTCGATCGCCGCATGATCCCTCACCATGCTCTGAAGACGCGCGACGGCCCAGTCCGGATAGGGAACCGACCGGCCGGTCGTATGGCTGACATTCATGAACAAAGCTTCCTGAGTGGCGCAGATAGCACCGTCTTTTTCAGACACCATCTGTGCGAAATAGTGGCCGCGTTTGTGATCTGCGTCCAGCATCCGAAACCGGATGCTGAAGGCCTCACCTTCCAGTACTTCGCGTAGGAAATTCATGTGGGATTGCAAAATGTAAGGTCCCTGCCCCATCGCATTTACCTGCGCCTCACCCAGCCCAAGATGATCCACCATCAACAGCTCCAGCGCATTGTCGAAGGCGACGCCGTAATAGCCCACGTTCATGTGACCGTTATAATCAATCCACTCGGGGCGCGCCTTGAACCCGCGGAAAACAAGCGGGGCATCATAGGGTCCGTCATGTCCGGCCAGCGTTTCAGGCGACGGTTGCATCAGGTGCTCCTTCTTGCGTTTCAAAAATAGCGACAGCGCGGATGAATCCAGCTGAAGCCCCTTTGATCTTGAACGGGAAACAGGAAATTTCGAAACCGGTGGGTGGCAAAGTTTCAAGGTTCGTCAGTTTTTCCATGTGACAATAGCCAACCTCCATCGAGGCACGGTGCCCTTCCCAGATAATCGATGCATCTTGGGTCTCCGCATACTCCTGAGCGGTCAAGGGAAACGGAGCGTCCCAGCTCCAGGCGTCAGTTCCTGTCACGCGCACCCCGCGTTTGGTCAGATACAGCGTTGCCTCGCGCCCTATGCCGCATCCTTTGGCCAGATAGTCCGGATGCCCATAACGCGTGCCAGCCGAGGTATTCACGACTACGATATCCAACGGCTGCAATTCGTGACCAATCCGTTTCAACTCGGCTTCGACATCGGCGGCGGTCGCCACATAACCATCGTCGAAATGGCGAAAATCCAGTTTCACGCCGGGGTTCATGCACCATTCCAGCGGCACCTCGTCGATGGTGATCGCCCTCTCACCATTGTTCATGGTCGAATGGTGATGGTAAGGCGCGTCCAGATGGGTGCCATTGTGCGTGGCGATCTGAAGACGTTCGATGGCCCAGCCCTCACCGCCGGGCAGGTCATCTTTCTGCAGGCCCGGAAAAAAGGACATGACTTGTTCGGCGGTCTGGTCATGGGCCAGATATTCGATTTCGGGTAACATGATCGGCGGGTCCGACACGATGCCGGTTTCCAACGGAACTGACAGATCGACGAAGCGGCGCGCCATGTAAAACTCCTCCACCAAGAACGGTGACAGGGTTGGCCGCAGGTAAGCTGCTGTCAAGGAAAGAAAAAGGCGACCCAATGGGCCGCCTTTCCAAGACTGTATGTGACGGATTCACTCGGCCGCGATGGCGTCTTCGATCTTTTCGACGCGAATGGCCGAGAACTTGAACTCGGGGATCTTGCCGTAAGGGTCGATGGCCGAGTTGGTTAGGATATTCGCCGCCGCCTCGACATAGGCGAACGGAATGAACACCATATCTTCGGCGATCGCCCGGTCGGCGCGAACCATGATTTCGATCGAGCCGCGCCGCGTGGTGAGACGGATCATTTCGCCCGGCTCGATCCCCATCAGTTTCAGCTGGCGCGGGTTCATCGAACAGTTTGCTTCCGGTTCCACCGCATCCAGAACGTTGGACCGGCGAGTCATCGACCCGGTGTGCCAGTGTTCCAGCTGACGGCCGGTTGTTGCAATCATCGGGTATTCTTCATCCGGCGCTTCATCCGGCGGAATGACACTGGCCGGGGTGAACTTGGCCCGTCCGTCTGTCCGCGGGAAGCCATCACCGAACACGATCGCCTGTCCCGGATCGGTTTCACTGAGCGACGGATAGGTGATCGTCTCGGTCTCAAGCCGCTCCCAGGTGATGTTGTCGAGTGACGCCATGGTCAGCTTCATCTCATCAAACACCTGGCTTACATCGGTGTAATCCCAGTTCAACCCGATGCGCTGCGCCAGCTCAACGGTGATATTCCAGTCCTCACGCGCCTCACCCGGAGGTGCCACAGCCGGACGCACACGCTGAACCTGACGGTTGGTGTTCGACACGGTGCCGTTCTTTTCATACAGCGCCGAGGCGGGCAGGATGATGTCGGCATAGTTCGCCGTCTCGGTCAGGAAGATATCCTGCACGATCATCAGCTCCAACTTTGCCAAAGCTTCCCGTGCGTGACCAACATCAGGGTCGGACATAGCCGGGTTTTCACCCTGAATATACATGCCCTTGATGTTACCCGCGTAGGCCTGATCAATGATCTCGGTGACGGTCAGGCCCTTCTCGTTAGAGAAGTCGTCCGAGTTCCAGACGTTGTTGAATTTGGCCCGAATGCCGTCATCCATAACCGACTGATAATCTGGCAGGAACATCGGGATCAGACCCGCGTCAGACGCGCCCTGCACGTTGTTCTGGCCACGCAGCGGGTGCAGACCCGCGCCGGGTTTACCAACATTGCCGGTCATCAATGCCAGCGAGATCAGGCATCGCGAGTTATCGGTGCCGTGAATGTGCTGACTGACGCCCATACCCCAGAAGATCAGACCAGCCTTGGCCTGCGCGAAGGTACGCGCGACACGGCGCAGCTGTTCTGGCTCAATGCCACAAATGGGCGCCATTGCCTCGGGCGTGAAGGCGCGCAGATGCTCTTTTTCGGCTTCCCAGTTCTCGGTCCAGCGGTGGATGTACTGGCTGTCGTACAGTTCCTCTTCGACGATCACGTTCATGATCGCGTTGAGCATCGAAACATCGGCACCGGGGCGGAACTGCAGCATTTCGTCTGCGAACTTGCGCATACCGACGCCGCGCGGGTCCATCACGATCAGCTTGCCACCGCGCTTGGTGAACTGCTTGAAGTAGGTTGCCGCCACGGGGTGGTTTTCGATTGGGTTGGCCCCGATGATGATAACCACATCCGAGTTCTCGACCTCGTTAAAGGTGGCCGTCACCGCGCCTGAGCCCACGTTCTCGATCAGCGCCGCCACGGACGAGGCATGGCACAGACGGGTGCAGTGGTCGACGTTGTTGTGCTTGAAGCCCTGACGAATGAACTTCTGGAAAAGATAAGCTTCTTCGTTGGTGCATTTGGCCGAACCAAAGCCAGCAACGTTGCGCGGATCTTCATCACGCAGCGCCTTCAGCTTGGTGGCCGCCAGATCCATTGCCTCTTCCCAAGTCGCCTCGCGGAAATGAGTGCCCAGATTGCCCGGATCGACATTCAACCCTTTTGCAGGCGCATCCTCACGCCGGATCAGCGGTTTGGTCAGGCGGTGTGGGTGGTGGATATAGTCGAAACCAAAGCGGCCTTTGACGCATAAGCGGCCTTCGTTGGCCGGGCCGTTGATGCCCTCGACATACTTGACCTTGCCGTCCTTGACCTTCAGCGAGACTTTGCAGCCGACGCCGCAGAACGGGCAGACGCTTTCGGTCTCGGAATCGTAGTCTTTGCTGTCGCCCTGCTGCTTTTCGTCCAACACAGTGGCTGGCATCAACGCACCGGTCGGGCAGGCTTGAACACATTCACCACAGGCGACACAGGTCGAATCCCCCATCGGGTCGTTCTGGTCAAACACCACCTGCGCGGTGTGTCCGCGACCGGCCATGCCGATCACGTCATTCACCTGCACGTCGCGACAAGCACGGACACAGAGGTTGCAGTTGATGCAAGCGTCCAGATTGACGCGCATCGCAACGTGGCTGTCATCCAGCAGAGGGATCTTCTCGGCCTCTTTCGCCGGGAAGCGACTGTCGCTGACATCGTTCAGCTTGGCCATCTCCCAGAAGTGGCTAGATTTATCGTGCGCCTCTTCGGGTTGGTCGGCGACCAGCAATTCCATGACCATGGCGCGCGATTTCTCGGCCCGGTCGCTATCGGTTATTACCACCATTCCGTCCGCAGCCGGACGGATGCACGAGGCGACCAGAGTGCGCTCGCCCTCCACCTCGACCATACAGGCGCGACAGTTGCCATCCGGTTTATAGCCGGGTTGAGGCTTGTGACATAAGTGCGGGATCGTGAACCCCTGCCCCTTGGCGGCTTCCCAGATGGTCCAGCCCTCGGGCACGGTGACATCATCGCCGTTCAGGTTGAAGGTGACGGTCTTGGTTGGGCTTGCATCAAGCATGGCTCTGTCTCCCTCAGATTTCGTCAGCGAAGTGTTTCATGACCAGACGGATCGGGTTCGGGGCCGCCTGCCCCAGACCGCAGATCGAGGCATCGCCCATGACCTGGCACAGATCTTCCAGAAGATCCTGATCCCACTTGTCAGCCTGCATCAGCTTCACAGCCTTTTCGCAGCCCGCCCGGCAAGGCGTGCACTGCCCACAGCTTTCATCTTCGAAGAAGCGCAGCATGTTCAGCGCTGCATCGCGTGCGGTGTCCTGATCGGACAGAACCACCACAGCGGCGGATCCGATAAAGGTGCCATGTGGCTGCAGCGTGTCAAAATCCAATGGGATATCGTCCATCGACGCAGGCAGCAGACCCGAGGATGGACCACCCGGCTGATACGCTTTGAAGATCTGACCTTCGATCATGCCGCCAGCGGCTTCAATCACGTCCAATATGGTCGAACCCGCAGGCAGCAGGTAAACACCCGGCTTGGTCACCCGCCCCGAGATTGAATAGCTGCGCAGGCCCTTGCGACCATTTTTTTCGACAGAGTTCAGAATCTGCGGCCCTTCGCGGCAGATCTTCGAGACCCAATACAGCGTCTCGACATTGTGCACCAAGGTCGGACGATTAAAGACCCCAACCTGCGCCACAAACGGAGGACGGTGGCGCGGCAGGCCCTTCTTACCCTCGATCGACTCGATCATCGCGGATTCTTCACCGCAGATGTAAGCACCAGCACCCCGGCGCAGGTCAATGTAACCCTTTTCGACGATCCCGGCCTCTTCCAACGCGGCAATCTCGCGGGCGAGGATTTCCAGCACCGCCGGGTATTCGTCACGCATGTAGATGAAGCACGTCTCTGCCTCGACCGCCCAAGCAGCGATCAGCATACCCTCAAGGAAAACATGCGGCGCACGCTCTAGATAATAACGGTCTTTGAAGGTACCGGGTTCGCCCTCGTCACCGTTCACGGCCAGATAGCGGGTGCCTTCGTTCATGCGTACAAAGCCCCATTTCTTGCCGGACGGGAAGCCAGCACCACCCAAACCGCGCAGGCCTGAGGACAAAACGTCTTCTTGTACTTTCTCCCAGTCGCCGCTCTCGCGCAGCTCTTTCAGCTTGGCGTAGCCACCGTTTGCCTCATAGGCGGCTAAGGTTTCGTAATCGGGCAGATGGGCGTGAGTATCACCAGCGGCAATTGCGGCCTGCACCTTTTCAGGGGTCGCATGGTCGATGTGGTTGTGACCAATCTCAAGCACCGGGGCCGTATCGCAACGCCCCATGCAGGGCGCGCGCACTACACGCACTTCGGATGCGTCCAAGCCATCTTCCAGGGCCTTTTGCAACTGCTGGGCACCGGCCATTTCGCAGGAGAGAGAGTCGCAGACACGGATCGTCAACGCAGGCGGCGGCACCTCGCCTTCTTTCACTACGTCGAAATGGGCATAAAACGTCGCGGTCTCGTAGATCTCGGCCTGACCGATCCGCATCTCAACCGCCAGCGCGGCGATATGGTCGGCGCTGATATGGCCGTGCTCATCCTGGATCAAATGCAGGAATTCGATCAACAGATCGCGACGACGCGGGCGGTCGCCCAGTAGGCGCGCAATCTCGGCCTGCGCCTCATCCGTGAACTGACGGCCTTTGGGCGTATGCCGCCCTTTGCCTTTACCTGACTTCCAGACGCCCTTGGGTGCGCCTGATGGCTTGGTATCTAATGGTGCCATGATGCCCTCCGATTAAGGCTCCGTGTCTCATCAGAATAGTATATCGTCAAATCGCTTATCGCTATCGCACGATAACGACACCTTATCACCGCAAAGACGTCACCACAGCGCGCAAAGCCCCAACCGTTGGCAATTCCGGGTCTCGGCTTAAGGTGGCCAGACAAATCGGTTTACTTACAACAGGATCGACCAGAGGCAGCACTTTCGTACCCTTAAGTTCACCCAGCGCCCGAACCAGAACGCGGGGGACAACGGTGGCTGCCAGCCCTTCACGCGCCATGACCATTGAGGCTGTAAAGCCGCTGGTTTCAGCGACCACTTGGGGGTGGAGGCCCTGCTCAGCAAAGATGCGGTCCAGAATGCGACGGTTCTGCATCTGCGGCTCAAGCAGGCTGAGTGGAAACTCGGCGACCTGTGTCCATGGGATCGGCCCGATTTCTGCGGTCATATGTGACGGGATCAACAGCACGTAAGTCTCTTCGTATAGCGGCTGAACCTGCCGCAGGTCGGTGCCAATGCTGTCGCCATAGGTGATACCCGCATCCAGACTACCCTCGTCCAACCGGTGCTGAATGGCCGAGGCCGACATGGTTTCGATCCGTGTGACAACGCGCGGATGCGCCTGATGCAGCCGCTTGATTAGCCGTCCGGTAAAGGCAATCGCGGTTGGGATCACGCCAAGTTTGAGTGTCCCGGTAATCTCACCCTTTGAGGCCAGAACCTGCTGTTCCAGCGCCTTTGTCTCATCCAGAATGCGCCGCGCTCGCTGGACGATCATCTCGCCTTCTTCAGTCAGACCCTGAAACCTGTTGGCGCGGCGCACGATTGAGACACCCAGCCGGTCCTCGAGATTCCGAATGCGCATGGAAAACGCTGGCTGAGAAATCCCGCATTCTTCGGCCGCCTTGGCAAAATGACGATGCCGCGCCAAAGCGCTAAGCAATTGCAGGTCGCGAATTTCGATCATGTTTCGGTATCCCAAGGTGAGGCCAGAAACCCAGATTAGCGGCTTTTACGTTGGGGGAAAGCGATGCGTTCAGGTCAAAGACAAGGCATAGACATTGTTGAGATAACCCTGATCTGCGATCCGGAACTCGGTTTCGCCAATCTGTACAAACCCATTTGCCAGATAGAAGGCGATGGCCGGATCGTTTTCTGCATTCGTGGTCAACCAGACGGAATCGGCCCGTTGCTCTCGGCAATGCGTCAGCGCTGCCGCAAGCAGGCGCGTGCCGATCCCTTTGCCGTGATGACGCGGCTGAACATAGAACGTCGAAATTTCCATACCCGACCACCCCGCGACAGGGGCGTCACAGACCGGAGAGACGCGAATGAACCCGTCGATCCCCTGTAAATTATTCGACACCAGGATGAACTCTTCCGGATCGCTGATCAGGGCAGCGATACGCGCTGGCGTGAACTCGGTCAGCGTGTAATCCGCGAAAAAACCGCTAACCCCGCGTTTGAGATAGGTGCCGATCCAGACTTCAATCGAGATCGCAGCGATGCTCGACGCATCTGAATGGTCCGCTTCACGCAGGGTCAATCGGCGCTCAGGTATTGAACAAAAAGTGCATCACATCGCCGTCTTTGACGACGTAGCCCTTACCCTCGGCCCGCATCTTGCCCGCCTCTTTCGCGCCCTGTTCGCCATTGGCGGCGATATAGTCGTCATAGGCGATCGTCTCAGCGCGAATGAAACCTTTTTCAAAATCGCCATGGATCACACCAGCGGCCTGTGGCGCCGCGGTGCCAGTGCGTATGGTCCAGGCGCGGGCCTCTTTCGGGCCGACTGTGAAATAGGTTTCCAGCTTGAGCAGGTCGTAACCCGCGCGGATCAGTCGGTCGAGACCGGGCTCTTCCAGACCCATTTCCTCCAGGAACATCTGCGCCTCGTCTTCTTCCAGCAGGCTAATCTCTTCTTCGATCTTGGCGCTGATGATGACGTGGGAATTGCCTTGAGCGGCGGCCATTTCAGCCACGCGGGCGGAATATTCGTTACCCTCGGCGGCTTCTTCCTCGGACACGTTGCAGACATAGAGAACCGGTTTCGTGGTCAGCAGCTGCAGCATCGTCCATGCTTTGGCGTCTTCGTCAGAGACTTCGACCAGACGCGCGGGTTTGCCGTTTTCCAGCATCGCTTGCGCTTCGGCCAGCAAACGTTCCTGCTGCTGCGCCTCTTTGTCATTGCCTTTCAGCTTGCGCACCAGATTGGCGCGGCGCTTTTCGATGCTTTCCAGATCGGCCAACATCAACTCGGTCTCGATGGTATCGGCATCCGCCACGGGATCGACGCGGCCGTCCACGTGGGTCACATCGCCATCTTCGAAACAGCGCAGCACGTGGGCAATGGCGTCGGTTTCACGGATGTTGGCCAGAAACTGGTTGCCCAGCCCCTCACCTTTCGAGGCGCCCTTCACCAGACCAGCGATATCAACAAAGGTCATCCGCGTGGGAATGATCTGTTTCGAGCTTGCGATCGCCGCCAACTTGTCGAGCCGATCATCGGGCACGGCAACATCACCCACATTGGGTTCGATTGTGCAGAACGGGAAATTCGCCGCCTGAGCAGCTGCGGTCTTGGTCAGCGCGTTGAAGAGGGTCGACTTACCCACATTCGGCAGACCCACGATTCCCATTTTAAAGCCCATGACGGCCTCCTGCATACCATTCGAGCGCTGCTTCTATGCAGGTCCGAGGCAATGCGCAAGCCGGACTGCAAAAGGCGCCGCTGATCCGAATTACAACATCACGACCCAGTTGCGCATTCGTGATCTTGCCCGGATTGAAACCAACACACTAAGCTCACCATGTAAGACTTTGTGAACAAACAAATAGTGAATATGAGATATGAAGTATTTAACTGCTACCGTTGCGCTGTTTTTAGCTGCCCAAGCGGCGCACGCTCAATCCGTTGTCTTTGGCGCCGGGTTCTCGGATTTTTCTGACAGCCTTTCTGACGATGAAGCCGTAATCTCGCTCGAATACCATCACCGTCCCTTTCACGAGGCCACGCGTTTTTCCGCCACATGGGGTGGTGCCCTGACCATAGATACCGCCGCCGACGTACATATCGGGATTGGCCTGATCGGGACATACACCTTTGCCGACCGTTGGTTCGTCGAAGGAAGCGTTATGCCTGGGTATTTTTCAGAAGGTGACACACTCAACGATCTGGGTGGTGAATTCCAGATTCGTAGCTTGCTGGGCCTCGGTTACACATTGAACAACGGCAACAGCGTGTCCCTGGCAATTACTCACAAATCGAACGCAAGCACACAGGACGATAACCCGGGCGTCAACTCCGTTTTGCTGCGGTATCATTACGCGTTCTGAAGCAATCTGCCCCGGCGGGATTGATTTCCCCTCAAAGTTTCTGCACATCAGGCCTGAACCTGATTGCAAGGACAGCTTATGACCCGTATCGACGCCAAGTTCGCCGCTCTGAAAGAACAGGGAAAGAAGGCGTTCGTCGCCTACATCATGGCCGGTGACCCGGATTTCGAAACTTCGCTTGAAATCGTAAAGGGCCTGCCCGGCGCAGGTGTCGATGTCATCGAACTGGGTCTGCCCTTTACCGATCCGATGGCAGACGGCCCGACGATCCAAGCCGCCGGTCAACGCGCACTGGACAGCGGCATGACTTTGCAGCGGACTTTGGATCTGGCCCGAGCTTTCCGCGAGACCGACGACACCACTCCGATTGTGCTGATGGGCTACTACAATCCGATCTACAGCCGCGGCGTCGATAAGTTCCTTGCAGATGCCAAAGAGGTCGGAATTGACGGTCTGATCGTCGTCGACCTGCCGCCCGAGGAAGACGAAGAACTGTGCTTGCCTGCGCAGGCTGCTGGATTGAACTTCATTCGTCTGGCCACGCCAACCACCGATGACAAACGCCTGCCCCGCGTTCTGCAGAACACTTCGGGTTTTGTGTATTACGTGTCAATCACCGGCATTACCGGTGCGGCCGAAGCCCAAGCCACAAATGTTGGCCCCGAGGTCGCCCGCATCAAATCCGCAACCGATTTACCAGTGATCGTCGGGTTCGGGATCAATACACCTGAAAAATCACAGGCAATCGCAACTGTTGCTGATGGTGCAGTGGTTGGCTCCGCTATCGTCAGCCAGATCGCTGCGGGCAAGCCCACCGGCGAAGTTTTGGATTTCGTGAAATCTCTGGCTGACGGCGCCCACTCGGCCTGAGCGAGGCCTGATCAAATTTCAACGTGGTCGGCCCTGTCCGGCCGCGTTTTTTTCTTGCCCGGAATTCGTGGCGTCGCATCGCAAAGTCCCGACGTTGCGACGGCCTCAAATGGTTGGTAAACAAAAAGAACCAATTCCGCGAAGGCCGAAACAAATGCCCGTTATTACCAATATCGACGACCTGAAACGTATCTACGAACGCCGCGTGCCGCGCATGTTTTTCGACTATGCCGAAAGCGGCAGCTGGACCGAACAGACCTTCCGCGACAACAGCTCAGATTTCGAAGATATCAGGCTGCGCCAGCGGGTCGCCGTGGACATGGACGGGCGCTCGACCGCATCGCAGATGATCGGGCAGGATGTTGCGATGCCGGTGGCTCTGGCCCCAGTGGGCCTGACGGGCATGCAGCACGCGGACGGTGAGATGAAGGCCGCAAAGGCTGCTGAGGAATTCGGCGTGCCCTTCACCCTGTCGACCATGTCGATCAACTCGATCGAGGATGTCGCAGGGCATACAAGCAAACCCTTTTGGTTCCAGCTTTATGCAATGAAGGATCAGGATTACGTCGGTCGCCTGATCCAGCGCGCCAAGGATGCCAAATGTTCCGCATTGGTCATCACCCTGGACCTGCAAATTCTGGGGCAGCGCCACAAAGATCTGAAAAATGGCTTGTCCGCGCCTCCGAAACTGACAGCCAAGACAATCGCAAACCTCATGACCAAATGGGCTTGGGGGATAGAAATGCTGGGCGCACATCGGCGCGAATTTGGCAATATCGTTGGTCATGCCGAAGGCGTTTCTGATGCCTCATCGCTGGGCGCGTGGACGGCCGAGCAATTCGACCCCAGCCTCGATTGGAAAAAGGTCGAAAAGCTGATGGAACAATGGGGCGGCAAGGTGATCCTGAAAGGCATTCTGGATGCCGAAGACGCGAAGATGGCGGCTAAGCTGGGCGCAGATGCCATCGTTGTTTCAAACCACGGCGGGCGACAGTTGGACGGGGCGCTCAGTTCGATCCGCGTTTTGCCTGAAATCATGGACGCAGTTGGTGATGACGTTGAAGTCCATCTGGACAGTGGCATCCGGTCCGGGCAGGATGTTCTCAAAGCGCTGGCACTAGGGGCCAAGGGCACTTACATCGGTCGCGCTTTTGTCTATGGGTTGGGTGCGATGGGCCAACAAGGTGTCACGACTGCGCTGAATATCATCCACAAAGAGCTGGATACCACGATGGCCCTGTGCGGCGAGCGGGATGTGAGCGGTCTGGGTCGTCACAACCTGCTGATCCCCGAGGGTTTCGGCGGCCGATGGCAAGCCTGATCTCGCAAAACCTTTCAGCAAGCCATGTTAAAAGGGGCTCTGCCCCACCGCAGCAAGCTGCGGTTCCCCCGGGATATTTTCTGCCAGATGAAGCAAGGGAGCCGATCATCATCTGGCCTCAAATATCCCGGAGCGCGAGGCAGAGCCTCGCAAAGCATGAAGACCGCTAAAAACCCCTTTCCAAACCTGATGAATCAAGCTAAGGACGCGGCTTCACGCGGGCATACAGCCTTGGAGGATGCCCGCCCTAACATTGGAGAATTATCATGGCTGGAGAGATTCCTGATCTCGTAGCTCTGGAACGGACGGGGACAGGCAAGGGCGCCGCTCGTCAGGCACGCCGCGACGGCATGGTTCCGGGCATCGTATTTGGTGGCGACAAAGAACCGCTGCCGATTCAGATCCCGTTCAACGAACTGTTCAAGCGCCTGAAAGCTGGCCGGTTCAAGTCGACCTTGTGGAACCTGAAGGTTGAAGGCCAGGAAGACGTCCGCGTCATCTGCCGCGACGTTCAGCGTGACGTCGTCAAAGACCTTCCGACCCACCTGGACCTGATGCGCCTGCGTCGCACCACCAAGATCGCGCTGTTCATCCCGGTTGAGTTCATCAACGAGGAAGAAGCGCCCGGCATCAAGAAGGGCGGCGTTTTGACTGTTGTCCGTCCGGAAGTCGAACTGCTGTGCACCGCAGGTGATATTCCTGAGAAGATCACTGTTGACGTGACCGGCATGAACATCAACGACGTTGCCACCATTTCGTCGGTCGACCTGCCCGAAGGCACCAAGCCGACCATCGACCGTGACTTCGTGATCGCGAACATCTCGGCACCGACCGGTCTGGTAACGGATGATGACGAAGAGGGTGAAGAGGGCGAAGTGGCCGTAGACGAAGTTGAAGTCGTCGGTCAGGAAGCCGAAGAATAAGTTCAGGTTTCAGTACCTTGAATTTGAAACGGGGTTCCTTTGGAGCCCCGTTTTTTTGTCGAATGCGGATTTTCGCACTTGCTTGCCGCCGGCTCCGTCATTCGCTCAGGCAGGTTGAAATCACGGCCCCTACTGGCCAGGCGCGCCTCACTTGCTGCTGTTAGCGACAGGCAATGGCAGACGAAGTCTCACTGGAATTCCGATCCAATTCGAGGCATGAGGAAACAAGTCGTATAATGACGCGCGGAGCAGAACCATGAAACTTTTTGTCGGACTGGGCAATCCAGGGCAGAAATATGCCCGGAACCGGCACAATATCGGCTTTATGGCACTGGACAGGATTGCCGACGATCACGGTTTCCGCCCGTGGAAATCAAAGTTCCAGGCAGAAATCGCCGAAGGGCGACTAGGTTCGGAAAAGGTGCTGCTGATCAAGCCACAAACCTTCATGAACCGCTCGGGTCAATCCGTGGGTGAGGCTATGCGTTTTTACAAGCTGGACTCAACCGATGTGACCGTTTTTCACGACGAGCTGGATCTTGCGCCCGGTAAGGTGCGTGCGAAAGCAGGTGGAGGTCACGCCGGGCATAACGGTCTGCGGTCGATCCATGACCATATCAGCCCGGCCTATGATCGAGTTCGTCTGGGCATTGGGCATCCGGGCCGTAAGGAACTGGTCTCGCCTTATGTCCTGAGTGACTTTGCCAAGGCAGATTCGGATTGGCTGGAAGACGTCTTGCGGGGGGTTTCCGACGGTGCCGGTCATTTGGCAGATGGCGATGGTGGCAGATTCATGAACGCGGTCGCATTGCGCACCGCACCGCCACGGTCATCAAAAACCGCTGCGGCCTCCTCGAAATCGGTCGCTGCAGCTACGCCTGAACCCGTGGCGGACACCAGGTCCGCCATGCAAAAACTGATGGACAAGTTCAAGTAAGGCCAACGATGTTGCCGCTACGTCTCAATTGCGAAGTGCGCCAGTCCGCGCTCCAATGCACACCAAAAGCGGGAGGTAACATATGCGAACCCTGATGAAATGGGTGCTGCGCATCGTTTTGATGTTGGTGCTGGCAGCGGTGGTCGTTGGCGTTTGGAAGCGTGAAGAGATTCAGCGCCTGATGGCAGTGAACTCTTTGTTTTCCGAAGAAAAGATCATTCACAACTTCTCTCACATGGATGACGCCTTCCTGACTGTCGACCTGCCAAGGGGGGAAGGTGCGACATTCGAACTGCCCTACGGCCCCGGTTTTGACCTGCCCGAGGGCACGGACAAATGGGTCGAAGACCGGGCTGTAACCTCTTTGCTGGTGATGCAGGACGGGCAGATCAGGTTCGAAGAATACTATTTGGGGACCGCCCCCGAGGATCGCCGGATATCCTGGTCGGTCGCCAAAAGCTATCTGTCCGCCCTGTTCGGCATCCTGATGGCCGAAGGCGCCATCGACTCGCTGGACGATCCCGTGGTCAAATACGCCCCGAAACTGCAGGGCACCGCTTATGACGGCGCAACGATCCGCAATGTTCTGAACATGGCCAGCGGTGTGACCTTCGACGAGGACTATCTGGACTACAACTCCGACATCAACCGAATGGGTCGCGTCGTCGCCCTGGGTGGAGAGCTGGATGACTTTGCCGCCTCGCTGAACGAAACCTTCGTCGAGCCCGGCGAGACATGGCAATATGTCTCGATCGACACACACGTTATCGGCATGGTTGTTCGCGGTGCGACGGATCGGTCTGTGGCTGACTTGCTGACCGAAAAGATCATTGAACCTCTGGGCCTTGAACGCGACGGCTACTATGTCACCGACGGTGCTGGCGTGGCTTTCGTCTTGGGCGGGTTGAACTTCACTACTCGCGACTTTGCCCGGTTTGGACAGATGATCCTGCAAAACGGCGAGCATAATGGCCAGCAGATCGTGCCCGCCGAATGGATTGCGGAATCCGTTTTTCCGAGCGCCCCGACCGAAGCCGGAGAGATCGGGTATGGCTACCAGTGGTGGATCCCCGTCGGCGCGCATGAAGGCGAGTTTCTGGCCCGTGGCGTTTATGGTCAGTACATCTATTTCGACCAACCGCGTGGTGTTGTTATCGTTTCAACCGGGGCTGATCGCAGTTTCCGTGACGATGGCGTCAACGAAACAAACATAGAAATGTTCCGCACAATCGCCCAAAGCCTGTAAGGTGTGCCCATGCAAAAACTGGACAGCATAAACGTTCTGGGGGGCGTCCTTGCCCCCTGCTCCCGCGATCCACAGACCGGTTTTTTTCGGGACGGGGCCTGTAACACCTGCGCCGAAGATCAGGGCAGTCACACGGTCTGCGCGGTCATGACGGCCGAGTTTCTGGCCTATTCCAAGTATGTCGGCAATGACCTGAGCACACCGCGCCCCGAGTTCGATTTTCCCGGTCTCAAGCCCGGTGACAACTGGTGCCTGTGTGCCGGGCGGTTCCTGCAGGCCCATGACGAGGGCTGCGCGCCCAAGGTTGATCTGGAGGCCACGCATCAGCGGGCATTGGACATCGTCCCTATTGGAATTTTACGTGAAAATGCCGTCGAACCTGATTGACCTCAGGGGTAAAAAGACATCAAAGAAACCCGCCAGCCGACACTTTGTTTAGCAAGCGCGAAACCGTCAAAAAACGAGGTAGGCTATGAGCTTTATCGCCATGAACCGCTTCAAAGTCCGTTTGGGCAGCGAAGCCGATTTCGAATCCGTTTGGAAAGACCGCGAAAGCCGGTTGAAAGAACTGCAAGGATTTCAGGAGTTCCGCCTTCTGAAAGGCCCCGAAGGCGACGGGTATCGGCTGTATTCCAGCCACGTGATTTGGGACAATCGCAGCGATTTCGAGGCCTGGACCAAATCCGAACAATTCCGCGATGCGCACAAGAATGCAGGCAACGGCAAGACGCAGTCGGCTCTGATGGGACCACCTCAGTTCGAGGGGTTCGAAACGGTTTTGCATCAGAGCTGATCAATCCATGTCGCCAACACCGGATTGATGTTTACACGGCGCGGGCCAGATAGCCGCGCGATGTGCGCGAGGGCGGACCAGTTGGAAAACTGTGCTCCGCCTCCAACACCCACCCCGCCTCCTTAAGCATCTTGGCCACCTGTTGCGGTCTGTACGACCGGTGACGCCATTGAAGCCAAATAATCGCGTTGCACCAGTGTGGTTTACTGACGACCAACCACAGCTTTGCCGCAGGCGCGGCCTGCCTGCGCATGTGGCGCAGGGCATCGGTAGGGTTATCGCAATGCTCAAGGACATGGGCTGCCAGAACGCAATCAAAAGGCTGGGCTGGTGGAAAATCCTCCAACCGGGATCGCGCGGTATGGGTTGTAACGCCCCTTAGGGCCAGCGCACCCTCGGCCTGTTTCAGCATTTTCCCGGACGGCTCGAGCAGTGTGACCTTACCTTCGGGCTGAATGACCGCCCGTGCCTCGGCAAAAGCACCTGTCCCGCACCCCACATCCAGCCCGTTCCGGCCTAGATCATCCGCTGAACCGATCGATAGAAACCCCAGATAGGCATCAAAATAGCCCAGCAGACGCATCTTATCCGCCCAGCCGGGGGCTGCGGCATCGTACTTTTGATCGAGTCTTTCGGAACTGGACGCGTTCTGCAAGCCATGCAGCGTGACATGAAACACCCGGGGCGCAAAGCCCCGGGCGCGCGTTATCCGGCCGAACGGCCTTCGGTGTCGGACATATCAAAGTTCAGGTATTTGGCGACCGTCTGAACGTCCTTGTCGCCGCGACCACACATATTCATGCAGATCAGGTGATCCTTGGGCAGTTCCGGCGCGATCTTCATGACATGCGCCAACGCGTGGCTGGGCTCCAACGCGGGGATGATACCTTCGGTTGCACAGCACAGCTGGAACGCTTCCAGCGCCTCTTTATCGGTGATCGAGACATAGTTCGCGCGACCGATATCATTCAGCCAAGAATGCTCGGGGCCAATACCAGGGTAATCCAGACCGGCCGAGATCGAATAGCCTTCGAGGATCTGGCCGTCATCATCCTGCAGCAGGTAGGTACGGTTTCCGTGCAGCACACCCGGACGACCACCGGTCAGCGAGGCGCAATGTTCCATCTTTTCATTCACGCCTTTACCGCCCGCCTCAACACCGATGATGTTGACGCTCTTGTCGTCAAGGAACGGATAAAACAGGCCCATCGCATTCGACCCACCGCCGATGGCGGCGATAAGCGTATCGGGCAAACGGCCTTCGGCCTTTTGCATCTGTTCCTTAGCTTCCTTGCCGATGATCGACTGGAAATCACGCACCATCGCCGGATACGGGTGCGGGCCCGCCACAGTGCCGATGCAGTAGAACGTGTCGCGCACATTGGTCACCCAATCACGTAGCGCGTCGTTCATCGCGTCCTTAAGCGTGCCACGGCCCGAGGTCACCGGAATCACTTCGGCACCCAGCAAACGCATACGGAACACGTTGGGCGCCTGACGCTGAACGTCGTGTGCGCCCATGTAAACGATGCATTTCAGGCCGAATTTGGCGCAGACGGTAGCTGTCGCCACGCCGTGCTGCCCCGCACCGGTTTCCGCGATGATCCGGGTTTTACCCATGCGCCGCGCCAGAATGATCTGGCCCAACACGTTGTTGATTTTATGCGCGCCCGTGTGGTTCAGTTCGTCGCGTTTCAGATAGATTTTCGCGCCGCCCAGATGCTCGGTCAGGCGTTCCGCGTAATACAGCGGCGAGGGGCGACCCACATAGTTCGCCCACAGATCGTCCATCTCGGCCCAGAAGGTCGGATCATCCTTGGCCTTCTCATATTCCTCTTCAAGCGACAGGATCAGCGGCATCAGCGTTTCGCTGACAAACCGTCCGCCGAAGATGCCAAACCGGCCCTGTTCGTCGGGACCGGACATGAAGGAATTGAATAGATCGTTGGCCATGGGTGTCTCCCTCGTCGTACCCGTTGTTCATAGGAGGTGCTGCCAGGTTTTGCCATGGCAAAACGTATCATTTCGCGGGTCTGTAGCGATGCTTCCAGATCCGCAGGGCCTGTTCTTCGGTCGGCACCGCGATGCATGAGAAATGATGGAACTCATGCGTGATGGACAACCGGTCCGATGCCTCAAGAACCCGCCTGTGTGGTCCCGAATGGGCAAATGTCAGCATGGCCTCGGCGTCTTGCCAAACGCTGAGCGAAAAGTAGAGCCCACCGTGCGGGAACAACTGCGCATGAACGCACAATGGGTCACCACGCGCCTGCTTCAACGCTTGCCCCGCGCGCCAAAAGAACTCTGGCGCGTTGTACCAATGGTTCAGGGTAACCCCGCCAATCGCTGCAAGCATCATTGCTCCTCCCCGACGTTATATACGGGGGAGGTCAGCAAGCAGATCAATGGGCGGCGGACACGAATTCAGAAATCTTAATGGAGTCTTTAACTCCCGGCGCGCTTTCGACACCCGAAGACACATCAACCTGTTTTGCACCGGTCATCCGGATCGCCTCGGCAACGTTATCTGGCGTCAGTCCCCCGGCCAGCATCCATGGCTTTTGCCAGTATTTCCGGCCGGCCAGCAGGCGCCAATCAAAGGCCAACCCATTCCCGCCCGGCAGTTCGGATGTACGCGGAGGTTTCGCGTCGATCAGCAACTGATCTGCAACGTCGGAATACAGGTCAATTGCGCTCAGATCCTCGGCCTCGGCGATGCCGATTGCTTTCATCACCGGCAACCCAAACCTGTCGCGAACCTCAGAAACACGCTGCGGTGTTTCTTTGCCGTGCAATTGCAACATGTCCAAGGGCACGCTTGCGACGACGCGGTCCAGTTCCTCGTCCGTCGCATTAACGGTTAGGGCAACCTTGGCCACGCCTGCCGGCACCAGCTGTGCCAGTGACGCGGCTTCATCAATGCCCAGATGCCGTGGCGATTTGTGGAAGAAGACAAACCCGACATATCGCGCGCCAGCATCAGCTGCTACGCGCACGTGATCAGGTGCGGTCAGCCCGCAGATTTTTACAGCTACGTTCGTCATAAAGGTGCCTTAGCTGGCTTCGTCCAGCAGAGCCAGAACGTCGTCCTTGCCCTCGTTCTGCTTTTTCTTGAGCTTCTTGACCTCACGCTCAAGCTTGCGCACTTCTCCGGTCTTGGTCGAGGCATCGCGGCGGTGTTTATGCTCGCGCAGCCATTCCCACAGGAAGCCGATGATCAAACCGGCCACGACGCCGCCCAGCACCACGATGAACAGTGGCAAAGACGTTGAGAAATTGAGCCCCAGCAACTCGGCCAGGGCATCCGGCATCAGTTTCAACTCGACCATCTGGCGATTGGCCAGCGAGATTGACACAAGAACGATCCCGAGGATCGCCAGGAAAGCATATCGAAGGTAACGCATCATGGTGTCAGGCTTTACCGTTCAATCGGTCCCTTAGCAACTTGCCAGTTTTGAAGAATGGAACACATTTTTCTTCGACCTGCACGGTTTCACCCGTACGAGGATTGCGGCCAACACGCGCGTCCCGTTGTTTGACCGAGAACGCACCGAAGCCGCGCAGTTCGACACGGTCGCCACGCGCCATGGCATCTGTCACTTCTTCGAACACGGTATTCACAATCCGCTCGACATCACGCTGATAGAGATGCGGGTTTTCGTCGGCGATTTTCTGAATCAGTTCTGAACGGATCATGAGTGTTACCCTCCCAGGCGACCGGTTAACCATGTCTATACTTCTGGACAGTATAGGAAAAAACCGTGATCGGGGGAACGTAAACTCTGTGTGCAAAGCATTCATTTTACAGCAAAGTCGCGCGATTTTTTGCTTGTTCAGGCAAAATCCGCTCTTAAAGCGTGAACGACGGCCGCAATAAGCGCAAAATTTGGAACATATTGATTCGCAACAAAAACGGCCCCGCGCGTCTGCACGGGGCCGTAAATTCGGCTGAAAATCCAGCCTGAGCTTAGTCGCCGGATTTCAGCGCTGCACCCAGGATGTCGCCCAGAGATGCGCCCGAGTCGGAAGAACCGTACTGTTCCACGGCCTCTTTCTCTTCGGCGATCTCACGTGCCTTGATCGACAGACCCAGACGGCGAGTCTTGCTGTCGACATTGGTGACGCGGACGTCGATCTTGTCGTTAACCGAGAAACGCTCGGGGCGCTGCTCTGCACGGTCACGCGACAGGTCGGAACGACGGATGAAGGACTTCATACCTTCGTATTCCACCTCGATGCCGCCATCTTCGATCGCAGTGACTTCGACAGTGATGATCGAACCGCGCTTCACGCCGCCAACGGCTTCTGCGAACTTGTCACCACCCAGGGCTTTGATCGACAGCGAGATACGCTCTTTTTCCACGTCAACTTCCGAGACAACGGCCGAAACCATGTCGCCTTTGCGGTAGTTCTGGATCGCATCCTCGCCACGTTCGTCCCACGACAGGTCGGACAGGTGAACCATGCCGTCGATGTCGCCTTCGAGGCCAATGAACAGACCGAATTCGGTGATGTTCTTGACTTCGCCTTCGACCTCGGTGCCCTCGGGGTGTGTTTCTGCAAACACTTCCCACGGGTTGCGCATGGTCTGCTTCAGGCCCAGAGATACGCGACGCTTGGCACCGTCGATTTCCAGAACCATAACGTCGACTTCCTGGCTGGTCGAAACGATCTTGCCGGGGTGGACGTTTTTCTTGGTCCAGGACATCTCGGAAACGTGCACCAGACCTTCGACACCGGCTTCCAGCTCGACGAACGCGCCGTAGTCGGTGATGTTGGTGACGCGACCCTGATGGACCGAGCTCAGCGGATACTTGGCAGCAACCAGATCCCACGGATCTTCCTGCAGCTGCTTCATGCCCAAGCTGATGCGGTGGGTCTCTTTGTTGATCTTGATGACCTGAACCTTGATGGTTTCGCCGATCGTCAGGATCTCGGACGGGTGGTTCACACGGCGCCATGCCATGTCGGTGACGTGCAGCAGGCCATCAACGCCGCCCAGGTCAACAAACGCACCGTATTCGGTGATGTTCTTGACCACGCCTTCGACGGTCTGACCTTCGGTCAGGTTGCCAATGACTTCGGCACGCTGTTCGGCGCGTGATTCTTCCAGGATAGCGCGGCGCGAAACAACGATGTTGCCACGGCGGCGGTCCATTTTCAGAATCTGGAACGGCTGCTTCAGACCCATCAGCGGGCCAGCGTCGCGTACGGGGCGGACGTCAACCTGCGAACCGGGCAGGAACGCAACTGCGCCACCCAGATCGACGGTGAAGCCACCCTTGACGCGGCCAAAGATTGCACCTTCGACGCGCTGGTCGTCGGCATATGCTTTTTCCAGACGGTCCCATGCCTCTTCACGGCGGGCCATCTCGCGCGAGATAACGGCTTCGCCACGGGCGTTCTCTGCGGCGCGCAGGTAGACTTCTACCTCGTCACCAACAGCGATTTCAGGAGCTTCGCCGGGATTCGCGAATTCTTTCAGATCAACGCGGCCTTCCATTTTGTAGCCAACGTCGATGATGGCTTGGCCGGCTTCGATCGCCAGAACCTTGCCTTTGACAACAGAACCCTCTTCGGGCGTGTCCATTTCGAAGCTTTCGTTCAGGAGGGCTTCGAATTCCTCCATGGTTGTATCAGCCATCTGGCAGTGTTTTCCTTTACATACGTTTTTACTGGCCGAGCGGTTGTCTCCGCCGGTCTTGTTTCATGGTGTCATCGGACGTGATCCGGTGCGTCCCTGAGCAAACAAACACAAAGGGCCGAGGTGACCCGGCCCTGCTCAGTAACGTCATCCGGACGTTGACCGCCCTTGTGTTGACAGCGCGCGTATAAGCGGAATTCTCGACATGTGCAAGAGGAAAGCCTTGATATACAGGGCATCGGCCGCCGTCACACTCGGCGCGCCATGTCCCAAACGCGCCCGTCCCGTTGCAACATGGACTGCTCAATCGCATTCAATCGCGAATAGGCATCATCGGGACTATGCGCGCCGCCTACTTTATGCCAAATGCGCAGCGCCGAGGCCGGGCTCCACGGCAAACAAGCCGAGGCAAGCCACAATCGCAATTCGGCAGGCAACGCGTCATAGGCCTGCATTGGCGATCCCGTCCGCTGGCGGCGTTTGATCCGGCTGCGCAGGTTTCGGTTCTTTCTGCGGTCAGTCATTGTGCGCTCCGTTCATCGGCGCGCACGTACCTAGACTGTCGGGTGTCAACGGATATCGTCATGCTCGCTCGATAGTTTTGCTATGTTATTACATTAGAATAAATCATGTGCAACCACTCTCGTTAGGCGCAACTCCCGATTCCTGCGAAGAATGTCGTGTTTCGAACAGCAAAGTCTGCGCCACTTGCGAAGCTTTGAAAAAGTCGGAGGATCTCATGCGTCAAGACCTGAACTTTCTCGTCATCATTTCAGACGAACACCGCAAAGACGCAATGGGATGCGCTGGCCATCCGATTGTCAAAACGCCCAATCTGGATGCACTGGCCGCGCGCGGCACGATGTTTGAGTCCGCCTACACGCCTTCACCCATGTGCGTACCCACACGGGCAGCGCTTGCGACCGGAGACTGGGTTCACACGACAGGAAACTGGGACAGCGCAACACCCTATGACGGACATCCGCGCAGCTGGATGCGGCAGTTGCGCGATGCAGGGCGCGAGGTCGTCTCTGTTGGAAAACTGCATTTCAGGTCCAACGAAGACGACAATGGCTTCTCGCGGGAAATCCTGCCGATGCACGTGGTCGGAGGTGTCGGCTGGGCCGTTGGGCTTTTGCGCGAAAACCCACCAGACTATGATTCGGCATCCGAGCTGGCGGGTGATGTGGGCGTCGGGCCCAGCACCTATACCGATTACGATCTGGACATTACCGCAGCAGCCGAGGCCTGGCTGGCCGATCCCACGCGACAGGACAAACCCTGGGCTGCATTTGTGTCGCTGGTCAGCCCACACTATCCCCTGACCTGTCCCAAGGAATGGTACGACCTTTACGATCCAGCTCAGATGGATTTGCCAGTCGGGTATGGCAAAGGGCTGCCGGATCATGAAGAGCTGCGCAACATCGCCGCGTTCTTCAACTACGATGACTATTTTGACGAACAGAAAATGCGTGAAGCCAAGGCGGCTTATTATGGCCTGACCTCATTGATGGACGATTGTGTGGGGCGCATCCTGAAAGCCTTGTCCGACAGTGGTCAGGCCGAGAATACGGTCGTGATCTATGTCTCGGACCACGGTGACATGATGGGAGATCAGGGGTTTTGGACCAAACAGGTGATGTATGAGGCCAGTGCAGGAATTCCGATGATCGCGGCGGGCCCGGGTATCCCGGTCGGCCGACGCGTCACCACATGTACCAATCTGACCGATATCGCTGCAACTGCCCGGGACGTCTGCGGCGTCGAAGCCGACGACGGCAACGCGGGTCAACCCGGCTTGTCTCTGATCAGTTTGGCCAAAGCACCGGACGACCCCGACCGGACTGGTTTCAGCGAATACCACGATGGCGGCTCAAGAACCGGCAGTTTCATGGTGCGATGGGGCGAATGGAAATACGTCTATTATGTCGGACAGCCCCCGCAATTGTTCGACCTGTCAACCGATCCTCAAGAACAGACCAGCCGCGCGCTGGATCGGGTAAATGATCCGCGGGTGCAGACCGCGCTGGTCGAAGGGGAACGCCGCCTGCGCGAAATCTGCGACCCCGAAGAGGTCAACGCCCGCGCCTTTGCCGACCAGCGGAAGAAAATCGAAGACCTGGGCGGAGAAGAAGCCTGCCGCACGGCCTTTGTCTTCAATCACACGCCCACCCCGTCCGAGCAGGAAAAGCTGCGTGAAGGACCCGCGCTTTAGCGCAGGCATTTTACATTTCTCTAGTAGGCCCTTGGTTCGCGCAGCGCAGTTCAATGCTGCCACCACCGCAAAGCTGCGCGGAGCGCTAGGACCTTCTAGAACAGTTGCAGGTCCTTCTTGCCGCTTTGGATTTCGGCAAGGTTCGGCATGTTCTGGATTGCCACGGGTGCAAGTTGTTCGCCCGGCATCGCGACGGTCGGTTGCATCGCAGCCGCCATACCAAAGGCTGGCGGTTGCTCCAGCTCTCCTCGGATATCGCGCAGCAGTGTTTTGTGATCCGGCATCGCCTTGAGGATCTGCGCAAGATCCACCTTCGCGCCCTTCCACCACTGGAACCAGATCGGTTTCTTCAACGGCCGCAGACGATCACGGATGCCAGTCCCATAGCCGGTGTCATAGACCTGCTTGCCCAAAAGAACCGTCTGATAAACGCGGAAATTAAACAGTGTGGCAAATTCGATATCGTGCTCCATGGGCAGGCGGTGCTGCCACAATTCCAGGTTTTCGGCCAAACGATCCGGTATCTTCATCTCTGTGCGCGCATCGATCCAATATTGATCATCCGTGCGGTTGCCCAGGCGATAGTGCAGACAGATGAAATCTAGGACCTCATCATACATCTGGTTCATTTGCCGGTTATATCTTGCCCGCAGCGATGGTTCGATATCGCGTGTAGGCAGATGTTCTGCGAACCAGCGCACCGCATGATCAACCATATGGATCGCGGTACTTTCCAACGGTTCAATGAACCCGCCGGACAGACCGATTGCCAGGCAGTTCTTGACCCAGGCATTGCGCACGCGCCCGATACGCATCGGGATCACGCGTGGTGTCAAACCTTTGCCGCTGTCGCCCAACCATTCGAGATATTCATCCGCCGCCTGATCATCCGTGCGATGCGCCGATGAATACACATAGCCTGTGCCCACACGGTTGTAGAGCGGCACCCGCCATGTCCAACCGGCGCCCAGCGCGGTAGACCGGGTGACGCTTTCGATTTTCTCTGGGTCGGGATGTTCAATCTGCAACGCCATGGCGCGGTCGTTGGGCAGGTAATCCGAGTAATCCATAAACGGCTCACCCAGTGCTTTGTTGATGATCAAACCGCGGAACCCGGTGCAATCTATGACCATCTCGATGTCGTGGCGGCCCTTACGCTCTAACATCAGATGGCTGACATTGCCCTGTTCATCCAGCTCAACCGCCTGCACCTCATCCTGAATGTGCTCAACCCCGCGCTTGGTGCAGACCTTGGTCAGCATGCCCGCAAATTTCACGGCGTCCAGATGATATGCGTAGCCAAACCGTTGTTCGAACTCGGGCTGACCCAGCGGTCGCCCGCCCTTGCACAGGCGGGCCAGATCGTCATGCGGCGAGATGGATTGCGTAAAGTCCCGATCACCATTGCCAAAGCGCAAGAAGTATTCGGCGGCTTCCAATCCTTCCAACAACTGACCGTGGGCAAAAGGGTTCACGTAGTCGATGCGGTTGCCCTTTGCGTCCTTGTTCCAATTGCAGAACTTCACGCCCAGCTTGAACGATGCATTGGTCTCGCGAAAAAAATCCCGCTCGGAAATGCCCGCTTGGCGCAGTGTGACCGGCATACGCGGCACCGTGGCCTCACCGACACCCACGGTGGCGATATTGGGGCTTTCGATCAGGCAGATGCGCGGGCGATCCTTGCGGGCCGAGGTGCGTGAAAACACCATGTCCAGTATCAGCGCGGTCATCCAACCCGCTGTGCCACCACCCACGATAGTGATCTTACGCAAACGATTATTCATATTGTTCTGTCCCTGTTGGCTTGAGGGATTTTTTGGCTGCTTCCCCTTTTTGTTTTTGAGGATTGTATGGCAGCCTTCCCTTCTGGCATGGGCAAAGCATAGCAGGTTTCCTGCGTCCAGCTAGGGTCTAGCGCGCCCTGTCTTGAATGTACTTTCCTTCTTTCGGCAAAGCGACGCTCAGTCACGGCACCCTGCCCCGGGCAGTACACATAACCGCGATGTGTTAAAGGCAGACCGGGCCGCCGATGGACCGCAGCTTCTGCGCGGCAACTTGAAATCAGAGCAAACGCAATTCCCGGGCGCGTGTCAGATTTCCTCACCTTTTTTCAGAAGCTCTTCGATCAGATCGCGCTGCAAATCCTGGCTGTCGCCCCCTCCGAATTCCGCCGCGCCACCGGTGTACAAGGTGCCATAAGTCTTGGCGATATTCACTGTCTGGGCCAGCCCCGAGATCAGTTGGTTCTTGTCCAGCCGGGATAGCGGATGGATGTACGCAGCCCACAAGATACCATTCGCGAGCGCGTAACGCGCGTCTAGCGTACTGTCAAAATTCGCCTGCATCACGCGTTCAAGGTCAGCGGGCGACAAATCTTCGGCGCTGCCAATCGCGACCATGGCCCGCATCCGATCCGCATTGATATCCGTAACAACCAGCACCGTTACGTCCCCAACCTTCAGCTCAAACCCCGGTCCAAACGGTTTCGCGTCAGGATCGAGCGCAAAGATGATCTTTCCCAACCGCTCATACGTCATTGGGGGTTCCGGCTCAGCCGTCTCTTGGGCCAATGCACCTCCGGCAAGGAAAATCATCAATAAGGCTAGTCGGATCATGGCATCGCTCCTGCAGGCTATGGATCGACAATAGGGTCGGGGCGCAGACCTGACCAAACAAAGCTTGGTGAACAGTATTTCGAAGGCACCGACAGCTTTGAACGATCTGCAAGATACTCAGGGCTTTCTGCGATAGCTCGTTCAGAACCTAGTTCCTAGCTTTGGTCAGCGGCTGGCGGACCTGCTGGCCGGACTCTGAACCGGAAAGGAAATACAAATGAAGTCTCTCGTTCTTACCACCCTGATCGCCACATTGCCCCTGATCGCAGCCCCGGCCTTTGCTGCGGATGAGATCAACGTATCAAACGGTATTTCTGCCGCAGGTGCGCCACTTGCCGCGCATGGGGTCGATCTGGTGACTCTCGTTAACGACGGCAACCCGGTCGATGGCTTTGCCACCCACTCGGCCACTTATGACGGCGCATCCTATTACTTCACGAGCGCCGCCAATCTCGAAGCGTTCGAGGCCAACCCGGCGGCCTACCTGCCACAACATGGCGGGTTCTGTTCGTTCGGCGTTTCTGTCGGCAAAAAATTCGACGGCGATCCGGATCAATACTTGGTGGCTGACGGAAAGCTGTATCTGTTCCTGAACGCAGATACTCGCGCGGCGTTCCTTGAAGATGTCTCTGCCACATCCGAAACCGCTGACAATCAGTGGTCCAAGATCAAAAGCATCGCGGTCGGAGAACTGTAATCTGGCCACAAAAGACCAAGGCCTGCACGGTTACGACCGTGCAGGCTTTTTTGCTTCAATGACCTTGATAGCTTTTTCCAACGCGGCTTCGACGCTCAAATCTGACGTGTCCAGCAGGACTGCATCCTCTGCCGGCTTCATCGGCGCAGTGCTACGTTCCGTATCCCGCGCGTCGCGCTCTTTTACGTCCGACAGCACCTGTTCACGCGAGATATCATTGCCCTTCGCGCTGAGCTCAAGGAACCGACGCTCGGCCCGAACTTCGGGACTGGCGGTGACGAACAGTTTCACCTCGGCCTCGGGGCAAATCACTGTACCGATGTCGCGACCATCCAGCACAGCGCCCCCGCTGCGGCGCGCAAACGCCCGTTGGAAGTCAACCAACGCAGCCCGAACCTCGGGGATCACAGCTACTTTTGAGGCTGCTTGCGCAATCTCGGCCCTGCGCAAATCGCCCTGCTCCAACTCTTCGGGGGTCAATGCTTGTGCTGCCGCAATCGGCTCCAGTCCTTGCAAGGTCCGTCTGCCGACCGCGCGGTACAAAAGCCCGGTGTCCAGATGCGCGAACCCAAACCGGGCCGCGACCGCTTTTGAGATCGTGCCCTTGCCCGCTGCAGCTGGTCCGTCAATGGCGATTGTGAACTTTGAATCCGACATCAAACCTACCGATTATTTCGCTGCAGTTTCGCACCCAACGTGGCCATCAAAGGTTCAAAAATCGGGAACGAAGTGGCGATCGGGCCCGCATCGTCGACGGTTACACCCTTTTTGGCCCCCATCCCCAAAATCATGAACGACATGGCGATCCGGTGGTCCAGAAAGCTTTCGCAGGTGCCGCCACCGGGGACGTTGCCGATGCCCAGCCCTTCAACCGACCACCATTCATCACCTTCTTCGACAGTTACACCATTGGCGCGCAGGCCCTGGGCCATTGCGTCGATCCGGTCGCTTTCCTTTACGCGCAGTTCTTTTACGCCGCCCATCATCGTGACACCGGTGGCATTTGCCGCAATCACGGACAAAACCGGGTATTCATCAATCATCGAGGCCGCGCGTTCCGGTGGAACATCGATCCCCTTCATATCCGGCGAGTACTTTGCGCGCAGATCGGCGACAGGTTCGCCGCCCTCTTCGCGCTCATTCTCATAGGTCAGGTCTGCACCCATCTCGCGCAGCGTAGTGAACAACCCCGCACGGGTGGGGTTCAGGCCGATGCCCGGCACCAAAACGTCCGACCCAGGCGTGAGCAGCGCCGCGCAGACCGGAAAGGCCGCGCTGGACGGGTCGCGTGGCACGGCGATGACCTGCGGTTTCAACTCGGGGCGACCAGTCAGAGTGATAACCCGGCCCTCATCGGTGTCCTCAACGGTGATTTCCGCACCAAAGCCCGCCAGCATCCGCTCGGAATGGTCCCGTGTGGCCTCTTTCTCGATCACCACAGTTTTGCCGGGGGCATTGAGGCCAGCCAGCAGCACCGCAGATTTTACCTGGGCGGAAGGCACGGGTACCTCGTAGCGCACCGGCGTGGAGTCAGCCGCGCCAACGATAGTCATCGGCAAGCGCCCCCCTGAACGGCCCACCGATTGCGTTCCAAACAGCGCCAGCGGATCTGTGACCCGCGCCATCGGGCGTTTATTCAGGCTAGCGTCGCCCGTAAAAGTCGCCGAAATCGGACAGGTCGCCATCGCGCCCATAATCAAGCGAACACCGGTGCCCGAGTTGCCGCAATCAATCACCTGATCGGGTTCGGCAAAGCCACCGACACCTACACCATGCACAGTCCATTCGCCGCCGCCATGGTCAGTGACCTCAGCCCCGAAGGCGCGCATGGCCTTGGCGGTGTCCAGAACATCTTCACCTTCCAACAGACCCGAGATCCGGGTCTCGCCCACGGCCATCGCACCCAGGATCAGCGACCGGTGCGAAATAGATTTGTCACCGGGCACCTCTGCGGTTCCGGTCAGCGGGCCGCAGGGATGCGAGGTCATCGGGATGGGCGTGCCGTGTCCGGACATGGGGGCTCCTGTTTTCGCTATCAGTTCAAGGCGGATTAGCGAATTGGGGCCGGTTGGTCCAGCCGCAATCAGTCTTTGCGGCGGAAGGTCAGGTAGTGTGGCGTACGGCCTTCACGCAGGGCCTTCTGTTCATAGCGGGTGGAAATCCAGTCATCCCAGGGCTCGCGCCAGTCAGCAGGACGCTCGGCCAGCCATTCGAACCCGGCGCGCGGCACCTCTTCCAATGTCTGGCGCACATAGTCGGGAATGTCCGTAGCAACGCGAAAAATAGACCCCGGCTTCAGGGCACGGGCCAAAGGCTCCAGATGTTCCTGCGTCACGAAACGGCGACGGTGGTGCCGTGTCTTGGGCCATGGGTCGGGATACAGTAGGAAGGCGCGAGAGATGCTGGCCTCGGGCAGAACATCGAACAGATCGCGCACATCGCCCGGATGCACCGCCAGATTTTCAACCCCGGCTTGACGAATCTTACCCAACAGCATCGCGACGCCGTTAATATACGGTTCGGCCCCAATAATGCCGATATCGGGGTTGCTGGCAGCCTGGTGCACAAGATGCTCACCCCCACCAAAGCCGACCTCAAGCCAGACGTCCCTGCCATCGAACAGAGCGTTCAGATCCAGCGGATGGCGTTCGGGATTGGTTTCCCAATCCACCGCACCCGGTGACAGTGCATCAAGGTCTTCGTTCAGATAGGTCTTTTGGCTGGGCTTCAGGGTTTTCCCTTTGAAGCGGCCATAGAAGTTTCTGCGCGGGCGTTGTGGAGTCTCGGTGCTCATGGCGGTGGCCATACTGCGACGCCGAGGTTGGTTCAAGAGGGGCGTAGTAATCACCGGCCAACAAAAAAAGCGCGCCGTTGTCGGCGCGCTTTGATAATTCGGATCAGACCGTGGCTTTCAGCGCATCGGCCAGATCGGTCCGTTCCCAGCTAAAACCGCCATCCGCCTCGGGTTCGCGGCCAAAGTGGCCGTAAGCCGCCGTGCGCTGATAGATAGGCTTGTTCATCTGCAGGTGCTGCCGGATACCGCGCGGGGTTAGATCCATGACCTGACCAACAGCCTTTTCGATTTCTGCGTCCGGGATTTCACCAGTGCCGTGAGTGTCGGCATAGATAGACAGCGGCTTGGACACACCAATCGCATAGCTTAGCTGGATCGTGCAGCGTTCTGCCATTCCGGCGGCCACAACATTCTTGGCTAGGTAACGCGCGGCATACGCGGCCGAACGGTCCACCTTGGTCGGGTCCTTACCCGAGAACGCGCCGCCGCCGTGCGGGGCTGCGCCACCATAAGTGTCTACGATGATCTTGCGCCCGGTCAGACCTGCGTCACCATCCGGGCCACCGATCACGAATTTGCCAGTGGGGTTCACGTGCCACTCGGTTTCGTCGCTCAGCCACCCTTCGGGCAGAGATTCACGAATGTAAGGTTCGACAATCGCGCGGATGTCGGCCGAGCTCAACGCTTCGTCCAGGTGTTGTGTCGACAACACGATCGAGCTGACACCGACTGGCTTTCCGTCACGGTAAACGACCGACAATTGAGATTTTGCGTCAGGACCCAGCGCGGGCTCGCTGCCATTCTTGCGCACTTCGGCAAGACGGCGCAGGATCGCGTGAGAATACTGGATTGGTGCCGGCATCAGCGCAGGCGTTTCCGTGGTCGCATAACCGAACATGATGCCCTGGTCACCGGCACCTTCGTCCTTGTCTGCGGCGGCATCAACACCTTGGGCGATATGTGCGGACTGTTCGTGCAGCAGGTTCGTTACCTCGACGGTTTCGTGGTGGAACTTGTCCTGCTCGTATCCGATGTCTTTGATGCAGGCGCGCGCAATCTCGTCGATGCGGCCCATGTAGTCGTGCAGCTTTTCCTGATCAGACAGACCTACTTCGCCACCGATGACGACCCGGTCAGTCGTAGCAAAGGTTTCGCACGCCACGCGCGCTTCGGGTTCTT
Source organism: Ruegeria sp. YTSC230 (assembly GCF_059609665.1). Lineage (NCBI taxonomy): Bacteria > Pseudomonadati > Pseudomonadota > Alphaproteobacteria > Rhodobacterales > Roseobacteraceae > Ruegeria > Ruegeria sp. YTSC230. Next base: position 65,932 of record NZ_JBXWMC010000011.1, on the reverse strand, counting down.
CATTCAGAAATGCGTCAAGCACGGCATCAGAAATCCGGTCACAAACCTTATCCGGATGCCCTTCGGAAACGGACTCCGAAGTAAATGTGTAGTTCTGTCGGGACATGAAAGTGCTCCATTAAGGTTTTCCCATCACGCCAGGAAGCCGTTGTGATGAGCATGCAAGGGGATACGCACCATGAAACACAGCGTCAATCCGAAATTACCGTTGTTGTCTTCTCGCGTTGCGTGAAAGCAGCGCATAGAGCGCCAACAGCGCGACGAAGACCGGTGCATCACCCAGCCGGGCGTACACTGTCGGAGCCAGCCCGTTGGGCAATGTCGCATCGACAAAACCGGCCTGCCCCAACGGCAAAGCTTCTGTAACCCGACCCAGCGGGTCAATCATCGCCGACACTCCGGTATTTGCCGACCGCATCATTGGCAACCCTTGCTCGATGGCGCGCATTTGCGCCTGAGCCAGGTGCTGGTAAGGTCCCGAGCGCGTACCGAACCAAGCGTCATTGGTGATCTGCAGCAGAAAATCGGCACGACCCGGTGCAGACAAGACGTCCTGAGTGAAAACCGCCTCATAGCAAATAAGCGGCAAGGCTTTCCCCAGCTTGCCAGCGTCCATCAGCGAAGCCCCCGGTCCGGCGCTAAAGCCATTACCGGTGGTGGCAGCCATTCCGTAAATTCCGAACTGAGCCAAGATGTCACCAAATGGGACATATTCGCCAAAGGGCGCCAGATGATGCTTGTCATAAAGCCCCTGCTGCCGGCCATCTTCATCCAGATAGATCATCGAATTGTAAATGCGCGGGCCGTCCCCTCTCTGAATACCCAGAAATACGGGCGTCCCCTGCGCGGCATCGGCGATTGCGGTCAGATAAGGCTGCGCACTGCCCAGCCATGCAGGAACCGAGGTTTCCGGCCAGACAATCAAATCCGGTCGCGGGGCCGCCGCCGTAAACTCTAGTTGTCGGGCAAAAAACAGCGGGGCGTAATCCGGATCCCATTTCTGATGCTGGGGTGCATTTGGTTGAATGAGGCGGACAACATTGTCAGTGTCCGTAACAACCGGGCGCGACATGGCATAAATCAATGCGAAACACGCGGTTCCAACGGTCAGGACTGACGGAACCACATAGCCATCGCGCCGCGACAGCGCGGCCCCGAGCGGCAAAGTCGCCAGCAAAGTCACCGCGCCCAGCCCATATGGCCCGAACAGAGACAATAGCTGCGCGACCTGTGTATTCACCCAGACCTGCGCCAGCCCCGCCCAGGGAAACCCCGTCAGGACATACCCTCGGGCAAATTCCAGCAGTGAGATTGAAATCGCCAGAAACACGGCCTGTGATACGCCATCGCTGTCGGGACGCCGCACCAGCCAAAAGGCAAGCCCCCAAAACAGAGCGAGGCCGCCTGCCATGAATGTCAGGGCAAAAGGCGCCATCCATCCGTGACGCTGGACATCAACAAGGAACGGCTCGACAATCCAACTGAGTGCATGCGCGAAATATCCGGTCGCAAAGGCCCAGCCCAACCACGCCGCCTTCACCCGCGTCTCAGTCGTTAGAAACAGAGGCGACAGCAGGACCAATGCGATCATTGTTGCCGGCCAAATGCCGAACGGAGCAAGCCCAAACGCCGCGATCGCGCCCAGCAGAGCTGCGGATATTAACCGCAACCAAAACGGCCAGCCCTGTGCAGGGTTCATTCAACGCGATCCGGCAACATGACACGCAGACGTTTGATCCGGCGCGGGTCGGCGTCAATCACCTCGAACTCGGGACCTTCGGGATGCAACACGACCTCGCCCCGTGCTGGGACGCGACCAGACAGCATGAAGACCAATCCGCCCAAGGTGTCGATTTCTTCCTCGTCCACGTCCTCGTGACTTGTCAGAGAACGCCCTATCTCGGCCTCAAATTCCTCCAAGGGGACGCGGGCTTGCACGACATAGTAGCCGGGCTTTTCCTGTATCCAAAGCTGGCCTTCGTCGGCATCGTGCTCATCCGCAATCTCACCGACCACCTGTTCGATCAGATCCTCGATCGATACCAGACCATCAACACCGCCGTATTCGTCAATCACCAGCGCCATATGGCGGCGTTCGGTCTGCATCTTCGTCAACAACACGCCAATAGGCATCGACGGCGGCACAAACAGCAAAGTGCGCAGCATCGAGACCAGATCAAACTCTGAACCCGTGCCATTAAATCCGTGCGTAAGCGCAAAATCCTTGAGGTGCACAAACCCCAAAGGCGTATCAAGCGTTCCCTCGTAGACGGGGATCCGGGACAGGCCGCTGTCGCGGAAAACCTGGGCCAGCTCATCCTTGCTGATTGTCGAGGGCACAGACACGATTTCCGCCGTCGGAATAGCCACATCTTCGACCCGCATTCGCCGCAGATTGATCATGCCGCGAGGCTGAACCATGTCGACCTCATGTCCATTGGTCGCGCTGACCTCTTCGTCGCTCTGCGGCGAGAACGCGTCCACTATTCGAGAAAAGAAGCCAGCATTTTTGCTGGCATTTTCACCGCTGTCCTTCGGTTGCGCGCTCTGCGCCGCCATAGAACTGCCGTCTGTATCGCCCATAATCCTGTTCCAAATGATCGGCCAATGCGGCCACTATTACATACTATATGGGTCATCTATACCCATTTTGCCAAGTATCTCGACCTCGACCTCTTCCATCAAAGTGGCGTCGGGGTCACGGATGTGGTCATAGCCCAGCAAGTGCAACACTCCGTGAATGATCAGATGCGTGACGTGATCGTCCATAGTTTTGTTGGCGTCGGCTGCTTCGCGGGCGCAAGTATCGAAAGAGATCGCAATGTCGCCCAGCGCGATTTCGCCCGTAAAGTCTGGCGCGGGTCGGGCAGGTCTCTGCCCAGCTTCATCAGCGGCCAGATCTTCAGCTGGCCAACTCAGCACATTGGTCGGAGTGGGCTTTTCCCTAAATTCCGCGTTCAGATCAGCAATTCGCGCATCATCGCAGGCCAGCAGGCTGACTTCGCACAGCTCGGCGTCCAGATCGCAAAAGTCCAAAACTGCCTTTATCGCGCGCGCGGCCAACGGTTCAAGCTGTTGCCAGCGCGCATCTTCGATCGTCACTTCCAGGTTCATCTCACCGTGTCCAAAGCCCTGTGGCCGCAACCGGAACGACTATGCTTTCTCGCGGCCCGAGTCGGCCTCATACGCTTCGATAATGGCGGCCACAAGCGGGTGGCGCACAACATCCTTGGACGTGAAGTAATTGAAGCTGATGTTTGGTATCGTATTCAACAAACGCTCGGCATCGGCCAACCCTGACTGAACACCGCGCGGCAGGTCAACCTGCGAGCGGTCACCAGTGATCACCATTCGGCTACCTTCACCCAGACGCGTCAGGAACATTTTCATCTGCATGGTCGTGGCGTTCTGAGCTTCGTCCAGCACAACAAACGCATTCGCCAGCGTACGCCCCCGCATGAAGGCCAGCGGCGCAATTTCGATTCGCTTTTCTTCGATCAGCTTGGCCAACTGCTTTCCGGGAAGAAAGTCATTCAATGCGTCGTACAGCGGCTGCATGTAAGGATCGACCTTGTCCTTCATGTCGCCGGGCAGATAGCCCAGCTTTTCGCCAGCTTCGACTGCAGGGCGGCTGAGAATGATCCGATCTACATGGCCTCCGATAAACATCGACACGCCAGCGGCCACGGCAAGATAGGTCTTACCTGTACCGGCAGGGCCAATTCCAAAGGCCAGTTCGTTCTGGAACAGCGACTGGACATAAGCCTTTTGCGCATCCGTGCGCGGCTCGACCAGTTTCTTGCGCGTCTTGATTTCGACCGTGCCGCCTCTGAACATCTCAAGCTGATCACCGTCGCGGCTGCCGGTTCCCGTCTCCGAGCCACCCATCCGCAACTCGCGGTCCACATCGGCCGCTTCGACGTCACGTCCGCCTTCCAGGCGTGTGTACAGCGCCTGCAGAACCTCGATGGCCTGCTTCTGGGCGTCTTCGTCACCCATAACGGCCAGCTGATTCCCGCGGCGCACAATTTGAACAGATAGCTTTTGCTCAATATCTGTCAGATTGCGGTCATATTCCCCGCACAGGTCTATTAACAATCGGTTGTCTGGAAACTCAACAAACGCTTCGCGCTGAGGCATTTCATCTTGCGGTGGGTTTAGGGCACCGATGGCCAATCCGCTCTCCTGTCTTGGCGTTTCACCTTGAGCGTAGACAGGAAGTCTCGGTGGGCGCAAGCCACAGTTTCATTTTTTCCGCCCAAATGGCAAAACCGCCAATGCGCCCGGCCCGTGCGCGGTACCCGTTGGCGCCGCTGTTTTAGTCGGCGTGTCAGAACCGATAGTTCAAACCCAGCTTCAGACCACGATACTTCGGTGTCGATCTGGTTGAGGTTCCATTGCCGAAATCCACGTTTTCAGCGCTGAACTGAACGTATTCGAACTCACCCGTGATCGACCAGTGTTCGGTCAGGTTATGTTCGACCCCGATGCTGGCGGTAAAGCCGCTGCGTCGGCCGCCACTTTCGAAGAATTGAGAGCCCCCCTGGACGGCCTGTCTGCTTGTTGTGTTGATGTCGCCATTCACATATCCAGCCGACACAAAATACAACACTGTACCGCTTTTATTGGTCAGGCCATTGCGCAGCCGAATCGAGAACACGTCCGATATTTCGGACCCGCCCGTGACCGTCTGGCCGTTGATCTGGTTGGAGGCGTCATCGCTAAGCGAGCCGAACTCGTACCCAAGCTCAAACCCGTAAACATAGTCGCGCCCGCCGCGCGCAGGCAAAACGCCGCGCCACCCGGCACGCACGCCACCCAACGAACCGCTCAGGTCCAGGTCGCCTACTTCCGAGGTTCCGCCGGGTCCAGTCAGTCCAAATCGATCGTCGCCCCCGAAAGCGTACGCGCCCGTAGCACCCAGATAAAAGGCGCTGACGTCACTGCCGAACCGTTTTGGGTTGACGACAGGAGGGTCAGAGAGACCTTGATCCAGATTGCCTGCAGCGGTCACGCCGGGAAGCACCGAAACAGCGATCGCGGTTGTAAGGGCGGATCTCAACAGCCGCCCAGAAAAACGTTTCAAAGTCTTCACTCGTACCCTTTCCATTCACCGACCTGCCCATCCCGTCGGCAAGAGATGAGGTTTCCCAAAGGCACAAAACACTCGACCCCTAAGCAACCTGATTTTTCTCGGAACATAATTCCGAGTAATAAATCAAGGGTAAATTTGGAATTAACAAATCCGTATGGTTTCCAAAATCCAAATAACGGACGCGTTAGCGCAACGCACCCGCCAGTGAATTTGCGCCCGATGACATGATCCGGACATCGCGCAATTCGCCCACCGCAACATCAGCGTCAGATACGTGAACCGAATGAAGATACTCGGATTTTCCGACCATCTGACCTGGCAGACGACCCGGTTTTTCAAACAGAACTTTCACGTCCCGACCAACCATCGCGTCCTGAATCTCGCGCTGGTGACGGGTAATCAACCCCTGAAGCCGCTGCAGACGGTCATCCGCAGCCTTGGGATCAACCTGAGACCGCTCAGCCGCCGGTGTTCCGGGGCGGGTCGAATATTTGAACGAATACGCATATCCGTATTTGACCTCTTCCACCAAATCCATGGTGGCCTGAAAATCCTCTTCGGTCTCTTCAGGGAAGCCGACGATGAAGTCGCCGGACATCACGATATCCGGGCGCGCGGCGCGAATGCGCTCGATCAGGCGCAGATAGCTCTCGGCGGTGTGGCTGCGGTTCATTCGCTTGAGGATGCGATCCGAACCCGACTGAACCGGCAGATGCAGATAAGGCATCAGCTTGTCGCACGTCCCGTGCGCCTCGATCAGGTCGTCGGCCATGTCGTTGGGGTGTGAGGTGGTGAACCGGATCCGCTCCAGCCCGTCGACCTTGTTCAGCTCCCAGATCAGACCGGCCAGCGTCATGTCACCATTCGGACCAGCGCCGTGATAGGCGTTGACGTTCTGCCCCAGCAGAGTGATTTCGCGCACCCCGCGTTCGACCAGATCGTTCGCCTCGCGCAGGATACGATCGGCGGGACGGCTGACTTCGGCCCCCCGCGTATACGGCACTACGCAGAAGGCACAGAACTTGTCGCAGCCTTCCTGCACCGTCAGAAATGCGGTCGGTCCGCGTTTCGCCTTGGGACGGTTTTTGAGTTTCTCGAACTTGTCTTCTTCGGGGAAATCAGTGTCCAGCGCCTTGGCACCGGTGCGCGTCTTCGCCTCCATCTCGGGCAGGCGGTGATAGCTTTGCGGACCGACAACAAGGTCAACAATCGGCTGGCGGCGCATAATCTCTTCGCCTTCTGCCTGTGCAACACATCCAGCAACACCGATCTTGAGGTCGGGCTTTTCGGTCTTCAAACCTTTAAACCGGCCAAGCTCGGAATAGATTTTTTCCGCAGCTTTTTCCCGAATATGGCAGGTGTTCAGCAGGATCATATCCGCATCATCGGGGCTTTTGGTTTCCACGTAGCCCTGACCGCCCAGTGTTTCCGCCATACGCTCGCTGTCGTATACGTTCATCTGGCAACCATAGGTCTTGATGTACAGCTTTTTGGGTTCTGACATGAAAACGGCCTTTGCATTCGCGGGATCGGCGTCGTCTATACCCTACGAACGCCGCTTGCAATGGCGACGCGATTACCCGATTTTGACCCGAAACTCCAGCAAGGCGGCAGCGGACAGGCAATGCAATACGAATCTCTCGACTCTTTCCTGCAAACGAGCAAGGCCGCTTTGGCAAAGGGACCCCTCGCGTTGGTTTTTGTCGAAGATGACGTCGAAACTGATAGCACCATCCGTCATCATCTGAATCTGGGCTTCAAGTCCCTGATCGTGTTCATGCCGCAGGAATTTGCGCTGGACCCCGAGCTTGAGGACCGAGTTCACCGCGTCTCTCTCAGCTGCGTCCCGCGCACCGTCGTGTTTGAGACGATCAACAGGATCATTCAGGCGGCGCCAAGTTTGTGGATGTATTACTGCTTCAACGCCGAGTACCTCTTTTTTCCCTTTTGCGAGACGCGCACAATCGGTGAAATGCTGGCGTTTCACACCGAAGAACGCCGCGACTCGGTGCTGAGCCATGTTGTCGATCTTTATGCCGAGGATCTGAACGAATTCCCGAACGGCGTCGCACCTGAACACGCGATGATGGATCGCACCGGGTATTTCGCCCAGGCGCGGCTGGATTCGATAAAGCACCCGAAGGAGCGCCAGCTGGATATGTCTGGTGGTTTGCGATGGCGGTTCGAAGAACACGTTCCCGCTCAAAGCCGCCGAATTGATCGGATCGCCCTATTCAAATCCAAGCAAGGATTGTCATTGCGACCGGATCACACGTTCAACGACGAAGAATACAACACGTATTCCTGCCCGTGGCACCACAACCTAACGGCTGCGGTGTGCTCGTTCCGGGCTGCCAAAGCCTTGAAAACCAACGCAGGATCTACTTTCGACATTCCGACATTCCGCTGGCGCAATTCGATTCCGTTCGAATGGTCGTCAAATCAGTTGCTTGAGTTGGGGCTGATCGAAACGGGCCAGTGGTTCTGACCCGCCTCAATGACCTATCCGGTGTCTGATCACCGCCGCAGCAACATCGGAAACCAATCCTCGCGCAAGCGCTGGCCCGGAACCATGTCATGCCCCGGAAACGGCGGCGATGTCCGGCCTGGCCGCTCGACATATCGCGCATCGTCACCAACCAGACGCAGTGAAAACGCGCGGCGGCGGCTGTCGGATTGATTTCCTCGCGCACCGTGAAGCGTGCGATAGTTGAAAGCAACCGCGTCGCCCGGATCCATCTCAAACTCGACAACCCGCATCCCTTCGGCATCCGGGTCCGGGGCCGGGATGTACTGGCCTTCGTCGGGAAAGAACCCATCTTCCGACACCCAGCGAGTCGGCAAGACCTCTTTCTCCCACCGGTGCGAGCCTGCCACACAGCGCAGTGTGGCTTGCGTGACCGGATCAAGCGGCGACCAAAAGCTGATCGTTTGCTGCCCTTCAACAAAGTAATAGGGCCCATCCTGATGCCACGGCGTCGCCATCGAGGTTCCGGGCTCTTTGACCAAAACGTGGTCGTGGAACATCTGCACTGTATCCGACTGCATCAAATCTGCCGCGACTTCTGCCGCCGGGGATTCGTGAATTACCGTCTGAAATTGTTCAATGCGCGACCAATTGCAATAATCGTCGAAAAACCGACCCGTCTGGCCTTTTTTCTTGTTCTCGGATGCATAAGGTCCGGGATCCGCCATATTCGCTGCCACACCTTCGCGCAGGGCCTCAACGTGATCGGCAAATAGCCCTTTGATCAGGACCACGCCGTCCCGTTGATAGGTGTCGATCATTTCGTGAGTAACCAAGGGGTGCGTCATGTCTGTCTCCGTGCCGGTGGTACGACGATCTGCACATGGATGACCCCTCTGTTCAAATAATATCTTTCTAAGGTAGGTTTAATTTCATGTTATATATTTCACTTCGCCAATACGAATATGTCTGTGCTATCGGCCGCTTCGGCAGCTTGTCTGCCGCCGCGCAGCAGCTGAACGTGTCACAACCGGCGCTGTCCACCGCTCTGACGCGCGTCGAATCGCATCTTGGCCATCCGCTATTTTCGCGAAAACGCGGGGCCGCGCTGGCGCTGACCCCGCAAGGACGCAGATTTATCGAAGACGCGGAAAACTTGCTGACCAATGCGGCCCGGCTTGAGAAAGCGGATCAAGTCAGTGCAACCAGGGCACAGTTACGATTGGGGTGTTTCGTGGATTTGGCCCCGTTTTTGCTGGCCAAGGCGCTGCGCCCACTGCGCATGGCACTGCCGGATTTGACCGTTTCGTACAAGGTAGACGGGTTCGAAGGGCTGATTACCGACCTGATCGACGGGCGCATAGATTTGGCGCTGACTTACGGCCTGAGCATGGATGCCGGATTTCAACAGCAGACCCTTTTCCCCAGCAGGCCAAACGCCATCATGGCCCCGGACCACCCATTGGTGCGCGCGCCGTCTGTTTCGCTGAGCGAGCTGGCCGCCCATCCGCTGATCCTGTCAAACGAAGGCCTCTCATCACAGCACGTGCTTGGACTGTTTCGGCAGATCGGATTGCGACCTTCAGTGGCACACCGGGCGGCAACGCTGGAAATCCAACGCAGTCTTGCCGCGCATCACGAGGGGGTTGCGATCAGCTATGCCACCTCGCCCTCGGACCTCAGCTATGACGGAATGCCCCTGGTCAGTCGTCGAATCCTGGATGACATCGCTGCGGAACCTGTGGTTCTGGCCCGTCATGGCACCGGCCCTACAGAGCCACACATCGCGCAGGCGGAACAGATTCTGATGGAGTTTTTGGCCTGAGTTATTTTTTCCGCAGACGGATCACCACATCGACCGACGCGATCTCAACGCCCTCGGGCGCTTCGGGCAGGCGTTGAATCACCAATTGATCCGACGGCGCATCGCTCAGGCGGCTTTCGTCTTCCCAGAAAAAGTGCGGATGATCGTGGGTATTGGTATCGAAATAGCTTTTCGAACCATCAACCGTAATCTCCTGCAGAACTCCGGCATCACAAAACGCGCGCAGCGTGTTGTAGACCGTTGCCAGAGATACCGCGTCCCCATTCTTTTTGGCCGCCTCAAACAGGCTTTCGGCAGTGACGTGCCGATGGCGTCCATCGCCGACTAAAAGCTCGGCCAAAGCGACACGCTGGCGCGTTGGGCGCAGCCCCGCGTCAACCAACCAATCTGTAGCTCTGTTCTGGCTCTGAGGTGTCATCAATCCGAAACCCAATTGTTGCTGAACCATATATAGGTGCTGTGTTCGGGTAATTTCAAATGAAATTCATTCGCAAAGAATGCCGTCTGCACAACAGGATGTGACGTGCTGCTCTTGCAGGACCTTGCATGCGGGTGCTAGACGAGGCCAGATATAACGAACGGACCCCTGGCAGGAGAGGCGGCAGAATGGCCCAATTCCCGAGCAGCTTTGACAAGGACGATCTGCTGAAATGCGCCCGTGGCGAATTATTCGGCCCGGGCAATGCGCAATTGCCTGCACCTCCGATGCTGATGATGGATCGGATCACCGACATCTCGGCCGATGGTGGCGCGCATGGCAAAGGCCATATTCTGGCTGAATTCGACATCACCCCTGACCTGTGGTTCTTTGATTGCCACTTCCCCGGCAACCCGATCATGCCCGGCTGTCTGGGGCTGGATGGCCTGTGGCAGCTGACCGGTTTCAACCTGGGCTGGCGTGGCTGGCAGGGACGCGGCATGGCCGTAGGTGTCGGCGAGGTCAAGCTGACCGGCATGGTCCGCCCCGACCGCAAGATGCTGACCTACAAGATCGACTTCAAAAAAGCGATCCAGACCCGCCGTCTGACCATGGGTGTGGCGGATGGTATCGTCGAAGCGGACGGTGAAATGATTTACGATGTCAAAGACATGAAAGTCGTTCTGTCCGAAGCCTGAGCCTGACCGGCCCGAAATAAGGAGCACGCACATGCGTCGAGTAGTTGTCACCGGTTTGGGGGTTGTGTCCTCCATCGGGAACAATGCCCAGGAAGTAATGGCCTCTCTCAAGGCCGGAAAGTCCGGCATCGAGGCCAACGAGCAGATGGTCGAACACGGCTTTCGCAGCCAAATCGCCGGAACGCTCAAGATTGATCCGGCTGAGCATGTAGACAAGCGTACCCTTCGCTTCATGGGTCCCGGTGCAGCATACGCACATATCGCCATGAACCAGGCAATCGCCGACGCGGGCCTGACCGAAGACCAGGTCGTGAACCCGCGCACCGGTTTGGTGGCCGGTTCCGGCGGTCCGTCAACCAGCGCGATGCTGACAGCGCATCAGACAGTCCTGAAAACTGGTGCGACTAAGCGTATCGGCCCGTTCGCCGTGCCAAAATGCATGTGTTCGACGATTTCGGCCAACCTTGCGACCGCGTTCAAGATCAAGGGTATCAACTACTCGATCACCTCGGCTTGCTCGACCTCGCTGCATTGCATCGGCAACGCAGCCGAACAGATCATGCTCGGCAAACAGGACGTGATGTTCGCTGGCGGTGGAGAAGAGCTGGACTGGACACTGTCCTGCCTGTTCGACGCGATGGGCGCGATGTCGTCGAAATACAATGACACGCCGGACAAAGCCTCGCGTGCGTTTGACCAGGACCGTGATGGATTCGTCATCTCAGGCGGTGGCGGGATCGTCGTTCTAGAGGATCTGGAACACGCGTTGGCCCGCGGCGCAAAGATTTATGCCGAAGTGACCGGGTATGCGGCCACGTCTGATGGCCACGACATGGTGGCTCCGTCCGGTGAAGGTGGCGAGCGCGCGATGCGTCTGGCTCTGTCGACCATGCCCGAAGGGCGCAAAGTCGGCTATATCAACGCCCACGGCACCTCGACCCCGGTCGGAGATGTAGGCGAAGTTGAAGCTGTGCGCCGCATCTTTGGCGAAGGCAATGTGCCCCCGATTTCATCGACCAAGTCGATGACCGGACACGCACAGGGCGCCGCAGGCGCGCTTGAGGCGATCTTCTGCCTGCTGATGCTGGAAAATGATTTTATTACGCCGTCGATCAATGTCGATACGCTTGCCAAAGGCATCTTGCCCGGTGAAATTGCAACTCAAGTAGTTGAAAACGCAGGATTGGACAGTGTGATGACCAACAGCTTCGGCTTTGGCGGCACCAACGGCTCCATGATTCTGTCGAAGTATAACGGGTGAATGTAATGTCGGATCTTCTAAAAGGTAAACGCGGCCTGATCATGGGCGTGGCCAATGACCGCTCGATCGCGTGGGGCATTGCCAAGGCCATGCATGAGGCCGGTGCTGAACTGGCATTCACCTATCAGGGCGAAGCCTTCGGAAAGCGCCTTGAGCCGTTGGCCCAAAGCCTGGGCAGTGATTTCATGGTGGACGCGGACGTCACGGATGACGCCTCACTGGATCGCGCATTCGAAGAGCTTGGCGCGCGCTGGCCCACCATCGACTTCGTGGTTCATGCCATTGCCTATTCGGACAAATCCGAACTGACAGGGCGTTTTCTGAACACAACGCGGGCCAACTTCAAACACTCGATGGATGTTTCCGCCTATTCCTTCATCGAGGTTGCGCGCCGCGCCTATCCGCTGATGCAAGAGAATGGCGGGACGCTGCTGACCCTGACGTATCAGGGATCGAACAAGGTTGTTCCGAACTATAACGTCATGGGTGTGGCCAAGGCCGCGCTGGAATCGGCGACCCGCTATCTGGCCAACGATCTGGGCCCGGAAGGCATTCGCGTCAACGCGATCTCTCCCGGCCCGATGAAGACACTGGCCGGTGCAGCAATCGGCGGTGCCCGCAAGACCTACAAATTCTGCGATCAGAACGCGCCCATGCGCTCGAACGCAACACTCGAGGCTGTTGGCGGCACGGCCGTTTACCTCACTTCAGATGCGGGAGCATGCACGTCGGGTGAGATCATTCGCGTCGATGGCGGCTTCCACGTTCTGGGCATGCCGCAACCTGATCACATGTGACCTGATCTTTCCCTGCCCGCGCCAAGATTTCACCATCTTTCACGGGCAGGGATATCGGCATGAGCAAAGCCGAACATATCCTTTCCAGCAACACTCGCAGCATCCGGTCGCGCCGCAGATCCGGATTTCTGGGCACGCGTGGCATTGTCGCGTTATTGGCCCTGACCACCCTATTGTTGTTTGTGTTTTTCACACAGCCGCAGATGCGGGAAACCGTCAAAGCCTGGATCAGCCTCATAACAGGCTGATCCGACTCGTTTCCTAGATCAGTTGATCGAAACGACCTCGATATCAAATATCAGATCCTGGCCGGCCAATGGATGGTTGGCATCCAGCGTGACGGTTGCTTCATCGACCTCTACCACCGTTACCGGAACGGCCTGTCCGTCCGGCGTTTGCATCTGCAATTGGGTGCCGGGATCCAGCGGAATATCGTCCGGAATGCCTTCGCGCGGGATTTGCTGGCGCGCCGCGGGGTTGATCGGGCCATAGGCGTCCACGCAGGCGATCTCGACCCGCTTTTTGTCGCCAATGTTCAAACCCGGCATCGCCGAATCCAAACCCGGGATAATCTGGCCCGTACCAACGACGAATTCCAGTGGGTCACGTCCTTCGGAACTGTCAAAGACGTTTCCGTCCAACAGCGTTCCTGTGTAGTGGATGCGAACCGTGTCGCCTTGTTTGATTTCGGTCATATTGGTCTCCGGCCTCTTTTGGGGTTTAGCGGCCAAGCCTAGGAGGTAACACGACATTGTAAACCCCGGCCTCTTTCATGCCCGTTATTGTTGTGCAAACCTGCGCCGGACGATCAGGAGGGGACCGGATGCCAATCACAACCTGCATTTTCGATGCGTATGGAACGCTGTTTGATGTGGCCGCCGCCGCGCGGCAAGCAGCCAGAGAGCCGGGCTTTGAGAAACTGCAACAAAAGTGGCCCGAACTGGCCAATCATTGGCGACTGAAGCAACTGCAATACACTTGGCTGCGCGCGGTCACGGACGCGCACGCGGATTTCTGGGATGTCACTCAGGATGGACTCGACTGGGCGCTTGAGGCGACTGAGCTGCACGGCGACGCCACCCTGCGGCAGCGGTTGCTGGATCTCTACTGGGAATTGCAGGCTTACCCGGAAGTTCCGGAAATGCTGCGCGCATTGAAATCGGGTGGATTGCAAACAGCGATTTTGTCGAACGGTTCACCTCCGATGCTGGACGGCGCGGTCCAGTCTGCGGGTATCGGAGAAGTTTTGAACGATGTGTTGTCGGTGGAAAGCGTCGGCGTGTTCAAACCGGACTCGCGTGTCTATGACCTTGTGCAAGAGCGTTTCGGCTGCGCCCGTGACGAGGTGCTGTTCGTCAGTTCAAACGGCTGGGACGCGGCTGGTGCCAGCGGGTATGGCTTTGTAACCGCCTGGGTCAATCGCGCCGGGGAGCCGATGGACCGCTTGCCATGGAAACCTGCGCATGTACTGTCCGACCTAACGACGATTCCGCAACTGGCTGGACTTTAATGGTATTTTTCACTTCGTCAGATAACAGGCGTCTTTTTTTCGAGGACACCGGCTCTGGTGCACCTGTCCTTTGCCTTGCTGGGTTGACCCGCAACAGCAAGGATTTTTCGTTCCTCACGCCGCATCTGGGCGACATGCGGGTAATTGCGATGGATTACCGTGGTCGCGGACGCTCGGACCATGACCCGGACTTCATGAACTACAACGTCGTTCGCGAATCTCAAGACGCGATCGAGTTGCTGGACCATCTTGGTTTGGACCGTGTGAATGTCATAGGCACCTCGCGTGGGGGACTGATTGCCATGGCGCTTGCCGCCAGCCATCACGAACGGCTGTTGGGTGTTGTCCTGAACGATGTCGGCCCGGTGCTGGAACCATCGGGTATCGCCAAGATCATGGAATTTGTCGGCAAGCAGCCCGTTTCCAAAACACATGATTTGGCGGCTCGGGCGTTGCAGCACGTCTTGGGGCCCCAATTTCCCGGCGTGTCACTAGCGCGTTGGCGGCAGCAGGCGGAAGTCCAATTCGACGAAACGCCTGATGGTCTGACCCTCAGCTATGATCCTGCACTGCGTACAGCGCTTCTGGAACAGGCCGCTGCAGGGCCCGCCCCTGATCTGTGGCCCCTGTTTGAAGCACTGCAGAGCATTCCAACCGGCGTCATTCGCGGCGCAAATTCGGATATTTTGGGCAAAGACACGCTGACCGAAATGCACAACCGCCACCCTGATCTTATATCAGCAGAAATACCCGACCGTGGTCATCCCCCGTTTCTGGATGAACCACAGTCGGTAGAACTCATTCGCAAGGTACTGGTCACCGCATGAGCACACTAGAAATGATCGAGGCCGCCGCCGAGCGCCTTAGAGGGCATGTTCGCGAGACACCGATTCTAACCTCGCCGTTTCTGGACGAAATCGCTGGCCGCCGCGTGCTGGTGAAACCCGAATGCCTGCAACACACCGGCAGCTTCAAGTTTCGCGGCGCTTGGTCGGCCATTTCGGCGCTCAGCGACGCGCAACGACAACGCGGCGTGATTGCCTATTCTTCGGGCAATCACGCGCAGGGCGTGGCCTTTGCTGCAGCTCAGCATGGGATTTCATCGGTCATTGTCATGCCCTCTGACGCACCGCAGCTAAAGATCAACAACACCCGCGCGCTGGGGGGAGAGGTCGTTCTGTATGACCGCGCGAACGAAAGCCGCGAAGAAATTGGCGAGGCACTGGCGTCCCAACGCAGTCTGACCCTGATCCGGCCTTACGACGAACCTCAGGTCATCGCAGGTCAAGGCACCGTCGGGCTGGAACTGGCGCGGCAGACGGCCGATTTGGGTATCGAGAAGGCGGATGTTCTGGTGTGCTGCGGCGGCGGCGGGTTGACCTCGGGCATTGCGCTGGCGCTGGAAGGCCACGCGCCGGGGCTGCGAGCCCGCCCGTGCGAGCCCCAGGGGTTCGACGACGTCAAACGGTCTTTGGCAACAGGGCATATTCAAAGCAACAACGCTGCATCGGGCAACATTTGCGATGCGATCCTGACGCCGGAACCGGGCCAGATCACCTTTCCGATTCTGAAAAGGCTGTGCGGTCCGGGCCTGTCGGTGTCCGAGGAAGACGCGCTGCGCGCCATGGCGCATGCGTTTTTGCGCCTCAAGATCGTGCTGGAACCAGGCGGAGCGGTGTCGCTGGCCTCGGCCCTGTATCGCGCGGACGAAATCGAAGGCGATGCAGTGATCGTTGTGGCATCGGGCGGCAACGCCGACCCCGAAGTCTTTGGAAAAGCGCTGGAATACCTGACCTGACAAGCCGTTTGGGCTGAGGCAACCTTACTATCGTGCGTATGACGCCAGGGGATTGAGTCGTGCAAATTGCAGACATTGGAAACGTGCAAATCCACTATCGGATCGATGGTGATCCAGACGGCGCGCCGATTGTGTTTGCCAATTCATTGGGAACCGACCTGCGGCTGTGGGACGATTTGCTGCTGCACCTGCCTGCCGGGCTGCGTATCATCCGATTTGACAAGCGCGGGCACGGCCTGTCCTCTCAACCCCCGGCACCTTATTCGATGGGTGCCCTCGTGCGCGATACGGAAGGTCTACTTGATTTCCTGAAGGTGCGCGATTGCGTGTTTGTCGGCCTGTCGATCGGCGGACTGATCGGACAAGGGCTGGCCGTCAAACGTCTGGATCAGGTCCGCGCCTTGGTGCTGTCCAACACCGCAGCCAAGATCGGCATCCCTTCGATCTGGCAGGACCGCATGGACGCGGTACAAAAGGGCGGGATCGAGGCCCTGGCTGATGCAACCATGGAGCGCTGGTTTTCCAAGGCATTCCGCGCATCGCCCGAGCATCTGCTTTGGCGCAACATGATGGTGCGCCAGCCAGTGGATGGCTATCTGGGCTGCTGCGCGGCAATCTCTGGCACAGACTTCTACACCCCCACCAGTGGCCTACGCCTGCCGACCCTTGGCATCGCCGGCAGCGAGGACGGATCGACCCCACCGGATCTTGTGCGGGAAACCGTTGACTTGATCCCCGGCTCTCGGTTCGAGCTGATGCGACGCGCTGGGCACTTGCCTTGTGTGGAACAGCCGGCAGAATACGCGGCATTGCTGCACAGCTTTCTGACCGAAATCGGACATGTTTGAAGGAGCCTTGGTTTGGCCGATCTTCTATTAGTCCATGGGTCCTGCCACGGTGCCTGGTGTTGGCGCGACCTTATCCCGGCGTTGGAAGCGCTGGGGCACGAGGTACGCGCCATTGACCTGCCCAGCCACGGATCGGATCCGACGCCTGTTGCCGATGTGACGTTGGACAGCTGTCGGGACACGATTTTGGATGCGACCTCGCCCAATACAATCATTGTCGGTCATTCCTGGGGTGGCTACCCGATCAGTGCCGCGGCTGAAGCCACGCCGGAGGCCATGCGCGCCCTTGTCTACCTTGCCGCCTACGTCCCGCAGGATGGCCTGTCGATGGTAGAAATGCGCAGACGAGCACCCCGGCAGACAATCCATGATGCCGTCGAAAAATCAACCGACGGTCAGTCGTACATGTTTAAGCCGGACAAAATGCACGATCTGTTCTATCATGACTGCCCACCCAAAACGGTGCCGTACGCGTTTGCACGCTTGTGCCCTCAAGCCATCGCACCACAGGACACCCCCCTGTCCCTGAGCGACAAATTCGACCGGGTTCCTAAGGCTTATATTCGGACAACCAAGGACCGGACAATTCCGACTGAATACCAGGAACAGATGAGCCATAAAGCACCCGAAGCTATGCGGCATACGATTGCCACGTCGCATTCCCCGTTTTTTGCGCAACCCCAAAAACTCGCTGATTTGTTGGACAAAATCGCAAAAAACCTGCCAGGGTCACAAGTCTGAGCACATCCCTTTCAACCCGCATCGTCTGCGGATAAGGTCCGCCCAAATTATCATCCTTGCGGTTCAAATGCGCCTTCCCTTTTTCTTCGTCCTTCTCACGGTCATGATCGACGCCATGGGCATCGGCCTTGTCCTGCCTATCATGCCGGAACTGATCGTCGAAGTTCAGGGCGGCACATTGGCGACAGCTGCGATCTGGGGTGGCATCCTCAGCACCGCGTTTGCCGCCATGCAATTTGTGTTCGGACCGGTTCTGGGTAACCTTTCGGATGCTTACGGGCGACGGGTGGTATTGCTGGTCTCGCTGTTCGTCATGTCACTGGACTATGTTGTCATGGCGCTTGCGGGCAGCATCTGGTTGCTGTTGGCCGGACGCATCGTCGGAGGCATTACGGCTGCCACGCATGCAACGGCGGCGGCCTTCATGGCGGATGTGTCGAAACCCCACGAAAAGGCTGCAAACTTTGGTCTATTGGGCGCAGCATTTGGCGTCGGGTTTGTCTTTGGCCCGGTACTAGGTGGGCTGCTGAGCGAATATGGCACACGTGCACCATTTTGGGCTGCGGCGGGCTTGTCTGCACTGGCCTTCGTCATCGGTGTATGTGTCATGCCCGAGACGGTCACCGACAAGACGCGCCGGGCCTTCAGCCTGAGGCGGGCAAACCCAGTGAACTCGTTGCGCGCGATTGCCGCGTTGCCCGGGATCCGGCCGATGCTGTGGGTCTATCTCCTGTACTCAATATCGATCTATGTCTACCCGGCAATTTGGGCGTATTTCACAACCGAACGGTTCGGCTGGTCACCACAAATGATCGGCCTGTCACTAGGCGTCTACGGGATCGGCATGGCGGCCGTTCAGGGCGGCCTGATCCGTCCCGCAACCAAGTATTTGGGGGAACGCGTCACAATCATCTACGGCATGGGGTTCGAGCTGTTTAGCTTTTTTCTTCTGGCCTTCCTGACCAATGGGATCATTGCCTTGATGCTGATCCCGATCACCGCCATCGGAGCGGTTGTGACCCCTGCCCTGCAGGCCCTGATGTCGCGCAAGACGCCCGACTCGCAACAGGGTGAACTGCAGGGTGTACTGACATCCTTGCACGCTTTGTCGATGGTCATCGCACCGTTGCTCATGACCAGCGTGTTCGCTCAGTTCATCAAGCCCGACGCGGCGATCTACTTGCCAGGCGCACCATTCCTCTTGGCATTCGTCATGATGGTGATCTGTCTTCTTGTGTTTTCCCGTTCACGTGGGGTCATGGCATAACTACGACATCCCTTTGACGGATTCCGCCTTGCAGCGTCCCCATAAGCGCGCCACCGTAGCGCAAAGCGAGTGAGGGACAGCATGCAAACCATCAAAGCCGCCGTTTGCCGGGCGTTCGGTGAACCTCTGGTCATCGAAGATATTCAGATCGCGCCGCCCAAATCAGATGAGGTCGAGGTGACACTGGATGCGGTGGCAATTTGCCATTCGGACATTTCATTTGCCGGTGGTGCGTGGGGCGGGCATCTTCCTGCTGTCTACGGGCACGAAGCTGCGGGCATTATCACTGCGGTCGGCGACTCGGCAGGTGAGTTTCAGGTTGGGGACCCGGTTGTCGTTACCCTGATCCGGGCATGTGGCTCGTGCCCCTCTTGCGCGGGGGGGAAACCAACTGTTTGCGAAACGCCTTATGACAAGGTCAACGGGCCGTTGCGCACAGCAGATGGTGGACCACTGGAGCAGGCTATGGCCTGTGGTGCCTTTGCCGAAAAGGTTGTGGTCAGCCACCGACAGATCGTCAAAATTCCGCCGTCGATGCCCAAAGACGTCGCCAGCCTGCTGTCCTGCGGAGTGATCACGGGCGTCGGCGCCGCCGTCAATGCCGCCGGGCTGCGGCCCGGACAGGACGTGGTGGTGATCGGTGCCGGAGGTGTCGGGCTGAACGCAATTCAGGGCGCCCGCATCGCCGGTGCACGCCGTATTGTGGCCGTGGACATGACCGAAGAGAAGCTGACCATTGCCAAGGAATTCGGCGCGACCCACGGCGTTTTAGCCGATCAGAAAGCGCCCTGGAAGGCCGCCTACAAGGCGCTTGGGGGTCGCGGCGCAGATGCCGTTTTGATCACCGTCGGCGCGATTCCTGCCTACGACCAAGCCCCTCGTTACTTGGGTCCGGGTGGTAAGGCGGTAATGATCGGGATGCCGCACTCCGGGGATATGGCAAGCTACGAGCCGGTAGTTCTGGCCGCGCTGGGTCAGGGTTTGATCGGATCAAAAATGGGCGATGTTGTCATCCAGCGGGATATTCCGTGGATGATCGACCTTTATGATCAGGGACGGCTGAAACTGGATGAACTGATCTCGGGCCGGTGGTCGCTGTCGCAGATCAACGAAGCGATCGAAGACACCAAAACCGGATCCGCCAAGCGTAACGTGATCGTTTTCGACAGGGATTAACCCGGCAGGACAGGAGACCACCTGATGAAGCTGCAAGACCTCGATATCATTGTCACCGCCCCTCCTGCGCCCGGATGGGGCGGGCGGTATTGGATTCTGGTCAAAGTCACGACCGATACTGGGATCACGGGCTGGGGTGAATGTTATGCATCCTCAGTTGGCCCCGAGGCGATGCGCCATGTCATTCGGGACGTGTTTGAACGGCACATGCTGGGCGAGAACCCCGAAAACGTTGAGCTGATGTTCCGCCGCGCCTACTCCAGCGGATTTACACAGCGTCCCGATCTGACGGTGATGGGCGCCTTTTCCGGATTGGAAATCGCGTGTTGGGATATTCTGGGCAAAGATCGCGATCGCCCGGTCTACGCCTTGCTGGGCGGATTGGTGAACGAACGCATAAGGGCCTACACCTATCTGTACCCCCTGCCCCAACATAACCTGAACGATTTCTGGACGTCGCCTGAACAAGCGGGCGAATGTGCCGCCGAAATGGTCCAGCGCGGGTTCACAGCCGTCAAGTTTGACCCCGCCGGGCCCTACACTGTTCGGGGCGGGCACATGCCTGCGATGTCCGATATCTCGATGTCTGTTGCGTTCTGCAAAGCGATCCGAGAGGCCGTGGGCGACAAAGCCGATCTGCTGTTCGGCACCCACGGCCAGTTCAACACCGCGGGCGCAATCCGATTGGGTCAGGCGCTTGAACCCTATTCACCGCTTTGGTTCGAAGAACCGACACCTCCGGACATGATTGAAGATATGGCTCGTGTCGCGCGGAACGTTCGGATCCCGGTCGCGACCGGTGAACGCATGACCACCAAAGCCGAATTCGCGGCCGTTTTACGGGCTAGGGCGGCGGAAATCCTCCAACCGGCGCTGGGTCGTGCTGGCGGAATTTGGGAGATGAAGAAAGTCGCGGCCATCGCCGAAGTCTTCAACGCCCAGATGGCCCCACATTTGTACGCGGGTCCGGTTGAATGGGCCGCGAATATCCATCTGGCCGCGTCCATCCCCAACCTGCTGCTGCTTGAGACCATAGACACGCCGTTTCACGATCAACTCATCAACGGCTCATTGCAGGTTGAGGCCGGATTTGTCCCCGCGCCGACCGCACCGGGCCTGGGGATTGAGGTGAACGAAGACCTTGCACGGGCGCACCCTTTTAACGGTGATGGCCTGCATCTGCAGATGCAGGAAGAGCCCTGTGATTACGTGAACGGAAACGCCTTTCAAGGTGGTGCCCCTGCAACCGAGGGGTGACAACTCAATAGGTCTTGGGGCACATTGACCCAACCCATAGGTGTTAAACAGGCAACGCGTGACACTTGAAGACGACCAAACCGAACAAACCGAAGCTGCGCTATCTGAAATGAAAGAAAGCGCGGCTCGAGCCTCTGCGTTTCTGAAAACGCTCGCGCATGAGGGTCGGTTGATGATTTTGTGCCATCTGGCCGACGGCGAAAAATCCGTGGGTGAATTGGAGGCCTTGTTGCGTATCCGTCAGGCTGCGGTCAGTCAGATGCTGGCGCGCCTGCGCGCTGAAAACATTGTTGCAACGCGCAGGGACGGAAAATCCATCTATTACTCGCTGAACAACGACGGCGCGGCGCAGGTGATCGCTGTACTTTACGACATGTTCTGCAGCCCCGAAAGCGAATAACCCTTAGTTCGATACATAGCCCGCGATCACCTGCAACAGTTTGAACGCGGTTGCGGCGTCGTTTTCGACCACGGCCAGGAATTCCTCTTCACCAATACGCAGGCACGACAGTTCCGTCTCGGCGATCATGCTCAGCGCTCGAGGTTCCTTGCGGATCAGGCCCAACTCTCCGACCAGGGCACCGGGGCCGACCGTGGCAATCAACTGATCCACTCCGTCAGTTTGCGGAAGGTACAACCCGGCCTCCCCGTCCAGCACCACATAGGCACCGTCGGTTGGCTGATCGTCTTTAAGGAAAACAACCTCTCCTGCTTTGGCATCGAACCAGCGCGCGCCAAAGGCCAGCAGGCGCAGCTGTCGGCGGTCCAGCCCGGAAAACAGCGGTGTCTGTTCCAGCGCGCGCAGCTTGCGCGAAAGGTCAGCCGAGGCGGCACTGTCTTCTTCCACGTCCGCAGGTCCTTCATCCGAGACGACCCGACCTTGCCTGATTTCCACATACATGTCGAACACGCTCGGGTTTTCGAACTGGTCGTTCAGGTAGATCACCGTGGTATCCGGCAGCAGAGCGCGTAGATTTTTGTACACGGCCACTTTCGAGGCCATGTCATAACTGGCCAACGCGTCCTCAAGAATCAGAATATCCGGTTTCTTGATCGTCGCGCGCGTAAAAGACAGAGGTTCAGCAAAGACCGCTGGCAGGTTTTGACCACCCAGCGCCACCGGCACGTCATAGATCAGCTCAACCACCAACGGGCGCGCACCGTTTTCGCTCAATACATCCACGATCAGTTTGCGCGCCTCGTCCGAACGGGCGCCGCCGATCTGACTGACCTTTCCAAACAGGGCGTTCTCAAGAACTGTCAATCCGGGCGCGAATTTTGATTTGTCCAAGGGCACAAATACATCCAGCAACCGCTCCAGCAGCTTTTCGGAATGGCTATGTCGCAGCTCAAGGATGCGGTCCTTGAGGTCGTCGGTGAAGGCTGGTCCGATCTGTTCCGCCGAAATCACAAACGGAACGGCCAGCAGGTTTGCCAACTGTTCATCATTCAGCCCCGATACGCCCTCGTTCCGGGTCTTTTCGACAAGCTCGACCGCAGCCTCGTACGTTTGCGCCTCTAGTCCCAGTTTGCGAAACAGCGGGTGATCGGTGCCGTCCAGGCCGAAAATCTGGCGCAGCATCTCAATCACATCGCGTGTCAGGCTCACCAGTGTCTCGTCCAAACCAAATTCGCGCAACTGCTCAAGGAACACGGTCTGCTGCGCCAAAAGCTCTTGTGTGACGGGGACTTTGGGGGTGGCAAACAACAAGTTCTCCGCAACCGGCAAGGCAGGGTTATAGCGATTGCGGTCAAAGATCAGGGCCTGTTGCTCTAGCCCTGTTGCTTTCACCGCATCCTGAACCAAAGGTCGCAGTTCGACCAGTTTGTCGGCCAGCTCGGGATGCTCGGCGGCATCGAAGACCTGTTCGGCCCCGCGCAAAAACAGTGTCGCGCCGGAACCCATCCCGTCAATCAGTTTCAACCACCAGTCGCGCACCTCTTCAGCGCTGTCTAATCCCGCAGTCGTCGGGTCCAGCCAGTTTGCCTTGAAGGGGTCCGGGCTATTGCCGGCCCGCAACGTCTCATCATATCCGGGGTCGTTTGTTTCGGATGTCTGTGGCTTGAACCGCATCGGCATCATGACGTTGTCGCCCAGCGTACCCTGGAACATTACGGGTCGTGACGAAGCATACCCAATACGGGCGGCCACAACGCTTTGATGCAGCTCTGACAAACGGATTTCACCGATCCGAACCCGGCCCGAGCTGGGCAGAATTTCCCGCGTCAGCAACTCTGCCATAGCGCGGCGATCTTCTTCGCTGGGGGCCGCGATCCCGATGATTTTCCCGCTGGGAAAGGACAGGTCCAAATCATCCAGAACCTGGTTACCGTCCATATCGCGGACCGAGACATGGTCGAGCACGATGTCACCGTTCAGCCTTGGCGTGGCCTCGGGTTCGCCATCGAACAGTTTTTCGTCATGCATTCCGGAAGGTGCAAACCGTTCCGTCACCACGTCCCAGCGCAGCGACATGTCCTGTGTCTGGTTATAATAGGTCAGCAGTTCCTTCCACGGTGAGCTGAGATCCTTATACGCAGCCAGGGCCGCAACCAGCGCACCAAGCGAAACCGACCCCTGCAGGACCAGAAGACCGCCAACCAAATAGAACAGGAACGGTGTCATCTGCGAGATGAAGTTGTTTATGAATTTCATAAAGAACTTCTTCTGGTAGATCTCGAACCGGATACCAAAAAGGCGCCCCAGCTGCTCAGACACCATCGCCCGGCGGTATCGCCACCCACCATTGGCACGCAACGTAGACGCGCCCGCCGCGTTCTCGCCGATTTGGGCGGCCAGCAGGCGAACCTCTTGAATGCGTTTTTTGTTCAGAAGGTTGATCTGACGCTGCAGTTTCGGAATCAGCCAGGCTTGCAGAGGGATCAGCGCGACTGCCGCCAGCCCAAACCAGAAGCTTTGCAGAAAAAGGAAGGACAGGATGGTGATCATCTGACCCGCCTGCAAAACCGGTTGGCTGATCGCGTCCCCCATGAGCCCGCCCATCGGCTCGCTTTCGGCGGTGACCATCGACACCAGCTCACCTTGGCTGACGCGTTCGAAATAGGGTTGCGGGAAACGCAACGCGCGGCTGATCAGCACGTACCGGAACCGGCGCAACATACGCTCGCTCAGCACGCCTTTCATTGTGTTGATGCGCATTTTCATCAGGCCATGCGCCAGCACCGCGATCAGAAACGCGATACACAGAATGATGAGGAATGTCGTCTGAGGTAGGCTATGACCCCAGACATCTACAACCGGGCTGGCCGCGCCAATCGCATCGTTGATGATGCGTTTGGGCAATTCGAGCGTCAGATAAAGTAGTGGAAACAACGTCGAGGTCACGGCCAGCAGAATCAACTGGTCGCGTTTCGAGTATTTCCAAATAAACTGGAAAATTGAACGTTCTATGGAACCTGCCCCTACTAAGGATCACTGAAACGATCTTGACGAAAGTGTCGTAAACCCAACACTCTGAATTTACCTTAGTCCAGCCAAAAGAGGCAAATAGTTTCCAATTTGATCAGTTAATTGCCGAGTGTGAACAAGTTCATTTGCGCAACCACAGATTAGTGCCTAGACTCTGTCTGGGACGATATCGGGAGGACTCATTTGACTGCCAGTATAGGCGCAGTGCTATTGATGCTCTGCTTGTTGCAGATCAAACATATGTTTGCGGATTTTTTTCTCCAGACTCCGAAAATGTTGGCAGGGCGCGGTGAGTATTTTCACGTGGGCCGTGCGCAGCATGCGGGCGTGCATGTCATCGGGTCAGTGATTGTCTTTTTGATTTTTGGCGCGCCGTGGTCGTTTATTTTGATCATTGCTGCACTGGAATGGGTTATTCACTTCAATATTGATTTCGCCAAAGCCAGCTATTCGGACAAAAAGCAACTGATGCCGACGCAAGCCGCGTTTTGGCGGGCTGCGGGTCTGGACCAGTGCCTGCACAACCTGACATACATCGCCATGGTCTGGGCCTGGGCTGAATTCGCGACCTGATCAGCGATTGCCTCAGGCGACATTTTCCAGGGATTGCGGACAATACGCGTCTAGCCACATTCGATCCAATTGGTCGATTCTAGCGGCGTCGAAACGTTCTTCTTCCTCCCAATAGCGACCAGACGAAACGAAGTAATTCAACTGTGCCTCTGCCTGCAGTGCCGCTTGCATACCCTTTGTCGAAAGCAGCCTGTCAGACATTAGGGTGTCAGTCGTCACCGAAGGAAAGACCAGCCGGCTTTCACCCTGCGACAGTCGAACCACGCGGCAGTTCTGCGCGGCACCGAACAAAGCCAACCGGGCGGATTTTGCCTCGAGCGATCGCAGCGTCACATCAGCGCGCAAAGGGTCGGCTGCTCCGTTGCCGTAAAAATGGGTCTTGCCGGAACTCGGGTAAATCATGTCACAGCCAAAAAAGGCCAAGACGGCTGGCTGCAGCGCGGCCAAGGCCCAGTAGCCCGCCGTAAACGCCATCGTGCCACCGGCATAAACAAATCCGCCAAACTTGTTTTGATGCGGAACGTATTCATCCGCCTCGACGATGCTTTGGCTGCGGACCAGTTCGTCCGGGCGATTGCAGATAGGGAAGTCCTCGGGATGGATGAGGAAATCCCAATCGTCGCGGATACGCCAGGCGTTGTTGATTGCAACGATGTGGGTAAACGGATCCCGCGACCACTCCCGAGCTGCAGCGGCGGCCGGTGCACTTCCAAGTATCAAAACGCGATGCATCGGTTCGGCCATTCTGGGCCCTGCCCTTTTTCCAGTTCCCCGGAAGGATAGAGCGTTTTTTTTCCTTAACTACCCCAGTACAGAAAAACTGCTTTCTTCGTTGATCGGGCGCTTGCGGGAATAGAACCCCACATCAATGCTCCGCCCGATATAGGGAAGTTCGTATTGCAGCGGCTGCGCATCGTGATCCGCGCCCCCTTCACAATACGCGATCAGGGCCGTCATCATCTTGCCTGCGATCGGCGCGTTCTTGTACTGGTTCCCACTGGTCCCGCAGGCCATGTAGAACCCCGGCAGGCTGGATTTGTCATAGATCGGAATCCAGTCTGTGGATGCGTCATACAGGTCCACAACTCCGCGCGTTTTGGACGGGATGCCAAGACTTGGGACGCGCTGCGCGTATCGCATGGCCTGCGTTGTCCACTGGTCGGTGAAGTCGTGGTTGTAATCCACATCATCCTCGCACCACTGATGCGGGTCACATTCCGGATCTTCCGAGCCAACCAGAATGTGGTTGCCGTGCTCGGGTCGACAGTAGCAGGCAATATCGCTGTCCGAGACAATCGTTCCGTCGTTTTCGAAATCAAACCCCTCGGGTGCGGGGACGTGCACAACCTCTTGCCGCAAGGGGCGGGTTTCGATCGTCATGTCGTCCAGAACACCCGCCATCTTGTTGATGATCGCCGAGCCGGGGCCCGCGACGTTCACGACGACTTTTGCGTGGATTTCTTCGCCCGAGGCAAGTTTGACACCCGAAACCCGACCGTCGCTGGACAATATCTCGACCACTTCGGCACCAGTGCGCACTTCTGCGCCATGCAGCTTGGCAGCATCCATCAAGTTCTGCGCGGACAAAGCCGGGTCGGTGACGTATCCCGCCTGCGGCCAGAACACACCGCCTTGCATCTTGCGCCCGTTCGGGTGCCCGAATTCCGGATCATCCATACTGCGCGCCGGCGCGAAACTGTCCTGCGAGTAGATCGGCAGGCGCTCACTGACTTTATCAGGTGACCATTCTTCGAACGGGCAATCCAGATCGGCGCTGTTCTTCATGTGCTTGTCAAGCAAGCCATTGGCATCGGTCTTCATCACCAGACAGCCGGTCTCGCGAAATTGCGCCAGATTAGCATCCTCGGGCAGGCCGAGGTAGTCGGCCCAATCGCGCCAATAGTGGTAACCTTCCCACGCAAACGCCGTTCCATCGAAGGTCGAATAGTGCATCCGAATAATAGCACATGACCCCGCGGTCGAACCGTGGCCAACCTGACTGTTTCGGTCCAGCGACAGGGTTTTCCAGCCTGCTTTGGCCATTTCAAAGGCGATGGCCGCGCCGATCACACCTGTTCCGATGATGATTGCGTCAGGTTGACTCATGAGGCTTCTCCCTTCCAATAGCGCATTGAATAGGCGCTGAATTCTTCGACTTCTTCGGGCTTGGGCTCAACCCCGGTGAAGACATAAAGGTAATGCGGAACCATTGCGATCCGCGTGGACATTGGCTCGTTCAGCTGCGCCAGATCATAACCGATTTGCATATAATACAGCACGCGGGCACGCGTTTCGGCTTCGACCTCGGAATAGCCGTACCGCGCGAACATGGCGTGAAGCGCTTCGAGCCTGCGCGCATCCGATTGATCAAGCGCCCGGCGTACTTTCCCCGACTTGCGCGCCCAATCCCGGACGGCAAAATCCAACGCGGTATCGAACAGTTCAGTATTCACCACGCAACGATGCACGTTGCAAACGGCTGCGGTTATCGTATCCGCCGGGGCCTTGGCCTGCGCGACCAAAGCCGCTGTATTCGTCGCATGCCAGCGCGCCAGCAGGGCGTCCAAAAGCTCTTGCCGGGATTTGAAATACCAATAGAAGGACGACCGCGACACGGCCATTCGTTCAGCCAGGTTCAGGACCTTGATTTGGTCCACACCGTCCGAGATCAGGACATCCATAGCCACGTTCAGCCAGTCGTCACGCGTGACCTTGATATTGCCGACCAAAGGCTCGGCTTCGGGGTCGTCCCTGTGCAGGATGGGCTTGGTACTCATTCAACTCTCCGGCGGAGCGCCGCCCGCAGCGGTGCGGCGCGCAACGAACTCGTGCAAGGCACCCATGCGGGCGCTGTCACATGAAGGCGCTTTGAAGTCAGACAGAATACTCTTCCAAACTGCGGTCGCGCGATGATTGGCATCCATCGATCCGCGCTCTGTCCAGGTTCCGAAATTGGCATAATCATGCAGATGCGGTTCGTAGAATTCGGTGTTGTACCGCTCCATCGTCTGGCTTGAGGCAAAGAAGTGCCCGCTGGGTTCGACTTCGCTCAGCGCGGTGTCGAAACCGATCTCAACTTTGCCCGCCTGCGCCCCCGCGCACAGTTCGGCGACCATGTTCAGGACCTCGGCGTCACAGATCATTTTCTCAAAAGAAACGGTCAAGCCACCCTCCAGCCAACCGGCCGAGTGAATGATTACCGTCGCCCCTGCCATCAGACAGCCCCAAAGACCAAACTGGTTTTCATTCGCCGCCTGTACATCGTTGATGTTCGACGCTGATCCGGCAGCTGACCGCCAAGGCAGCCCAAGGTGCCGCGCCAACTGGCCTGCGGCAAGCGAGGCTTGGAAATGTGACGGCGTACCAAATGCAGGCGCACCCGATTTCATGTCCACGTTGCTGGTGAACGTGCCATAACACACCGGCGCACCCGGCTTGGTCAGCTGTGTCAGCGTCAGCGCCGCTAACGCCTCAGCATGTGAAAGCGTTATTGCCCCGGCCACTGTAATCGGGGCCATCGCGCCCATCAGGGTGAACGGCGTGATGATCGACATCTGTCCATTGCGGGCGAAATCTATCAGCCCTTGCGCCATCGGTATGTCCAGCGTGCGCGGGCTGTTCGTATTGATGATCGTGTAGCAATGTGCGCCCGCCTGAAATGCATCATCTGACAGGCCCCGCGCGATGGACAGCATTTCAAAGCAATCCATCACCTGCGGCGTTCCGCGAGAGAAGAAAAACGGGAACTTGTCCGTAAGTTCCATCTGCGCCTTCGTCGTGAAATAGTGGCGCAGATGGGTCGGCACGTCCTGCGGTTCGACCTGAGGCGAGATCATCTGGAACACATCAAAATGATGCGTAAGCTTTAGGAACTCCAGATAATCCTGCCCTGTGGCGGGACGGCGGCCGCGTTCAAGATCTGTCGCGTTCGGTGCCCCTGCCCCCGGTTGAAACACCAGACTACCTAGCTCAAGGGTGAAGTCTCTGCGTCGCGCGCCTGCATGGCACGCTATCGACTTTGGTGCTGATGCGACGGCGGCTTCAACAATGTCGCGGCCGATGAAGACCATCTCGGTATCTTCATCCACCCGCGCGCCCGCTTTCGCAAAGAGACGCCGGGCTTCCGGAAGCAGGCATTTGACGCCCAACTCCTGAAGTGCTCGCAAGGCCGTTTCGTGCATATCCGCAATCTGGTCAGCCGGGAACACCTCCATCAATGGGAAGGGATTCTTTAACTGGCGATAATTCACGTCCCGACTGGGCGCAGAGGCGGCCTCGGCGCTTCGCCCGCGCCGTCGTCGCCCGCGTTCGGATGTTTGTCCGATCATGCTTAGCCCCTCATCGCTTTGCCCTGCGGGTCGTAAGGTGAAGGCGCGACTACCCGCGCGGGCCTCTCAACACCAACCACGTGGACCGAAAGCTCTGTTCCGGGCGCGGCCTTGTCGCGGTTGACCAACGCCATTGCCAGTGACTTCCCAGTGTAGTGCCCGTACCCTCCCGACGTTACAAAGCCCACGCGCTCACCGCCCGCCCAAACGGGTTCGTAACCGCTTGCGTCCGCGTCATCGGCGTCCACTTCCAGTGTCACCTGTATCTGCGCCGGACCGTTTCCGTCGCGCTCGGCCACAGCGGCCTCTTTGCCGACAAAATTCTTGTCCCAATCGATCCATCGATCCATGCCTGTCATTCCCGGCGTGTAAAGCTGCGTGAACTCTGCCGACCAGATGCCAAAACTCTTTTCAAGCCGCGTTGACAGCATCGCGTTGAAACCGCACTCGCGAATGCCCTCTTCGGCACCGGCCTCCAGCAACATGCGGCGCAGCTTGATGTGGTCACCGTAGCGGCAGTTGATCTCATACCCTTTCTCGCCGGTCACCGACATACGGGCGACGCGCGCGCGGACCAACCCGATGTCAAAATCTCCACAGCCCATGAATTTCAGACCCGAGATGTCCTGTTCAGCTAACTTTTCGACCACGGCTTGCGACTTGGGACCAACCACCGCGAACCCGCAATATTCCTCGCCCAGATCCCGGACATTAACGCCGTCGATCATGTGATCGTCAAACCAGCGCATGTGCCACGCCCGCAAGTAGTAGCTGCCCATGATCCACCAGGTTCCGTAGCCCCAGTTGAGCACCGTAAGATCTCCTTTGAGCCGCCCGTTCTCACCCAGCATCGGCGCCAGCTTCGCCCGACCGGGCGCTGGCAGTTTTGAGGCCATGACTTTGTCCAGCCAAACCTCAGCATTCGGGCCACTGACCTCAAACCGGGAGAATCCCGAGATATCCATCAAGCCGACGCCTTCGCGGATTACCTTGCATTCGTCAGCTACGATATCGTGCGCATTCGACCGCTTGAGCGTCGGTGTTTCCTCGAACCCTTTCGGTGCAAAATACAGCGGCACTTCAAGATCCCAGCTGACGCCCCATTTACATCCCGCATCCGTCATCGCGTCATGCGCTGGGGCCATTTTTAGCGGCCGCCCCGCGGGCAGTTGCTCGTTCGGGTAGGTCATTACAAAGCGGCGGGAATAAAACTGGCCCGTGGTTTCACGGATATACCGCTTGTTCTGCGCAAAATCGCCAAAGCGCGCCACGTCCATCGGCCAAGCATCCGCCTCGGGCTCGCCATGGATCATCCATTCAGCCAGCGTCTTGCCGACACCGCCGCCCTGCAGAAAGCCTGCCATGACAGCACAGGCTGACCAATAGCCGCGCTTGCCGGGAACCGGGCCGACCAACGGGTTTCCGTCGGGCGCAAAGGTGAAAGCACCGTTTACCCATGTCTTGATGCCTACGTTCTGGATCGACGGATAGCGTTCAAAGCCAAGCGTCAGCTCATTCTCGATCCGGTCGAGCTGTTCCTGAAACAGCTCCTCACCATAATTCCAAGGCGCACCGTCCATGGCCCAGTGTTCGTGATCGACCTCATAAATGCCAACCAGAACGCCTTTCTGATCCTGCCGCATATAGGTGAACCCTTCGAGGTCGACGGTCATCGGCATTTCGAATTCGGCTTCAGCGACCTCGGGGACTGTGTCGGTGATCAGGTAGTGGTGTTTCAGAGGAGACACCGGCAACTCCACCCCCGCCATACGCCCTACTTGCTTGGCCCAAAGGCCAGCGGCGTTAACCACGTGTTCGCAAGTGATCGTGCCCTTGTCGGTAATGACCTGCCAGCCATCATCGGTCTGGATCAGTTCTTCGACCTTAGTTTCTTCGTAATACTCCGCGCCCCGCTTTTTCGCCGCTGTCGCATAGGCCTGTACCGTGCCAGTCGTGTCGATATACCCCTCGCGGTCTGCCCACATCGCGCCCAAAACGCCGTCGGTCGACATGATCGGGCAGCGCCGTTGCGCCTCCTCCGGGCTCAGCAATTCGCAGTCATCAATGCCGATAGACTGGAAGATGCGGTAATTCGCCTGCAGCCATTCCCACCGTTCGGGCGTTCCGGCCAACGTCAGGCCACCGGTCATGTGCAAGCCGATATTCTGACCCGATTCCTTTTCTATCTCGCTGAGCAGGTCGATAGTATAGGCTTGCAGGGATGCCATGTTCGGGTCGGCATTCAGCGCATGGATACCGCCGGCCGCGTGCCAGGACGAGCCAGACGCCAGCCGCCGCCGTTCCAGCATAACCACATCCGACCAGCCAAACTTGGCCAGATGATACAGAACCGAGGCACCCACTACGCCGCCCCCGATAACCACAACGCGATACTGAGATTTCATCCTGCGCTCCCCTGCATGATTAAGGAAGGACGCTAGCGGCACTGTTCACTTCTGTCTAGACATTTCTGTACAGTTCTGCGCTAGCGAAGAAACGGCCTCGGATCAGCAGTTTCTAGAGCTGTGCGCTGGGACGGGATGCGACCTTGTCGAACCATGCCAAAGTGGCGGTATTTTCTTGTGGAATCCGCTTCTTGATCACGCGGGCAAAATCCACAAAAACAAATGTGGAGATGTCCGCCAGAGTGAAGTCGGCACCTGCGATAAACGCGCTTTCGCCCAGCCGCTGTTCGAGCAGCGAAAAGAAATGATCAACCCGCGCGGACCCTCGCTGAGCCAGTTCCGGGACTTGCGGGTGGTTCACCGGCCCCGGAATCGCCCTGTCGGCAAAGGCTGGATGAGTATTGCGCAACGCTTCGGCCACAGGCGCGCCGCCCTGTTGCTCAACGATGCTGTTCCACATCAGAACCTGCCCCTTTTCATCCGGAGTGCGGCCCATCAAAGGTGGCTCAGGAAACCGCGCCTCAAGATAGGCGGCGATCCCGAGATTCTCGGTTAGCGTGCTGCCCTCATCCGTCACCAGCACCGGAACCGTTGCATTGGGGTTCACCGCGCGAAAGTCGTCACTGAGTTGTTCACCTTTGCCGATCGATATTTCTCGGGTTTCGATATCCAAACCCTTTTCGGCAATGAACATGCGCGCCCGCCGCGGGTTGGGGGCCGTGGAACAATCATAAAAAAGCATCGGACTCTCCTGTCTGATCAGCGGCGGTAGATGAAACAGCGCCCCTCGACGGCCCCTTCAGGAAGGGAAACTTCGGTCAAGGTATCGAAATACATCCGGTCGCTGGACACCATCAAACCACCGTCGGCCAATAGCGGCTCGATCAATGGTGAGACAAATCTGGCGAAGTCGTCGTTCTTTTTGCGGTTGTGGCCGCCCAGATCCGCGTGGATCAGACTGGCCGTGGCTCCGAACCGATCCACCGAGGCCGGTAGTGTTTCTCGCACATCCCCCAAAATCACCCGATCTGCGGGCGGCGTGGAATCCGGATGCGACGCCACGGCGCGCTCGAACACATAAACAGGTCGACCTGAAATATACTGCACCATGTGATGATAGGTGCGCCCGTTGCCCAACCCCAGTTCGAACACTGGCCCAGGCATTCCTTTGGTTTCAGAGATGGCGAAATCCAGACAGGCCCGTTGGGACACCATACGGTCGATGAACAGATCCAGGCGGCTTTGGTTGTCGGGCACGGGGAAATCTCTCCTTGATATCAGTCAGCTCATGATTTGGGGCCGACACCGCATGTGATGACAAATCCTCAAGGATTTGTGTAGGTAAATTGGCCTAAGTTTCACATTTTCGCGACAATTCGGCCCAAGAACGGGTTTGACTACACAGGCACAACCGCGCGAGACTAAGTCAAAAAACACAGGGAGTTGAATACGCCGATGTCGAACCACGGACGAACGGGTGGAAAACCCGCATGACTGCGTTGTTGTCCGTCAGAGACCTCAGCATCGGTTTTGGTGCGGGCGACTCAGTCGTCAAAGGTGTCAACTTTGATGTCGAGGCTGGGCAGACATTGGCTCTGGTCGGTGAATCCGGATCGGGAAAAACCATCTCGTGCCGGGCGGCCTTGCGTATTCTGCCACGTGCCGCGCAAATCCGCAGTGGCACGATAACCCTGAACGATTCAAAAGGCTTCGAGGATCTGACCAAGATCAGCGAACGCCAGATGCGCGACATTCGCGGCAATCGGGTTTCGATGATTTTTCAAGAACCGATGCGATCACTATCCCCGTTGCACAAGATCGGCAATCAGGTCAGCGAGGTCTTGTGGCTGCATCGGAGCGCGTCCGAGGCGCAAGCCCGCAAAGAGGTCCTGACCCAATTCGAACGCGTGGGCTTTCCTGATCCGCAGCGCGCTTATGATTCTTACCCGTTCGAGTTGTCGGGCGGCATGCGCCAGCGCGCCATGATTGCGATGGCAATGGTTTCCAAGCCGGAACTGCTGATCGCGGATGAGCCAACGACCGCGCTGGACGTAACGACACAAGCGCAAGTGCTTGGTCTGATCAAAGAACTACAGCGCGAGACAGGAATGGCTCTGATCCTTGTGACGCACGATCTTGGTGTGGTTGCCAATATGGCAGAACAGGTCGTTGTTATGCACAAGGGTCGCGTGATGGAGGCAGGGGCAGCCGCCCCGATCCTAAGCGCCCCGGCGCACCCCTACACACAACAATTGTTCAACGCGGCCCCTGCAATTCCCGACGAAGATTCGGTCGGGCTGCCTATGCCGGATGATGACCTCATTCTACAGATGAAGGGGGTGTCCAAGACTTACACTATGCGGTCCAGCAGGGGCTGGCAGGGGGACAAGCTGATCCATGCCTGCCGAGGTGTGGATCTGAAATTAGCCCGCGGCAAAACACTGGCAATCGTCGGCGAAAGTGGCTCGGGCAAAACAACGGCCGCGCGGATCGCCCTTGGCGCGGAACTGCCCGATCCGGGTGGCGAGGTTCTGTTTCGCACCTCGCCAGGCGAAGACCCGATCACCGTGCACCACATGAACCGCTCTCAGCGCACGGCCTTTCAACGCAAGGCGCAGATGGTGTTTCAGGATCCGTACAGCTCTCTCAGCCCACGGATGCGCATTCAGGACGCTCTGACCGAACCATTGGAAATCCACTCCATTGGTTCGACCGCCGAACAGCGGGACAAAGCGGTCGAGATGCTGCAGCGCGTCGGACTGAATGGTGATATGCTCAAACGCTATCCCCATGCCTTTTCCGGCGGACAGCGGCAACGCCTGTCGATTGCGCGGGCGATGATGCTGGACCCGCAGCTGATTGTCTGTGACGAGCCGACATCGGCACTGGATGTATCGGTTCAGGAACAGATCCTGACCTTGCTGGAAAACCTGCAGGACCGGTTGAACCTGTCCTACCTGTTCATCTCGCACGACCTTGCGGTTGTGGCGCGCATTGCCGACGAAGTGGCCGTGATGCGCCGGGGTCTTGTCGTCGAACAGGCCCCGCCCGAGACACTGTTTTATAACCCCCGACACCCTTACACCAAGGCGCTGATTGCCGCCCAACCAGAACCCGACATCAACCGGCCCATCGACCTTAAACTGGTTGCGTTGGGCGCTGGTTCACCAGACAGTTGGGATGACACCTTCCGATTTACGGACTCCGTGATACCCTCACTGGTAGAGATGGAGCCCGGCCATAAGGTACGATGCCATGTTTAAAACCACTCGCCCGCTCATTCTGGCTGCCACGTTGGTCGCCACTTTGGTCCTGCCCGCCACTGCAGGAACACCGACCCCTCAGGAAAGCGAATTCTGGCAAGCCGAGGTCAGCGCCGGGAATCTGCCGCCGGTCGCAGAGCGCCTACCGGCCGAACCTTTGATCGTGGATCTGGCAGCCAAAGGCCGCGAGTTTGGTGCCCCCGGTGGTACCCTGCGCACCATGGTGACCCGGTCAAAAGACATCCGCCAGATGGTCGTCTACGGGTATGCGCGATTGGTTGGGTTTGACGAAAACTACGACATCGTCCCTGATCTTCTGGAGTCCTATGAAAACGAAGGTAATCGAAAGTTCACACTGCATCTGCGTGACGGCCACAAGTGGTCCGATGGATCGCCGTTCACATCCGAAGACTTTCGTTATTGGTGGGAAGACGTTGCCAACAATGAAATGCTCAGCCCTTCTGGCCCACCTGACTTCCTGATTGTTGAAGGTAAAACGCCAACCGTGACCTTCCCGGATGAGACAACTATTGTCTTTGAGTGGGAAAACCCAAATCCTGATTTCCTGCAGTCGCTGGCCCAAGCGCGCCCGCCATTCATCTACCGGCCGTCTGAATTCCTCAAACAGTATCACGAGAAGTTCGCAGATGCTGAAGACCTCGCCTTTCAGGTTGAAGACGCACGGGTCAAAAGCTGGGCGGCGCTGCACAACAAGCTGGACAACCTCTACAAGTTCGACAACCACGAACTCCCGACGCTGCAGCCTTGGCTGAATGCAAGTTCGGGCAAGAAGATCCGCCACAATTTCGTTCGCAACCCTTATTATCACCGCATCGATTCCAACGGCGTTCAGTTGCCCTATATCGACATCGTCGAGATGGAAATCGTCGCTGCTGGCTTGGTCGCGGCCAAGACCAATGCTGGCGAAACTGATCTGCAGGGGCGCGGTCTGGCGTTTCGCGATGCATCTATCTTGAAAAAGGGCGAAGCCGGTGGAGACTACAAAACTCTGCTGTGGAAGACCGGTGTCGCATCGCAAATCGCGATCTACCCGAACCTGAACTACTCGGATGAAGTTTGGCGCGACGTTCTGCGCGATGTTCGTGTTCGCCGGGCGCTGTCCCTGGCCATCGACCGCAAAACCATCAATCAAGCGCTCTATTTCAAACTGGCCCATCCCGGTGCGATGTCCGTTTTACCCGCGTCTCCGTTCTATGACGAGGAAAACGCAAAAGCCTGGGCGCAGTATGACGTTGAGATGGCCAACGCCCTCCTGGACGAAGCTGGCCTGGCCGAGCGCGATAAAAACGGCATTCGCCTGCTGCCGGATGGGCGCCCGATGGAACTGATCATCGAAACCGCAGGAGAGCGGCAAGAGGTTGAGAACGCGCTTCAGATCGTCACGGATACGTGGCGCGAAATTGGTGTGGACCTGATCATGCGCCCACTGGACCGGGACATTCTGCGCAACCGCGTTTTTGCAGGTAACACCATGGCCTCAGTTTGGTTTGGCTGGGATGACGGTATCCCGCAGGCGCACACTTCCCCTGCTTATTTGGCACCTACGGATCAGGTGTTTCTGGCCTGGCCCAAATGGGGACAATTTTACCAAACCGGCGGCGATGTTGGTGAAGCGCCTGACATGCCCGAGGCTGAACGTCTAATGCAGCTGGCCCATGATTGGGAGGTAGCTACCACCGACGAAGAGCGTTCGGCAGTCTGGTCAGAAATGCTGAACATCCACGCTGATCAGCTTTTCGCCATCGGAATTCTGAACGGCGCGCCGCAGCCCATCGTAGTGTCCAACCGTCTGCGCAACGTGCCCGAGCAGGGCATGTGGGCGTGGGAGCCCGGCGCACATTTTGGCATTCACCGCCCCGACGAATTCTTTTTCGCCGACTAATCAGGAGCAGCTAAATGGTAATGCTGCGCTATGCGGTGTATCGCTTTTTCACGATGCTGCTGACTTTGCTGGTGGTGTCGGTTCTGATCTTCGTGATCATCAACCTGCCCCCCGGCGATTATCTGAGCAATCAGATCGCGGAATTGCAGGCCTCGGGCCAATCTGCCGGGGTCGCCAAGGCTGAATTCCTGCGCGCGGAATACGCCCTGGATCGCCCCATATGGGAACAGTACCTGGTCTGGATGGGCTTCTGGCCCGGACCGCACGGGTTTGAGGGCCTTCTTCAGGGCAACTACGGCTGGTCTTTTGAATTCGACCGTCCTGTGGCCGAGATCGTTGGCGATACCCTATGGCTGACTGTTGTGGTCAACCTGGCCGCTATCCTGTTCGTTTATGCCGTTGCCCTGCCGCTGGGCGTCCTCGCCGCAGCAAAATCGCGAACCTGGATTGACTATACGTCGGCCTTTGTTGGCTATCTTGGTTTGGCGACGCCCAACTTCCTGCTGGCACTGATCCTGTTCTATTACGGACACCGCTACTTCAACCTGCCCATCGGCGGCCTGATGGACCCATCCTTCGAAGGTCAGCCGATGAGCTGGGAAAAGCTGAAGTCCATTCTTGTCCACCTGATCGTGCCGACTTTCGTCATTGGCACATCTGGCGCCTCTGCCATGATGCAGCGCCTGCGTGCGAACATGCTGGATGAACTGGGCAAACCTTATGTGGAAACGGCCATTGCCAAGGGTATGGCACCATCGCGAATGCTGACAAAGTACCCGCTGCGCGTGGCGTTCAACCCATTTGTTGCAGATATCGGGAACTTGCTGCCGTCGATGGTATCCGGGTCGGTACTGGTCTCAGTCGTGCTTGGTCTGCAAACCATCGGCCCGACCTTGCTGACCGCACTCAAAACCCAGGACCAATTTCTGTCCGCCTTCATTCTGATGTTCGTGGCCTTGCTGACCCTGATCGGCACCATGATCTCTGATATCTTGCTGGTCATGTTGGACCCGCGCATTCGGTACGAGGGGCGTGAAGCGTGACCAAACACACCGACGGTCGCTTTGTCGACGATGCACCTTTCGACGCGGATGCCGCTCTGCAACAGTTAGAGCGCGCAGATCTGGACGCACCCAACTGGGTTCTGGTCTGGCGCAAGTTCAAAACCCATAAGCTGGGTTTGATTTCAGGCGTTTTCCTACTGTTCTGCTACCTGATGCTGCCCTTCGCTGGTTTCATCGCCCCCTATGGCCCGAATGAACGAAACGGCGAACACCTTTACGCCCCACCACAAAGCATCAATTGGTTCCACGATGGCTCCTTCATTGGCCCGTATGTCTATCCGATCGTGGCCGAAGCTGATCTTGAGACCTTTCAATGGAAATTTGTGCCCGACACGGAAGACCCTCGCCCGATCCGCTTTTTCTGCGAGGGGACCGAGTACAGGCTTGCAGGTCTTGTGAAATCAGACACCCACCTGTTCTGCGCGCCAGAGGGCGCAACGCTGTTCCTATGGGGATCCGATCGTTTGGGCCGCGATGTGTTCAGCCGCATTCTATATGGCGCGCAGCTGTCGCTGACGGTCGGCCTGATCGGGATTTCGGTATCGTTCACCCTTGGCATCTTTTTTGGATCAATCGCCGGGTATTTCGGCGGCAAGATCGATTGGGTCATCAACCGCGTGATCGAGGTCTTGCGCTCGCTACCTGAACTGCCGCTCTGGCTTGCCCTATCGGCGGCGGTGCCCTCAAACTGGAGCCCGGTTGCTGTTTTCTTCATCATCTCGATCATCCTCGGGATTCTCGATTGGCCCGGCCTCGCCCGTTCGGTACGCGCGAAATTCCTGTCCCTAAGGGAAGAGGAATACGTCCGCGCCGCCGAGATGATGGGCGCAAGCTCGGGTCGTGTCATTCGCAAGCACCTGCTGCCGAACTTCATGTCTCACCTGATCGCCTCGGCCACATTGTCGATACCGGCCATGATCCTCGGGGAAACCGCGCTCAGCTTCCTGGGCCTTGGCTTGCGGGCCCCGGCCGTCAGCTGGGGTGTAATGCTGAACGACGCGCAGAACCTGGCCTCGATCGAGATCTACCCCTGGACGGCAATCCCGATGCTGCCGATCATTGTTATTGTGCTGGCCTTCAATTTCCTGGGTGACGGGCTGCGTGACAGTCTGGATCCATACCAGCAATGAGCTTGATTTCAGCCCTTCCTGCAACCGACGGATACCGCAAAACGGGCACCGGGGCTTGGTCCAGCGTCTACGCGGTATCTGAACTGGCGACAGCAACATTTGGCGCGGTGGGTCAGGAACTGGCTCGTCTGATGACGGCGCTGAACCTGTCGCCCAGTGCGCCGGATGTGTCTGTGGATCACCGGCTGGCCTCGCTTTGGTATCAATATTCCTTCAAGCCCAATGGTTGGGAGATGCCTAGTCTCTGGGATGCGGTCGCGGGGGATTACCAGACTGCAGATGGTTGGATCAGGCTGCACACCAACCTGCCTCGCCACCGGGCGGCGGCACTAAAAGTTCTTGAAGTCAAAGCAGATCGGGACGCGGTCTCTCAGGCGGTGCGGCGATGGTCCGCCAGCGAGCTGGAATCGGCAATCGTGGCCCAGGGTGGCGTTTCCGCAGCCATGCGCAGCCGGGCAGTGTGGTTAGAGCATCCGCAAGGTCGGGCCGTGTCCCGCGATCCACTGATCGGTTGGCACAGCCCGCGACAGATCAAACTACGAGATCGATCCGAGGCCACGGCTGAGCGCCCTTTGGCAGGGCTGCGCGTCCTCGACCTGACGCGCGTGCTGGCTGGGCCGGTTTCAACGCGAACCCTCGCCGGTTTTGGTGCTGACGTTCTGCGTGTCGACCCGCTCGGTTGGGACGAGCCCGGTGTCATACCCGACATCTCATTGGGTAAATCCTGCACTTACCTCGATCTGAAATCGCCGTCTGGTTTGGAAAAGCTGCAAGAGTTATTTTCTCAGGCCGATGTGTTCGTCCACGGGTATCGCCCCGGTGCTTTGGATGCGCTCGGCCTGACAAGGGCCAAGCGCGATGAATTGGCCCCAAACCGGGTCGAAGTCACATTAGACGCTTATGGCTGGCAAGGCCCATGGGCCGCGCGGCGCGGGTTCGACAGCCTCGTTCAAATGAGCGCGGGTATAGCGGATGCAGGCCGTGACTGGGCAAATGCGGATAAACCAACACCATTGCCGGTTCAGGCGCTGGATCATGCAACCGGCTATCTGATGGCCGCCGCCGTGCTGTCCGCCTTGGCCGAGGCCGCCGCGGGGAACGCGATCATGCTGGGTCAACTCTCTCTCGCACGCACGGCCGAGTTGTTGGCCATTCTCGGCAAGTCCGACACGAAAGAGGTCATCACCGGCGCCAGTCCGTCAGACTACAGCCAAGCTCTAGAAGAATCAGGCTGGGGCTCCGGTCACCGCCTGAAACCCGCTCTGACCGTTGGCGACGCCAAGATGTTCTGGGACAAGCCTGCACCTAAACTAGGCACGTCGGCTCCGGTCTGGGCCACGGCCATCACCTGAGCCAATCGCCACGCGGTACGCGCGGCCCGGCCCAACGCTTTGGGTCTCGTCTTGCCAGAGACGTCACCCAAAGGGGCGGGAGACCTCCTCAGCGATCGTCCCCACCCGGACCGATATCGTCCAGGTAATCCTCGTCAATCGCCGCCTGCACCGCACCCGTCACAGCTTCGCGCTGTTTGGGCGTCAGATCCTCGGGGTCCTTGCCCTCGGCCAGGCGCACAGTGACCTCACGGTGTGCGAACTTGATGCCTTCGCGGGCGAACAATTCGCGGATGTCCTGATAGACTTTCTTGCGCACCAACCATTGATCCCCCGGCTTGGTCATGAACTTGACCCGAATGATCATCGCAGAGTCCTGCATTTCGATCACGCCTTGCGACTTCAGCGGTTGGATAAAGTTGTCGCCGATCACCGGGTCGCTCAACAACTCTTGACCCAACTTTTTGATCAACTTACGCACCTTCTCG
Source organism: Ruegeria sp. YTSC230 (assembly GCF_059609665.1). NCBI lineage: Bacteria > Pseudomonadati > Pseudomonadota > Alphaproteobacteria > Rhodobacterales > Roseobacteraceae > Ruegeria > Ruegeria sp. YTSC230. The sequence continues at coordinate 24,859 of NZ_JBXWMC010000011.1, read as the reverse complement.
ACATCGGTGTCATACGTCACCCGTAACGGCAGTTTCATGATCACCCAGTCGCGGGAATAGTTGGTCAGAACCTTGATCTCACCAAAGGGGATGGTGTTCAGCGCGCCCAGATGGTGACGCAGCTGAAACGACCGGACCGAGATCTTTTCGACCGTCCCCTTCACGTCGCCGATGTCGATATATTCACCCTTGCGGAATGCGTCATCCATCAGGAAGAACGCCCCCGAAAAGATATCGCGGACCAATGTCTGCGACCCAAAGCCCACGGCCAGGCCCACGACACCAGCACCCGCGAATAGCGGACTGACATTGATACCCAATTCCATCAGGGCAATCAGCGCTATGGTCACAACAACTACGGCCAGAATGGCCCCGCGGAACAAGGGCAACAATGTTGCAAGGCGGCTTTGCCCACCTTCTCCGCCTTCATCGCCCAGCTCAGCCTCACCACCGCCGTCGTCAATCTCCTGCGCGATCTTCGAGTCGATCCCAATGCGGAAGAAATGGAACAGGATGTAACCCATGAAGAGGATCACCATCACGTCCAGCGCCCGCTCGATCGGCAGGTCCTCGCTCCAGCTGGCATCCGGATTCCAGATGACCACCAGCGCATATAGACCGACGACAAAAGCCAGAATACCGGCAACCCGCCGCGCCAGATCTTCGTAGGTCAAGATCGAGTGCTTGCGCATCTCGGCCTGCGGCGTTTCGATCACTTCAACCTCGGCATCCGCCTCATCAGCATCGGCATTCATTGCGTCAAGCTGGTTGTTGCGATTGAAATACCGTTCCAGAAGATAGTTCATGGCCCCATAGGCAACCACGACCGACATAAAGATAGCATAGCTGCTGGCTACGATTGGGATCGAGTTTTGATTTTCCAGCACCAGGTCGACGGCCAGTTTGAACCAGCTGAACACCATGTAAAGGATCAGCACCGGCGCCCATGCGAACGAGATTAGGCGCAGAATCCACGACACCTGATCCGGTGATCGCCCGCCGCGGATAGCGTTCGAGATGGCGCGGGCGTTGAACAGGATCATCAGGACATTGCCGATCGCACCAAACATGGTCAGGCCGCCATAGACCAAGGCGTAGACGTTATAGTTCAGCCCAAAATCAGCGACCCAAGTGGCAAAAAGCACCACGGTAATGTCGTAGGTCGCCAGCGCCGAAGCCCAGATATACAGGCGTTTTGCGTCACGATCCGAGAAAGGCGGCAAGCGATATTGGCTCAGATACGGGGATAGAACCATGCGCCACAGATCAGACACCGTACGCGACAGGAAGAAGGCGGTAAAAATTGCTGTGACCGTGAACTGGATCGAGATGTCCTCAGCCTCGCCGAAAAACACGAAACCGACGATAAGCGCCATCACCATGGCAAAAATCGTGGCGCCTATCCCCATCAGGAACCGGAACACCAAAAACGGCATCTTCTCGCGATAGCCTTGCGGATCTTCCTTGGATCGCGCGACGACGATTCGCTTTGCGATACGCTTTCCGTAGATTTCAATCGACAACCATCGTCCGATCAAAAGGAAAAGAACGTTCCAGAACAGGACCTCGACGTAGGTCTGTATTCGGCCATCCGGGCTGGTCTGACGCAGGATGTATTGCACCTCGAAGATCGAATAAGGCAGCGCCTGAAGCCGTGAATTCATCGAGTCGCGAAACTTCGAAAACCGCTCCTGCGCTTTCATAAGCTGCGAACCATCGCCCATCGGATCCCCGGGTACAGCCTCGGGGGTGACACTGTTTTGCTGGCCGGAAGACACGATTTGCCCGGCGCTGTCGATGACGATCACACTGGCCCCGGCTTCGGTCGCGGAGCGGATCGCCGTAGCCAGATCGCTGTCGCTGGCTGTTTCCGAGCTGCTGCCGCCGGCTGAGGGATACCCCGGTATCAGAGAGGTCTGCGCAACTGCACCGGTGACCAGCGCCAGAGTAAGGGACCAGATTACAACCGTTAACCCAGCCAGCAATGTTCGTGTCATCGGATATTTTTCCAGTTCGCCATTCGTAACACAGGTTATCGAAGCCCGGTGGCGGGTTCAAATATTCAACCCCCGCAGCCTCAACATCGTATCAAGCCGTGTTCCCCGCACCATGCTGTGAACAGAAGTGTTTGCAACCCGGAAAAAACTGAATATGACCAACCTGACGCTGCCATCATGACGGATGGGCAGGAAATTTGATATAGAACAGGGCGCAGATGCGAAACCCACGGCTAAAATCGAAACAAGCCGGTAACGACTGGTAGGATCAGTGATTTTGCACGCGGCTAAAAAAAATATATACGATACGGGTGCAAGCGCGCGGAGTTGCACCAGAACACTGAATTGGGCAAAGGCATGAGCCTAGGAAGACAAAACGATACAACCGGCCGTGCGCCGCGCATCTTGTTCTACAGCCACGATACGTTCGGGTTGGGTCACTTGCGCCGATCCCGTGCACTGGCTGGTGCGATGACGCAGGCTGACCCATCGGCATCAGCGCTGATCCTGACCGGGTCACCCGTGGCCGGGCGGTTCACCTTTCCGCGTCGCGTCGACCACGTGCGTTTGCCAGGAGTGACCAAACGCGCCGATGGATCTTATGCATCCCAGACAATTGGAATGGGCATCGAGGAAGTGACTGAGCTGCGGGCGGGTCTTATCCAGACGGCGGTTCAGCAATTCGATCCTGACGTCCTTATCGTCGACAAGGAACCAACTGGTTTCCGCAGCGAGCTGTTACCCACCCTAGAAAATTTGCTGCGGTACCGCCGCACCAAAATGGTCCTGGGCCTGCGTGACGTTTTGGATGAACCCGAAGTGTTGGCCGCCGAGTGGGAGCGGAAAGAAGCCATTGCGGCGACCGAAAGGTTCTACGACGAAATCTGGGTGTACGGACTGCGCTCAATCTATGATCCGACCGAGGGCCTGCCGCTCAGCGCTGCCGCGCAGTCGCGTATCCATTGGACTGGTTATCTGCGCCGCGATCTCGGGCCGATAGGCGATCCGCCTGAACAGCCCTACATCCTGATTACGCCGGGAGGCGGCGGCGACGGCAAGGCTATGGTGAACCAAGTTTTGTGCGCCTACGAAAAAGACTCCAACCTGTCACCACGCGCTGTCCTTGTCTACGGCCCCTTCCTGTCGGGCGAGCTGCGGGACGATTTCGAGACCCGCGTTGCTGCGCTGAATGGTCGGGTCACGGCTGTTGGCTTTGAATCGCAGATCGAAACGCTGTTTGCCGGCGCTGCAGGTGTGGTCTGCATGGGCGGTTACAATACGTTCTGCGAGGTGCTCTCGTTCGACAAACGCGCCGTCATCGTTCCACGCACGACACCGCGGCTGGAACAGTGGATCCGCGCCTCACGCGCCGAAGGTCTGGGACTTGTCAGAATGCTGGACGAAAACCGTGACGGGTTAACGGCGGACGCGATGATTGAGGCTATTCGCAATCTGCCCGATCAGCCCTTGCCTTCTCAGGCAATCCGCGACGGCCTGCTGGATGGTCTGGACTATGTCACAAGCCGCGTGGACGCGCTGCTTGGTGGGGAACGGGAACGAGCCACCGGATGACTTCAGGAAAACCCAAGCTCGCGGTGCTGGTCAAAGGATGGCCGCGCCTTTCCGAGACGTTTATCGCACAGGAACTGGTCGCCTTGCAGGACGCAGGCCACAGCTTTGACATCTGGTCCCTGCGCCACCCGACCGACACCAAACGTCATCCACTGCATGATCGGTTCAAGGGACAAGTCCACTACCTGCCCGAGTACCTGTATGAAGAACCTGATCGCGTTTGGGCCGCGCGCCACATCGCGCAGACCCTGCCCGGCTATACCGAGGCTTATAAGGTCTGGCGCTCTGATCTGCGGCGCGACCCGACACAGAACCGCATCCGGCGTTTCGGGCAGGCCTGTGTTCTGGCCGCCGAGTTGCCCGGGGAAACGCAGGTGATGTATGCGCATTTCATGCACACGCCGTCGTCGGTCGCACGCTACGCCGCCATCATGCGCGGCCTGCCCTGGAGCTTTTCGGCACACGCCAAAGACATCTGGACGTCACCCGATTGGGAGAAAGCCGAAAAACTGCAGGCCAGCACGCATGGGGCCGCTTTTGGCGCAACCTGTACTGCCATTGGGGCGGAACACTTGCGCAGTTTGGCCGATGATCCGGCGCGGGTCGATCTGATCTATCATGGCTTGGACCTGAACCGTTTTCCCGACCCACCGACCCGCGCAGCTCGGGCACCGGATGGGCGGTTTCACATGCTCTCAGTCGGTCGTCTGGTCGAGAAAAAGGGCTTTGATCGCCTGATCGATGCGTTCGCCACGCTACCCAATTCGCTGGACTGGCACTGGACACATATTGGTGGCGGTGCGCTTGGTGATGCGCTGCGCGAACGGGCTGAGGCCCAAGGTATCGCGGACCGGATCACCTGGAAGGGCGCCTGTGACCAGCCCGAAGTGATCGAGGCGATGCGCGGCTCTGATCTGTTCGTGTTGCCCAGCCGGATCGCGGCTGACGGAGATCGCGACGGGTTGCCAAATGTTCTGATGGAGGCTGCGTCTCAACTGTTGCCGATCCTGTCGACACCGGTTTCCGCCATTCCGGAATTCATAAAAACCGGAACGCATGGCGTTTTGTCCGACGACAACCCGTCCGCACTTGCCAGCGCGATCACCGAAATGGCCGCCGCTCCTGAGCGTACTGCATCTATGGCCAACGCTGCCTATTCCCGCCTGATTGCCGAGTTCCGCATGGACCCCGGCATTGCCCTGTTGTCCAAACGGCTCAGCGCATTGGGCGCGGGCAAAGACTGATGGCCCGCGTCGCCTTTTTCTCACCGATGAAATCTCCGGACAGCCCGGTGCCATCGGGTGACAGGGAAATGGCGCGCAATCTGATCAGGGCGATCGGGGCGCAGGGCGACGAGGTCGATCTCGTATCGGACTTGCGCATTTACGACAAAACGGGCGATCCGGCGGTTCAACAACGTCTCTGTTCTGACGCCGATGCCGAAGCCCGGCGACTGATCGCGGACATGACCCACGACACGGATTTGTGGGTGACGTATCACAACTACTACAAGGCCCCCGATCTGCTGGGCCCTAAAGTGTGCGCCGCTCGGGGCATCCCCTATGTGCAATTGGAAAGTACCCGTGCGACCAGCAGGTTACGCGGCCCATGGTCCGGCTTTGCGCAAGCCGCACATGATGCCTGCGACGCGGCGAACGTCATTTTTTACCACACGGCCAACGATCTAATCACGCTGGAACGTGAAAAATTCGAGGATCAGCGTCTGGTCGAATTGCCGCCCTTTTTGCCAATCTCGAGCCTGCCGCCCGCTTCCTCATGTGACGGGCCGATGCTGACGGTGGGAATGATGCGGCATGGTGACAAACTGGCGTCGTACCAACTGCTGGCGCAGGCGCTGTCGCATTTGAACGGGGATTGGGCTTTGGATATTGCAGGGGATGGACCTGCGCGGGCTGAGATCGAAGACCTTATGACACCGTTTGGCTCCAAGGTCCGGTTTCTGGGGCAACTGGATCGTGACGCCCTGCAAAACTTATACGCAAATGCGTCCATCTTGGTGTGGCCCGGCGTGAATGAGGCATTTGGCATGATTTACCTTGAGGCTCAGGCCAGCGGAGTTCCGGTTGTTGCGCAGAACAGGCCCGGTGTCCGCGATGTTCTGGCGCCGGCCGACTACCCCGAGGTCGAAGCAGGACCCGAAGCGCTTGCCGCCAGGCTACAGACGCTGCTTGGAGACCCTGCCCTGCGCCGTTCGCTTGGTACGACAGCCCGGGAATACGTGTCCAACCGCCACCTGATGCCCGCAGCAACCGAACGGTTCTGGCAGGCTGCGCGGCCTTTGATCGGAGGCACCGCATGAGCCAACTTGCTCTTTTGCGCCACGGCCACACCCATTGGAACCGCGCTGGCCGTATTCAGGGCCGCAGTGACATCCCGCTGGACGATGACGCGCGCACCGAACTGGCCGGATATGAATTGCCAGAGTCATGGAACAAGGCAGCGCTCTGGTCCAGCCCCCTGCAGCGCGCCAGCGAAACCGCCGCATTGGTCGCGGGGCGAGAGCCCATGGTGTCCGAAGCCCTGACCGAGATGAACTGGGGCGACTGGGAAGGAAAGCGCGGCGTCGACCTGATTGCAGACGACGACAGCGGATATCGCCATATCGAGGATTGGGGTTGGGACTATTGCCCACCAAACGGCGAAAGCCCGGCGGACGTGCGGGCGCGATTGCAACCCTGGCTGGACGGATTGCAGGGCGACACCGTCGCCGTGTGTCACATCGGGATCATGCGCGTCATTCTGGCCTCGGCCTGGGGATGGAACTTTGACGGCACCGCCCCGTTCAAGATCAAGCGCAACCGACTTTATGTCATTGATCTGGATAGTTTTCAGCCGCAACCCGAACCAGTTCGACTGCTGCGACAAGGCCCCCGCGAATGAAAGTCATGATTGTTGTCACCCACCTGTTGGGCACCGGGCACCTGAGCCGCGCGTTGACGCTGGGCCGTGCCTTTGTCGCGGATGGGCATGATACCTTCGTGGTCTCTGGTGGGATGCCCGCTCCTCAGTTGGACACGGCCGGAATGACGCTGTTGGGCCTGCCCCCTTTGCGCTCGGATGGCACTGATTTCACCCGCCTTTTGACACAAGCCGGAACGGTAGCGGATGTCGGGTTTTTCGCGGCGCGCAAAACTGCTCTGGTTGAAGCAATTCGCAGCTTTGCACCGGATGTTTTGATCACCGAGCTTTATCCGTTTGGCCGCCGATCCCTGACAGGTGAATTTTCGGCCGCGCTAGAGGCGGCCCGTGATATGCACCCGCGCCCGATAATTCTGGGATCGATCCGGGACATTCTGGCGCCGCCCTCAAAACCCTCAAAGGCCGAGCGGGCAGAGCAGATTGTCGCAGAGCATTACGACGGCATCCTTGTCCATTCGGATCAGAACGTTGTGCCCTTGAACGTCAGTTGGCCTGTGTCTGAGCTGCTGGAGGGCCGCCTGTTTTACACGGGTTTCGTGGCTCCACTGGCCCCAATACCGCACAAGGATGCAATCGGCAAAGGCGAAGTGCTTGTCAGCGCAGGCGGCGGTTCGGTTGGGCAACCGATCTTTCGCGCGGCCATCGAGGCCGCCCGAAAGATGCCGAACAGGCGCTGGCGCCTGTTGGTCGGCGGGCAAGACGCAAAGGCGCGCATTGCAGAATTGCGGAAGCATGTGGAGGGCGCCCCTGTCACTCTGGAAGCGGTGCGGCCCGATTTTCGCCAGATGCTGCCCCACGCGGCGGCTTCGGTCAGCATGTGTGGCTACAATACAGCATTGGATATTCTGCAAGCAGGAACCCCTGCCGTGTTCATTCCATTTGATGATGGAAATGAGGTCGAGCAGAGCCTGCGCGCCCGCACCCTTGCGGAAATGCCAGCCATAGATGTCATCCCAAGCAAAGATTTGAACGGAGATCTGCTGGCCCATGCCGTGGGCCGTGTGATTTCATCGGAACCTCGTCCGGTCTCAGATCAGGGGTTCGACGGCGCTGCGCAATCCGTACGAATCGCCAAAGAACTTTTGGAGCGCCGCGGATGAGTGTCGACTGGCGCGTTTTGACGGATGAGCTGGAACTCTGGCGTCAACAAGAACTGGCGCTGCCTTTGTGGTGGCGCGACGATGATGCGGTTTCCACAACGCCGCAGCTTGATCGCTTGACCGCGATGTCAGACCACCTTGGGGTGCCTGTTCATCTGGCCATCATCCCCCGTGATGTCCAAGACACGCTGATCGAGTATGTAACTGCCCAGCCAAACCTGATCCCGGTCGTGCACGGTTGGGCCCATCAGAACCAAGCACCACCGGATGAAAAGAAATCCGAATTCCGCCTGCACCGGCCCATGGACGATATCACTGGGGATATCGGCTCGGGGATATCGCGGCTGCGCACCCTGTTTGCAGATCAATTGTGCCCGATGTTCGTGCCGCCATGGAACCGCATAGCGCCAGAGGTGGTGCAGGAATTGCCCGCAGCGGGGTATCGCATCTTATCGACCGCCACGCCACGGTCCAGCCCGCAGGCAGCGCCCGGATTGGCTCAGATCAACACGCATCTGGATCCAATAGACTGGCGCGGATCACGCGGACTGGCCGACCCGGACATGTTGATCACAAAGACCACTCAGCTGCTGCAAAATCGCCGCGAAGGTCGCGCAGACAACACCGAGCCCTTTGGCATCTTGACCCACCATCTGGTTCATGATGAGGACATCTGGGCCTTTACCCACGACCTGCTAAACCGGCTGCTGAACGGGCCGGGCTTTGTCTGGTCAGCCCCCCAAGCCGATTGAAAACGGAGATCTGAATGAGCCGACTGGATTCCATGCTGCGCCGCCTGACCGCACAACGTGACGGTTTGAATTGGGCGGTAGATCAGATCTCGGGTATGGCAGGCGACGTGCTGGATATGGGCCTTGGAAACGGGCGCACTTATGATCACCTGCGGGAAATTCTGCCGGATCGGAGGATCTGGGTCATGGACCGCGTGCTGCAGTGCCATCCGTCCAGCACACCGCCAGCGGAAGATTTTTTGCAGGGTGAGGCCGAGCCGATGCTGCAGAAGCTGGCAGAAGGTGGACCCAGGATCGCTTTCGGTCACTACGATTTCGGGCGGGGTGTCAAGGAAGAGGACGTTGCCGAAGCGGCGCGCCTTAGCCCACTGATTGCGCAGGTGATGTTGCCCGGTGGTCTGCTAATCTCGGGCCAACCTTTGGTTGGCTTTGAACAGATAAGCGGCCCGGACACCATCGCGCCGGACCGATACTTGTTCTACAGGGCCTGATCAGGCCACGCGTCGTCCGCGCGACCAAACACCATTCAATGCAGGGGTTCCTTCGCGCATCTGGAACCGGATGACGTCCGCCCGGGTGCCCGCCCGCAGCTCACCACGATCATCCAGCCCAACGACCTCTGCCGGTGTCTTTGTCACGGTTTTCAATCCGCGGGCAAAATCACCCCACATCTCGCCCAGTTTCACAGCAGACAGCAACAATGCGGATGGCACATAGTCCGAGGACAGTATGTCGAGATGACCCAGCTGCGCCAATTCATGCGCAGCGACATTGCCGGAATGCGACCCGCCTCGGATCACATTGGGTGCGCCCATCATCACCTTGATACCATGATCATGACAGGACTGCGCAGCCTCGACCGTAGTCGGGAACTCGGCAAGGGTGATCCCGTGACCGGCCGATACGCGCACCTGTTCGTCCGTCGTGTCATCATGGCTGGCCAGCATCGCACCAAACCGTTTGGCTGCTTTTACCGTCTCAACCTCGTGCAGATCACCATAGCGGTCGCGCATCGCCTTAAGGTCGGCCACATGTTGCAGAAATCCATCGCCCTCCAGCCCCAGCTTGCCTTTCAGATACGCTTCCAGTTTCGACAAATCGCGGAACTGCCGTTGTCCGGGCGTGTGGTCCATGAGTGAGACTAGGCCAACACGGTCTTCGGGCCCAAATTCGTTTAATTCTTCGGCCAGGGTTTCCGAGCAGACCTCGGCCCGCAAATGCAGAAAATGGCTGATCTTCAGCGCATCCTGTTCCCGCAATTGCCACAGTTCACGCGACAGACCGCGCGCGTATTTGACATAGCGTTGCCCGGACGGGATCGAGCCTATCCGCATCGCGTCGAACACGGTCGTGATCCCGGTACTGGCCAGTTCGGCATCATGGGCCAGAATAGCGGCTGCATGAGGCCAGTCGACCTTGGGCCGCGGCTGGATGTGGCGCTCAAGGTTGTCCGTGTGAAGTTCGACCAGACCAGGGCAGACATAATCCCCTTCGCAGTCAATTGCGCCAGCGGGAACAGTTGCGCCGGTCGCGACCTCAGCAATCGTATCCCCCACAATCCGAAGGCTGCCCACAACCGTCTCATCGGGAAGAACAAGCGTGGCATTGGCAAGTATCATTTCTTCTGTCATCTGAACTTCACAAGGTTTGAGCTATTGGAAAGGCCACGCATAGGAGGCCAATGTGACATTCACGCGATACGCGATCTATTTTGCGCCACCGGCTCAGGCCGAATGGACAATCTTTGCGACCCAATGGTTGGGCTGGGACATGGAAGCCGGAACTGAAGTTGCGCATCCTGTCATTGACGGCGTGGACGTCGCAGCCTCGACCGATGTTCCGCGCAAATACGGTCTTCACGCGACGTTGAAGCCGCCGTTTCGCCTGAACAAGGGGCAATCTCTGACCGACTTGCAAGATGCCTGCAAACGGTTGGCCGGAACGCAACCGCCCGTCACGCTGGACGGGTTCGAGATCGCCCGGCTGGGTCGTTTTCTGGCCCTGCGGCCGGTAGGTAATACCGACTCGCTGAACGCGCTTGCAGCGGCTTGCGTCCGCGAACTTGACAGCTTTCGCGCCCCCGCGTCCGCCGCGGAACTGGACCGCCGACGTGCCTCGGGTCTGACGCCGAAACAGGACGCCAACCTGCTGCGTTGGGGTTACCCTTACGTGTTGGACACGTTTCGCTTTCACATCACCCTCAGCGGAAAACTGGACAAACCAACGCTGAAAACCGTGCAGGTCGTATTGGAGAACCATCTGGTTCCCCTGCTGCCCGCCCCCTGTCAGATCAAGGATCTGGCGCTTATGGGCGAAGCCGAAGATGGGAGGTTTCATCTGATTCATCGCTACGCCCTTTCCGGTTGAAGCCCGGCAAGGATCGCATCAATCGTGACTTCCAGCGGCCCGGAGTTATCAATTTCGATCACGCGGTTCAGCCCGTCGGGCAAGGGCATACCAGCCCGTCCCAAACGACGCGCCTGATCAGAGGTGCTTTCCCGCCCGCGTACAAAGAGGCGCTGCGCCAGCACCTCAGGGTCCGCTGTCAGCGAAATCACGATCAGGTCGCCAAAAACCACCTGCGCGTTCAACAAAACCGAACGGGATAGATTGACCAACAGCGCATTCGCCGTTTGCCGTTGGTCTTCGATTTCAATCGGGATGCCGTAGTGCAGCCCATGCGCGTTCCAGTGCAACGCAAAGGCTCCGTCCAGCACCATCTGCTCGAAGATTTCAATCGAAACGCGATCAAAATCTTCGCCTTCTTCGCCTTCGGGGCGGGTTATCACCCGGCGAACCCGCAGGATACCTGGCGACGCCGCGACCAACGCCTCCATGACGCTGTCTTTGCCGACACCTGACGGACCAACAACGGCTATGACCGGCGCAAGGCTCACGCGACCATCCCCGGGGTGAATTCAGACAAGTTGATCTCGCGATCACAGACCCGGCTGCGCGCTTCGATATCGTGGAAAATGCCAACAATCGCCGCGCCGCGTGCTTTGGCCTCTTCGATCAAAGACAGCACCGTTTCGCGATTTTGCGCATCCAGTGAGGCAGTCGGTTCGTCCAACAGCATCGCAGGGTAATCATGCGCAAATCCACGTGCGATGTTCACCCGTTGCTGCTCACCACCCGAAAAAGTGGTCGGGCTCAGGCTCCACAGTCTTTCGGGAATGTTCAACCGCCCCAACAAACCCGCCGCCTTATCCAGCGCTGCCTGCCGGGCACATCCGACGGCCAACAGCGGTTCGGCCACCACCTCAACCGTCGGAACCCTGGGGACCACGCGCAAAAACTGACTGACATAGCCGAGCGTCTCGCGCCGCAAAGCCAGAATTTCGCGCGGTTCGGCCTTGGCGACGTCCAGACCACCGACAAGGACCCGGCCTGATGCGGCCAGATAATTTCCATAGACCACCCGCATCAGTGTTGATTTCCCTGCGCCTGAAGCCCCGGTCAGGGCGACGCATTCACCTGCGGCGACATTCAGAGATGCACCCTGCATCACCGGAATTACGGCACTACCCTGATTGTGCAGGGTAAAGCTCTTGCTGACATTGATAAGCTCAATCATAGCACTTCATCTTTTTCCAAATACTCAAACCTGCAGAACGCTGGACACGAGCAACTGCGTGTAGGCATGTTGCGGATCGTCCAGAACCTGATCGGTCAACCCGGCCTCAACCACTTGACCGCTTTTCATCACCATCAGTCGATCCGCCAGCAGGCGCACGACGGCGAGGTCATGGGTGACGATGATCGCGCTCAACCCCATCTCACGCACCAACCCGCGCAGCAGATCCAGCAGACGCGCCTGAACGGAAACATCCAGCCCGCCCGTTGGTTCATCCATGAACACGAGGCGCGGCCCTGTGACCAGATTGCGGGCAATCTGCAATCGCTGCTGCATCCCGCCAGAAAAGGCGGACGGACGGTCATCCACACGAGATTCCTCAATCTCAACCCGGCCCAGCCAGTCGATCGCACGGTCCCGGATGTCGCCATAGTGGCGATCCCCCACCGCCATCAGACGCTCACCAATATTGCCGCCAGCACTGACCGACATCCGCAGGCCATCGCGCGCATGCTGATGTACAAAGGCCCAGTCCGTACGGCTTAGCATCCGACGTTCCGGTTCGGACATGGTGACCGTATCCACTGGACCATCAGCGCGTGTGTCAAAAATCACCTGCCCCGCATCGGGTTCCAGATGACCGGCCATGCAATTCAACAGCGTCGACTTGCCCGATCCGCTTTCACCCACGATCCCCATTACTTCTCCAGGGAAGAGATCAAAACTCACATCCGAGCACCCGATCCGCGCGCCATAGCGCTTTTCGATGCCTTTGACCTGCAATAAGGGGGTCATGCCGCATTCTCCTCGGCCAATCGGCCCTTGTGGCCCGCTTCGCGGCGTGACCGGCAATAATCGGTGTCGGAACAGACGAACATCCGGTTGCCTGCATCATCCATGATCACTTCGTCGAGATAGCTATCCTCTGCCCCACAAAGATCGCATGGGTGATCGGCCTTGGTGGCCTCAAACGGGTAATCCTCGAAATCCAGACTGACGACCTTGGTATGCGGCGGAACCGCGTAAATCCGCTGTTCACGTCCCGCACCAAACAGCTGGATCGCGTCCATCTCAAGTTTTGGATTGTCGAATTTCGGGATCGGCGACGGATCCATCACGTAGCGGTCCGACACTTTCACCGGATAGGCATATGCGGTCGAAATCGCCCCGTGCTGGCTGATGTCCTCGTAAAGCTTCACATGCATCAGCCCATATTCTTCGAGGCTGTGCATCTTGCGGGTCTCGGTCTCACGCGGTTCCAGAAAGCGCAGAGGTTCCGGGATCGGCACCTGATAAACGATGATCTGGTCCTTGCGCAGCTTCGCCTCGGGGATGCGGTGGCGGGTCTGGATGACTGTGGCCTTTTCGGTTTCCTCGGTCGTTTCCACACCTGCCGTGTTCTCAAAAAACTTGCGGATCGACACGGCGTTGGTGGTGTCATCGGCACCCTGATCGATCACTTTAAACGTGTCCTCGGGCGTCAATGTAGCAGCTGAAACCTGCACGCCACCGGTGCCCCAGCCATATGGCATCGGCATTTCACGGCTGGCGAATGGCACCTGATAACCGGGCACAGCCAGACCTTTCAGAATGGCGCGCCGGATCATTCGCTTGGTTTGTTCGTCCAAATATGCGAAGTTATACTCATTCATTTTGATGTATCACTTTGTTTTTGGTGTTTTTGTGGACGTATTTCTGTTGGGCGCATTGTTATTGGCGCTATTGGTGTATCTTTTCTTTCACTCTCGTCATGCGAAGCGACGACGTCGTGCGCAAAAGAGGGATCCAAATGGCGAATGGAGTTCGGTTGGCGCGCGCACGGACTCGCCACCCGGTAGAAACCTGCGACGCCAATAAGGCAGGTTGGTAAAATCCCCAGCTTGGCTTGTCGCCGCGCATATGCGGGCGCTATCCAGTTCATTGATGCCCCCTTTCCTTTGGCTCGACCTTCATTCCGCAGCTTCTTTCGGCTGCATCCGTTCTTCGGCTTCGCGTCGTAGTTTGCGAACCAGTTCCAGCTCGGACTGGAAATCCACGTAGTGCGGCAGCTTGATATGCTCGAGGAAACCCGTCGCCTGAATGTTGTCCGCGTGGCTGAGCACGAATTCCTCGTCCTGCGCGGGTGCGCCCAGATTGTCTTCGCCCAACTCTTCCCAACGCAGGGCGCGATCCACCAAAGCCATCGCGATGGATTTCCGTTCAGACTGACCAAACACCAAACCATAGCCACGGGTGAATTGCGGGGGTTCCGTCTTGGAACCTTTGAACTGGTTCACCGTCTCGCATTCGGTCAATTCGATTTCGCCGATGTCGATGGCGAAACCCAGTTCCGGGATGTCCATTTCCACTGCGACCTTACCGATCCGCAACTCACCGACGAATGCGTGGTTACGGGCGTAACCGCGTTGCGTTGAATAGGCCATGCCCAGTACAAACCCCTCATCCCCGCGGGTCAGGGATTGCAGACGCAGGGGGCGGTTCGACGGAAACTCCATCGGTTCGCGGGTCAGATCACCCGGGGTGGTGTCACTGGCGGGTTCATCCTGAATGATGTCCTCGCCCTTCAGGAACTCAGTGATATGCGGCGTCGCCTCGGTGCGGGGTTGCGCCGTAGGCGCAGCCGGAACCTCACCTTCTGCGGCCAGTTTGAAGTCCAGCAAGCGGTGTGTGTAATCAAAGGTTGGCCCCAGCACCTGCCCGCCCGGCGCATCCTTGAACGTGGCCGAAATCCGGCGATCACACGCCATCTCATCAGTCTTGACGGGGTTCGAATAGCCAAATCGCGGCAATGTCGTCCGGTAGGCTCGGATCAGAAAGATCGCTTCGATCAAATCACCGCGCGACTGCTTGATGGCCAGGGCCGCCAAATCGGGGTCGTACAAGGACCCCTCGGCCATCACCCGATTGACCGCCAGACCCAGCTGTTCCCGGATTTGGGCGATGCTCAGTTCGTCAATGTCGGTTGCGCCGCGTCTTTCTTCCGCCAACCAGGCATGTGCGTTTTCGATGGCCGTCTCGCCACCCTTGACTGCAACATACATTGCCTAGGCCTCCACACTGATTTGGGTACTGCGAGGCAGGGCCGCCACCCGGTCGCCGCAGGTAAAAAAGAAGTCACATCCAAACGGGTACAAAGCCGCGTTGGCCTGCAATGCCGGGGCGTCCGGTAAGGATAGCCGCGCAGTGTCTTTGATCCCCGGACCACTTAGAATAGCACCTGCTTGTTGCAGCGCGTCACATTCAACAATCAAGGTGGCCGAGCGATCTGGGTATTCTGCGGTACCGATACGAAATGATCCCAGTGGGCTGAGCTCGGCCCAACTCCCTACGGCGAAATCTGCGACGGTAGCCTGTGAAATGGGCGCACCTGTGTGAAAGGTCAGCCACTCGCGTACTGCATTGGTGTTGAACGCACCCGCCAGGTGGACCTTTGTCTCGGGGTCACACAAAGTCAGCAGCAAGGTTCCTGCTGCGGTCGACAGGGGCTTTGGCGGTTGCGAACCCTTCAGGTCACGGATTTCTCCGGGTCGGGCCATTACGGTCATGGCGGCGCGGAATGCATGCGCGGCCTGGACCGGTGCATTCTGAAAACCCCCGGAAAATTGGGTCTGCGCCGTCATGTGTCCTCTCCCCTTACCATGGTGAAAAACTCAACCTTCGTCGCTGCGGCTTTGGAGGCGCGATCTGTTCTGGCGGACTGCATCTGACCCTTGAGCGGCGCGATCACTTGGTCATGAACCGCACCCGCAGCCGAGGTCTGCATCAAGGCATCAATCAACGCGGCCGCCTGGGCCTTGGGCTTGGACCGGCCCTGCACGTATCCATGCCCAACCGTTCCATCCTGCAGCACCAGAGAACACCGCGTGACGGTCATTTCGCCAAGGTTGAACCGAGCGCCAGTGCCACCAGTGCGCCCGCGCACCATGACGCCGCCCACTTCGGGGCTGCGCAGCCATTCAAAATTCGGGCGTAATTCGTACTTGTCCCAAAGGGGCATCAGCGCGCTTTCAGGCGCACGCGCCAGCAGGCCCATCCAGTCCTGTCGCGTTGCCTTAGAATTATATGATTGATCTGTCATCAAAGCCTCTTGGCCGGGTTGTCTACGTGATCTATACAACTAGACAAATACTACATCCCGCTGCTGTAGCTGGCAATCCGCAACCTTGTGAAGATTTGATGACATGAGAAAAACACCTGTCTGGAAAAGCATCGCCCTGAACCTGACATCTGACATTGCGGAAGGTCGGTACAACACCGGCGACCGGCTGCCGACCGAGGCACAACTGGCCGCAAAACACGGGGTCAACCGCCATACGGTACGGCGCGCGTTGTCGGATCTGGCGGAACAAGGTCTGGTGCATGCCCGTCGCGGCGCCGGTGTCTTTGTCGCGGCCCGTCCGACCGATTATGCCATCGGCAAGCGCGTCCGATACCACAAGAGCATCTCGGCCAGCGGTAAGATTCCCGGCAAAAAGATACTTACGCTCACAACGCGCGCCGCAGATGAAACAGAAGCAGAGGCCTTGGAGATCGCTTCAGGCGACCAGGTACACGTATATGACGGACTGTCTCTGGCGGATGGGCAGCCAATCGGGCTGTTCCAAAGTGTCTTTCCCGCGGACCGCTTGCCCGGCATTCTTGAGGCGCTATCCGAGACAGAATCGGTAACGAAGGCTTTGCAGCACTGCGGTGTTAAGGATTACACCCGCATCTCAACCCGCCTGAATGCGCGCGCGGCGACGGCAACACAGGCCCTGCACCTGCGACTGACAGAAGGTGCGCCTGTACTGTATTCCGTCGGCATAAACGCAGATCCTAATGGTCTGCCGATTGAATTCGGGCGAACCGTATTTGCCGGAGATCGGGTCACCCTGACCCTGAACGAGGACTAATCCGTAACGACCCTCCCGCCCGTCTCGATCTCCTGACTGAGGTCTCATCCCGTTGGTCATAGCCGATGCGGGTGCGGGCACAGGAGGTTTCGGTTCATGCCTATTTAAGTCGGCTCGTATTTTTCCAGGAATGCCTCGGCGCCCAATGTTCGGAAATCCGGCAGAGCCGCACGTAGACGGGCATTGTCCCAATCCCACCAGGCCAGGTCCATCATGCGCTCGGCCACGCCAACCGGATACCGGGTACGGATCGGTTTGGCGGTCACGCCGCCTACAATTGTATAGGGCGCTACATCCTTAGTGACGACAGACCCCGAGGCAACCACCGCGCCGTGCCCGATGGTCACTTCAGGTTTGATAATTGCCGCATGCCCAATCCAAGTATCATGGCCGATCTGGGCGACGCGACTGGCGCGATGTTTGAACCAATCCGCGTCATCCTCGGCATCATCCCAGTAATCTGCCGAACGATACAGGAAGTGATGCAATGAAGCCTTCTCCATCGGATGATCTGTCGCGCCGATCCGAGTGAAACTGGCGATATTGGCGAACTTCCCGATCTCGGCATTCGCAATGTCACAGGTCCGGTCGCAATACGAATAGTCGCCGAAAGCAGAATTCACAACGCGGCTTCCCGCACCAATTTCGACAAATTCGCCGAAGGAACTACCCGAGATTTGGCAATCAGGATGGATAAACGGTTGGTCGGAACGCAGTCGTGCCATTGTTTTGTAGTCCTTAGTCATGAGTCACGGCAAAAAGAACGACTTTGCCTTTGTGTCCCTGGCTTTGCGTATCTTGCCTGTCTCACCCTGGATAAGCCGGCGGCGCAGCCAGCCCGAGAACCAGTCCATCAGCATCACCATCAGAATGATCAGAACGATGTAATAGGCGACCTCTTCCCAATCCTTCTGGGTGATGATCGCTTGGGTCAGCAACAGACCGATGCCACCGCCGGTGATCGCACCGATCACAGTTGCGCTGCGGGTGTTTGATTCAAGGAAGTAGAGCAACTGACTTAGCAGCACCGGCGTCACCTGTGGGATCACACCATAGCGATAGCGTTGCGGTGCATTCGCCCCGGTGGATTGCACACCTTCGATCTGCTTTTCGTCGACGTTTTCTAGCGCTTCCGAGAAGATCTTGCCGAACGTGCCGGTATCGGTCACCAGAATTGCCAGCGCTCCCGTCAGCGGGCCGGGTCCAAAAGCGCGAGCCAGAACAACCGTCCAGATCAGCGCGTCTACGCCGCGTACAAAGTCGAACATACGCCGTGTCAGAAACCGGACGGATTTGAGCGGGTTGAAATTTCGCGTGGCGAGAAACGCCAAAGGCAATGCGATCATACCTGCGCCTAACGTGCCGAGAAATGCCATCAGGATGGTTTCAAAAATGGCCCAGACAACATCCTGATGCCGCCACATCTTGTTGGTCCAGAAGTCATTCAAGATCGCTCTGGCCTCGCCTTGCGCAGCCAGACCGGCCAATTCAGGGAACGACTTACCATAGTAAGGGCTATCAAGCGTGAACCAGAACAGCTCCCACCCATTGAAATAGCGGAAGACCTCGGACCGGTTGCGGGTCACGGTCAGGCGCCCCGCATCCGTTGTAATCGCCATGCGGTTTTTTGAAACGTTGATCCAATCCGGCGCCTCGCCCGCGGGCAGTTCAGCCTGAACACCAGCAGAGCGGGTCGGTGTCGCGCGGACGATGCCATAGCCGGGGATATCGTATTCCACTGTCTCGGGACCAAAGCGGACGATGTGGCCGTCTTCCAGATCAATGACCGTAGTCTCGCCTAAACTCACCCAGCCCGGAGCCTCACCGTCGGGGTAGCGGCCCTTGCGTTCACCTTCGATGGCGGTGGAAACCTCACCGGTGCGATTGTCACGCGAAACATGCGTTTTGTAGCTGTAGCTGTCTGCAATCAGCGTTTTGCCGTTCTCCCAGTTCGCACGCTCGGCCATTCCAGACACGTCGAAAGCAAAGAACACGTAAATCAGATAGACAAAAACAAGCGCGGGCAATCCAAAGTTGGTCAGCCGTTTGCGGTTGAACAAACGATCAGCCTCGGCCTTCAACTCATCGATGGTCAGGTCGGTGGCAAAAGTGCTCATGCCCGCGCTCCTTTCTCGGAACCGTGGGTCAGACGCGCACGCAACAGACCCGACATCTGATCGACAACAACAATCGTGACGAACAGCAGAAGGAAAATAGCAGCAGCTTCGTCATAACGCCCCTGCCCCCAGGACATCGCGTTGCGCAGCTCGTAACCCAAGCCGCCGGCGCCAACAAAACCAAGAATGGCCGAGGCGCGAATGTTGATCTCGAACCGCAGCAGCGCATAGCTGACATAGTTCGGTCCGACCTGCGGGATCACGCCCAGATACATCCGCTGAGACCAGTTTGCGCCGACCGAATGCAGCCCTTCGACCGGTTTCAGCGAGGCATTTTCGTTCACTTCCGAGAACAGCTTGCCAAGCGCACCCGCCGTATGAATGGCAATGGCAATCATTGCGGGCACCGGACCACCGCCCAACACAAAGATCAAAACCAAGGCGATAACGATTTCAGGCACAGCGCGAAAGATATCAGAGATGCGACGAAACAGCGGGATAAGCGAGGGCCACAATGCCATGCCACGCGTGGACATCAGCGCCAGAAACGTCCCGGCGATGGCCCCTATCAACGTCGAAGCCGCAGCGATATTGAGTGTCTCGACCAAAGCCGGGAAAAACTTCACAAGGTTCTCCGGCATCGCGCCGATCTTTTCCCATGCTTCCGACAGAACCTCGGTCGGGTAGTCGAGGATACGGTGCCAGCCGTCGACAAAGCTGCCGGCATTTCGGTCGTCGGCAGTGCGAAAACCCGCAGCCATCATGGCCACGAATACGATCAGAAGGATACCACCATAGACCCGCTTGCGTCGTGTCATCTCAGAATAGTCGGCCCGGATCTGGTCGACGCTGGGGGACCCTACGGTCAGGTCTGTCATGGAATGCTCCTGAGTGGAAAAACGGGGTCCGGTTGTGCGCCGGACCCCGATCATTGTGCTTACGGACTTAGTTGGACTTCAGCTTGCGCGCTTCGATAATGATTTCGTAGGCGTCGTGGGTGATCGGCATAAGGCCTTTGGATTCACCGCCCAGAACGTTGTACATGCAGTCCGGATCAATCGAATTCATCGAGGCCAGCATACCGGTCATCTTGATTTTGACATCCTCGGGCAGTTCGGTGCGCAGAACAAACGGGCCTTCAGGGATCGGAGCGGATTTCCAAATCTCGACCAGATCGTTCATGTCGACCAGGCCAGCATCCACGGCACGGCGCAGCGCGCCGGACTGATAGCCGTCTTCCCAGTCCCCAAGGCCGTCGGCCCATGTCACGCCACCGTCGACGTCACCGTTGTTTACGGCCACAATGGTCTGCTCATGACCACCGGTGAATTTGACTTCACCAAAATAGTCACCCGAGGTCATGGTTGCACCGGTGGCCTGCGGAATTTCGATTGACGGGATCAGGAAGCCTGAGGTCGAGTTGGGATCGCCGAAGCCAAAGGTCTTGTCCTTCATGTCTTCCAACGAGGCAATGCCACTGTCCTTGCGGGCAAATCCAATCGAATAGTAGCCATAGCTGCCATCGGTGTTGACCTTGACCAGAACAGGCTCGACCGCCTCAGGATCGCTCAGGTAGGTTTTGGCGTACCCTGATGCACCCAGCCAGGCCATGTCGATGGTGCCGCCGAGCAGCCCTTGAATGACGCCGTTATAGTCCGCCGGTGCAAACAGTTTGGTTTCAACGCCCAGCAATTCCTGGGTCTGCTCGCGCAGGCATTCCTGCTTGCTCAGACGGTCCTGTGCGTTTTCTCCACCAAGAATACCAATGCGGAATTCAGAAATCTCTTGCGCCATGGCTGGCGCGGCTATCGCAGTTGTGGCCACCAAGGCGGCAATCAGTTTTTTCATCTGTCTCTCTCCGGTTTGATATGCCGGCCTTTCATCGGCCGGTCGATGAAAGGGTTGGGTCTGGCTTAGATGGTCGCCTCGGCTTCCATCAGCGCAATTTGGGTCGCGTCGAGTGTTTCAATCTCAGTCGAAGTTGCCTCTTCCGAGAAGCTGGCGTCGGCACCGTAAATTTCGCGGGCCACGCCAGTTGTCAGTTGCTCGGGTAACCCGTCGAAAACGATACGTCCATCGCGCATACCGACGACGCGGTCACAATAACGGCGGGCGGTATCCAGCGTGTGCAGGTTGGCGATGACGGTACGGCCGTCTTCTTCATGGATGCGCCGCAGCGCCTGCATCACGACCTGAGCATTCATCGGGTCCAGCGAGGCGATGGGTTCGTCGGCCAGAATGATCTTAGGGTCCTGCATCAGCGCGCGCGCTATGGCAACGCGCTGTTGCTGACCGCCCGACAGCGCTTCGGCGCGTTTGGGCGCGTGCGCGGCGATGCCGAGGCGATCCAGAATATCAATCGCCCGGTGGATGTCTTCCATCGGGAACAGGTTAAACATGGTCGCCAGCGTCGAGTGGCGGTTTAACGTGCCATGAAGCACGTTCGACACCACATCCATGCGCGGCACCAGATTGAACTGCTGAAAGATCATCGCGCAATCAGCCTGCCATGCGCGTTTATCACGGCCTTTCAGCTTGGTGATATCACGACCTTGAAACAGGATCTCGCCGTCGCTTGCATCCGTCAGACGATTGATCATCCGCAACAACGTCGACTTGCCCGCGCCGGACCGCCCGATGATGCCAATCATGCATGGCTTGTCTACATCCAGCGTCGCTGCATCAACGGCCACGTTGTCGCCAAAGCGCTTGGTCAGTTTTTCTATCCGCAGCACGTGCCACCCCCAATTCGTGTTGGCGACCAGCTACAGGCGGGATTCAACGGCTTTGTGTCGGCACAGTGAAAGTTTTGTAAACACCCCTGCGCACCGAGGGCCTACCCATTGGCGCATATCGCCGCTATACGCTGTGCCAACACGCTATCCATATGAGGCCATTCATGAGCTTTGACCGCAGCATCAAGATCGCCCCGTCGATCCTGTCCGCAGATTTCGCCAATTTCGGTGCCGAGATTCAGGCCATCGAAGCCCAGGGGGCGGATTGGGTCCATATCGACGTAATGGACGGCCATTTTGTGCCCAACCTGACCTTTGGCCCGCCCGCCGTCAAAGCGTTCCGCCCCCATGTCAAAACGGTCATGGACGTGCATCTGATGATCACGCCGGTTGATCCCTACATTCAGGCCTACGCGGATGCAGGCGCCGATATCCTGACTGCACATGTCGAGGCTGGGGCCCATACCCACCGTACTTTGCAGGCGATTCGCGCCGCTGGCATGAAGGCGGGCGTTGCGTTGAACCCCGGCACCCCGACCGACGCGGTTGAACACTTGCTGGACCTGACCGATCTGGTTTGCGTCATGACAGTGAACCCCGGTTTTGGCGGCCAGAAATTCATCGACATGACCAACAAGATTCGCAAACTGCGGTCGATGATCGGAGACCGTCCAATCCATATCGAGATTGACGGTGGCGTCGACCCCAAGACGGCCCCGTTGGTGGCCGCAGCCGGTGCGGATGTACTGGTCGCAGGTTCAGCCGTATTCAAGGGCGGTTCGGTCGATAACCCGGACGTCTACGGCGCAAACATCAAAGCGGTGCGTAGCGCGGCGGAATCGGCGACGTCGTAAATATCACTGCATTCGAAGTGACGCGCTAGTTCGAAACTTGCGCGTCACTTGCCGCATCCGGTTGACGGTTTTTGTACCGAGCACGCATCTTGATCGCTTGCATGAACCGCCCCTCGGCCACCAAAGCGGCCAGAAAGTCGCCAAGATAGTCCTGGTGCAGGCCTGCGGCGGTGGCAGAATCGAACATGCTTTCTGCTGCATCGAACCTGTCCTCGGCCAGCAGCACCAGCGCATTCGTATACCGCTCAAACTCTCCATCGGGATAGAGACCAAGCGCCTGATCAATGGCATCACGGGCTTCATCCGTGTACCCCAGCCCTAACGCGATATCCGCATGCAGGCGGTGGTCAAAGCGGTCGGCACCCTCAAGCGCAACACTGCGTCGAATGTGGAAAAGAGCGGCTTCATACTCGAGGTCGTCCGCCAACAGACTGGCCCGCCAATAAAGCAGATAGCTGCCCGGCCCCACCCGGCTTTCCGCCAGCTCCAATACCTCATGCGCCTGTGATCTTTGGCCTAAGTCTGACAGCGCCCGCGCCTTTCGCACGTAGCCGTCCGTGTCATCAGGTTCGGCCTCAATCACCGCTTCGGCATCTTTCAATGCCTGTTTGGGCCGATCCAGCATCAGCAGGATAAGGGACCGGCGCGACAATGCGGTCACGAAATCAGGCTTCAGTTCCAACGCCCTGCTTACGTGGTCAAACGCGGCTTCCCAATCGTTCTGCTCGGACAACAGAAAGCCGACACCGTATTCCGCATATGGATCATATGGATCGAGTTCGCTGGCGGCTCTGAACAGGCTAAGCGCTTCGTCCTGCCGGTTATGATCCTCCAATATCCAGGCAAGCTCCCGCATCGCCCAAGTGTATTCAGGGTTCAGGGCCAAAGCGGTTTGCATCATCTCTTCGAATTCGGCAAAATCGATCTCTCCGGCCCGGCGCGCGCTGGCGGCCAGACCGGCCATGTTGCTGGCATTCGGTTTGCGAGACACGGCCTGCCGAAACAACCCGGTCGCGGCTTCATACTCGTCACGATGATAATGAACCCACGCCCGCCCCTGCAGCCCAAGCTCGGCGTCGGGATTCAAGGCCAGAATTTCGGCAAATGCGTCATCGGCCTGATCCATATCATCGAGATCATAATAGGCCCATGCCAGCTTATCCAACATCTCAATACGCTGCCGATCAGACGCGCCGACATCACCCAGCCCGTGCTGGCAGATTTCGATGATACGCTCTGGGGTGTCGCTCTGATCCAAACAGGCGGAAACATAGGTTTCCTGAGAGTTCGTAAGGAGAGGCTTGGCTTGTCCTACGCCAGCCACCGCAATCGCTGCCGTTAGGGAAATTCCCGATAATTTAGTTAACAATTTGATCATGCTGCCGAAAACCTGAATGTCTGCCGCAAGAATACTGACAATTGTGAAAAGAAAAAGACCGCCCCAATTGAAGCGGCCAAATAATTCGCCTGTGTGCCGGAAGAAACCCCGCTGCAAATCTTTCAGAGATTTTACGGATGGGCTGTGGGGTTGGCGGTGGCTGTTTTGTTGTAGGTATCAACAGCTCCTACAATCCACGCCGAGGCCACTCAGCGCCGGGATGGAAAAGCCCGTTCGCGTTTGAACGGAAGGTGGCAAAAACAAGCAATCGAGCCGGTACGACTGCGTGATAGATCCACGCGCTTTCAGATCACGTTTGTTTCCTGTGTATTAAATTTCTCTGAAACGCACTCAAACGGTTTCCGTTTGCCATACTGGTGGATTGTGACCATGAACGAACGTATCCGACACCAAAAAACGAGAATACCCCCATGATTGAACGCATAGATACCGGCGAACGGTCCTCAAAAATTGTAAAACACAACGGCGTGGCCTATCTGACCGGGCAAGTCGCCGAGGGCGAGACAATTCAGGAACAGGTCCGGATTTGCCTCGAAAAAATTGACGCCCTTCTCAAACAGGCTGGCTCATCACGCGAAAAGATGTTGCGCGTGACGATCTGGCTAGCGGACATGAAGGATTTTGCCGGATTGAACGAGGTCTGGAATGCCTGGGTTCCAAAGGGCCATGCCCCCGCGCGGGCTTGCGGCGAAGCCAAATTGGCACGCGCCGAGCTGAAGGTGGAATTCATCGTCGACGCGGCCTACGATTAATTCCTTTCTGCGCAACGCGTGCTGACCACAGCAGGAATGCAAACAAGAAAGGGCGTCCCGAGGGACGCCCTTTTCGTTTGATATCTCGAGAGCGATTACTCGACGATTTTCGACACGACGCCGGCGCCGACGGTGCGGCCGCCTTCGCGGATGGCGAAACGCAGGCCGTTTT
>NZ_JBXWMC010000010.1:0-198692 GCF_059609665.1 Ruegeria sp. YTSC230 | reverse complement strand
TACTGGTCCCCCGTAAACCGCGTCGACAACGCATATGGCGACAGAAACCTAATCTGCACATGCCCCCCAATGGACGCTTACGAAGAAGCCGCTGAGTAAATTTAGAACCCCCGTTTCAAAGCGGGGGTTTATCCTAGGGTGTGAAGCCAACGGGCACGCCAAATGGCGGCGTGTCCACGCTTGTACCGGTGAGGGCATGCAGAAATTCGACGAGGCTGTTGATCTCATCTTCAGACAATTCCAGCGGGGTAATGTCGATTTTGCTGCGTACACGCTGCATTTCAAATCGGTCGTGCCGTACAATGAAATCTGCCTTTTGTAGCCATGGTACGTTGGGCAGTGCTGCCGTCACGGGTGTCCAGTTCGCGAAACTTGCTACAGGGTCCAAATGATGGCGGATCATGCTTTCGAGATCCGGGAAGGCTCCGTTGTGGCCGTAAGGTGCGGTCAGGGCCACGTTGCGCAGCATCGGAGTGCGAAAGCGATAGGCATCCTCTAGCCGGTCACTTTCGCCCATACGTCCAACGTCCCTGACATAAGGGTCCCACTGCCGGGTGCGGCCGGGACCAAAGGGCGGCAGGGCCAGAGCGTGAAACTCCTGATCGGACATCAGCGGGCCAGAATGGCAGGCCGAGCAACGGGCATTGCCGTAGAATAGATCCATCCCATTCATTTGTTCCGGCGACAGGGCATTGGTGTCCCCGGCTAAATATCGATCAAACGGGCTGTCAGTGCTGCGCCATTCAATGGCCATGAAGGCGGCCAATGCGTTGGCGATCTGCGTGATCGAGATGTCTTCGGTCGTTTCAACATCATCATACGCGGCCATGATGGCCGGGCCGTAACGAGGATCGGTACGGACGCGTTTGGCCAATATTGGCCAGCCTTTGTCGATCCGGTCATGTACGGCCCCAGTTACCTGGTTCTCGGCCACGTTACCCGCCATTTCGAATTGCGACGTCAGCGGGAAAAGCGCCTGCGCGGCCAACAAGGAATTCAACCCCTCGGGCAACCATTCCTGTGCAGGCGAGTTGAAGCCATTGCCATAAACATCCGAAATACTAAGGCGACCGTCATGGAACAGGGTGTGAATGTCCCTTGCCCCAAGATTCCAAAGACCCGGAGAATTTCGGGGGATACGTTTTCGGATCTTGTCGTCTCCGGTGCCCGGTGTGCGCTCAGGTCCTAAGCCCTGACCGCCTTCGCCAATGCCCAGCGACAATCCATCGGACGTTCCGAAATCGGGGTGATGGCAATGGGCGCAGGTGATGTTCTGATTGCCGGACAGGATCGGATCGTAAAACAGTTGATGACCGATGGCGGCCTGTTCCATATCAAAGGCGATGAAGTCATTATCCGTCAGCGGGCGCGGTAATTCCTGCGCTGCCGCCGCGCCGACGAAAAGGAAAACAGCCCCATGCGCCAGTTTGTATTTGCCCTTTGCTGTCTTGCGACCCCGGCGCTGGCCGAACTGGAGCAGGCCCGTGACATGATGGAGGCCGGCGCATTTGAGGCCGCGCGCGAGGAACTGATGCCCGCTGCCCGATCGGGCAATGCCGAGGCAGAGGAACTGATTGGCGTGATGTACGGCCTTGGGCTGGGCGTCGAGCAAGACTATGAAAGGGCGTTTGAATGGTATTTGCGCGCCTCGATGAAAGGGCATCCGGGGGCGCAGTCCGGCGTTGGCTGGTACTATGAGTTGGGCCTTGGCATGCCCGAGCCTGATTTGGTGCGGGCTTATATGTGGTACACGCTCAGCGCCATTGGCGGCGATCCCGATGCGGCAATCAGCCTTGAGGAAGTAGTCAAGAAAATGTCGCCGGAGCAGATCGAAAAAGCGCATGTTCTGGTCAACGACTACAAAGGGTGGATGTACCCGTTTCGGTAAAAGGGCCGGGCCATAAGGCCCGACCCACAATCGATTAATTCAGGTCCGCATCGCGCGACGCATTGATCTCGCCTTCGGCGATGGACACGGCCTCGGTCAGCGCGGCAAAGATCTCATCCCCACGGGCCACGTTGGATTGGAACCACTCGTAAACCGGTGTTGCTGCGTCTTTGAACGCGGCTTTCTGATCGGGAGTTGGAACGTACAGATCACCACCACCTGCGACGAAATCTTCATAGGCCTGGATCGACTTGCGCTTGGGCGATGCAAAGGTCGCTTGCTGCAGGGCATAGAACCCATCCACCACAACACGGCGCAGTTCTTCGGGCATCTCCTGGAACTTGGCATTATTCATCCACCACAGTGCACCCATGTAGGCGTGGCCGTCCAGCGTGACGTATTGCAGGCCCGCATCCGGGAACTTCATGCCCATGATGTCGGTGATGCCGTTCTTGGATCCCTCAACAACGCCAGTCTGGAAACTGGTGAACAGTTCCGGCCACGGGATCGGGGTGGGCGACGCGCCCAGAGCCTTGACCAGTTCCTGAGGCAGGTCGGCGACCACGGTGCGGATTTTCAGGCCTTCCATGTCGGCAGGTTCTGCGATCCGGCGTTGCGTGTTCGCGAAGTTCCGCCAGCCACCGGTATTGCCGATGGTCATCAGGCGGATCGCACCGCCGGAATCCTCCAGCGCCATCTCGCGCATTGTGCGGGTGAAATCACCAGATAGTACACGCTCGGCCACGCGGTCATCCGCCATCAGGTAGGGCAGGTCGAGAACCTGCACATATGGGAAGATGCCCGACGCGCCACCAGAGGTGGAGATGTAGATGTCGATTGTGCCATCAGCCACACCCTGCAGGCATTCGGCGCCATTCGAACAGAGTTGCGTACCGATGAACAGCTCCACCTCAATCGCGCCGTTTGAGGCCGCTTCGACATAGTTCTTGAAGACGATCAGGCCGTCATAGTCCTCGTCGTTTTCGTTTGAGTTTGCGGTCGCGCGCAGCGTGTAGTCAGCCGCAGTGGCCGCAATGGCGGTTGCGGCAACCAGCGACGTCGCTAAGGCTGCTGTTTTGATAAATCTTCCGAGCATGCGTTTCCTCCCTGTGATACTCAGTCAGTTTGCAAATCCCGTTATGCGCGGGATCGTCATGGATAGTGCGGGGATATAGGTGATCAAAAAGATCACTATGATTTCGACAGCCAGAAACGGCAGGATCGCCTTGGCGATCGTCTCGACCTTTTCGCGCGACACGGCGGCGGCCACGAACAGGACCAGACCCATGGGCGGCGTGGCTAGACCAACGGTCAGGTTGACGCTCATGATGATGGCAAAGTGGATTGGATCGACGCCCAGGCTGGTGAAGATCGGCGCAAGGATCGGGCCAAGGATTATGATCGCGGGACCTGCGTCCAGGAACATGCCGACAACGAACAGCAGCAGGTTGATCAGGAACAGCAGGATCAGCGGATTTTCCGACAGGCTGAGGATCAATTGCGCCAGTTGTTCGGGCGCATGGCTCAGGCTGACCACCGTTTTGAACGCCATCGCTGCACCCACCAGCAACAAAACGACGGCCGAGGTCAGACCCGCATTGCTGAGAATTTCAGGCACCTCTTTCAGCGTCAGCGTGCGCAGGACAAAAAAGCCGATGAGGAACGCATAGCCGACAGCGACCGCCGCGGCCTCGGTTGGGGTGAAGATACCACCCAGAATACCGCCCAGAATGATGACAGGTGTCAGCAGGGGGAAGAACGCTTTGAGGCTGGCCTGACGGCGCTCGCCCCAGGTGTATTTTCGGCTGGCGACGGGGAAGTCGTACTTGTCGGCCATCACCTTGATCATCAGCATCAAGCCGACGCCGACCATCACGCCGGGTACGATGCCGGCAAGAAAAAGAGCGGCCACGCTTTCGCCCATGACATAGGCGTAGATGATCATGATGCCTGATGGTGGAATGATCGGTCCGATCACGGAACTGGCCGCCGTGATCGCGGCGGCGAACTT
This sequence comes from Ruegeria sp. YTSC230, assembly GCF_059609665.1. Classification (NCBI taxonomy): domain Bacteria; kingdom Pseudomonadati; phylum Pseudomonadota; class Alphaproteobacteria; order Rhodobacterales; family Roseobacteraceae; genus Ruegeria; species Ruegeria sp. YTSC230. The sequence continues at coordinate 194,793 of NZ_JBXWMC010000010.1, read as the reverse complement.
GCGGGTATAGCCCTGTTTTTCCATCGCTGGGATCAGCATTGAACCCAGCGCCGACGTATCGGCCACGGCTGAGCCTGACAGCCCGGCAAACAGGATCGAACTCAGCACATTTACATGCGCCAGACCGCCCCGAAAATGGCCCATCAGGGCTTGGCTGAACTCAACCAGACGGATTGTGATGCCGCCGCGGTTCATCAACTCTCCGGCCAGCATGAAGAAGGGGATGGCCATCAGCGGAAAGCTGTCCATGCCGTTATAGACATTGCGATACAGCAGCGTGATGTCGGCCGTCTGACCGTTCAACCACAGAAGAATGCCTGGTGCAGCCAGCAATGCGAAAAAGACCGGCAGGCCGATCAGCAGAAACACCAGAAATGTGGGCAGGAACCATATCAGCATCTATTCGGCCCCCACAGGTGCATCGGCAATGTCCGGCAGCAGATGACCGCCGCCCAACAGGGTCACGACGGCGCGCAAGATCAGCTCGATATTGACTGAAATCAGCAGGATGACCCCAACCAACAGTGAGGCCATCATCCAGCTGCGCGGAATGCGGTACCACTCGTCAAACCCAAAGGACGTTGGCAGATACAGCGCAGCGGTGGCGAACTTGCCGCCAAACCCGGTGACCTCGGACCAGCCGATTTTGACGGCCACCAGCAAAACGGCCAGCGAAACCAGCAGCAGCAGGATGTTCAGGGTTTGCCCAACCCCTCGCGGCAGCATCAGGGGCACCATGTCGATAGCGACAAACCCGCCGCGCCGAAATGCCGTGGGGGCCATCAGGCCGGTCATCCATAGCATGCAGAACCGAGCGGCCTCATCCGGCCAAGGCAGCGCGTTGCCCAGAACGTATCTGAAAAACACCTGAATCAGGATCGCGATTACCATAAGCGCAATCGCAACGACACCAACCGCGCGGCCCAATCGCAGCACGGTTTCATTAACAAACGCGATCGGTGCAAGCACCGACGTCAATCCGCCCATGCGGATCCTCCCTTTTCAGCCGCGGGTTTCCACCGCGACAGTTATTCCGCGCTTACTGGTGCGCGAATTGGCCGAGCTTTCCGGCGTAGAAGGTCAATGCGTCTCCGTCCGCCATACTGGCACGCAGGACCTTTCCAATAACGATAACGTGGTCGCCAGCGTCGTGATAAGCGTGTTGCTCACATTCGAAACGGGCCAGACAATCGGGCAGCAGCGGGGTTCCATTTTCACAGCGCTCGTGGTCGATATCCTGAAGCGCAAACGCGTCTTTCGAGCATCCAAAGCAAAGCTCGGCCTGTTCCGCTGAAAGGACGTGAACACTGAAATGCCGTGCTTCTTGGAAATAACGGAACCGGCGCGAGTTGCGATCGCCTGCCCACATGACAAGTGGTGGGTCCAGCGAAAGGGACGAGAAACTGTTTGCGGTGATGCAAACCGGCCCGTCTGTGCTGTCACAGGTGACAACGGTGACACCGGTGGCAAAACGACCAAAAGCGTCGCGCAAGGTTCGGGTATCGTCCCTGTGGGGAACGAATGTGCGGGTCATGTCCTTTGAGATTGCATTCATCATGGTACCTCATGCCCCAGTGCCGCCTCATACAGGCGGTACCAGCTTTCGCGATCCAAATTGACTTTCAGCGCGTCAGAGATGCGCTTGATCCGGTCCAGATTGTTGGTGCCCAAGACTGGAAGAATGCCTGCAGGGTGGGCCAGAAGAAACGCCACCGCCACGGCGGCGCGATCCACGCCGAATTCCTCAGCGATTTCGTCCGCTACAACCCCGACCGGAGGGTTTCCAGCCATCAGCAACCCGCCACCCAAGGGTGACCACGCCATCACAGGCTGGCCATGCTGCTGATGAAACGCCAGATCACCGTTGGTGAAGGGGCCGATTTCGCCCAGAGAAATCTCGATCTGGTTGGTCACCAATTGGGTTTTCATCGCCGATTGCAGCAGGCTCCAGTCCCATGGGCGGAAATTGGACACGCCAACCGCGCCGACCTTGCCGCCGGCGACAACTTCGTCCAGCGCGGCACCTGTTTCGTGATGATCCATGAATGGATCGGGGCGGTGAATCAGCAGCAGGTCGATATGATCGATGGCCATTTCGGACAGCGATGTTTCAACCGATTTCAGTATATGCGCGCGCGAGGTGTCATAGTATTTGCACTTGGCGTCCGCATACCGACCCATCGGCGCGACGATGTCACATTTGGTGACGATTTCCATCTGCTGACGCAGGCCTGGATTTGCGCGCAAGGCATTGCCCAGAACGGCCTCGGCCGCGTATCCGCCATAGATATCGGCCTGATCGAATGTGGTGATGCCCTGATCCAGACAGGCCTGAATCTTGGCCTCGACATGGTCTGCCGATGTATCCGTATCATCGCCCAGCCGCCACATGCCATAGACAAGGCGGCTCATGTCCAGCGAGTCAGATAGTTTTACACGTTGCATCAGCGGCGAACTCCATTGCCCAGCGGGGTGGCCGGGGTATTTGCGGGAACCCTTCCGTAAGCTTCGGGAAGGGAACAGGTTTTCAGATTAGGCATAACACGGCTGCCAAAATGGCGGGCCTCGTCCATGTGAGGATAGCCCGAGAAGATGAAGGCGCGGATGCCCATCTTCTGATACTCTTCGATCTTGGACATGACCTGATCGGTCGATCCGACCAGTGCTGCGCCGCACCCCGACCGTGCGCGGCCAACGCCGGTCCAAAGGCCGGGTTCGACATAGCCATATTCATCCGCCAGATCGCGGTTTTTGGCCTGATGAGCGACGCCCAGTGATGTCGAATCCAAAGCACGCTCACGGATGGCCCGACCGTATTCGTCATCCAGTTTTGAGACGATGTAGTCGGCGTATTCCTGCGCTTCGGCCTCGGTATCGCGGACAATCATGTGCACGCGCAGGCCGTAATCCAGTGTGCGGTTGTAGTTCTCGGCAACCGCGTGGACGGCTTTCATCCGTTCGGCCAGTTGATCTTTGGTTTCGGGCCACATCAGGTAGACGTCGCAATGTTCACCGCACAGTTCCAGAGCGGATGGGGAGTAGCCCCCGAAATACAGTAGCGGCCCGCCGGTTTGATATGGCTTCGCCGGGTCGGTCGTCAGGCCCGAGAAGCTATAGACCTCGCCCGCATGATTGATCTCATCCTGCGTCCACGCCTGTTTCAGGATCTCGACCACTTCGCGAGAACGCTGATAACGATAGGCGCTGTCGGCTTTCTCTCCAGGGAAATCGGATGAGATGATGTTGACCGTCAAACGCCCCTGCAGCATGTGATCCAGCGTTGCGATGGTGCGGGCCAGCATAATGGGCTGCATTTCGCCACAGCGCACCGCGGCCAGCATGTTGATTTTGTCGGTGATCGGCGCGCAGCCTGCCACAAAGCTAAGCGTGTCTTGCCCCACCTGATAGGACGACGGGCAGAGGATGTTTCTAAACCCTTGCGCCTCGGCCTCTTTCACGATGCCTGAACAGTGATCCCAGCTGGATCGCAGGCCACCATCGGGCATTCCAAGAAACTGGTAATCGTCCGAACACAGCGCCGCAAACCACGAAACCTCGGCCGCATTCAGATCGGGTGAGGTGATGGGGACGATGGTCATCTGATTCGTTCTCCGCAGGACAGTGACTTTCCTCTTGCGTAGCAATCACAATGATGTAGATCAATGGTGTATCAATTTTTCCTGCGACTGAGTGAAGCGCCCAAAGATGTCTTCTGCCAACCGAAACCCGAATGCCCTGCCGGTTTATGTTCAGATTGCCGAGCTTTTGATCCGCGACATCGCCGCCGGTCGCCTGATTGATGGTGAGCGTTTGCCGCCCGAACGGGACCTTGCTGCGGAACTGAAGGTATCGGTAGGGACCCTGCGAAAATCGCTGGCTGAGTTAGAGAAAAAAGGGATGCTCGAGCGTATTCAGGGATCAGGGAATTACGTACGCGAGACCGGAACACAGAACAGCGTCTATGCGATGTTCCGTCTTGAACTGCCCGAGGGGGGTGGGTTGCCGCGGGCAGATATCCTCTCGGTCGACCACCTGAAAAAGCCTGTGGATCTGCCGCGCTTTGGTTCATCGGACATGGGATCGCGGGTGCGTCGGATGCGGTATCTGAATGACACAATTATCGCGGTTGAAGAAATCTGGCTGGATGAGTCTGCTGGTTTGATTGATCGACAGCTGCTGTCCGACTCGCTTTATCGGTACTACCAGCACCAGTTGGGGTTCTGGATCACGCGTGCGGAAGACAGGGTTTCCCTCGGGATGTTGCCGGATTGGACGCCCCCTGATTTCACCAGGCCAGCCGGAGAAACGGTTGGCTACATCGAACGGTTCAGCTGGTCGGAAAAACCCGAACCGGTTGAGTTTTCAAAAACATGGTTCGACCCGGATCGGGCCACCTATGTCCAACGACTGAAGTAAAAGGAACTGCGCATGACCCGGACCATTCACTACGGGCTGATCGGATGCGGTATGATGGGGCAGGAACACCTGCACAATATTGCCCTGCTGGACGACACGCGCGTTTCAGCGATCTTTGAGCCTGACGCTGAGATGGCGAAGGCTGCTCAGGCGATTGCGCCTGACGCGGTGATGGTGTCTTCGGTCGAAGAATTGCTTGCGGTCGACGATCTGGACTGCGTCGTCATCGTTAGCCCCAACCACCTGCATGTGGATCAAATCGAAGAGATTGCCCGGACGCGCCCGTTGCCGTTGTTGGTAGAGAAACCTCTTTTCACAGATCCGGTGGATGCGGTGCGGCTTGAGGCGCTGCAGCGTGATTATCCGCACCCGATCTGGGTTGCGATGGAATACCGCTATATGCCGCCCATTGCTGCGCTGATTGCAGAGGCTGAGGCCACGGGCGGCGTTAAGATGCTGTCGATCCGCGAGCATCGGTTTCCGTTTCTGAAAAAAGTCGGGAACTGGAACCGGTTCAACCGGAATACCGGCGGAACATTTGTCGAGAAGTGCTGCCATTTCTTCGACCTGATGCGTTTGATCCTGCAATCCGATCCGGTTCGCGTTACAGCCAGCGGCGGGCAGGCGGTTAACCATCTGGATGAGGACTATGAGGGCGAAACGCCCGATATCCTTGACCATGGCTATGTCATCGTGGACTTCGCCTCGGGCGCGCGCGCGATGCTGGAACTTTGCATGTTTGCCGAAGGATCACGGTATCAAGAGGAAATCTCAGCCGTTGGGCAAGACGCCAAGATCGAAGCGTTGGTGCCAGGGCCGGGGCGGTTCTGGCCAGAACATCTGGGCGCGCCGCCGGTCCCGCAGATCATTGTCAGCCCACGTGCCCCAAAAGGTCCGGTCACCAAAGAAATACCCGTCGATCCGCGCCTGTTGGCCGCCGGGGACCACAATGGTTCAACTTTCTACCAACATCAGGGGTTCTTAGCTGTTCTACGAGGCGAAAAGGCACAGCCTGACGTCACCCTGAACGATGGCCTTTGGGCCGTGCGCATCGGTTTGGCGGCGCAACAGGCATTGGAAACCGGAGAGACTGTGCGCCTCTCGTCTTGATGCCGATAGGAAACCTGCGTTCCAGATACGCACATAATCGGGTGTCGTTTTTGGCACCCGATACGTCTTTTCCGCTTGCTGGGCGTTGTTCGAGGCAATAGCTCTGTCTGTGGGACACCCCTCCCCAACGAGGGGCGTGTATCTGTAAGGGTAATACACATGAGCATTGAACAACCGGCGACGCGGCCGGCAAATCCGCGTTTCTCCTCAGGCCCCTGCGCCAAACCCCCCACATTTGATCTGACCAAACTGGCCGATGCCGCGCTGGGCCGGTCGCACCGTGCAGCTGTCGGCAAGGACAAGCTGAAGGCCGCGATCGAAGGCACGCGTGAGGTTCTGGGCATTCCGGCAGATTACAAGATCGGCATCGTTCCCGCCTCGGATACCGGTGCGGTTGAAATGGCCCTGTGGTCGCTGTTGGGCGAACGCAAGGTCGAGATGTTGGCCTGGGAGAGCTTTGGGTCCGGTTGGGTGACCGACGTCGTTAAACAGCTGAAGATCGACGCAGAGGTTAAGACGGCAGACTACGGCCAACTCGTTGATCTGGCCTCGATTGATTTCGCCAATGACGTTGTCTTTACGTGGAACGGCACCACCTCGGGCGTCCGGGTTCCCAATGGCGACTGGATCGCGGATGACCGTCAGGGTCTGACGATCTGTGACGCAACCTCGGCTGCGTTTGCGATGGACCTGACCTGGGACAAACTGGATGTGACCACCTTTAGCTGGCAGAAAGTGCTGGGCGGTGAAGCGGCGCACGGGATGTTGATCCTGAGCCCCCGTGCAGTGGAGCGGCTGGAAAGCTACACCCCCGCATGGCCCCTGCCCAAGATTTTCCGCCTGACCAAGGGCGGCAAGCTGATCGACGGTATATTTACCGGTGCAACGATCAACACGCCCTCGATGCTGGCGGTCGAAGATTACTTGTTCGCATTGGACTGGGCGCGCTCGGTTGGTGGTTTGCAGGGCCTGATCGCCCGTGCGAATGCCAATGCCGGTGCGGTTCACGCGTTCTGCGGCCAAAACGACTGGATCGCCAATCTGGCAGAGGATGCGGCGACACAGTCGAACACTTCGGTCTGCCTGAAGTTCACCGACACACGCATTCAGGACGGTGCGACATTCGCCAAAGCTGTGGCCAAGCGGCTTGAGGCTGAGAATATCGCATTGGATATCGGCGCCTACCGATACGCACCCGCAGGCCTGCGCATCTGGTGCGGTGGCACGGTTGAAACCTCGGATATCGAGGCGATGTTGCCCTGGCTGGCATGGGCCTTTGAGGCCGAGATCGCGGCGCAGACAGAAGCTGCCTGACCCTTTTTACCGGGCCGTCTCAGGCCCGGATTTTTCATGACATTCAAGGACCACAAACATGGCCCCCAAAGTACTCGTATCCGACAAACTCAGCGAAACCGCCGTGCAGATATTCCGCGACCGCGGCATCGACGTGGATTTCATGCCCGATCTGGGCAAGGACAAGGACAAGCTGGCCGAGCTGATTGGCCAGTATGATGGTCTCGCCATCCGTTCGGCCACCAAGGTTACGCCGACCTTGCTGGAAAAAGCCGACAATCTAAAAGTGATCGGTCGCGCTGGTATTGGCACCGACAATGTCGACAAGGATGCCGCGTCAAAAAAAGGTGTGATCGTCATGAACACGCCGTTTGGCAACATGATCACCACCGCCGAACACGCAATTGCGATGATGTTCGCCGTTGCGCGTCAAATCCCCGAGGCCAGCACGTCGACCCATGCAGGCAAATGGGAAAAATCCAAATTCATGGGCATCGAGCTGACCAATAAGACCCTCGGCGTCATTGGCGCGGGCAACATTGGCGGTATTGTTTGTGAACGTGCGCTGGGCCTGAAAATGAAGGTCGTCGCCTACGATCCCTTTCTCGGCGAAGAGAAAGCCGCCAAGATGGGCGTCGAAAAGGTCGAGTTGGACGAGTTGCTGGCCCGCGCCGATTTCATCACACTGCACGTGCCGCTGACCGACCAGACGCGCAATATCCTGAGCCGTGAAAACCTGGCCAAGACCAAGCCCGGCGTACGCATCGTCAACTGCGCCCGTGGTGGTCTGGTCGACGAAGAGGCGCTGGCCGAGATGCTGCAATCCGGCCATGTCGCAGGGGCCGCGTTTGATGTGTTCAAAGAAGAACCGGCAAAGGACAACCCGCTGTTCAACTTGCCGAACGTCGTCTGCACGCCACACCTTGGTGCTGCAACGACCGAAGCGCAGGAAAATGTTGCCCTGCAGGTGGCTGAACAAATCTCGAACTATCTGCTGACTGGCGCGGTGGAAAACGCGCTGAACATGCCCAGCGTCACTGCCGAAGAAGCCAAGGTCATGGGTCCATGGATCAAGTTGGCCGGTCACCTGGGTAGTTTCATTGGTCAGATGACCGATGAACCGGTTAAGGCAATCAACATCCTGTATGACGGTGTCGCGGCTGAGATGAACCTGGCTGCTCTGAACTGCGCCGTGGTTGCCGGGATCATGAAAAAATTCAACCCGGAAGTGAACATGGTGTCAGCCCCGGTTGTAGCGAAAGAGCGCGGGATTCAGCTATCGACCACCAATCAGGACAAGACCGGTGTCTTTGACGGCTACATCAAGGTGACTGTAGTAACCGATAAGCGCGAACGCTCGATCGGGGGTACGGTTTTCAGCGATGGCAAACCACGCTTTATCCAGATCAAAGGCATCAATATCGACGCCGAAGTCGGTGCCCATATGCTCTATACCACCAACGAAGACGTTCCGGGCATCATCGGCGCGCTGGGTCAGACCATGGGCGAGAACGACGTGAACATCGCTAACTTTACGCTGGGCCGTGCCGAAGCGGGCGGAGAAGCGATTGCTTTGCTGTACGTGGACGAACCTGTTCCGGCCGAAGCGCGGGCGAAACTGGCGGAAACGGGGCTATTCACTCAGATCAAACCGCTGGAATTTGACGTAGCATAAGATTCTGTCCGAAAATTGTGACCTTGGCGATGCCCGTGCAAAAAATGTGCGGGCATTGTCTTTTTTCTGCAACCGAGTTGTTGCACAAAGTGACTGACATATTCCAAGAGGTAGCGTTTTGAGCATCCCAATTTACGCGGTCGGCGATATCCATGGGCAAATGGGCATGCTGAAAAACGCGCTATCCCGGATCGAGGCGGATGGCGGGCCGGATGCGCGTGTTGTCTTTCTTGGGGACTATGTGGATCGTGGCCCGAACAGCCGGGAGGTTCTGGATCTGCTGATCGAAGGGCGCAAGGCGGGGCGTAACTGGGTCATGGTCAAAGGCAACCATGACCGGATGATGGTCCGTTTCGTGCAGGATTGCGAGATCGCAGACAAGCAGTTGCCGATCACTTTGAACTGGCTGAATCCCCGGCTTGGGGGCCAAGAGACGCTGGCATCCTACGGTGTCGAGGTCACGGACAATGACCGGATCTTTCAGGTTCACGAACGGGCCTGCGCCGCTGTGCCGCCGGAACATTTGGACTTTATCAATGCTTTGCCAACCTATCATCAAGAGGGTGAGCTATTGTTCGTTCACGCTGGCATCCGACCTGGTATCCCCTTGGCGCAGCAATCCGAGGATGATCTGGTTTGGATACGACAAGAGTTCTTAATCGAATCCAGCCCGTACCCTTGGCTGATCGTGCATGGGCACACACCCGTGGATACGGCGGAGCATTGCGGCAATCGTGTCAATCTGGACGCAGGGGCAGGTTATGGTCGACCACTGGCCACAGCCGTGTTCGAAGGGCGTCAGTGCTGGTTGCTGACGGACGCCGGCCGGGTCCCGTTAGAGCCTAATCCGCGGTAAACATATCTTTGTAAAGCTCGCGCAAGGCGTTCTTTTGCACTTTCCCCATAGTGTTTCGGGGCAGCTCATTCAGCACGATCAGTTGGCTGGGGTGTTTGAACCGCGCCAGTTGGTTCTGAACGCTGGCCATAATGGCATCAAGGTCAGGCGCTCGGCCCGGTTCTGCAACCAGAATACCCAGAACGGTTTCGCCGAAATCAGCGTGTGGCACGCCAATTACGGCGCTTTCCAGCACACCGGGCTGGTCGTCCAGCACCAGTTCGACCTCTTTGGGGTAGATGTTGAACCCGCCCGAAATGATCAGGTCCTTGCCGCGTCCCACGATGTGTACGTAACCATCCACGTCCACGCGTCCGAGATCACCGGTGATAAAGAACCCGTCTTCGCGCAATTCCGCAGCGGTTTTTTCGGGCATTTGCCAATAACCTTCGAAGACGTTTGGTCCGCGCACTTCGATCATTCCTATCTCGCCTTGCGGTAATGCCTCGCCGGTTTCAGGGTTGGTTACCTTTAGTTCGACACCCGGCAGCGGGAACCCGACAGTTCCTGCGCGACGTTCACCGTCATAGGGGTTCGAGGTGTTCATATTGGTTTCCGTCATACCATAGCGTTCAAGGATGCGGTGTCCGGTTCGGTCCTCGAACCGTTCATGCGTCTCGGCCAGCAGGGGGGCCGAACCCGAGATGAACAACCGCATGTGCTGCGCCAGATCACCGGTGAACCGATCATCCGCCAGCAATCGGGTATAGAAGGTCGGCACGCCCATCATCGAGGTCGCATTGGGCATCAGGCGAAGGACATCATCCAGATCAAACTTCGGCAGAAAGATCATCGAACCGCCCGAAGCCAGAATAACGTTCGTCGCTACAAACAACCCGTGGGTATGAAAGATCGGCAAGGCGTGCAGCAGCACATCATCCTGGGTAAACCGCCATTCGTCCACCAGCGTCTCGGCATTGGACAGCAGGTTGGCTTGCGTCAGCATCGCACCTTTGGAGCGCCCGGTCGTGCCAGAGGTGTAGAGGAATGCGGCAAGATCACCTTCGGTCCGCTTGACTGGTTCGAAGGCAGGAAGCATACCCAATGCCCGCCGCATCAAGCTGCCCGACCCATCTGCGTTGAGCGTCTCTAACCTTGCGTTTTGCGCCTCGGCGATGGGCGTCAGTTCCGCTTGTTTGGCGGCATCGCAAACCACCAGCGCAGCCCCACTGTTTTCGATGAAATAGCAAAGCTCGCCGGATGTGTAGGCCGTGTTCAACGGCAAAAAGATCAGCCCGGTTTGGGCGCAAGCCGCGTAGAGCGCCAGCGCTTCTGGTGATTTTTCCACCTGAACAGCAACTCGGTCTCCGGGCTCAAGCTCGTACCCGTTCAAAGCGTTAGCGATTCGGGCTGCCGTGTCCAGAAAAGCCGCGTGGGTAATGGTCTGGCCGTCGGGCAGAAGAAGGAAAGGCGTATCCTTGCCTGCATGGATGCCAAACAACCGATCATAGAGTGGGTTACCCATCCCATATTTCCTTCGCGCAGGATCAGAATACGCTGAATCTGGCGTGGATTAGGGGCACGGTAAAGCAGAAATCGCGGTCAGCTCAGAACTGAGTGGTCATCCGGTACCCGGCGGCGAAGTACATCTTTGCAAAGGTGACTGGCTGGCCCTCAAGCCATGTGATCCGTTCGCCCGTGAACACCGGCTCGCCGATGGGCAGGTCCAGGAATGCGGCCACCGAGTCATCGGCGCGGCTGGCCAGGAAACTCAGCTCGACATTGGTGAAGGGAACGGTCTGAATAAGCCATTCATTCGGGCCTATTGAGGCGAAGTCCGCATTCACCACCTCCGGAACCGAGTCTATGACGATCCACCGGTCTTCGTATTGAAACGGAGTATTGCCGTTAAAATGCATGCAGCGAACATGCATCACGTGTTGGTCCGGTTTCAGCGCCAGTCTTGCGCACAGCCAATCGGGCGCTCGCTCGGCAACAGACGAGACCAGCGCATAGCGATAGATTCCGCCCAACGCCTCAACCTCGTCCCGCACCTTGGGTATCGTGAAACGGGCCTGCCTTTGCGGCGCGCTTAGAACCCGTGTACCGGCTTTGCGGCGACGCTCCAGAAACCCTTCGTCCGCCAGCTCTCGCATTGCGCGGTTCACGGTCGTTCTGGTGCACGAGAATTCGACGGCCAGGTCCTGCTCGTTGGGCAGCAGCGTATCCGGCTGCCACTCACCCGACCGAATGCGCGCCAGCACGGTTTCCTTGATGTCCCTGTAGCTGGTGGTTTCGTTAGATTGGGTCATGGTGCCTCTGGTTACCTGAATAGGTGCGTTTAGACGTCTGCCAAAAGATCGGCAATCGCCGACCGATACGCGGGAATTATCCGATCCCGTTCGATGTGGCGGCCTTGCTGCACCATGTGGCGCCCTGCTGACCAAAGATCGGTTACCAATCCATCGGGTGCTGCAAAGCACAGACCGTCCAGCACCTGTTCGTCAGTTAGTGCGCAGATCGTGGGATGAGATCGGTCGATCGCCACAAGGTCGGCCAGCTTGCCGACAGCGATTTCCCCGGTATTTCGTCCCAATGCCTGCGCGCCCCCTTGTGCGGCCCCTGTATACAACGCCTGGCCGACTGAGCCTTCATTTTTGACCAAAACCGTCCGCGCATGGTCCCGCAGGCGTTGAGAATATTCCAAAGTCCGCAGTTCCTCAGGCAAAGAAATCCTCACGTTAGAGTCTGATCCCACGCCAAAGCGACCACCTTCTTCGACATAAACTGCACCGTTGAAAATACCGTCGCCCAAATTCGCCTCGGTAATCGGGCACAACCCGGCAACGGCGCCCGAACGCGCAACGGCGCGTGTTTCGGCATCGGTCATATGAGTTGCGTGGATAAGGCACCACCGGTCATCGACGTCGACATGGTCCAGCAGCCACTCGACCGGCCGCTGTCCAAGCGCGGCCTCTACATCGGCCACTTCTTTCAGCTGTTCGGCGATGTGGATGTGGACGGGATCATCAGGAGTGGCATTCAGGACCTTGCGCAAATCCGAAGGCGATGTTGCCCGCAGAGAATGCGGGGCGATACCGATCACAGAATCCGCATGCGGTGGAGCTAAACGGCATTCCTCGACCAGGTTCAGAAACTGATCCACAGAATTGCCAAAGCGTAGCTGACCGCCCGCCAAGGGTTGTTGTTCGACACCGCCGTAGGTGTAGAGAACCGGAAGGTGCGTCAAACCGATTCCAGTTTGGGTGGCCGCAGCAAATATGCGCTGACTCAGTTCCGACACGTGGTCGTAGCGCCCGCCGCCCGGCTGATGATGGATATAGTGAAACTCACCGACCGAGGCATATCCGGCCTCTTGCATCTCCAGATAGACCAAAGCGGCAATGGGCTCTACGTGATCCGGCGTCAATCTGTCCAGGAACCGGTACATCAGAGTGCGCCAGGTCCAAAAGCTCTCGCGCCCGGCGGCGCGCACTTCTGTCATACCGGCCATCGCGCGCTGAAAGGCGTGGCTGTGCAGGTTTCCCAAGGCTGGCAGCAAGACATCAACCTGTGTGTCTCCGGATCGCGCGGTCGCTTGTGATTCCAAGCTTTGGATCTGACCGTGCGCGATTTCTACCCGCAAGTTACTGATCCAATCAGAGCCTAATAAAGCCGTTTTCGCATGGATGGTCATCGCATTTCCATTTTGTGTAGACTTTAAACTTTTATACGTATACGAAAAATCTAACGACAAAGGGAGCCCAAAAGAATCGATATGGTCAAAAAATCTGTCCTTTTGAGCACGCGGGTGGCGACCATGGACGATGGCGCCGAACCTTATGGGATAGTTCAGGACGCAGCACTTGTTGTTGATGGTGAGAAAATTGCCTGGATCGGGCCTCGGAATGCACTGCCTGCTGACTATTCTGACTGGCCGACCGCGGACTATGGCGACCGGCTGATAACGCCGGCGCCAATCGACGCCCACACCCATGTCGTCTTTGGTGGCAACAGGGCGGTCGAGTTCGAAATGCGTCTGAATGGTGCCTCGTATGAAGAGATCGCGCGCGCAGGTGGTGGAATTCTGTCGACTGTCACAGCGACCCGTTCGGCCAGCGAAGAGGCCCTGTTAGAGGATGCCTTGACGCGAGTGGACGCCCTGATGGCCGACGGCGTGTCGTGCATCGAGGTCAAATCGGGCTATGGTCTGGACACCGACTCAGAGCTCAAGATGCTGCGCGTCGCGCGCCGGATCGGCCAAGTGCGCCCGGTGCGAGTGAAAACAAGTTTTCTAGGAGCACATGCGGTGCCGCCTGAGTTCCAGGCGCGCGCTGATACCTACATTCGCGATGTTTGCATCCCGACTCTGCGTTTGGCGCATGAAGAGGGGCTGGTGGATGCCGTTGATGGCTTTTGTGAGGGGATCGCCTTTGATCCGTCTCAGATCGCTAAGGTCTTCGATGTGGCGAAAGAACTGAACCTTCCGGTCAAGTTGCATGCAGAGCAGCTTTCGAACCTCGGAGGGGCAGCCCTGGCGGCTTCTTACGGGGCGTTGTCGGCAGATCATATCGAATATCTGGACCAGGTTGGCGTGGCCGCCATGGCACAGGCCGGAACCGTGGGTGTGCTGCTGCCGGGGGCGTTCTATACGCTGCACGAAACACAGGTGCCGCCGGTTGAACTGCTGCGCCAGTATGGGGTGCCGATTGCGCTGGCGACGGATTGCAACCCCGGCTCGTCCCCTCTGACGTCGCTTCTGCTGACCATGAATATGGCTTGCACCTTGTTCCGCCTGACGCCGGAAGAGGCATTGGCTGGCGTGACCCGCAATGCGGCGCAAGCCTTGGGCCTGACCGACACTGGCACAATAACTGAAGGCAAACGCGCGGACCTGACGGTATGGGACATCACGCACCCAGCCGAGCTGTCCTATCGGATCGGCTTCAACCCGCTGCACGCCCGCATTTTCGGAGGTTTGTAATGAAGACCCTGTCGCTTGTGCCCGGTCAGGTCACGCTGTCGGATCTGTCCGAAGTGTATTGGTCGCAGCCCGCAGTATCGCTGGATGACGGGTGCAAACCCAAGGTGGAGGCTGCAGCCAAACGCATTCTCGAAGCTGCGGCCGGGGAAGACCCGGTTTATGGCGTTAACACCGGGTTCGGAAAACTGGCCAGCCACAAGATCGCGGCAAAGGATACTTCGACCCTTCAGCGCAACCTGATCCTCAGCCATTGCTGCGGCGTTGGTTCGGCCGTGCCACGCCGTGTGACCCGGCTGATGATGACGCTAAAACTGTTGTCCTTCGGACGCGGAGCATCGGGTGTGCGTTGGGAGCTGATCGACCTGTTGCAGCAGATGCTGGCCATGGGCGTGACCCCGGTTATTCCCGCGCAGGGGTCGGTCGGGGCCTCGGGCGATCTTGCGCCCCTGGCGCATATGACAGCCGTAGTCATCGGCGAAGGTGAAGCCGAGGTTGACGGAACCATCCTGCCGGGGGGGAAAGCGCTAAAATCGGTTGGATTAGAGCCTATTCAACTCGGTCCTAAGGAAGGGCTTGCCTTTATCAACGGCACGCAATTCTCGACTGCCTTTGCGCTGGCCGGTCTGTTCGAAGCCTGGCGTGCAGCGCAAAGCGCGCTGGTCATCTCGGCCCTGTCGACGGATGCGATCATGGGATCGACTGCGCCCTTGCAACCCGAAATCCATACCCTGCGTGGGCACCGCGGCCAGACCGAAGCCGCCAGCGCCATGCGTGCCACACTGGCCGGGTCCGAGATCCGCGAAAGCCACCGGGACGGCGACACGCGCGTTCAGGACCCATATTGCATCCGATGCCAGCCGCAGGTCACCGGCGCGGCCATGGATGTCATGCGCCAAGCGGCCACCACGCTTGAGATCGAGGCGAACGCGGCCACCGACAACCCGCTGGTTCTGACTGAGGCGGGTGCCATCGTTTCAGGCGGGAACTTCCATGCCGAACCCGTTGGCTTTGCCGCAGACATGATTGCACTGGCGGTGTCCGAGGTCGGCGCGATTGCGCAGCGGCGCATTGCCTTGATGGTCGACCCGACGCTCAGCTTTGATCTGCCGCCGTTCCTGACGCCTGATCCCGGCCTGAACTCAGGTCTGATGATTGCCGAAGTCACGACCGCCGCCTTGATGAGCGAGAATAAGCACCTTGCCAATCCTTGCGTGACTGACAGTACACCGACCTCGGCCAACCAGGAGGATCACGTGTCGATGGCTGCACATGGTGCGCGGCGTCTGACGCGGATGGTCGAAAACCTGAACTACATTCTTGGTGTTGAGTTGCTTTGCGCCGCTCAGGGGGTGGAGTTCCGCGCACCGCTGGCAACCAGCGAACCGTTGCAACGGGTCATGGATAGGGTACGGGCAGAGATCCCAACACTGAACGAAGACCGCTATTTGGCACCCGATCTGGAAACATCCAAGTGCATGGTGGCTGAGGGTGACATCCTTGGGGCAGTGGGTGCCCAGATGCCGGGGCTGTTCTGATGCAGGTGTTCAGCGTTCAGCGCGGGGAAGGTCCCATTGTGCTGGGCCAGCCTCATGGCGGAACTTATGTGCCAGACGAAACAGCGGTCCGTCTGAATGACAACGGGCGCGGTATGGCGGATACGGACTGGCACATAAATAGGCTCTATAAGGGGATATTGGATGATGTCACGGTCGTGCAGTCGCATGTTCATCGCTACGTCATCGACGCCAATCGTGATCCGTTCGGGGCCTCGCTATATCCGGGCCAGAATACCACCACCCTTGTGCCTCTGACCGATTTCGACGGGCAGCAGATCTGGAATGACGGGCAATCACCATCCGAGGATGAAGTCGAAGATCGACGGCGCAAATACCACACACCTTATCACGCTGCCCTTCTGGATGAACTGAGCCGCGTTCGGGACCGGCACGGCATGGCGATCCTGTTTGATTGCCACTCGATCCGGTCGCTGATCCCGTTTCTGTTCGAAGGCGAATTGCCGGTGTTCAACACTGGAACCAATGATGGGCTGACGTGCGACACGGCCATTGAGCAAGCCGTGCACGACGTGGCGAGCAAGGCCGAAGGTTTCACTTCGGTCCTGAATGGCCGGTTTCGCGGGGGATGGACCACCCGCCACTATGGTCGCCCTTCTGATGGCATACACGCCATCCAGATGGAGATCGCGCAGCGGGCTTACATGGACGAGACACCCCCGTGGACATGGCGCGAGGACCGCGCTGCGAAACTGCGCCCCCATTTGACAACTATGCTGACCCGCATCAACGATCTTGCCCTCTCGGGCGAATTGACCAGACAAGGAGCCCAGAAATGAGCGATCCGCGCAAAAACACCCGCGATATCTATCCACCGACCGGCCCCGAGTTGAACGCCAAAAGCTGGGTGACCGAGGCCCCGCTGCGGATGCTGATGAACAACCTGCACCCGGATGTGGCCGAGAACCCGCATGAGTTGGTGGTCTATGGTGGTATCGGTCGCGCGGCCCGCACGTGGGAGGATTTCGACACTATTGTTGCCGGTCTGAAGGATTTGGAGGAAGACGAAACGCTGATCGTCCAGTCCGGCAAGCCGGTCGCGATCATCCGCACGCACAAGGATTCGCCGCGGGTGCTGATCGCCAATTCCAACCTCGTTCCACATTGGGCGACCTGGGATCACTTCAACGAGCTCGATAAGAAGGGCCTGATGATGTACGGCCAGATGACCGCTGGCTCGTGGATTTACATCGGCACGCAGGGTATCGTTCAGGGCACCTATGAGACCTTTGCCGAAGCGGGGCGTCAGCATTGCAACGGTGACCTGACAGGCAAGTGGATTCTGACCGGAGGTCTGGGTGGAATGGGCGGCGCGCAACCGCTGGCGGCCGTGTTCGCAGGCGCCTCATGTCTGGCTGTTGAGTGTAACCCGGACAGCATCGATTTCCGCCTACGGACCAAATACCTCGACGAAAAGGCCGAAACGCTGGACGAAGCGCTGGAGATGATTGACCGCTGGACCAGGGCTGGCGAAGCGAAGTCGGTTGGTCTGCTGGGCAATGCGGCAGAGGTTTTCCCCGAGATCTATGCTCGGATGCAGGCGGGCGGGATGCGTCCTGATATCGTCACCGACCAAACCAGCGCGCATGATCCGATTAACGGTTATCTGCCATTGGGCTGGACTATGGGAGAGTGGCGCGAAAAGCGTGAAACAGACCCTAAATCGGTGGAAAAAGCCGCTCGCGCTTCGATGAAGCAGCATGTCGCGGCGATGGTGGATTTCTGGAACGCGGACGTTCCGACGCTGGATTACGGCAATAACATCCGGCAGGTCGCTCAGGATGAGGGGCTTGAGAACGCCTTTGCCTTCCCCGGCTTTGTACCCGCTTATATCCGCCCGCTGTTTTGCAAAGGCATCGGCCCGTTCCGCTGGTGTGCTCTGTCGGGCGACCCCGAGGACATCTACAAAACCGATGCCAAGATGAAGGAACTGTTCCCCGAGAATGAGCACCTGCATCGCTGGATCGACATGGCGCAAGAGCGGATCGCGTTTCAGGGTCTACCTGCGCGTATCTGCTGGATTGGATTGGGTGACCGACACCGGGCTGGGCTGGCGTTCAATGAGATGGTCGCCAATGGCGAGCTAAAGGCGCCGGTGGTGATCGGACGCGACCATTTGGACTCGGGGTCTGTGGCCAGCCCCAACCGCGAGACTGAGGCGATGCTGGATGGCTCGGATGCGGTCAGCGACTGGCCGTTGCTGAATGCGCTGATCAATACGGCGAGCGGGGCGACATGGGTGTCTCTGCATCACGGTGGTGGCGTCGGGATGGGCTTTAGCCAACATGCGGGTGTTGTGATCTGTGCCGATGGCACCGAAGATGCCGCGCGGCGGTTGGAAAGGGTTCTCTGGAACGACCCGGCCTCGGGCGTCTGGCGCCATGCGGATGCAGGGTACGACATTGCCAAGGATTGCGCGCGGGCCCATGGGCTGCGCCTGCCGGGTATTTTGGGCTAGTTCGAAACAGACTCTGGCGAAAATGCTGCACCTGCGATATGCGCAGGTGAGCTTGCCGGAGATCGAATATGTACGTTGCCACCCTGTTGACCGACCCCGATGTGTCTAATCTGGAATTGTCGCTGGTCGAGTCCTTGCGGAACGCATGGGGCGGTGGTGAGATCGTTTGGCTCAGCCCGGATGAAGCAGCAGAGTTCCATCTTAGCGAAATGCCGGGCAACCGGTGGGATGCCTGGGCGGACCTGCAGCAAATGGGCGTGGATCTGGTTGTCCAACCGACCGAAGGCCGCCGTAAGAAGATGCTGTTGGCCGATATGGACAGCACCATGATCCAACAGGAATGCATCGACGAACTGGCGGATGAGGCCGGCGTCGGCGACCGCGTTAAGGATATCACCGCACGCGCCATGAATGGCGAGTTGGACTTTGAGGGCGCGCTGACCGAACGGGTTGGTCTGTTGAAAGGTCTGGATGAGGCGGTGATCGGTAAAGTACTGGATGAACGCATCACTCTGATGCCGGGCGGCAAGGAACTGGTCGCGACGATGCGCCAGAACGGAAGCTATGCCGCCTTGGTCTCGGGCGGTTTCACGGCGTTTACCGCAAAAGTGGCCGAGGTGCTGGGCTTTGACGAGAACCGTGCCAACACCCTGCTGGCCCAAAACGGAAAACTGACCGGGGATGTACTGCGGCCCATTTTGGGGCGTCAAGCCAAGGTGGATGCCTTGGAACAGATCACCGCGCGACTGGGTTTGCGTGAAGAAGACGTTATTGCCGTAGGCGACGGGGCCAACGATCTGGGGATGCTGCACCGCGCGGGAACAGGGGTGGCCCTGCATGCCAAGCCCACGGTTGCCGAGCAATGCGAGGTTCGGATCAACCATGGCGATCTGACAGCATTGCTGTACGTTCAGGGCTATAGCCGCTCGGAATTTGTGTCCGATTAAAGGTCTTCCCTTTATTTAACTTACGTGTTAAATAAAGGCTATGAACACTCTGATAAATGCTTTTTCTGCTTTGTCCGATTCCACTCGGTTCTCGATCGTTGAGCAACTGATGCAGGACGGAGAGCTGCCTGCCGGTGACCTGATCCAAGGGCGCGGTATGTCGGGCGCAGCGATTTCGCGCCATCTGAAAGTGCTGCGCGAGGCCGGATTGGTGCAACAGCGCGTCCACGGCACCCAGCGGATGTATTCTATCCAGCCCGACGGGCTGCGGGCGATTGCGGAATGGACCATCTCAAAACGTCAGTTCTGGGAAAACAGCCTCGATCGTCTGGGCGACCTCATTGAAAGGGAAAACTCATGGCCGACCTGAAACTGGAACGTGAGTTCCCGACCACCCCCGAAAACCTGTTTGCCTGGATAAGTGACGGGGCGAAGCTGTTGCAGTGGTGGGGGCCCGAAGGGGTGCATGTGCCCGAGCATGACCTGAATTTCTCACGCACGGGGCCCTGGTATTCAATAATGAAGAACGCAGAGGGCCAGACATTTAAAGTCTCGGGCCACGTAACCCATGTTGATCCGCCCAATTCGGTTGGGTTCACTTGGGCCTGGCATGACGATCAGGATCAGCGCGGGCCGGAAAGTCACGTGACGTTTTCGGTCGTTGCGACCGAAAACGGGGCGCGGCTAGTTCTGGATCACCGCGAACTGGCAGATGCCGAGGCCGCAGCAAACCACAACATGGGCTGGACATCATCGCTGGCCAAGCTTGAGGCGCAGTTTGGATAAGTTTTCATTAGGGAGGAAATAAAATGCCACAATATTTGTTTGTCTATCACGGCGGAACTACACCAACCGACCCTGCCGAAGTCGAAGCAACTATGGCCGCCTGGGGCGCATGGTTTCAAGGCATGGGTGAGGCGCTGGACATTCCCGGCAACCCGGTTGGTCAATCCTATACGGTCAGCAACGGAAGCGTCGTCGACAATGGCGGCGCAAACCCGGCATCCGGCTATACGGTTGTAAAGGCCGATAGCATTGATGCCGCGACCGAAATGGCCAAGGGCTGTCCCATGGTAGTCAACGGCTCAGGCTCGGTCGAAGTGGCCGAGGTGCATGAAATCGAAATGTAACCTTAGCCGGGGAACCCCGGCGCAGGTCTGATTACGCCGCATTCCAGCCCGCGACGGCTGTATTGCGTGGCATTCATGAATTTGCGGGTGGCCGGGTGATCGGCCTCCAGCACACCTAGGCTGACAAGAATGGCTGCAATTGCGCATTCGCTGGCGCGGGTGGTGCCATCAGTGATTTTCAGCGCAACACCCATTCGTTTTTTCGGGATGATGGCAATGAACACCGCCTCAGCCCCTGTTTTGATTGCAGCGCGGCCATCCATAGCGCGCATCAGTTCTGTACAGGCGCGGCTTTCGCCCGCCACCAGTTCGGGGTGCTTGATCATGGCCGCCGTAAGCTGTTGCGCTGCGTCGCTGGCACGGTCCGACCGGTCAGCGGCCGAGGCAAACCACGCCATCGAACGTGCCAGTCCCACCAGTGATGTCGCAAAGTTCGGGGCCGAACATCCATCGATTCCATAGGCAGGGCTGGTTTCCCCAGTGGTTTCTTCCAGCGCGGACAGGCAGGCTTGCTGTACGGGGTGGTCGATCTCAAGGTATTCCGGTCCCGCGCCCATGTGCTGTGCAACCGTCAGAAACCCGCAATGTTTGCCCGAGCAATTGTTGTGGATCTGGCAGGGCGTGTCATCGGCAAGGATCAGCCCGTCGCGCGCGGCCATGTCCTGCGGTTCTTGCGGACCGCAGCGCAGATCGTGTTCGGTCAGGCCCAAGTGATCCAGCCAGGCAGTAACCCTGTCGGTATGGATATGTGCGCCGCTATGCGAGGCACAGGCGAGGGCCAGATGCTCGGAGTTCAGGCCATATTTGGCGGCTGCACCCGATGTGATCAGCGGCAGCCCCTGGATCATTTTTGCAGACGACCGAGGGTAAATCACCGCGTCCGGATCGCCCCAGCTGCGTACGATTTGGCCGCTGTCGTCACAGATCACTGCGTGGCCCAGATGCAGGCTTTCCAACAAGGGGCCTCGCCATAGTTCTGTCATTGGTACCGGCTGCGTCATCTGGCCCCTCCATTATATGCGCAAAAATCTGCCAATCGCCCTTTCGCCTGTGGCGAAACCTGCGTTAGTGTGTGTATGTCGACAATCATCGGAATACGCAACTTACAGACGAACCGACAGAGTTCGTATGCGGTCTCGATGGGTATGAGGTATTAGGTCGAGCTAGGAGGCTGGACAGATGGGATTAAAACTCGTCCGCACAATTGCGGGTCTGTGCGTGGCAGGAATGGCCACAACCGCAATCGCTCAGCAGGCGACCAGCACCAATCGGGTTGCTGCGAAGACCGACTGGAGCGTTTTTGTGGAGAAAGATCCCACAGAGTGCTGGAGCGTATCCGCGCCCAAAGAGACTGTGAACACCAAAGGTGGACGCGTGGTTTCGGTGCGCCGCAGCGACATCCTGCTGTTCGTGTTCTACCGCCCGAATGCCGAAGTCAAAGGTCAGGTGACCTTTACCGGCGGCTATCCTTTCGCGGCAGGATCGACGGTCACCCTTGAGATTGACGGCACCGAGTTCGCTTTGATCACCGAAGGTGAATGGGCCTGGCCGGCAACCGAGGGCGAAGACCTGAAGGTCGTCGCAGCGATGAAGCGCGGCACCGAGGCCGTTCTGACCGCCCGGTCCGAGCGCGGAACCCAGACCAAAGACACGTTCTCGCTGTTGGGTTTCAGCGCTGCGATCGAAGACGCCGAAAAGCGCTGCACTCAATAAGCAAGGACAAAAGGTCTACGCAGCCCCGTCATTTGGCGGGGCTTTTTCGTGGGCGATCATACGTGTCATCCGATCTTTACGCTACGTCCACCACCCCAAATTGATCCGCATCAAGGCAAGCGATCCATCTTTCTGAACCAATCAGTTCAAATATATGGAAGGAGCTTATCCATGCTTAACAAACCTCTTGCTGCTGTGTTGGTGGTCGCCGCCGTATTTCTGAGCGCATGTGAAAAAAACAACGAAACTTATCCGGTTTCTGGCGAGCAATGCGGCCCGAAAGACCCCGTGCAAACTTTGGACGCGGATGATTGCGACATCCTGCCAGCAGGAATCTGACATGTTCACCTGACCTGATTCCTCGCAATCGTAATGCAGATAGTTCGGTCGCATCGGTTTGGCCTTTGCGGCCGACTTGCAATTGGGACTATGGCGCAACGCGTGCTACGGTGGCCACATACAAGGGTTCATATGTGGAAACGGATAATGCGTTACGTCTTGATTGCAGTGCTTTTCGCTTCGGCCGCGTGGGCAGATCCCAGCCTGGAATGTTTCGACGCAGGTTCGCAGGTCGAAATCGGAGCCTGCGTTGGGGAGATGGAGAAACGCGTGAATATGGCTGTTGAGACAAGCTATGGCTTCGCCATGCAGTCCGCAGTTGAGTTGGACGAGGTCACAGACCGTGTGGTCGCACAACCGGCACTTGAGGCTGCACAAGAGGCATGGAGAGGATATCGCGATGCGCAATGTGAAGCAGTGGGTGCTTCATACGGCGGCGGCTCTGGCACCGGTATCGCCATCGCGTCTTGTCGCGTCGATCTGGGCCGGGCGCGCGCGGACGAATTGCTGCGCATGGCAAATTAAATGATACGAATTCTTTTGATCTTTGCGCGCGATCCTATATAGAGGCGCATCCCAAGCCCGAATTCGTTGAGATAGCAACATGTCGCCCAAAGCGCCGATCACTCAAGATGTCATGACCATCCCCCGCAAACTGCCCGAGGGGAAGATCAACCTAGTCGGGTTGACCCGTGATCAGTTGCGTGACGCTCTGATCGAACATGGCACGCCGGAAAAGCAGGCCAAGATGCGGACCGGGCAGATCTGGCAGTGGATCTATCAATGGGGCGTGCGCGATTTTGCCGAGATGACCAACCTCGCCAAAGCGTATCGTGCGCAACTGGCTGAGAATTTCGTTGTGGAAATCCCCGAAGTCGTGACTCGGCAGGTGTCCGAAGACGGCACGCGCAAGTACTTGTGCCGCATCGCGGGTGGCCATGAGATCGAGGTTGTCTACATCCCCGAAGAGGATCGCGGGACGCTGTGTATCTCGTCTCAGGTTGGCTGCACGCTTACCTGTTCCTTCTGCCATACGGGCACGCAGAAACTGGTGCGCAACCTGACGGCTGCAGAAATCGTCGGTCAGGTGATGATGGCCCGCGACGATCTGGACGAATGGCCGACCCCTGGTGCGCCAAAGGACGAAACACGCCTGTTGTCGAACATCGTTCTGATGGGCATGGGTGAGCCGCTTTATAACTTCGAAAACGTGCGCGACGCGATGAAGATCGCCATGGACCCCGAAGGCATTTCTCTGTCACGCCGTCGGATCACCCTGTCGACGTCCGGCGTGGTGCCGGAAATTGCGCGCACAGCTGACGAGATCGGCTGCTTGCTGGCGATCTCGTTCCACGCGACAACGGATGAAACCCGCGATTTTCTGGTGCCCATCAACAAGCGCTGGAACATCCAAGAACTGCTGCAGGCATTGGCAAATTATCCCAAGGTGTCCAACTCCGAGCGGATTACTTTTGAATACGTGATGCTGGATGGTGTGAATGATAGCGACGAAGATGCGCATCGTTTGATCGACCACATCAAAAGCCACAACATTCCCGCCAAGATCAACCTGATTCCGTTCAACGAATGGCCCGGCGCGCCTTATAAGCGCAGCTCGAACAACCGCATCCGGGCGTTTGCGAACATCATTTATCAGGCGGGATATGCCTCTCCCATTCGCAAGACGCGTGGCGAGGACATCATGGCAGCTTGCGGTCAGTTGAAATCGGCCACAGAGCGCGCCCGCAAGTCCCGCAAGCAGATCGAAGCCGAAGCGGGATTGCAGAGCTGACAAGCCCAAATTTCGTGCAAACTACGCCAAGAAATTAATTTTCTGGCCGCTGTTATTTGTATGCACAATTTGATATGTTTTGGGGGCTGAAACCGGCTGCCTAGGCCTCACGCTTGCGCACAAAGCAGTGAGAGTCGCATTCCGGTCGTGGCGCGTTTGTTCATGGCCGCTATCATTTTACACGTAACTTGCGGCGTTCAGGCGAACCTTTTGAAACAGGTGGGCCAAATACATGTTTGTACGATTTATAAGACTGTTTCCGACATTTCTTGCGGCTTTGTTTGTGGTGGGGCTTGCTGCGCATCAGGCTGGCGCTCAATCCAGTGGTGAGGATGCTCACCTTGCCATTGAAAATCCTGCCGAGCTGTCCAAAGAAGAAGCTTTGGGCATCTACAAGTCCCTGCAGCGAAGGATGGAGCGTGGCTATGCCGCCGCGCAGTTGGATTTGCTGATGAACTATCAGGCATGGCCGCTGTTCAACGACGCGCCTTACATCTCGGCAACCCATGGGCAGCGCTATGTGAACAGCTATGCCAACCGCATGGCGCACAACTATGGTACTTTGGCCGAGGGTGAAAAGCTGCCGATGGGGTCAGTGCTGGCCAAGGACAGCGTCACGGTCACGGACGAGGGCAACGTCCATCCCGGGGCTTTGTTCGTGATGGAAAAACTCGCCGAAGGCACCAGCCCGGAAACTGCGGACTGGCGCTATATCATGGTCATGCCCGACGGGTCTTTGTTTGGTGACACGATGGGCGCGCGTTCGGACGCTGTCGTCTATTGCCACGATTGTCACGAAGCGGTGGCTGATCGGGATTACACTTTCTTTGTTCCCGAAGAGTATGTTGTCGGCAACTAAGCGCGGGTTACTTGCGACCGAACCGCGCCGTTCCAATTACCTCGATCAATGTCTGACGCACCGGCTCCGGTTGTGTTTCTACCGCATTCAGAACCTCTCGTAACTCGGCCCGAAGGCCGTGCATCTGGTCGATCAGTGAGATCATCATCGACAGCGCATCAGGCTC
Source organism: Ruegeria sp. YTSC230 (assembly GCF_059609665.1). Classification (NCBI taxonomy): domain Bacteria; kingdom Pseudomonadati; phylum Pseudomonadota; class Alphaproteobacteria; order Rhodobacterales; family Roseobacteraceae; genus Ruegeria; species Ruegeria sp. YTSC230. The sequence continues at coordinate 169,502 of NZ_JBXWMC010000010.1, read as the reverse complement.
CATCTCGTATTGGTCGTGCAACTCGCACGCCAGCTCCAACCGCGCCACGTCGAGGGTGTGATACACCAACCCCTGCTCGGTTTGCTCGGGAATGACGATCTCGGCAGCCAGGTATTCGGTCAGCCGGGTCGAGGTCAGGCGGGTGACGGTTGCGATCAGCTGCTCTTCGGTCAGGGTGCGGGTCATGACGGCATTCCTTTCCGTGGATCATAGCTGTGGGTTTCGCGCCATGTCTCCATGAATTGCTTCAACTCGTCATCAATCTGATCGGGCATGGACACGGTCAGTTCGATCAACTGATCGCCGCGATCGGACGAGCCGCGTTTCTTAACTCCCTTGCCACGCAGACGCAGGGTTTTACCGCTGCTGGTGCCGGCTGGAACACTGACATTGACGCCGCCGTCTATGGTGGGGGCAGGAACCTTGCCACCCAGAATGGCCTCATCAATCGTGATGGGCAGAGTAATATGAATGTCATCGCCCTGGCGATCAAAGACTGGGTGTTTAGCCACTGACACAGTGACCAAAGCATCGCCGGGCGGGCCTTCGCCAAAACCCGGGTCGCCTTTGCCGCGCAGGCGGATAGTTTGTCCATTGGTGATGCCCGCAGGAATCTTCACCTCGATCCGGTCACCATCTGGCAGCGTCAGCTTTTGGCTGGCGCCAAACACCGCGTCCAGAAAACTGATCTGCAGATTGTAAGCGCGATTGTGGCCCGGCGCGTGAAATTCGTGCGTGCGCTGCTGGTATCCTCCGCGGCCCCGCATGAATTCGGCAAAGATGTCGGACATGTCATCCGGGTCTGCTGCGCGCCCACGATAAGGGTTCCCGGCGGCCTCGGCATATTCGCGATAATACTGCTGCTGGGGACGTTCCTGACCCGAGGCATCAATTTCGCCACTATCGTAACGCGCGCGTGTATCCGCATCTTTCAGCAGGTCATAAGCCGAAGCGGCGGCCTTGAACTTGGCTTCAGCCTCGTCATCCCCGGGTTTCAGGTCCGGGTGGCACTCTTTGGCGATGCGCCGATAAGCCTTCTTGATCTCGGCGGCGCTGGCGTCTTTGGCGACACCAAGAACGGTATAGGGATCGTCGCTCATCACATCTCTCGTCGATGGGGGTGGGTCTGATCTTTATGAATGTGTTTTATCATGCGATTTCAATGACCCAAAAGGAAGTGGCTTTTGAAACCGCTCGCAAATTCCTTCGAGTCTGTTAACATCTGCATGTTTCTAATTGATCATTCACGGAGAACCCCATGACGCGCAGAATAAAATCCGCACTGGCCCTGTTGGCCGGGAATGCCATCGGGTTGTTGCTTGCGACGCTGTTGTTGTCGGGGTTTGCGATCAAACCGATATCATTCATCGTCGTGGTGATCGTGTTCACTCTGGTGCAGGTCGTGGCCGAGCCGCTGATCCTGAAACTGGGTGAGAAAAAAGCCCCCTCGATCAAAGGTGGGATTGCTTTGATCGTAACGTTTGTCGGTCTGTTGGTGACGGATCTGATTACGGCAGGGCTGACCGTTGGCGGCGTTGCCAATCTGTTAGCAGCGACCCTGCTCGTTTGGCTGGGCGCGTTGATCGCCAGCGTTCTGCTGCCGATCTATGTGTTCACCGAATTGCGCGAGCCCAAGAAATAATCAAAGCCCGTTCAGGCTGGTTTCAATCGCCTGCCACAGTTCATCCGCCGGTTCACAGCCGACAGACAAGCGGATAAAGGCCGGATCGACGTCATCGCCCCAGCGTGCGCGTCGTTCAGCAGAACTATGAACGCCGCCAAACGATGTGGCCGGTCGCAGCATCGGGCAGGTGTTGATAAAAGTTTCGGCCTTTTCCTCGGCCTCTAACGTGATCGACAACAAGAACCCAAACCGGGACGTCTGCGCCTTGGCCAGAGCATAGGACGGGTCTTCCGACAGGCCGGGATAGCGGATCTGTTTCACGGCCTCATGTTCTGCCAACCGTTCCGCGAGCACTTGCGCTGATGCACACATCCGGTCGAAACGAACGTCCAGCGTTTCCAACCCGCGATGCAGCAGCCATGCCTCATGCGGGCCGGGGATCGCGCCGGAAACGCGCCGCCATTCCTCGACCCGTTCCATGATTTGCGCGTTGCGGCTGGCGACATGACCCATTAGCAGGTCCGAATGCCCGCCCATAGCCTTGGTGTCGGAGGCCACCACCACGTCGATGCCCATATCCAACGGGCGTTGACCCAGTGGGGTCATCGTTGTGTTGTCTGCAATCGTTAGACCGCCCGCCGTGCGAACGGCAGTGGCGATCGCAGGCAGGTCCATCATATCCAGACCGGGGTTCGAGGGGCTTTCCAAAAAGACCACGTCGAAGCCGTCAAACCCGCCCTCTGCGAACGCTGTCGTCGGACGCTCGGTAACCGAGACGCCCAGATTGGACAGGAACCGATCGGCCAGCAGTCGTGTGACATAATACCCGTCCGACGGAATCAGGATATGGGATCCGGCTTTGACCGTCGCGAACAAAGCGGCAGAAATCGCCCCCATGCCCGAAGGAAAGGTCAGACAGGGCGCGTCTTCCAAATGGGACAGCACGTGTTCCAGATGCACCCAGGTCGGGTTGTCGACCCGACCATAGGTCGGATGCCCGTCCGGTACGCCGGGCAGATGGTACATACTGCTTTGCGTCAGCGGCAGGGCCACCGGATCGCCCTTGTTCAGTGCGTTCCCGCGCAAGTGCAACATCTCACCGGTCTTAGGCGGCTTCATGTTTCAGCGCCCCGGAATTTCGTCGCGGGGTGGGGCCGGTTCCCAGTTATCGATAATGTCGACCGCCTCTTGTGCGGTATCGACAAAGCGGAACAGATCGAGATCCTCGTCCGAGATGGTCCCCGCATCGGCCAGCGCCTCCCAATTGATGACTTTTTCCCAGAATTCGCGACCGAACAGCAGGAAGGGCACACGCTCCATCCGGCCAGTCTGGATCAACGTCAGCGACTCGAACAGCTCGTCCATCGTGCCGAAGCCGCCGGGGAAGATGGTGATTGCGCGGGCGCGCATCAGGAAATGCATCTTGCGAATGGCGAAATAGTGGAAATTAAAGCTGAGATCGGGCGTTACATACAGGTTCGGCGCCTGCTCGTGCGGCAGCACAATGTTCAGGCCAATCGAACAACCGCCAGCATCCTGGGCACCGCGATTTCCGGCCTCCATCACGCCGGGGCCACCGCCGGTGACGATCACGTTCTCGCGGCAGCCGGTTTCATTGGATTTTTCGGTCATCAGACGGGCGAATTCCCGCGCTTCGTCGTAATATTGCGACAGGTTGGCCAGCGTCTGGGTTCGCGCAGTGTGTTTCTGCGACGGCTCAGGAATGCGTGCGCCACCGAACATGACGATGGTCGAGGTGATCTCACGTTCGGTCATGATCATCTCGGGCTTCAGCAACTCCAGCTGCAAACGCACGGGGCGTAGCTCATCCCGACACAGGAAATCATCGTCTGCAAAGGCAAGGCGATAGGCGGGTGAGCGCGTCTGCGGCGTGTCCGGCACCTCGCTCGCGGTCGAGCGGTCAGTCTGGGCGTCGCGGAAAGGGCTGAGGCGGTCTTCTCTCATGGGTGATGGTTCCCTGCTTGCGTGTTCATAAAACAGCTATAGGGTTCGCAGGCAGAGTGCCAGTCACGGAAGAACAAGAATGAATTGGAAGAGTGAAATTTCCGCCGCCGCCGAACGGATCAATGGGTATGCGCAGGTGACCCCGGTGATTGAAAGCCGCGTGCCCGGATTGGATTATCCGGTCGAAATGAAGCTGGAGCATATGCAGCACACGGGCAGTTTCAAAGCGCGCGGGGCGTTTAATACGCTGCTCAGTTTGGACGTGCCCGAGGCTGGCGTTGTGGCGGCTTCGGGCGGCAATCACGGTGCGGCGGCGGCGTATGCGGCACAAACGCTGGGATATCCGGCCAAGATTTTCGTGCCAGACCTTGCCGGACCATCCAAGATCGCCCTGATTGAACAGACGGGCGCAGATCTGACAGTTGTACAGGGTGAATACGCTAACGCTCTGAGCGAGGCCAAAGCGCATGAGGCTGCGACCGGGGCGATGCAAATCCACGCCTATGATGCACCGGCAACCGTAGCAGGGCAGGGCACGTGTTTTGCCGAATGGGAGGCACAGGGGCTGCAGGCTGACACCGTTCTGGTGGCCGTGGGCGGCGGTGGCCTGATTGGCGGGGCTTTGGGTTGGTTTGATGGGGCACGCAAGATCGTAGCAGTCGAACCGGAAACCTCCTGCGCGCTGAACGCGGCGCTGCAGGCGGGTGAGCCGGTGGATGTTTCTGTATCCGGGGTTGCCGCCAATGCGCTGGGCGCGCGGCGGATCGGAGGGATTTGTTTCGATCTTGCGAAAGGAATGACATCTGTTCTTGTCTCAGACGAGGCGATTACAGCCGGGCAAAAGGCGCTGTGGCAGACCCATCGCATATTGGTCGAACCGGCCGGTGCGACCGCGTTGGCGGCTTTAACCTCAGGTGTTTATAAGCCAGAACCAGACGAACGCGTGGCGGTTCTGGTGTGCGGGGGAAATATTGCGCCGGACCCGTTGATGGAGTGAATTATCGGCTTGTGGAAGGTGGTTAAGGATTTTATCGATAATCTATGACCACTACGATCGCCGACACAATTTACCAAAACCTTAGACAGAAGATTATCACGGGCGAATTGGTTGCCGGTGAAAAGCTACGTCAGGATCACATCGCGCGGGCCTTTGAGACCAGCCATGTACCGGTGCGCGAGGCATTGCTGCGTCTGGAAGCGCACGGGTTGGCCCAAAGTGAGCCGCGCCGCGGTATGCGTGTTTCGGCGCTGGACCCGGCAGAAGTGCGCGAAGTGGTTGAAATGCGCGTTGCGCTGGAATCCCTGGCCTTGCAGCATTCGGTACAGAATATGACGCCTGGCGCGCTTAAAGAGGCGGATGATGCTCGGATCGCCTGTGATGCTGCGCAAACGATGCCCGAGTGGGAAGCGTGCAACCGTACCTTTCATCGCTCGATCCTGACGCCGTGCGGGTTGCCACGCCTACTGCATGCGATTGATGACCTGCATATCGCCGGCGCGCGCCACCTGTTTGCCCATTGGCGCCCCAAGTGGGTACACCGTGCGGATGGTGACCACGCAGCCATCGTTCAAGCGCTCAAGCGCAAGGACGCGGCCACGGCGACGGCCATTCTGACGCGCCATATCCGCCGCGCAAGCTGATCACAGGTCAACCTAGCCGCAAATCGTACCTCCTGCGTCGCATTGCACCGCGAGGTGCAGTTGCGTATAGGCCAAACAAACGTGAACAGATTCTGCAGGGAGCCATCCGATGTCCAACGCGCAACTGGAAACCGCTATCGAAGCCGCCTGGGAGGCGCGCGACACCATTACGCCCGCCACCACCGGCGAACAACGCGAAGCGATCGAGGATACGCTGGCCGCGCTGGACAGCGGTTCGCTGCGGGTTGCTGAAAAGCTGGAAAGCGGTGATTGGCATGTGAACCAGTGGGCCAAGAAGGCAGTTCTGCTGGGCTTTCGCATCAAGGATATGGAAATCCAGACCGGCGGTCCACAGGATGGCGGCTGGTGGGACAAAGTGGACAGCAAGTTCGCCGGCTGGGGTGAAAACCAGTGGCGCGCAGCCGGTTTCCGCGCGGTGCCGAACTGTGTTGTTCGCAAATCGGCCTATGTCGCACCCGGTGTGGTTCTGATGCCGTCCTTCGTGAATTTGGGCGCTTATGTCGACGAAGGCACCATGGTCGACACTTGGGCCACCGTTGGTTCCTGCGCGCAGATTGGTAAGAACGTACACCTGTCAGGCGGTGTTGGCATCGGCGGCGTTCTGGAGCCGATGCAGGCCGGCCCGACCATCATCGAAGACAATTGCTTTATCGGCGCGCGCTCCGAAGTGGTCGAAGGTTGCATCGTGCGCGAAGGCTCGGTTTTGGGAATGGGCGTCTTTATCGGCAAATCCACCAAGATCGTGGATCGCGAAACCGGCGAAGTCACTTATGGCGAAGTTCCACCGTACTCAGTGGTTGTCGCGGGCTCGATGCCGTCCAAGAACAACGTCAACCTGTATTGCGCCGTGATCGTAAAGCGTGTGGACGAGAAGACCCGTTCGAAAACCGGGATTAACGAACTGCTGCGCGACTAAATCAAGTGCGGATTTGAAACGGGGCTGTAGCGTATCTCGCTGCAGCCCTTTTTTTGTTTATCCTTTGACTGGATAGCGGTCGGGTTCCTCAAACACGTCGATCACGCGGCTTCCGGCTTTGATTTTCCCGCCGTGTTCAACACCAGACGGGATCGAATAACTGTCGCCGGGGCGATAGGTCTTAGTTTCTCCGCCGATTGTCAGTTCAACCTCGCCCTCGACCACCGTGCCCCATTGCGCCTTGTGTGAATGCGGTGGCAGTTCGAAATCCTTGAGGAAGGTGAAGAACGCGACCAAACCCGCATCTGACCGGATGACGGCGGTTTGCACCACGTCCTCGGGGAATGGGACGTCGAGGCTGGGGAAGTCTGTAATAAAATTTGGGTAGGCCATGAAAAATCCTTTGCAGTTTGAAATGGGTTTTCGCGGGTACTATGGACGTGCTGGGGGCTTCCCGCAATTCCCGGCTGCTTGACCACGGACAGGCGCGCCGCTATGGCCCCCTGCATGGAAAAGCAAAAGAAACCGTCCCGTCAGCAAGTTTATACATTGCTCGTTCAGATTGGCCGAAAAGAAGGCGACGGTCTGCCCGAAGGTGCGACCGGAGCAGCGCTGATGTGTTTTGCTAGCGGCGTGGATGAGGCTGAAGCGGTGCGTGAAACCGTGGCGATCCTGAAACAGGCCGACACTGCGCCACTGGACGTCACCGGTTATGGAACTCTGGCCGAGCGTGAGGCGCAGGGGCACGACATCGACCCGGACGAACGCGACTTGATGCAGCGGGCCTTGGACGAAAACGCCGTTATCGTGGCGCAAATGACGCCGTTTTTCGGGGATGAAGAACCGGCTTAGTTCCGCACCCCGAACCATTTGCGGTAAATCTCGTCATAGGTGCCGTCTTCGCGCAGCGCAAGCAGAGCCTGGTTCACGTCCTCGACCAATGGCGAGCCGGTTGGGAACGCGATCCCGTAATTCTCTCGCAGAAAAACACCGCCAGTCATCGATGCGATCCGGCGTCCTTCATGCGCCGCGTAATAGGACAGGATCGGCGCGTCAAAGACAACGGCGTCCAACTCCTTATCCTGGAATGCGGTCAGCACATCATCCAGGTTTTCATAACCGGAAAATTCGATCTCGCGCCGGTTCAGGAAGTTTGCGGCAGTTGAGTTCGAGATTGTGCCCACCTGCTTGCCGTAAAGATCGTTGACCGAGTTCACGTTGCCGCTGATGGCATCCACGGTCATGACCGACGTGATGCGCGCTGTGAAGACCGATACGATGAACAGTGAGGACACCACCAGTACCACGCCCAGCAACCGTCCGAACGGAGTGCGCGGCATGCGTTCCTCGAATCCGCCATTGACCACAAGATTCAGCGCCCACCAGAATGACGGGAACCATGCCTCATTCAGCTTACGGTCGAAATAGGGCTGGGCTCGACGCTCAAACCCCCACATCAGCATCCCGCCGCCAAGCAGGATCGCAAAGGCCAGTCCGATGGCGATGAACAATTCAACGGACAGCAAAGCGTGCAGCAGCGATGGTCTGCGCGCTGCATCCGATGGCACCATGATCTGCAGACCGGCCTCGAATATGGGCTGGCTGAAATCCATCTGCGTTTCACGCGCAGCCGTGATCGAGATATTGGCCACAGCCAGGTCCGCGGTTCCTTCCTGCACAGCACCCAGCATATCGCTGAAGGCCTCGACCCTGGTGACCGAGTAGTCCCAATTCAGTGCCTCGGACAAGGCTTGTAGCAGGTCCATTGAAAAACCGGTTTGGGCCCCGTCCTCGACATAGGAAAACGGGGGGCGGGTCACGGTCGTGACCGAAAGCGTCTGCGCCTGGCTTTGCTGTGCAAGAACGGCGAAAGTCAGGCAGATCCAAACGAGAAGCGCACGTATCATCGTCAATTCACCTGTTTCGCGGCCCTCTAACGCAGATTTGAAAGGCACGGCAAGGTGGCCGCAAGGTAAACCGCCATGTTTTATTGGGGTGTCATTTCAAGACTCGCGAAAAAAAGCGCCCGGAATCCGGTGGCGAGGGGTTGGCAATTGGTCCAATTCGTTGAATCTGTGCACGATCCCGCGATTGAACCAACCAAAAGGGCCCAGAAATGACAGATCCGGTGAAGTTGACGGCGGACCTGATCCGTTGCCCATCAGTCACACCTGAGGAAGGTGGCGCGCTTGTGTTGTTGGAGAAGCTTCTGTCTGACGCAGGGTTCGACTGCACCCGCGCGGACCGGGGCGATGTCAGCAATTTGTACGCGCGCTGGGGGCCGAAAGACCATCCGCGCAGCTTTGGGTTCAATGGGCACACTGACGTTGTCCCGGTGGGGGACGAAGCGGCCTGGACGATGCCCCCGTTCGGTGCAGAAATCCGCGAAGGTGTGATGTATGGGCGCGGGGCCACAGACATGAAATCCGGCGTGGCGGCCTTTGCGGCGGCCGCTGTGGATTTCGTGCGCGACACACCCCCGGACGGGGCGATTATTCTTGCGATCACGGGCGATGAGGAGGCGGACGCAGTGGATGGCACCACCGCACTGCTTGACTACATGTCCAAGGCCGGAGAACGCATGTCTGCCTGTTTGGTAGGCGAGCCGACCTGCCCCAACACAATGGGCGAGATGATGAAGATCGGGCGGCGTGGTTCGATGACCGCCTGGTTCACGGTGACCGGTGAGCAGGGGCATTCGGCCTATCCGCACCGGGCCAAAAACCCTCTGCCCGCCATGGCGCGTTTGATGCATCAGCTGGCCAGCCACGAACTGGATCAGGGATCGGACCATTTCGATGCCTCAACCCTGGCCGTTGTGAGTATTGACACGGGCAACGCAGCAACCAACGTGATTCCGGCGCAATGTACCGGAGCCGTGAACATTCGCTTTAACGATCTGCACTCGGGCGCCAGCCTCAGTGAGTGGTTGCAGGCCGAAGCCAAAGCCGTGGCTGAAACCTACGATGTCGCGATCGATGTCCGGATCAAGATCTCAGGCGAGAGCTTTCTGACCCCACCCGGCCCCCTGTCTGATCTGGTCGCGAAAGCGGTCGAGACCGAAACCGGTGTACGCCCCGAGATGTCGACAACAGGTGGCACCTCGGATGCGCGGTTTGTCAAAGACCATTGCCCAGTGGTTGAGTTCGGCCTTGTCGGCAGAACGATGCATCAGGTCGATGAATGCGTCGAGGTGGCGCAGATCGAACAGCTCAAGGCGATCTACACGCGCATCCTTCGGGACTATTTCGCCTGAACCATGCAGCGCACATTGGTCATCATGGTGAAAGAACCTCGCCCGGGTCGGGTCAAGACGCGGCTGGGGCGCGACATCGGCATGGTTGGTGCTGCATGGTGGTTTCGCCATCAGACACGCGCGCTGATCCGGCGTTTGCGGGACCCACGCTGGCAGATTGTGCTTGCCGTCGCCCCGGATCGCGAAGGTCTGACCAGCCGCATCTGGCCCGTTGATCTGCCCCGCGCGGCGCAAGGGCGAGGCGATCTGGGCGACCGCATGGGGCGCATGTTGCGCGGCATGCCGCAGGGACCGGTTTGTCTGATCGGCGCGGACATTCCCGGGATCACATCCCAGCATATCGCACGAGCCTTCAAGGAATTGGGACAGTCGGAATTTGTATTTGGCCCTGCGCCGGACGGTGGCTATTGGTTGGTAGGGGCTCAGCGGTACAAGGCGTTGCCGAAAAGCCTGTTCCGTAATGTACGCTGGTCTACTGAAACTGCGCTGGCTGACACTCTGGCCTCAGTTCCGGGGTGCCGCGTAGGATTGCTGGACCATCTGCGCGACGTTGATACGGTGGCTGACTTGACGCCCTGAACTTTTTGGTCATGACGCGGTCGCATACCCGTGATAGGCCGGAGGTATGACTCGCATACCTACCAAGCAGGAGGTCCTCGATTGGATCTCGGCGAACCCCACCCTGACCTCGAAACGCGATATCGCCAAAGCCTTTGGTATCAAGGGCGCGGATCGGATTGACCTGAAGCGTATCCTCAAAGAGCTAGAGGCCGAAGGGCATCTGGAAAAGCGCAAGCGCAGCTATCGCGACCCGGACCGCCTGCCACCGGTCAGCGTGCTGCAGGTGAAGGCTCCGAATGCGGATGGCGACCTGTTCGCACGGCCCTTGGAATGGCATGGCGAAGGGGTCGAGCCGATCATTCTGCTCATCACCCGTGCCAGCGATCCTGCGCTGGGCGAGGGCGACCGCATTCTGGCCCGCCTCACGGTTGTGCATGAAGAAGACCACAATTACGAAGCACGCCTGATCCGACGTGTCGGGACGAACCCGCGCAAGATCGTGGGCATCTTTCGCAAAGGTGCGGAAGGCGGACGGATCGTGCCCATCGACAAAGCCGGTCAGACCGAATGGCTGGTTGCTGATGGGGCCGTATTGGGTGCCAAGGATGGAGAATTGGTCGAGGCTGAACAGGCTGGGCCAAAGAACCGAATGGGCCTGCCGCGCGCGCGCATTGTGGAACGGCTGGGTGATCCATCGGCGCCCAAGGCTGTGTCACTGATTGCAATTCATCAGCACGGCATTCCGGATGATTTCCCTGACAAGGTGATTGCCGAAGCCGATAAGGCCAAACCTGTCGGGTTGAAAGGCCGCGAAGACCTGCGGGATATGCCTTTGCTGACCATCGACCCATCTGACGCACGGGATCATGACGATGCCTGTTATGCGCATGCCGATGATGACCCCAAGAATCCTGGCGGGCATGTGATCTGGGTCGCCATCGCCGACGTTGCGGCCTATGTGCAGCCCGGTACCGCGCTGGATCGTGAGGCGCGCAAGCGCGGCAACTCCAGCTACTTCCCGGATCGGGTGGTGCCAATGCTACCGGATCGCCTCTCTGGAGACCTGTGTTCGCTGCACGAAGGCGTTCCGCGCGCCTGTATCGCTGTTCGGATGCAGATCGATGCGGATGGAAACAAGATTGCTCATCGCTTTGTACGTGGTCTCATGCGCTCGGCCGCCTCGCTGCACTATGTCGAAGTTCAAGACGCTATCGACGGCAATCCAAACGACCGCACAGGACCTTTGTTAGAGCCTGTGTTGAAGCCGCTCTATGATGCCTATGCCGCGCTTAAGAAAGCACGGGCAGAACGGCAACCGCTGGAACTGGACTTGCCCGAACGCAAGATCGTTCTCAGCAACGCGGGTGAGGTCCAAAGCGTGGCCTTCCGCGACCGCTTGGACGCGCACAAGCTGATCGAGGAGTTCATGATCCTCGCCAATGTCGCCGCCGCCGAGACATTGATCGCCAAGCGACGCCCGTTGCTGTTCCGTGTGCACGAGGAACCGGCGCAAGAAAAGCTGGAAAGCCTGCGGGAAACCGCGCAGGCTGCGGGCCTAAATTTGGCTAAGGGTCAGGTGCTGCAAACCCGGCACCTGAATGCATTGCTGAACGCGGCTGCCGGGACAGAGGATGCAGAGCTGATCAACCTTTCAACTTTGCGCTCAATGGCACAGGCTTATTACAATCCCGAGAATTTCGGCCATTTCGGGTTAGCGTTGCGCAACTATGCGCATTTCACTTCTCCCATTCGTCGTTACGCGGACCTGATCGTGCACCGGGCGTTGATCACGGCGCATGGCTGGGGTGACGACGGGTTGACCGAGGATGAAATCGCGCGGCTCGATGAAACGGCAACGCATATCTCGGACACCGAGCGCCGCTCGATGATGGCCGAGCGGGATACGACGGATCGCTATCTTGCCGCTTATCTGAGCGAGCGTGTGGGCAATGAGTTCAGCGGTCGTATCAGCGGAATTGCCCGGTTCGGTGCATTTGTGAAGATGGACGAAACCGGCGCGGACGGCCTGGTGCCCGTCCGGTCACTGGGGCGCGAGTTTTTCCATTTCGACCGCGAAGCCGGCACGCTGATGGGATCAGACACCGGTTTGATCATCGCCATCGGTCAGCGTGTCACCGTGCGCCTGACCGAGGCCACGCCCGTTACCGGCGGGCTCGAGTTGGAGCTGCTGTCCATCGATGACCAGGCCCTGCCGCGCGGAGGCGGGCCCGCTAAGCGCGGGGGCGCACGGCGCAAGGCGGTCAGCACCAAGCGCAAGAAGGACAAGATCAAGCGCAAGGTTGAACGCAAACGGCGTCAAAGGTGATAGGTCAGCGCCCGTGCGATCAGCCAGCCATGCCGGATTTCATCAATCTGATCCGGGTCATCAAACAGAATGGCCCGGTTGCCATCGATCCGATCTTCGCCCGGAAAAGCGGTGGTGAAATCACCCATCAACCGGCTTTGACAATGCACAAACAGCGCAAAGGATGCCGCTTTGTACCCGCCCAGCCGGATGGTTGACCCTTTGGGCGCCAGATAGGCGGGTTGACCCCACCGCAGTGCTTCATTCAATGGCTGGGCTTTAGGCAAAGTCCCGGCGGTTGAAAACACCAGCTCGCGCAAGACGAGGACACCCGAACGGGTGTCCTTGGGGAACGCTTCAAAGGCGGTTAGCACTGCAGGGTCGTCAAAAGGTGTCATGGCAGCGGTATTGCCTGCTCCATTCGGTCCACGTAGTCGTTGAGCAGCCTATCCTGTTTGATCCGCTGGGTCAGCGGGGTTTCCACCGGTGTTGCGCGCATTGCAGCCAACATGGGCCCAACGCTCATATCTGCTGAGGTTGGCCGGTCGCCCAGAAGGTACGGCGATTGCCACAAATAAGCGGATATCGCTTCAAGGTCCCGCTCCAATCGATCCTGACGCTCAGTGGGAGAGAAGCGGCCGACACCCTGAAACACCAATCCCTGGACGACCTTTTTCCGGATTGAGTTCGACACCGGCGTTCGGATCAACGCAGGAATAACCGAAAAGAAGGTCTTGCGCAGAAATGGCCAAACTTCGTCATTGGCCCATCTGTCCTGGACGACCTGAAAATAGATGTGTTCCTCTGCCAAGCGGATCAGTGTTCGTGCCTGTGCCTTTTGTATGTCGCTTAACCCAGTGTCGAAGTTTGCGCCCTGCGCCTCAAGCCAATCGCGAATTAGATCGCTGTCCGGGACAAGACGCTCTGCCGTGCGCAGAACCGGCAGTTTCTGGTGGGGCATCTTGCGAGGGTCCAACATATCAGACCGCTGCCAACGCTGGCCCGCGTGTTCCAGCATGTAAGCGGCCTTGACGCAAAAAGGGCTGGCGCTGAACAGGCCAAAGGCCGAAGGGTAAATCATAAGGGTCAACATCGGAGGCTCCAAATTCGGGATGCCCGAGGAATAGCTTTGCCTGATGACAGTTTCTGTCATCAGGTTTAGATTAATCTGCACTATGTCCCGAACCGCCCGCCTGTTCCAATTGATGCAAGCCTTGCGCTCTGGTCCTTCGCCGAAGACGTCCCAGCAACTGGCGCAGGATCTGGGCGTCTCGCCGCGCACCGTCCATCGCGACATTGAGTCGTTACGCGGGCTTGGAGCGGTGATCGACGGTGAGGCCGGTTTTGGCTTTACCCTGATCGAAGACGCAACCCTGCCGCCGCTTGGGTTCACAGATGATGAACTTGAAGCGCTGGTTTTGGGGCTGCGAGAGGTTCAGGCCATTGGTGATCCTGGGTTGGCAGACGCTGCCAGCAATACGTTGCGCAAATTGCAGGGGCGATTGCCACAGCGCCAATCTCACCGCCTGTCCCATGCAGTACTGACGGCAACGCGCTTTGATCGCCCAGCCAAGCCCACCATCGCGGTGGCTGACTTGCGGCAGGCCACATGGGACGAACGCACGATCGAGTTCGCCTACACTGATGCCAAGGGCGATGGCACGCGCCGCAAGGTGAACCCACTGAGTATCGTCTATATGGACCGCGCCAGCGTTTTAATTTCGTGGTGCCATCTGAGGCAGGATTTTCGCGTCTTTCGGCTGGACCGGATACGCGAAATGTCCGTGACAGGCGAAAGCTTTAGACCAAACCGCATCCCTTTGCTGCGTGAGGCACTTGCCGGAATTCGTGCGGAACACAAAGCAAAAGATCGCGAGGGGTCAAGCTGAACGCTTTGGAAATCGCGAATTTTGAGGTATTCTGAGGTCGAGCAGTAACCAGGAAAATTCGGAATGCGTAAATGCATAGGTGGCGTTATGACCGCCGCATTATGGGCATCCATTGTGCAGGCGGAATCTATCAATACTCTGGGCGGATCACAGGCCATACAGCTGGCGTCAGCTGGCGTGGCGATATCGATCCGGCCAGCTTTACGACCCTCAGCTAAGGAGTACCGGGTGTCGACGGAAGGAAACGCGCGGTTTCAGGCGTGGCTTGGAGCATTTCGTGAACGGGCGGTAGAGCAGGGGATATCAACCTCAACTCTGGATCGGTCGCTGGCGGGATTGACCTACGATAAGGAAGTGATCAGGCGCGACCGCAACCAGGCAGAGTTTTCGAAACCCATTTGGGAGTATTTGGATTCTGCAGTCTCAGACACGCGCATCAGAAACGGCCGGGCGGGGTTGGAGCGCCATCCCGAAGCACTGACCCGCATCGAAGCCAAGTACGGTGTCGAAAAAGAGGTCGTGACAGCGATCTGGGGGCTTGAGACGTCGTTTGGAACGTTTCGGGGCAACGACCACACCATCCGATCTCTGGCAACTTTGGCGTATGACGCACGGCGCGCGCAATTCTTCGAAACCCAGTTGATCGCCGCATTGCAGATCATTCAGGAGGGCGACGTCAGCCCGCGCAACATGATGGGCAGCTGGGCTGGGGCAATGGGTCATACGCAGTTCATGCCAACCTCGTTTTTGGATCATGCGGTTGATTTCGACGGGGATGGGCGGCGCGATATCTGGTCGGACGATCCAACCGATGCGCTGGCCTCAGCCGCCGCCTATCTGGCGCGGCATGGGTGGACCAAGGGGCAGCCGTGGGGCGTCGAGGTGACGCTGCCCAAAGGGTTCGACTATTCCACTGCAAGGCGGGATCACACATTGATGCCCTCACAATGGGCCGCACGTGGCGTGGTGGCGGCGAACGGCGCGCCTGTATCGGATCACGGGCAGGCGGCGATCCTGTTGCCTGCCGGAGGGCAGGGCGTCGCGCTGATGATCTTCGATAATTTCAAAGTCATCGAGAGATACAACGGTGCCGACGCCTATGTGATCGGCATCGGCCATCTATCCGACCGTCTGGCTGGACGGGGGTCGTTCCAAACCGAATGGCCGCGTGGTGACCGGGTGTTGAGTTTCACCGAGAAAAAGGAACTGCAATCCCGACTGACAGAGGCTGGATTTGATACCCAAGGCGTCGACGGGCGCACAGGGCCAAACACAGTCAAAGCTGTTCGGGCTTATCAATTGGCGCAGGGGTTGCTGCCAGACGGATATGCCAGTCTGAACCTCTTGGAAGCGTTGCGGTGACAATGGAGGGGCGTTGATCTATTGCCTGGGTATGCGCCGCGGATACTTTCTCAGGTATTGGCTGTGCAACCTCCCGACTACCGGCACTCACTACGATAGACGGGAGGTGGACCCAGCAGAAGAGCGGGTCGCGACGCCGGTAGAGGTAATACAAATAACCGACTCGCATTCGCATACTTGAATCTGAGTCACATCAAATCAAGATATTTATCGCGCGATAAATTTTTATTTGCCGCGCGATACAAGAATACTTCTTTTTGTCGATCGATTTGATTGAATCTAGCTGTGTTCAGCAATTGAGCTGGATCGATTGACGTGCAATTGCGATTTAGAAAGTGAGAAGGGGCGCATTTTAGTGCGCCCCTTAAACCCGGAAAGTAGCAATCTGGACTATGACGCTGCTTTCATCAGCCCCTGCGCGATGATCTCGGCCTGCGCCTCGTCCAGTGACTTGTGAATCCGCACGAACATCTCATCGATTTCCGCAGGAGTCAGGACCAGCGGGGGTGAGATGATCATCCGGTCGCCCACATGGCGCATGATCAGGTTGTTGGCAAAGCAGCGGTCGCGGCAGATGTAGCCGACCGTACCGGGCTCGGACGCGAATTTGGCGCGGCTGGCCTTATCCGGCGTCAGAGCGATTGAGGCCATCATGCCGACGATCTTGGCCTCACCGACCAATGGATGATCGGCCAGGGCCTCCCATTTCTCTTTCAGATAGGGGGCGGCCACGTCGCGGACGTGGTCGACGATGCCTTCTTCTTCGAGGATGCGCAGGTTCTCCAATGCGACTGCCGCAGCGACCGGGTGGCCGGAATAGGTATAGCCGTGATTGAACTCGGTGCCGCCGATCACCTCGGCAATCTCGTCATTCACGATGGATCCGCCAATGGGCGCGTAACCCGAGCTGAGGCCCTTAGCGATCGTCATGATATGCGGTTTGATACCAACGGTTTCGGACCCGAACCAGTTGCCTGTGCGCCCAAAGCCGCAGATCACCTCATCGGCGATCAACAGGATATCGTATTTGTCGCAAATGCGCTGGATCTCGGGCCAGTAGGTATCGGGGGCAACGATCACCCCGCCCGCACCCTGCACGGGTTCGGCAATAAAGGCCGCGACGCGGTCTTCGCCCAGTTCCAGAATGGCTTCTTCCAGCTCACGCGCGCGGGCCAGGCCAAACTCTTCCGGCGCCATGTCGCCGCCTTCTGCCCACCAGTTCGGTTGGTTGATGTGGTGGATGTTCGGGATCGGGATGCCGCCCTGCGCATGCATGCCAGCCATACCGCCCAGTGAGGCCGAACCAACGGAGGACCCGTGATAGGCATTGTGGCGGCTGATGATGATGTTTTTGTTCGGCTGACCCTTCTCAGCCCAATAGGTGCGCACCAGGCGAATGTTGGTGTCATTTGCCTCGGACCCGCCCGCCGCGAAGAACACGTGATTCAGATCCCCCGGCGCCAGTTCTGCGATCTTGGCTGCCAAAGCGATGGCTGGAATATGGGTCGTTTTGAAGAACGTGTTGTAATAGGGCAGTTCACGCATCTGACGGGCAGCAACCTCGGCCAGTTCATCGCGACCGTAACCGATATTGACGCACCAAAGACCGGCCATGGCGTCCAGAATCTCTTCGCCTTCGCTATCGGTCAGGTACACGCCTTTGGCACGAGTGATGACGCGCGCACCTTCCTCGCCCAATGATCCGTTGGCCGAAAACGGGTGCATATGATGCGCCGCATCCAGCGCCTGCAATTCGGCGGTCGGCATGTGATTGGTGATGGTCGACATCAGAGAATCTCCTGCAAAAGGCGGTTACCCGTCACAATATGATCAAATTTTTTCGTGTCAATCGAATCGACCTGAATCAGGCAGAGATCAAAGCGTCCGACATCAATTCCATACCCTGCTCAATGTCCTGAGCGGTTGCTTTCGCGACCTTTTCCGCATCTTTCGCCCGCAAGCTTGCGATGATGTCCTTGTGCCGATCCGGCAGGCTATGTGTTCCGAACCGTCCGCAGACAACGCGTAGTGAGGGGCCGAACCGCAGCCAAAGCCGCTCGGCCAGATCGTTGAGAATCGGGGCATCCGCATGCGCATAGAGCGTTTCATGAAACTGGTGGTTCAAGCGCAAATAACCACTGACGTCGCCGTCTGTGATTGTCTGATCCAATCGCTGATCAAGCCTCTCGAGCTGATCGATATCAGCAGGTTTTAGATTCGCGGTTGCCCGTCTGGAAAGCTCTGATTCTATTGATATTCGGGCAAAAATCATCTGCTCGACATCGGTGCCCGACAACAAAGGCACGCTGACGCGCCGATTGCCCTGAAACACCAGTGCGCCATCCGAAATCAGCCGCCGGATCGCCTCGCGGACGGGGGTCATTCCAACCCCGAGCGATTCGGTCAAACCCTGTATCGTGACGGGTTGTCCCGGGACCAGATCACCGTACATGATCTGCGATTTCAGGGTTTGGTACACCTGTTCATGCGCCGGTCTTTTTCCCTCATCCACCTTCGAGCTGGATGCTTTATTTTTGATCAAATCCAAGTGGTTTACCCTGTTTCGCGTGGTGTCGACTTGCCAGACGCCTGACCTCGTGAAACCATACGATGGATCGGGGGAAAACGCAAAACTTGATCAAATCAAAAAAAACGGGAGAATACCCGTACACTTGCAGGGAGAGAAATATGTCAATCAAAACGCTGACGATGACAGCGATTGTCGCGCTGGGGACTTCGGCGGCTTTTGCCGAAGAGGTGCGCGTCTACAACTGGTCCGACTATATCGACGAGGATCTACTGAAAAAATTCGAAGAAGAGACAGGGCTGACCCTGATCTACGACGTGTTTGACAGCAACGAGGTTCTGGAAACCAAGATGCTGGCCGGAGGATCAGGCTATGACGTGGTTGTGCCGTCGGGCACGTTTCTACAGCGTCAGATTCAAGCTGGCGCCTTTCAGGAACTGGACGAAGCAAAGCTTTCGAATTCAGGAAACCTTTGGGACGTGATTCAGGAACGTACCGCAGGCTATGACCCGAACAACGCCTATTCGATCAACTACATGTGGGGGACGACCGGCCTCGGCGTTAACGTTGGTAAGGTTAAGGAAGTGCTGGGCGATGACGTTGCTCTGAACAGCATGGACTTGGTTCTGAAGCCGGAGAATATGGAAAAGCTGGCCTCGTGCGGCGTCCATTTCCTGGACGCTCCGGCCGAGATTATTCCTATGGTGCTGCAGTATATCGGTGAAGATCCGGACAGCCATGACACCGATGTGATCGGTAAAGCCGAAGAAGTCCTGGCTGGCGTTCGCCCGCATATCCAGAAATTCCACAGCTCGGAATACATCAACGCGCTGGCAAATGGCGATATCTGCGTAGCTGTCGGTTGGTCAGGTGACATCCTGCAAGCGCGGGATCGCGCGGCCGAGGCCGAAAATGGCGTGGAAATTGAATACCACCCATTCGCTGAAGGTTCGCTGATGTGGTTCGACCAGATGGCCATCCCGGCGGATGCTCCGAACCCGGAAGGCGCACACCAGTTCTTGAACTTCATTCTGGACGCCAACAACATGGCTGCCGCATCGAACTATGTGTACTATGCCAATGGCAACAAGGCTTCTCAGGAGTTCCTTGAGGAAGACGTGATTGGTGATCAGGCAATCTATCCGAGTGATGCCACGATGCAGAATCTCTACATCACGACGCCTTATCCCGTCAAAACGCAGCGGAGCGTGACCCGCCTGTGGACCAAAATCAAATCGGGCACCTGAACCGAAGTATCTGAGCAAGGCGGTCCGACCGCCTTGCCCTTTCAATCAGACCGTCGAACGGGGGCCGCCTTGAACACAAACGTCTTTGCGCCGTGGGAAGATCCACAGGCGAAACCATTGATCCAATTCCAGAATGTGACCAAACGTTTTGGCGGATTCACGGCGATCGACAACCTGTCACTGGACATATTTGAACAGGAATTCTTTGCTTTGCTCGGTCCATCCGGCTGCGGCAAGACGACCATGATGAGGATGCTGGCAGGGTTTGAAAAGCCTACCGAAGGGCACATCATGCTGGGCGGGCAGGACATCGACCCGATCCCGCCAAACAAGCGGGCTGTGAACATGATGTTCCAGTCCTATGCTCTGTTTCCTCACCTCAGTATCTGGGAGAACATCGCCTTCGGTCTGCGCCGGGACAATATGCCCAAGCGGGATCTTGAAGACCGCGTGGAAGAGATGTTGCGCCTGACCCGGCTTGAGCAATTCGCCCGCCGTAAACCGCACCAGATTTCTGGTGGCCAACGGCAACGCGTCGCGCTGGCACGGTCACTGGCAAAAGCGCCAAAACTGCTGTTGCTGGACGAACCCTTGGGTGCGCTGGACAAAAAACTCCGGCAGGACACTCAGTTCGAGCTGATGGACATTCAGGAAAAGACCGGCACCACCTTTGTGATCGTGACCCACGATCAGGAAGAGGCGATGACTGTCGCCAGCCGCGTAGCCGTGATGGACCAGGGCAAGTTGATGCAGGTATCGACGCCGGATAGGATCTATGAAAACCCCAACTCAGTCTATGTCGCTGACTTTATCGGGGATGTGAATATCATCGAAGGCCGGGCGACCGCGAACGGCGATGAAGCCTACCAAATCGACTGGGCTGAGGGGCAATCGCCGCTGACCGCAACCTCGTCGACAGAATTCTCGAACGGGCAAAGCTGCCATCTGGCGATCCGCCCCGAAAAGGTGACGATCTCGGCCGACCGCCCGGCGGATGCCATCAATGCGGTACAGGGTAAGGTGCTTGACATTGCCTATTTGGGCAACTTGTCCACGTACTACGTGGAACTGCCGAATGGCACGATCATCAAGGCGCAATCGGCCAACACGCGCCGAATCTCGCGCCGATCCTTTACATGGGAAGACCCGGTCTGGCTGTCGTGGACGGCAACGGCTGCGGTTTTGTTGGCAAACTGATGCGCCGCGCCCTTCTGATCGCTGTTCCTTACGTCTGGCTGCTGGCCCTGTTTCTGATACCGTTTTTCATCGTTCTGAAGATTTCGCTGTCGGATGTCGAACTGGCGATCCCGCCATATACGCCGACACTGGATCTGTCGCAGGGTTGGTCTGGGATAACCGACTTTTTCAGCCAGTTGGATTTCGAAAACTTCGTCTGGCTGACCGAAGATGACCTTTACTGGAAAGCCTACCTGTCCAGCGTCAAGATCGCTCTGATCTCGACGGTTCTGACGTTGCTGGTGGGTTATCCGATTGCCTATGGGATGGCCCGCGCGCCAGCCGAATGGCGCCCGACGCTGATGATGCTGGTGATCCTGCCGTTCTGGACTTCGTTCCTGATCCGCGTTTACGCGTGGATGGGAATTCTCAGCAATGAAGGCTATCTGAACCAGATTCTATTGTGGCTGGGTATCATTTCGACCCCGCTGACCATTTTGAACACCAACACTGCCGTCTACATCGGTATCGTCTACACTTATTTGCCCTTCATGATTCTGCCGATTTATTCGTCGTTGGAGCGCATGGATGAATCCCTGATCGAAGCAGCCGAAGATCTGGGCTGTTCCCGTCTGAAGGCGTTCTGGCTGGTGACCATACCGCTGTCGCGCCCCGGCATCATTGCCGGCTGTTTTCTGGTGATGATCCCGGTGATCGGTGAATTTGTGATCCCGTCGCTGTTGGGCGGGTCCAGTACGCTGATGATCGGCAAGGTGCTGTGGGAAGAGTTCTTCTCAAACCGCGATTGGCCGGTGGCCAGCGCCGTTGCCGTTGTGTTGTTGCTGATCCTCGTGATCCCGATTGTGCTGTTCCAGCGCAACCAGCAGAAGCAGACGGAGGCCGAGCAATGAACAGGCTGAGTTGGTTCAACGCGGTGTCTCTGACACTGGGATTTGCGTTTCTCTACATCCCGATGGTGATCCTGATCATCTTCAGCTTTAACGAAAGCAAGCTGGTCACAGTATGGGCAGGGTTCTCGACCAAATGGTACGGTGAGCTTGCCCAGAATGAGGCATTTCTGAACGCGGCCTGGGTGACAATACGGGTTGCGGTGTTCTCATCCACATTGGCCACGGTTCTTGGCACCGCTGCCGCATATGTTCTGGTCCGAGGCGGGCGGTTTTTTGGCAGGACACTGTTTTCCGGAATGATTTACGCGCCTCTGGTAATGCCCGAAGTGATCACCGGCCTGTCGTTGCTGCTGCTGTTTATCGGCATTGGGCTGGACAGGGGCATTCTGACCATCGTTCTGGCCCACACAACCTTTTCGATGTGCTTTGTGTCGGTCGTCGTGTCCTCGCGTCTTGTGACCTTTGACAAATCGCTGGAAGAGGCCGCTTTGGATCTGGGATGTTCGCCAGCGCAGGCGTTCCGTCTTGTGACACTGCCGATCATTGCGCCCGCGGTGATTTCAGGCTGGCTGCTGGCTTTTACCCTATCGCTGGACGATCTGGTTATCGCGTCCTTTACCTCGGGCCCGTCGGCGACAACGCTGCCGATCAAGATATTCTCGGCGGTGCGTCTGGGCGTCAGCCCCGAGATCAACGCGCTGTCTACCATCATGATTGCAGTCGTCACGGTTGGCGTTATCACCGCCTCGCTGGTGACGAAACGCGCAATGGTTCGGCAAAAGCAGGATGAACTTGCCGCTGCGCGCACCGAATGAAGCGTCTTTTTCCGGACTACACCTATGGGCCTGGACCCCGTCAGAACTGCTGGTGGGATCAGACAATTTCGGCACCTGATTGGCCGACCCATAAAGGTGATCTGAACGTTGACGTCGCAATCGTCGGCGGCGGTTTCACGGGGCTTTCGGCAGCCCTGCATCTGGCCGAGGCAGGTGTGAAAGTTGCGGTTCTTGAGGCCGCAACCCCGGGGTGGGGTGCCTCGGGCCGGAATGGCGGATTTTGCTGCCTCGGAGGGTCCAAGCTAAGCCATGGGTCTTTGGTCCGTGGGTTTGGCGCTGAGGCTGCGCAGTCCTACGAACAAGCGGAAGAAGATGCTGTTCAGCTTGTCGCGGATTTGCTGGAACAGCATCAGATCGACGCCGATACCCATTCGAAAGGGGAAACCCAACTGGCCCATTCGGCACGGGCGATGGAAAAGCTACGTCGTAACGCAGAAGCATCAGGTGTCTTGCACGGTTCTGGTGACCTGCAGCGCCTGGGTCTGGGCGGTTCCTTTCATGGTGCCTATACAAATCCGGTTGGTTTCGCCCTTAACCCTCGAAAGTATCTGTTTGGCTTGGCAGGGGCCGCCCAGGCGCGGGGCGTACAGATTTTCCAGAAATCGCCGGTTGAAACCATCAGGAAAACTCAGGTCGGGTTCGATATTGAATCCGGATCAGGTCACATCCGCGCCGCGAATGTTCTGATTTGTACGAACGGATACTCCAGCGAGGATATGCCGCCCTGGTTGTCGGGACGCTACATGCCCACGCAATCCACGGTTCTGGCGACCCGGCCCCTGACAGACGCTGAGTTGCAAGCGCAGGGGTGGACCTCGGAGCAGATGTGTTATGACACCCGAAACCTGCTGCACTATTTCCGCCTGATGCCTGATCGGAGGTTCCTGTTCGGCATGCGCGGAGGGTTACAGTCGTCCCCTCGGGCCGAGGCCGCCATTCGCCGGACAATGCGTCGGGACTTTCAGGTCATGTTTCCAGAATGGAAAGATGTGGATGTGACCCATATGTGGTCCGGAATGGTGTGCCTGTCGCGCAAGCTGACGCCTTATGTCGGGCCGGTTCCCGATCAACCCGGAATGTTTGCCGCCTTTGCCTATCACGGGAACGGCGTTGCCATGGGGACGTATTGCGGAGGCGCTCTTGCCCGCGTGGTTTTGGATAAACAGACCGAGTTGCCCGCGCCGATTGCACAGCCACCGGGACGGTTTCCCCTTGGGTTCTGGCGGCGCGCCTTGATGCCGCCCGCCTATGCCGCGATGGCAATCGCGGATCGGCTATCGCTCTAAAGCGCGGCGATTTCCAGTTCGAGCGTTTGGGCATAATCCGCAGCCCCGTTTTCGATGCGCCACAAACAGTAGGCGGCCATGCGCCACGCATACCACGGGCGCAAATTCTGGTATCGCGCGACAGTTTCATCGTGACCGTATGCAGCCAGAAACCGCTCTTCCTCGGTCACGCTCAGGGGTGCGCCGCGGTAAAGCCGTTGCATGGCTGGGGACAGGAACATTGCAATGTCCTCGCACGGATCGCCCCAAGCCGGGCACTGCCAGTCGATCAGGGTTATGCCAGTCGGCGCGACAAGGATGTTTCCGGCCACGGTATCGCCATGGATCAGGCATGTGTGTGCGGTCGCGGGCACATGGCCTTTGGGGCGCAGCTGCGCGAGCCGTGCGCGTGTATCAGAGGTGCAGACGCTGAGAATACGTTCGGCATGTTCAGCCAGATCCCTGCTGCCATTGCAGCCATCCGGCGCTTGGACCGAAACATCAAGCCCATGCAATTCACGCAGCAAACCGGCGACACTCTCAGGCCCTTCTTGCCACGGTGATCCGGGGGCGTGATCGTAGAACACCCAATGGCCTGTATCATGTGTTCCGGTCGCACGCAGGCGGGGAACAAATCCGGTGGGCTCCAGGGCGCGCAGGCATTGCGCTTCGAGTTCGGGATCGTTGCGAAACAGTGGATTGCGCGGTGTAGCGCGATACAGCTTCAGAACCTTGTCACCGCTGCCACCCAGTACTTTCCAGACCTGATTTGTTCGCCCGCCATACAACGTTTGAAACTCTGCGCCGGGCTGAACAAGGCCACGGGCGCGCAGATCGTCGATCAGATCAGAAGGGGGGTGGGTTAGGGCAGGCAGGAGTTTCACCAATGCAGTTAGCGAGTCGAATCTGCCAAGGTGTGAACTGTCCTGCCCGGCAGATCAAGTTCCGGCTCTGACCCCGGTTACCGTCGTGGCAGCGACAACCTGCCCGTCTTCGAGGGTCAGCATAACCTGATTGTCCGTAACCTGAGCTTCGACAACTTCGCCATAGGTCTCTGCCAGCTGTGTCGATAACAGTTCGTCACCATCATAACTTTCCAGTGTGGCCGAGTAACTTCCCGCCACCAGAGGCTGCCCATCGCTTCCCTGACCAGTCCAAACTGTTTTGTTGTCGGTCGTGGAAACAGCCACACGATCGACAACGGCACCGTCGCTGTCGCGGATGACCATGACCGCCTTGTCAGCCTCGGGTGCAGGTGTGGCAAACAGCGTCACAGGCTCGCCCTCATATTGGAAAGCCGCGGGCGCTCGCACGTTCATCCCGATCCATTTGCCGAGTTTGTCCAGATTTGCGCCACCCAGCGCCTGTCCAAGTGTCGCCAACAAATCATTTGTCTGAACCTGTTGTTCGACCATCGAGAATTGCGCCAGTTGCGATGCATATTCTGAGGCATCCAATGGTTTCAAAGGATCCTGATTCTGGGCCTGTACGGTCAGCATTGTAAGGAATGTCTCAAAGTCTGATGCCAGACCTGTTTGCTTTGGCGCGTCTTTGTATTGCGCTGTGGCTGACGGTTGGGCGTTGGGTTGGGTCGGGGTAATCAATTTCACAACCTCATGTCGATGCGGCCAACGGGGCCGGTTTTGGGAATGGGTGACGCGTTTGAAGAGGAATCGGTGAGTTGCGCGGTCTCAGTAGGCGATCCATCCTGGTGGCCGGCCTGGTTATGCTCGGCGTCTTCGGATGTCCCAAGGTCAATTGACAGATCGCCCAAGCCAAAATTCTTGAACTCTTCCTCCAGCACCGCCAAATGACGCCGCATCATCTCGAGGGTTTCCGGGCGCTCGGCGGAAATTGTCAGATGCAATCCGTCATCGCGACCGTTCAACATGATGGACACTCGCCCCAGTTCTTCGGGGTTCAGCGCGATCTCCACTGAACCGGATTTCGATTGAGTATTGATGACGGCCGCCATTTGCCCGGCGACGGCGCGCGCTGTCTCGGACCGGGCAGTCTGTGCCATGACTTGCGCAGAAGATACCGAATCCCGACCCGCCGAAACGGGCGAATCTGCCGTGAGGGCGTGAACGTCTTCCACCTCGTGAAATGCTGGCGCGTCAGTCTGAGCGCGGGTTTTTTCCGGCGCGAACATCTGCAATTGAGCGATGCTTGGTGCGCGATCCGGGTTGGTCGTTTGTTGAGGTGCAAGATTGCTTTGCGGCGGACGTTGCGTTTCACGCTGGTGCCGCTCTGGTTGAACGGTCAGGTCTGCGGTCTCTTTTAGGGATATACCCACAGGTTGCAACACAGAAGTCGCGAGGTCCGCCTGCCCCCGGCTTGCCATTGGTTGTGACGCGGGTCTCAAAGCCGAGCTGTGCCGAAAATCCGGGGTGACTTTGCGCGAATCATTGATGCCTGCATCCGGTTTATCGACCGTGTTGGCCTGGCCGGTTTGCTCGGTTTCAGGCTCTTTCGGACTGCGCGAGTCGGGTAACGCAGCTGACACGGGTGTTTCGGCAGGATCGCGTTTTGTGCTCACTTCAAGACGCGTGTCCAAAAGGGGTGTCCGCTCACTCTGGTTGCGATCAGCGGACACTTCTGCATCTTCAAGCAAGACAGCCTCGTCCGTTTCAACGTCGACGTCCTGTTCAGGTTCAGCGCCTTTAAGAGCGGCTGCTTCTTGCTTGTTCTCACCTTTGTGTTGATTGAGCACGGCCTCAAACGTCGCGCCGTTTTCATCCCCCTGCTCGGGATTGATCCCGTGGGGTTTTGCGGTTGCGGTCGGCGAGGATGACGTCACTGAAAGAGGGTTGGGCATTTTGCTCCGACTCCGGTTGTGTGACCGGAAACCTGCCTGCAGGAAGTTACGTTTATTTTAACTGCTTTCGCTTTTGATCGAAAAAGTTCGATGCAATTTTTGGAGAAAGCAATGAAGGTTTCCCCGCCTCTCTCCCCTTCTCAACCCCCCGCCTATTCCCAGAAATTGCGGGAGGCGGCCATAGAACTAGAGGCTGCGTTTCTGAGTGAGATGCTGAAATCGGCCGGGCTGGGCAAAGCGCGCCAATCCTTTGGCGGCGGTGCAGGCGAAGATCAGTTTGCCTCATTTCTTGTTCAGCATCAGGCCCGTGCGCTGGCCAGATCCGGTGGCATTGGCCTGTCCGAAATCCTGTTCCAATCTATGATGGAGAAAACCGATGCCAAAGACGTCTGAAGCCGACCTTGTAAAATCACTCGAAGACGTTCTTGAGCTTGAGCGAAACGCGCTGGTGCAGGGCGATCTGGATCGTCTGCATAACACGGCTCCGGAAAAGGAAAAACTGATCGGTGCGATTAATGATCTTGACGTCTTTGATAGTGATGAACTGATCCGCCTGCAAAGAAAGGTCGAGCGGAACCAGGCGTTACTAAACAGCGCCGCCGAAGGGATTCGCGCGGTGGCCAACCGCATGGCCGAGTTACGGCGCGTGCGGCAAGAATTCACCACCTATGGTGCGGACGGGCAGCGCAGCGAATTTGCCGTCCGCCATCAAGCCAAGCTGGAAAAACGGGCATAGATAAGGGTTTGATTCAAATCCGAGGTTTCTGACCTTCGCGCTTTAGCACTCCGTTAGGGGATCGACGTCAAAGGTGTTCGGGCACCTGGACAAATCAGGTGGCGCGAACAGCCCGACGGCGGATCGCACCGATCAGAAAGACGTCAAAGCCCGCACCAGTGGCGGGATGAGCATGGGCGCAAAGGGCCCGAACGGAAAAGGAAGAAAGCTAATGTCCAGCATTCTGACAAACAATGGCGCCATGGTTGCGCTGCAAACTCTCAAGTCGGTCAACAAGGATCTTGGGGCAACGCGGAACGCGATCTCGACGGGTAAGGACGTTGCGACTGCGAAAGACAACTCGGCCGTCTGGGCGATTTCCAAGGTCATGGAATCGGATGTCAAGGGCTTCAATGCGATCAAGGACAGCCTGGCCCTGGGTGAATCCACCGTGGCGGTTGCGCGTAACGCGTCCGAAACGGTCACCGATCTGCTGTCTCAGATGAAAAGCAAGATCGTTGCAGCACAGGAAGACAACGTAGATCGCGACAAAATCAACGACGATGTTACCGCGTTGAAGGACCAGATCAACTCGGTGGTGAACGCCGCGCAATTCAACGGTCTCAACCTGGTTAACGGCTCAGCCGGATCCGCTTCGATCCTCGCGTCCCTTGACCGGGACAATGCAGGCAACGTAACCGCGTCTTCCATCACTGTTGCGGGTCAGGACCTTTCGACCGGTGGGTACACGGCGGCTCAGGTCTTTGACGGATCGACCGGATCTTCCACCGGCAACGACCGTGTGGGTGCAACGATTGACAACGGCGCAACTTCGGCAACTGCGCTGGTTACGGATGAATCCAGTGGTGCGTTTGCGGCCGGTGACAAAGTTGTCGTGGCGATCGACGATCAGGTCGTGTCCTACACGGTTTCTGCAACGGATGCGGCTGCCGCGACCACGGGTGATATTGTTGCCATTGGCCTGAAGGCGAAGATTGAAGAGCTGGGTATCTCGGGTCTGACGGTCGACTATGACTCGGGTACGGCAGGCACCTTATCCGTTGCCAATGCGACCGGCACAGACATCTCGTTCTCGGCTCAGTACGTGAACGCGGGTTCGGGCGGTCTTGGCGCGTTGACCGGCATTGACGTTTCGACCGGCGCAGGGGCAACGGCCGCGTTGGCCACAATCGAAACGCTGATCAACACATCGATCGACGCATCGGCCGCTTTTGGTTCTTCGCAAGGTCGGATCGAGACGCAGAAAGAGTTCATTTCGAACTTGGCGGACTCGTTCAAATCCGGGATCGGCGCGTTGGTCGATGCGGATATGGAGGAGACCTCGGCACGCCTGCAGGCTCTTCAGGTTCAGCAGCAGCTGGCCACCCAGTCGTTGTCGATTGCCAATCAGGCACCGCAGTCGATTTTGTCTCTGTTCCGCTAAGTTCAGGACCATGGTCGGGGCGCGGCGACGCGCCCCGATACTAACCGCCAAATGGCGGATTACTGGAAGGATTTCACGTGACACCGCAAGCCCTTGCACAACGCGCATATGCACAGACCGCCGCGCCAACGCGTACCCCGCGCGACACTGAATACGAAGCGATTTCGAAAATCACACGCAGGCTCAAGGCCGCTGCGGCCGGTCAGCAGTCCGATTTTGGCGCATTTGTGCAGGCTCTGCATGAAAACCGGCGCCTGTGGACTGTATTGGCCAGTGGTGTCACCGACTCTGACAATGCTTTACCCAATGATCTGCGTGCGCGGATATTCTATCTGGCCGAGTTTACCGAACAGCACAGCAGTCAGGTACTAGGGAACAAAGCATCGGTTGAACCTTTGTTAGAGATCAACATGGCAGTCCTGCGCGGCCTTCGCCAAATGGGGGCGACCTGATGGCAGGATTGGTTTTGAAATTGGCACCGAAAGAGCGGGTTTTGATCAATGGCGTAGTCGTTGAAAATGGCGACCGGCGCAGCCGGTTTTCGATCATGACGCCTGAGGCAAACGTATTGCGCCTGCGGGATGCAATTCACCCGGATCAGGTAAATACGCCGGTTCGACGCGTCTGCTACGCCGCTCAGCTGGTGCTGTCTGGCGATATGGAACCTGATCAGGCCCGCCAACAATTGTTGCGCCGCGTCGAAGAGCTGAGCCAGGTCTTTACCGACGCCGACAGTCGCCGGGTTTTGTCCGAGGCAACCCAGGCGCTGTTGGACCAGCAATTTTACAAATGCCTCAAGGCTCTGCGCGCGCTGCTGCCGCGCGAAGAGCGGCTGATGGCCTACCAGTAATGACGTTCCAACCGGTCATACCTTTGGGCGGCATTGTCGGTTGGCGGTTTCTGCAGCGTACATATGACGCCCAGATCGACAGCTTTTCCTCATCCTCCGTCAACAAGAGGGACAGCGAGTACTTTCTGCAAAACATCAAAAAGGTCCAAACAGCAGAGGATCTGGTGTCCGACCGCCGGCTGTTGCAAGTCGCGCTGGGCGCCTTTGGGTTGGAGTCTGACCTGGACAATCGCTATTTCATCCAGAAAATCCTGTCCGACGGAACAAAAGCCCAGGATGCGCTATCCAACCGTCTGTCCGACAAAAGGTATCGGCAATTTTCCGAGGCGTTTGGGCTGGGGCCGGGCGAGGTTCGCAAAACCGGGCTGATCATCAACATGGAGGACATTGCGCACGACAATGTCGTGTCGCGTTTTGAAATCGCGGTGGGCGAGTCAGATGAAACGATGCGTATCGCTTTGTATGCCCAGCATGCGCTGGGTGATCTGGCGCAAAAGGCGGGCAGCAAAGATACCAAATGGTTCGATTTGATGAGCCTGCCACCGCTGCGACGCATGATGGAGACGGCACTTGGGTTACCGTCCAGCTTTGGCCAGTTGAACATCGACAGACAGTTGGAAGTATTCAAAGACAGGTTGTCAGGGCTGACCGGGTCCGACGACCTGACCCAGTTTAAGGATGAGGCCGCGGTCGGGCGGCTGACAGATCAGTTCCTTGCCCGCAGTCAGATCGCCCAGCTTGAAAGCATCATTTCCCCGGCGCAGACCGCGCTGATCCTACTGGGCGGGTAAGGCATGGAAACCATTGGTCACGCACCCGAACCTTGATCAGAATCCCAACACTCAGCGCTTTGAAACATGCAAGCCGATTGCGGAATTCAAGCGTTCAGAACGGCATCCGCGGAAGTTCTGAGAGCATATGACTCGACCGGTTGCGACACGTTATGCAGCTTGACGTCGCCAAGCGGCAAGGCATTCGCGCAAGCAGGCAGAATATCGGCAGACACGACGATCCTGTGGTTCTTGGTTTTTCCGTATTCACCCAGACGCGCAGCGATATTCGCGGCTTGTCCGATCACGGTAAAGTCCAGCCGTTCGCGCGAGCCGACATTGCCGTAGGTCACGCGCCCATAGGCAACGCCGATAGAGCAATCGCAATGCGCATCGGACCCTGATTGGCGCAGCTCTCCCAGTCTTTCGACGATATCGATGGCGCTGCGCTGGGCATTATCGCGGGCGGCTTTTGCATCCTCGCCTGCCGGAAACACGGCAAGGACAGCGTCGCCTATGAACTTTAGGACCTCGCCGCCATTTTCATGCACGATGCCAGAAACGGTTTCGAAAAAGTCGTTCAACAGATTGATATACGCCTCACGCCCAAGCTGTTCCTCAAGACTGGTCGAATTGCGGAGGTCGCAGAACATGATGGCAGCATCAATTTCATCGCCGTCACCGCGCCGGATTTCACCCCCAAGTACGCGCGCACCCGATCGTTTTCCGACATAGGTTTCCAGCAGGACCTGCGCGTTTTCGCGCTGCATGAAAACCTCATAGAACCGGGCGATGACCAGCGAACATTCGAACACCAGCCCAAGGTTTTCGGTTGTGAAACCGTCCGGGTGATCACAGGTCAGGGTCAGAACGTTGGTCCGCCCATCCGAGAACGGCAACGGCATGGCGACATAGTCGGTTGCCCCCTTTTCCCGCAGGTCTTCCATGATCGGAAAGCTGTTGTGGGGGTTTTCGGCGTTCAACCGCTGACGCACTCCGCCCAGCCCGTTCGACACATGGCGCAAAGGGCTGTTGATGTATGCCGGGTGGTCGTGGATTTCATAGGTCGGAACATTGGTCGAGATCTCAGCCTCGCCCTTTTCCCAAATATAGTGTTTGCCGGCGATCAAAGGGTGCAGGGACCATGTCAGAATGCTGAGGCGTTGAATGGCAATCCCGTGTTCCAGCATTTTCTCGGCCAGCGCTTTGGTGAACGCCTCAGGCGTGTTGTTTGCGGATGCCCCACGCATCAGCCAATCGATCAAAGGGCCACTGATATTGCCGTCTTGGGGTTCCCGCAGTTGGTTGTCGCCCAAATCGATCCGGGAATAAGCATTGGGTAAAAACCCGATATGCCCCTGAATGGCAGCGCTTTCGGGAAGAGCTTCTTCGTAGGCCCAAACGGAATTGGCGAGTCGTTCGCCGCCAAGAATGACGTCGTGATAGGTTGCGGTGCCCTTGAAGGGGCAAAAAGTCTGCAGCTCGGTTTCGTCGCTGAGATCCACCAGCACGTCTTCGCGCGGAATGTAGATCGTCGGCGGCAGCCGTGTTTCGTACATGACTTTGGCGTTGCTGCTTTCAGCTAAAAGGGTCTGGTCCCGGTAAATCGCAATCTTACCATCTAACCGTTCGACCGAGATTCCATAGCCTTTTGGTCTTGCTGTGGCGTGGACGTTCATCTTCATCCTCCCTGGCGCGGGGTCCCTATAGGATGGGCCTTGTGAAGAGGTTTTCCAAGGGGCAGCCTCAGCATTTTTCTGCACGATAGCTGTGCGGTCCTATTGGATCAGACCATCTGGATCACGTCCTTTTCGATGGACAACATATAGCCTTTCTTGGCGATGTTCTTGACCAGCAATTCGCTGACCATCTGATTACCCAAGGCGTCACGCAGCCGTTTTATCCGCGTAGCGCCAGCGGCTTCGTCACAATCGGCGGCGCTTTTGCCCGAAATCACTGCTTCGATCTGAACGCCGGACAGGACCTCGTCATCCAATCGGGATTCGGCAAGGACCGACAGGGTCTCCATCGCAGCTGGGGTCAGTTTGAAGTCCATATTATTCAGATATACGGTGTTTTCCTCGCGACTGATCAGCAGCGACGTGACCTGAATACCCGTGCGCTCGATCTGCGCCATCCGGCGGTTCAGCATCACCAGCATCACCAGAAAGACCAGCGCCGTCACAAGCATGGCGCTGGCAAAGACCAGCAATACGAAAATCACCATCCGATAGCTGGACAGGGTATCGGCAAAGGCGGTGCCGGACTGGGCCAGAATCTCAAGCAGCCGGATTTCCGTCTGCGACGTCAGGTCGCTTTCGACAAACAACCGCTCCACTCGCGCGTTGAAGGCGTTGGCGTCTGGCAGGGTCCAGAACAGGAAGACGGCGGCGGTTATCAGGATCAGGACGATTGCTGCTATACCTGCGCCGACCAATCGTGTGCCTGACCGCCTGGCCTCAGTAACGGAGATAGAATTGTCCGGCATTGGCCTTCCTTTTTTCCAATCCTTCCGGCCCAAAGACAGACATGACGTTCAACAAGGTCCAGCCCGACGCGCTAAGGCGTTGCGTGACTTCTTGTTGGGCCTGGCCTTTGTCACAGGCCGAAACCTGCATCACGCCATAATGCAGCCGCAGGGGGTTGTCCTGCTTGGCCTTGTAGTCCGCATAACACTCTGCCGACGCGGCGGTACCAAGCGATATCAGGGCCGCAACGGCCAGAGAAGAGAGGATCGGTTTCATAGGCTGCATCCTGCGCATGGGTTTGCACGATATTCAATAACCTAAGGGGTTTGAGGAGCGTGATATCGGATAACAACCGCCCGTTATTGCTTGTCTGAAGGGTGCGGACCCAGTGTTGGTGCATCACGTTTGCGGTCTGTGCCGGATCGCCCCGAAACACCAGGAAGGACACGCATCATGCACCGGAAGTTCATCGCTTTTATCGTTGCCACCGCTATCACCATCACCGGCGTCTCAGCCTCGCAGGCGCGGGCGGCGGATGCCAAGGACATCCTTGGCGGGCTTGCTGCCATCGCGATCATCGGTGCCGGGGTCCACTACTATAACAAGGAAAAACGCAAGGACCGGACGACGCGTCATCAGACCTATACGCCTCAGCCTTATGTGGCCCAGCCCAGTTACCCAGTGCGCCCCTTGCCGCAACACGTCGCGCGGTATGATCTGCCGCAGAAATGCCTGCGCAAGTATAGCGCCTATTCGAACAATCACCCGCTTCTGGCTCCGAAATGCCTCAAGAAGCACTACAAACATGCCAATAGCCTGCCGCAAGAGTGCAAGGTCGGTTTCTGGAACGGCAATAAGGTGAATCGGGCATATGAACCCGCATGCCTGCGCCAGAAGGGATACCGCGTCGTTTACAAGTAATCACTTTCGAGCAGGAGCGGTGCCACAGAAGCGCCGCGCGGGAGAGGGTGGCACAAGCCGCCCTCTCTTTTTGTCTTGCGGTGGGGCGCGAAACGCGGTTTTCGGTTGGTATGACAACGCCAGATTATTCGATTGAACGGGCGGCAGTGGCGCAAGGATATCTGCGCATTGCCGGTGTGGATGAGGTGGGCCGTGGGCCATTGGCCGGGCCTGTGGTTGCTGCCGCCGTGATCCTGAACCCCGAAGATATTCCCGAGGGGCTGAACGATTCCAAGAAACTGACGGCGAAACGACGGGCTGTTTTGGATATCGCGGTACGTGACCGGGCTGAATTTGCGATAGCTGAAGCCTCGGTTGCCGAGATTGACGAACACAACATCTTGCGTGCCTCGCATCTGGCGATGGAACGTGCGGTTGCGGCCTTGGATCCGCCGCCTGACTATCTGCTGATCGACGGAAACATGATCCCTCGCGGTTTGACGATCCCGGCGCAAGCGGTAGTCAAAGGCGACGCGCATTCCGTGTCGATTGCAGCGGCTTCGATCATTGCCAAAAACTGGCGCGATCAACTGATGGTGGATTTGGCGCAACAGCATCCAGGCTATGGGTGGGAGAAGAACGCAGGCTATCCGTCAAAACAACACAGGGAAGCGCTGAAAAAACTTGGTGTGACCCCACATCATAGGCGTTCGTTCAAGCCGGTACACAATATCTTGTATCAAGAGTAAATCGTAAGCCGCTGATTCAAAAAAGAAATTGACGGCGAATCGACTTTGACTCATCCTTGTCTCAACCAAATGAGCGCAAAAGCGCCGTGGATACTTGAGGCAGTAGAATGACAACAACCACTAAAAAGGGCGCAAAAGCGCTCCCTTTAAACACGATTCTATCTGGCGACTGCATCGATGTGATGAACAGTCTACCTGCGGAATCGGTTGACCTGATTTTCGCGGATCCGCCGTATAATCTTCAACTCAAAGGCCAGTTGCACCGCCCCGATAACAGTCAGGTTGATGCGGTCGACGATCACTGGGATCAGTTTTCAAGCTTTGGCGTTTATGACCAGTTCACCCGCGAATGGCTGAAAGCGGCGCATCGTCTGCTCAAGCCCAATGGCGCGATTTGGGTGATTGGGTCCTACCACAATATCTTCCGCGTTGGCACAGCCCTGCAGGACGCCGGATACTGGATTTTGAACGACGTTGTCTGGCGCAAATCGAACCCGATGCCGAATTTCCGCGGCAAGCGGTTTACCAACGCGCATGAGACGATGATTTGGGCCTCAAAGCGCGAAGGTGCTAAGTATACTTTCAACTACGAAGCCCTGAAAGCGCTGAACGAAGGTGTGCAGATGCGCAGCGATTGGGTTCTGCCAATCTGCACCGGGCATGAGCGCCTCAAGGATGAAAACGGCGACAAGGCGCATCCGACGCAGAAACCGGAATCCCTGTTGCACCGCGTCCTGATCGGTTCGACCAACCCCGGTGATGTTATTTTGGATCCGTTCTTTGGCACGGGTACCACTGGTGCTGTCGCCAAGATGCTGGGCCGTGAATTCATCGGGATCGAACGCGAGGAAAGCTATCGCAAGGTCGCCGAGAAACGGATTTCCAAAGTCCGCAAGTTCGACCGTGAGGCGCTGGAAGTCAGCGCAAGCAAGCGCGCTGAGCCGCGCGTGCCCTTCGGTCAGCTGGTCGAACGTGGCATGCTGCGCCCGGGTGAAGAGCTTTATTCCATGAACCAACGCCACAAAGCCAAGGTTCGGGCTGACGGAACGCTGGTGGGCGACAACGTCAAAGGTTCGATCCACCAGGTCGGGGCACATCTGGAAAACGCTCCCTCTTGCAATGGCTGGACCTACTGGTGTTTCAAGCGCGATGGCAAAACGGTGCCGATCGACGTTTTGCGTCAGCAGATCAGGGCCGAGTTGCACAACTGATTTCAAGAATACCGCCGGTGCCTGTGGCCTGACACAAGGCACTACGCCTTGCCCCGCCGATCTCGGCGGGGTCTTTTGTTTTATTCTTCATTCAGTTCCGATATGAGATTCCTTGTCCTGCTGCTTACGGAAGGAACCTTGGCAATGTCGGATACCACAGCCAGCGAATCCCGATTTGGGCGGTTTTTTGTGACACAGCCAGACAAGTATGATCTGGACAACAAGTACACCGAGGCAGCGCTGGAACGGCACAAGCGCGAAGGGTTGGAACTTGCCGTCCGCGCCCGCTGGGTGGCGATGGGCCTTACCGGCATTTTGTTGATCTACCTGAACCCCCATTGGGACGTTCTGTGGTATCACTTCATCCTGTTATTGATTTGCGCCAATGGTTGGTTGATCCGGCGGGCTGGCAGCGTGGGCCAGTCACGAGTCGAGCTTTTGCTGATCTTCGTCGACTTGCTGATTATGACTTTGGGGATGATCGTGCCGAACCCGTTCAGCGATGATGTTCGACCGCTGGCAATGCAATACCGGTTCGACAACTTCCAGTATTTCTTCATCATTCTGGCCGCGGGAACTCTGGCCTATTCGTGGCGCACAGTCGTGGCTATCGGCACGTGGACGGCGGCGATGTGGACGGTAGGCTGGATCATCGCCTGGTGGGTGGCTACGCCAATCCCGGGCATCAGTGAGCGCGTGTACGAGGCATTGGCCGGGTATCCGGATGTTGCGGAGTTGCTGGACCCCAACAGTTTCATGGTCCCTCAGCGTATTCAGCAGGTGATCGTATTCCTAATGGTCGCGGTTACGCTTGGTATCTCGATGCGGCGGCTCAATCGATTGTTGATGACAAATGCCGGGCTTGAGAGGGAGCGTGCAAACCTGTCGCGATATTTCTCTCCGAATGTCGTGGACGAACTCAGCCAGAATGATGAGCCGCTCAAGCAGGTTCGCAAAGAAGACATCGCCGTTTTGTTCATCGACATCGTGGGGTTTACCAAATTCGCGGCCGGGCGCGACCCGTATGAAGTCATCGAAGTTTTGCGTGGGTTTCACGCGCGAATGGAAACCGAAGTGTTTCGCCATCATGGCACGTTGGACAAATATCTTGGGGATGGTTTGATGGCCACATTCGGTACGCCGGTGACGACCCCATTGGATGCCAGTAACGCGGTGGCTTGCGCGCGCGATATGGTGGATGTGATTGATCGCTGGAACCTGGAGCGGCGACGGGCAGGTGAGCCGCAAATTCGTGTAGGAATTGGGGTTCACTATGGCTCGGTGGTATTGGGAGATATCGGAGCGAACCGACTGGAATTTGCGGTTATCGGGGATGCGGTGAATGTCTCCGCCAAGCTCGAAGCGATGACGCGTGACCTTGGTGTTCGCGTGGTGCTGAGTGACGCGGTCCGGGCACAGGTGATGCAGGAGGGCAATAACGCCGCTGACCTGACAGCAGGTTTTGTGAAGCATGAAAACCAGCCAGTCCGCGGGGTGCAGGGCACTATGGATATCTGGGCGCAGTAGAACGGGCAGCTCCCGCCGATCTGACACGCATCAGAGATGCGCGTCATTCTGTTGGGCCGGGCAGCGCGCGGGCGCGCGCTGCGGTCAGGACCGCGGCAACGGGTTGCGAGATCTGTTGTACGGCTTCCAATCGGTGACTTCGGGATAATATTGACGTCGCCAGGCCCGAACGCGGGGGTTCATGACGCGCCGCCAAAGCGGTGGGACCATCGCAGCGACGGTCATAACCGGATAGCCATAGGGAAGTTGCGGGGCCGCATCTTCCGAATGATGCTGCAGCAGCGGAAAGCGTCGGTTGGGTTTGTAGTGATGGTCCGAGTGACGCTGCAGGTTGATCAGCAGCCAGTTCGACGCTTTTTGCGAAGCGTTCCACGAGTGGCGCGGCTGGACATGCTCGTACTTGCCATCGCCAAGGTGTTTGCGGGTCAGGCCGTAATGTTCGACGTAGTTCACCAGTTCCAGCTGCCATATGGCGACGCCCGCCTGCACCAGGAACAGGGCAACGCCCGGCCATCCCCCGACCACGAAAGCCAACGCCAGCATACCCGCCTGAAGCGCCCAATAGCGCCAGAACGGGTTCGCGGGGTCGGTCCACGGACGTTGCTTGCGCCCCAGCTTGTCCCTTTCTGCGTGGAAGGCGGACGCAAGGCATTGCCACAGAACGCGCGGATAGAAGCGGTGAAACCCTTCATTGTACCGTGCAGTGACCGGATCGCGTGGTGTTCCGACATAGCGATGGTGAACCAGCAGGTGCTCTGACCGGAAGTGAGAATACAACACCATGGCCAGTAGAATATCACCCAGCCAACGTTCCGACCGCCCTTTCTGGTGCATCAGTTCATGGCTGTAGTTGATCCCGATGGTGCCCGAGATCACACCCATCCCGAAGAACAATCCAATCTTGCTAAAAACAGACAGGTGATCGGTATGTGTGGCGTACCATAGCAACCCAAACAGCGTAAGAAACTGAACCGGGGCCCATGCCTTGGTCAGCAGAATGTACCATTTGAGACCGCCGTCCGGCGTGGCCGGATCGGCATTTTCAAGGTTCAGCCCCGTTAACCGATCCAGAACTGCAAACGCCCACCAAGTCGAAAGAGGCACAAGCAAGACCCACCAACCTCCGGCAACGGCGGTAAGCCAGATGACGGGGATCAGCAGGAAGGACACCCAGAAGGGCAATGCCGCTTGCCAGCGTGACAGACTGTCTGATGCGATCATCGCTTTGCTCCGAGAAACTATGGGCAGACTAGCCCCACCCGGCAATGCCACACAATGGGTTACTTAGAGCGCCAGAGGTCATACGCTTTGCGCATAACAGTTGGTAGGTCACTGGGGCGGAAAGCGTGTTTTTCCATGACAATCAGATCGTCATGCGACCAGCCGACCGGCAGCGTGGTCGTCCAGATCCGCAGGATCAGGTGGAAGTGGGTAAATGTATGGCGTACCTCACCCGGCAGCACCTGCCATTCGCACGGAAAAGGCGGTGCCTCGGCCGGGCCGTCTGACCATTCTGACCCCGGCCAGCCCAGCATACCACCCAGCAGCCCCTTGTCGGGACGACGTTCCATCAGAAAGGCTCCGTTATCGCCTTGGGCTATATAGACATGGCCGTATCGCGTGGGTTTGGGCTTTTTTGGAGTCTTGCGTGGCAAATCGGATTGCGTTCCAGCGGCGCGAGCGGCGCAGGGGGCTTGCACCGGGCAGATACCGCAGGCCGGAGATTTTGGTGTACAGATTGTTGCCCCCAGGTCCATGACCGCCTGCGCATAGTCACC
This sequence comes from Ruegeria sp. YTSC230, assembly GCF_059609665.1. NCBI lineage: Bacteria > Pseudomonadati > Pseudomonadota > Alphaproteobacteria > Rhodobacterales > Roseobacteraceae > Ruegeria > Ruegeria sp. YTSC230. The sequence goes on along the minus strand of NZ_JBXWMC010000010.1, from coordinate 130,770 downwards.
CGGTCGCGTGGCAGGCGTAAGTGCAGCCGCATGCTTTTTCAGTTGCAGTTTTGAACCGGGCAAAGGGTCGTGAATGTCGAAAAGTCGGGCCATAACCCGTTCCACGTTGCCGTCCAACACGGTTTCGGGTCGGTCGAAGGCGATGGCGGAAATTGCAGCGGCGGTGTAGGGACCGATTCCCGGCAGTTTCAGAAGCGCGTCATAGGTATCGGGGAACGTTCCACCATGTTGTTCGGTCACGACCCGGGCGCATTTCAGAAGGTTCCGCGCACGCGCGTAATAGCCAAGTCCTGCCCATTCCCCCATGACCTGATCATCCGGGGCGGCGGCCAGTGCCTGAACTGTCGGCCAACGGGTTGTGAACCGCACGAAATAGTCGCTTACGGCCGCAACAGTGGTCTGCTGCAGCATGACCTCGGACAACCATATGCGGTAGGGGTCGGGCATCACACCCGCAGCCCGATCGGCGGGAGCTACGCGCCAGGGCATCTCGCGCGCATGGCGGTCGTACCAATCCAGCAGCGCACTGCTCACGTCAAATTCACCGGAGTCACGCAAGTTTTATCTATCTCCCTGTCGGGTTTCGCTGGCGCCTGTTGTCCTGCCCTTTACAATAGCGGCGCAGGAGTTGGAAACCAGATGCAGCGCAGACGTTCTTCGACCCGCGGGTTCAAACGCACCGCGACATTGCTGAACGACCAGATCAGGCGTGCCGGTGAAAGCCGGGGCTTTGCCGTATCACGCCTGCTGACCCATTGGTCCGAGATCGTTGGACAGGATATGGCCGCTATCGCACGACCGGTAAAAGTGGGTTACGGGAAGGGTGGTATTGGTGCCACGCTGACGGTTCTGACCACCGGCCCGCAGGCCCCGATGCTGGAGATGCAGAAGGAACAATTGCGCGGCAAGGTGAACGCGGTTTATGGCTATAACGCCATCAGCCGGGTGCGCATCACCCAGACCGCTCCGACAGGATTTGCCGAGGGGCAGGCCAGTTTCAACCACAAGCCGAAACAAGCGAAACCCAAGATCGAACCAAAAATAGAAGCCGAGGCAGACCGCGCTGCGCAGGAAGTTCACGATGGTGATCTGCGCGCAGCTCTTGAACGTCTGGGCCGTAACGTTTTATCCAAGCAAAAACGCTGAGAAAGGGCTGAGAAATGAGCCGTATTGCAACCGGAATTTGTGCGGCCGTCGCCGTGGCCGCTGGCGGTTATTGGCTGTCGCTGTCAAATTCCAACCCCGCCTATCCGCTGATTAGCAGCGCCGAGGCGCAAGAGGCCGATCTGGACACCTCGACCATCGTCGAGATGACTCTGGGCGCCGAAGACGCACCAGTCGAGATCATAGAGTATGCGTCCTATACCTGCCCGCATTGTGCGAATTTCCACTCGGGAGCGTACAAGCAGCTCAAGAAGGATTTCATCGACACAGGTAAGGTGAAGTTCATCTATCGCGAGGTCTACTTTGACCGCTATGGCCTGTGGGCGTCGATGGTTGCACGCTGCGGCGGGCCCGAAAAGTTCTTTGGCATTTCCGACCTGATCTACGAAGGTCAGTCCGAGTGGACCAAAGCCGGTGGTCCCGCTGAAATCGTGGACGAGCTGCGCAAAATCGGGCGTCTGGCAGGTATCGACAATGATCAGCTTGAGGCTTGCCTGCAGGACGGAACCCGCGCGCAGACGCTGGTCGCGTGGTATCAGGAAAACGCCGAGCGCGACGGTATTCAGGCGACCCCGTCCTTCATCGTGAATGGCAAGCCGGTCGAGAATCAGTCCTATGACGGCTTCAAAAAGCTGATCGAAGACGAACTGGGCAGCTAATTGCTTTTACGACCGGCTCAATCCGGGCCGGTCGTCCTTCAGGGCGACGGGGCGATCTGCAAAAGCATCTGCTTGATCTTGTCCGCCTCATCGACCTTCAGACGAACCGGAAGCGTGATGACCTTGCTGCGAAACGCAGCGGGTAGGCGAACGGCGTCTTTTTCCGTGGTGACCATTTGCGCGCGCAACAAGCAGGCTTCGTTTTCAAGACGGGTCATCAGGGCGGGTGTCAGCGGCTGGTGGTCATCCAGCGCTTCGGCCCGCAGCAAGGTCGCGCCTTGCTGGCGCAAAGTGGCAAAGAACTTCTCGGGGTGTCCGATGCCCGCAAAGGCAAGAACAGGCGTATCGCTCCAATCCATGCCGGTTTGCAGCGGCTCAACCGCGCCGGTCGTATGTGGGACGGACAGTTTTTTCCCCCAGCGTTCGGCAAACTCGATTTGGGCATTAGCTTCGCCAAGAGACAGCACAAGATCAGCGCGCTGCAACCCGTCTTCCACCGGTTCCCTCAGGGGGCCAGCCGGCAGGCATAGTCCATTTCCAAATCCGCGCGAAGCGTCCACCACAATGACCGAGAAGTCCTTGGCCACCGAGGGGTTTTGAAACCCGTCGTCCAGCACGATGACTGTGGCACCCGCCGCGGCGGCTGCCTTTGCTCCAGCGGCGCGGTCTTTGGCGACCCAGACATCGGCAAATGCCGCTAGCAACAGGGGCTCATCCCCGACCTGCGCCGCGGTATGCTTGCCGGGGTCCACGCGCACCGGCCCTTCGAGCGAGCCGCCATGGCCGCGCGTGACCACATGTGTCTCATGCCAGGCATCGCGCAATTGCTCGATCATCCAGATCACAGTCGGGGTCTTGCCGGTGCCACCCGCGTTCAGGTTGCCAATGCAAATGACAGGAACACCCGGGTTAATGCCGGGTTCCGAGGCGACCCGACGCGCCGTAGCGCCAGCATAGAGCCGCCCAAGCGGTGCCAGTAGCCGTGCGCGCAGGTCGAGCCGATCTGGCGCGGTATTCCAGAAATCAGGTGCTCGCATCGTCTGCACTCCGCTGGTCCAGGTAGTCCTGAATCATGTCGATCAGGTGATCCGCTTGCGGCGCACCCTCGGTAACGATCTGCCACCCGGCCAGCGCCATATTGGCGGCCTGATCCGGTGCCAACAGTTCCACCACTGCATCGCCCAGTTCGGTGGCGGACCTGACCGTGCGCGCGGCCCCGGCCCGGTCAAGCTGATCGTAAAGCTGTTGTTGGCTGTGCACAAACGGGCCGTGGATCACAGCTGATCCCAGCGCCGTGGCGATCAGCGGATCCGCGCCCCCGGCGCCGCGTTCCAGAGAGCTGCCCATGAAGGTAACGGGCGATACCCGCTGCCAAAGACCCAGATCCTCGGGCACGGCGGAGAGGATCACCTGTGTCATATCCTCGATCGTCCCGCTTTCATCCCAGTTGGTACAGCGCAGATCCATCGCTTCAAGCCGCCGATGCAGTGGTCCGGCTTCGGTAACATCGGCCACTTGCAATACCAACGCCAAACGCGGCAGCATGCGCATTGCCTGTCTATGGGCGCTGAGGACCGAGATGAATTCTTTGTCCTGGACCCACGCCGCTAACCAGACCGGTCGGCCAGACAGTGCATGGTTCACTTCGATCAGCTCGTCCTCGGGCCATGGGCGCGGGTTTGGGCTGACATGAAGGGGCGGTGCCTCTTGCACCTTGTTCGAAGCGATGCCTAGCCGCCGAATTTGACGGGCGATTTCCGGTGTCGTGCAAAGGATCGTTTGAAAACAGTCAATCGTGTATCTTGTGATATCGGGCAACCAACGACCGCCCCGTGCGATTTTCACGTCCGCCTGTGCTTCGATCAACATCAGGGGAATCCCGCGTTCCTCGGCGCGTGTGATCAAATTGGGCATCAGGCCGCCCCCGACCCATATTCCGATATCCGGCTGCCAATGGTCCAGAAACGCGCGCGCAGCCCCGGTTTGTTCGGTGGGCAGGTTGACCAGAGGGTATCCACTGCTGGCCCATCTTGTCAGATCTGCATCGGGTGGCGCGGTCAGCACTACCGATAGGGTGGGGCGCGCCTGCTGCAGTCTTTGGCAGAAGTCGACAATGGCGCGGTGCCGTTCCCAAGCGTTGATGTGAATCCACAGAACCTCGCCCTCGGGGCGCGCGATATCGCCGTTGCCGGCGGTATTCTGCATACCCCAGGACAGCACGCGATAGGCGGCAAGGCTTAACGAGCGGGGCTTGCTCATGGTGCGATTCCAGGGCTTTCCGGTTCGAGTTGTTCCGACAGTAGCCCATAAACACCTGAACCCGCAGCGATCACACCGTTCAGTCGCGGAATTTCATTGTTAAACCGCAGAGGCAGCCCTGCGCGGTCCGAACACCGGCCGAGGGCTTCGCGTATAATCAGATCACCTGCGGCGATGTCCCATTCCCAACTGGGCCTGAGGGTCATCATCCCGTCAAATCGTCCCTGTGCAACAAGGGCCATGCGATAGGCCAGAGATGGCCTGTAGTTCCGTTTGAACTCGGGTACCTGCCCCTGACGCCAGTGTTGCGGCTGCATGTTGGGTTTCGCGGCCAACACCTCGGCGCTTTCCAACACACCGAGTTCGCTGACCCGAATCTTTTCGGCGTTGAGCGTAGCACCCTGACCTTTTGCTGCGGCATAAAGCAGGTTTCGCAAAGGCAGGTAGATCACAGCGGCCGTCACTTCGCCCTGTTCGGCGATGGCCAAGGAATGGGCCCAGGTCCGCGAGCCTTCGGCAAAGCTGCGGGTGCCGTCGATGGGATCAATGATGAAAACACGGTCTTTCGACAGCCTGTCAGCTGAATCCTCGGTCTCTTCGCTAAGCCAGCCATACCCCGGACGTGCTGCGGGCAGCGTTTGCTCAAGCATCGCGTTGACAGCCAGATCAGCTTCGGTCACCGGGCCGGCCCCGTCGGGTTTATCCCAGCGTTGCGCCGTGGTCCCCGAAAACCGAGTGGCGATCCTTCCAGCCTCTAATGCGGCGTCAATCAGCAGTTGCAGGTCAGGTGCCGGCAAGTGTCATTCCTTCGATCAGGATCGATGGCACCACGCGGGACAAGTACGTACGTGCGTCATTTGCCGGAATAATCCGTTTCAGCATGTCACGCAGGTTGCCAGCGATCGTGCATTCGTTGACGGGGTGGGTGATTTCCCCGTTTTTGACCCAAAAGCCTGATGCCCCACGTGAGTAGTCGCCGGTATTGGGGTTGATCGTCGATCCGATCATCGAGGTCACCAGCAGGCCCGTTCCCATGTCACGCAGCAGATCGTCCCGGCTGTGCGTGCCTTGGGTCAGGCTCAGGTTCCAGTTGCTGGGCGACGGGGGGCCAGACACGCCACGCGCCGCATTCCCGGTCGAGGTCATGCCCAGTTTTCGTGCGCTGGCCAAATCCAGGGTCCACCCGGTCAGTACTCCGTTTTCAACAACGGCCCTTCGCTGTGTTGGCAAACCTTCGGCGTCAAAGGGGCGAGAGCCCGAGATACGCGGGCGATGCGGGTCTTCGATCAGTGACAGGTGTTCAGGCAGGACCTGCTCTCCCAGGTTGTCCTTCAGCCATGACGCACCACGGGCAATGGCGGCGCCGTTGCTGGCGGCCAAAAGATGACCGATCAGCGAAGACGAAATCCGCTCGTCGAACAGGACAGGGAATGTGCCTGTCGCGGGTTTTTGTGCCCCAATCAGCGCAACGGCGCGTTCACCTGCCGAGCGGCCAATCTCATCAGGGCTGCGCAGGTCACTCTGGAATGTGCGGCTGTCGCCGTCGTAGTCGCGTTCCATCCCTGTGCCTTGGCCCGAGATAGCAACGCAAGAGGTCGAGCGGCTGCTGCGGGAATACCCGCCGGAAAAGCCATTTGTGGCAGCCAGATGCACGCGGTGGGTGCCATAAGCGGCCGCGGCGTCTGATACTTGGGACACGCCTTCTATGGCCAAAGCGGCAGCTTCGGCAGCCAGTGCATCCTGCAAAAGCGTATCCGCCGATGGTTCCGGCGTCGGGTCGAATTGTTCCAGCGCCGCGATATCCCAGTCTTTTGCAAGCTGGTCGGGCGTGGCCAACCCTGTAAAAGGATCTTCCGGAGCTTCGTTTGCCATGGCCACTGCACGTTGCGCCATCGCCGTCAGCGTTTCGGGGCGACTGTCCGAACTTGAGACGATCGCCTGCCGCTTGCCTAGAAACACACGCAGTCCCAGGTCGGTGCCTTCGGACCGTTCGGCGTGCTCCAGCGCGCCACCGCGGACTTCAACCGATACCGATGAGCCATCCAGAACGATGGCATCCGCCGCTTCGGCCCCGGCTTTGCGGGCCGCGTCCAGCAGATTATGGCTGATTTCTTCGGGTGTGCGGGTCATGAGGCCTCCGGTCTGTGTGCATTCGACCTAGCCTTGGACCGCCGGTCTCGCAAGGCCTGCGGCTATTTTAGGTTGAGCAAACTATTGAAATGGAATTCGCCACGATGCGCCCGGTGCCGGAGTTCGCACCACGGGCGAAGGATTGGGAAGGCAGCAGTGCCGCCTTCCCGAAGTGTTACTTGATACGTTGGCCATTCGCCAGAATCTGACCATCCGCAGTGAATTCGATTTCCGAATTCAGCGTGTCAGGCTCGTCACCCGGTACGGCCATCAGACCCATCATCATCCGCGCGCCCATTGCATCGCTGTCTGACACCAGCCCCATCTCGATCAACTTGTCGATCAGGGCGTTGGCACCATTCAGTTTCAGCTTGGCAACGCCGGTCGGCGTGGGCATTCCGTCGAACTCTGAGACGTTGGAGTTGTCGAAGGTGAAATCGCCTTCACCTGTCAGCTTGGCTCCGACCAGAGACACCAGCAGTTCGTTGATCTTCAGCGAGTGCAACTCGCCCGGTGCGGCGTCAGATGTATCAAGGTTTTCGACTGCGGTAGGATCAAAGATGTTCAACAGAACCTTGGCGGTCCCGGTCGTGTCCAGCGCAATGGTCGCCGGGTCGCGCGGCAGGGCGCCTGCTGGGTCGAACATGCTCCACAGAATATCCGACATGGTGAAGTCGGTCAGGTTCATGGCGAACCCAAACGGTTGGATTTCCTCGGATTTCTGCACCGGAATTTCAAACTTGAACCCGGCATTCTCCATCGCGATTTCGATCGGGAAAGGCAGGTCGGCCGTCGTCACTGCGACTTTCGCGCTGTTCTGCTCGATGTCATAGGCAAGACGCTCTGCGTCGATGCTGGCGCCAAATTTGCCACCCTGAGACTCGCTTCCGACCGAGAATGCCTCGCCTTCGCTGGTGCCTGCAATCGCGTTCTGGCCGGATCCGTAGGTGAACAGCCCCGAGAACGAGAAGCCCGCCTTATAGAAGGCCTGCGGGTCCGAGATGTCGAATTCGGATGGGATAACGTTTGTGCCCTCAAACGCCAGCTGGCTCATCGAGCCGTCAACCCTAGCCGTGTCGCCGCTGTCCGGGTCCTGGAACGCCATATCATAGGTCATCCCACCCGCGGTGAACTTCTGATCAATGTCACGGTTTTCGCCGATTTTCATGACCGAGCTGCCAGCCAGATCTGTCATGTTTAAGCTGAGCGCGAGCGCATCAGCGGGCATCTTTTCGCCGTCCACATTCAGACCATCCAGCTTGATACCTATCGTGTCGGCCGAATAGTCGTAGGTCATTTCGTCGGGCGAGCCTGAAACGACCAGGTTCATTCCGGTCTCAGAATAGTTGATATCGACCGAGAATTCCTCGCCATCTCCCTGGCCGGACACGGTCATCACATAGGTGTCAGGGAAATCGATGCTGACCGTGCCGTCGCCGTTTTCCGTCAGGCTCATTTCCGGAACGACCATCTGGAAGGTTGCATCCTCTTCCGGCAGGTCCATCGAAACAGCCATGTCGGCAATCGTAGTTACATTGCCTGAAACGGTTTCGTCGCCCGAAACGGTGTACCCCATCTGACCCAGATAGGTTTTCCAATCATTCCAGACATCCTGCGAGGTCAGGTCGGCAAGTGCGCCTTGTGTGATAACGGCATATGCCAATACAGCACCGCAACTGCGGCGAAGGAAAACGGACATTACAGTACCCTTCTAGATAATTTTGCCGGCATCGTCGTGCTTGTGACGTCGGGCGTCAAGGGGCAAGGGCTGGACCCTTTCCCCCTTCGCGCGGTAAGCATTCACACAAATTCAAACCGTTGGAGGTATAGGAACCAAATGCAGGGGAAAACCGTACTGATAACCGGGGCAAGCCGCGGCATCGGAGCAGAGGCAGGGCGCCTTTTTGCCGCAGCAGGTGCGAACGTGGCGCTAGTCGCGCGTAGCCGCGATCAGATCGCCGCATTGGCATCTGCGCTGGGCGAAAACGCAATCGCACTGGAATGTGACGTCAGTGATTTTGCGCTGGTCGAACAGGCCGTTGCAGATTGCGTCGACCGCTTTGGCGGTTTGGACGTTCTGATCGGGAATGCCGGTGTCATTGACCCGATCTTCCATCTCTCGAACGCGGATGTCGCGGCCTGGGACAAGGCGATAGACATAAACCTCAAGGGTGTGTTCTACGGAATGCGCGCCGCCCTGCCCATCATGCGCGCAGCAGGCGGGGGCACCGTGCTGACCGTATCATCAGGCGCGGCCTCGAACCCGGTTGAGGCATGGAGCCATTATTGCGCGTCCAAGGCCGGTGCAAAAATGCTGACGGAATGCCTCCATCTTGAGGAATCGTTGCACGGTATCCGCGCCATGGGCCTGTCCCCGGGGACCGTGGCGACGGATATGCAGCGGGTTATCAAGACCAGCGGTATCAACGCTGTCAGCCAGTTGGACTGGAGCGATCATATCCCTGCCGACTGGCCAGCGAAGGCGCTGCTTTGGATGTGCACGTCCGATGCGGATGAGTTTTTGGGGACCGAAATCTCGTTGCGGCGTGAAGATATTCGACAAAGGGTTGGGCTGACGTGATCGAATTAAACAAAGAAGACGGTTTGTGGATTGTTACGTTGAACAATCCCGACAAAGCCAACGCGCTGACCGGGGCGATGCTGACTGAGCTGGCCGAGATTGCCGAAGCCGCCACCGAGGCACGCGCGTTGATCCTGACCGGGACGGGCAGTGTGTTCAGTGCCGGGGCGGATCTGGCTGAGGCACGCGCGGGGCTTGCAACTTCGGATGTATGGGAGCGGTTGTCGGGCGCAATCGCCGCCCTGCCATGCCTGACGGTCGCTGCGTTGAATGGAACCCTGGCTGGGGGTGCGAACGGTATGGTGCTGGCCTGCGATATTCGAATTGCGGTCCCGTCCGCCAAGTTTTTCTATCCCGTGATGAAACTGGGCTTTCTGCCGCAACCGTCCGATCCTGGGCGCATGTCGGCGCTGATAGGGCCGTCACGCACCAAGTTGGTCCTGATGGGCGGTCAAAAGATCACCGCGGATGAGGCTTATACCTTTGGTCTGGTGGACCGGGTGGTGGCACCGGATGCGCTGATGCAGACAGCGCGTGAACTGGTCGCTGATAGCACCGCCGCCGATCCAAGGATCGCAGCAGGAATCGCCGGGCTTTGCGCATGAGGCTCTCTGGCTTGCGACTGCGCGTCGCTGATTCTGAAAAGTTGAGTGATTTCTATTCGAACGCCCTTGGTATGTCAGTTCGGGACCAGGGTGTGTGCCTGCGCATGGGCTATCCGAGGCAAGACGCCGATTTGTTGCTGATGACTGGCGGCGGGGGCTACACTCATGACACAGGGCAACGTTATTGGAAAATCGGCATAACCGTACCGGATGTCGATCTGGCGGCCGCATTCCTGCGCGAAAAGGGAATTGAAGTTTCGGACCCGAAACAGTTTCTGGACATCGGGTATATGTGTCACCTCAAAGACCCCGAAGGCTTTGTGATTGAGCTGCTTCAGCATGATTTTGAAGGCAACCGGCCGCCAAACGCTGCAGACCCGGGCGATCCGTTTGCACAGGCTTGTATCGGCCAGATCACCCTGCGCACCGGAAATATAGAAGCCGAGGATGAATTCTGCCGAGGCAAGGGCATGCGCCTGCTTTCGATGCAGGACATTGGCCAATACGGCTTTGATCTGCATTTTTACGCGTTCACTGACGAGGCTCCGCCAAATCCAGACCCTTGGTCAGTAGAAAATCGCGAATGGCTGTGGAAACGCCCCTACACAACGTTGGAGTTCCAACACGTCAAAGGCGTCAGGTTTGCCTATGTACCCGATTATCGCGGGTTGGAGTTTCAGGGGCTTGCCGCGCCAACCCGGGACGCGTTTGGCGACCCGGTTAATCCCGGCTGATCAACGACCTCGACGCTTGCCCGGAACTTTCGAGCGAAAGCCGGGCGGGCGTTTGCGAACCCAATTCAGGAATTTCTCCAGCCTCGGATGGGCGCGCAGAGCCTCGACGCTGTTGAATTCACGGGCCAACTCCGCCTCGGTCAGGGTCGCATGCACCTCTTTATGGCAGATCTGGTGCAGCAGGACGGTGGGTCCGCCCTTGCCCCCTTTGAGTTTTGGGATCAGATGGTGCAGGCTTCCGTCCCCGTCCGGGATCGGGCGGTTGCAGAGCGGGCAGATCGGATCGCTGTTCGTCATGACGAGGGTAAGGTTGCGTCAGGTGGCGCGAAAGGCAAGAGGGCAGGGATGGCAAAGGCACTGGTGATCGGCGGCGGACCCGCAGGCCTGATGGCGGCCGAGGAAATGGCCAAAGCCGGGCATTCTGTTGTTGTGGCCGAGGCCAAGCCTTCGGTGGCGCGAAAATTCCTGATGGCCGGGAAGTCCGGGCTGAATTTGACCAAGGACGAGCCGCTTGAGACTTTGCTGGGATCCTATGGTGAGGCTGCGACCTGGTTGCGACCAATGATTGCCGAATTTGATGCCTCGGACGTGCAAACATGGGCGCAAGGGTTGGGGCAAGAGCTGTTCACAGGCTCGACCGGGCGGGTGTTTCCGACATCGATGAAGGCCTCTCCGCTGTTGCGGGCGTGGCTGGCACGGCTGGCAGAGGCTGGCGTTCAGGTCAGAACACGCTGGCGGTGGGTTGGTTGGGACGGTGCCCAAGCCGTATTCGACACGGATGATGGCAGGCAGAAGCTATTCCCCGATGTGACCGTTCTTGCGCTGGGCGGGGCAAGCTGGTCGCGGTTGGGATCAGACGGAGCATGGGCATCGGTGCTGACGGTTAAAGGCGTGCCCCTCACACCTTTCGCACCCGCAAACTCAGCCATTTCCGTGGAATGGAGCCCCCATATGCAGCCGCATTTTGGCGCGGCTTTGAAATCGGTGCGATGGAGGGCCGGAGAGTTGGAAAGTCGCGGCGAGGCTGCGGTTTCGGCGAAAGGGTTGGAAGGGGGTGGATTGTACTCACTGACCCCGGCCTTGCGTGACAGAGCACCGCTTTTTGTCGATTTGGTTCCGGATTTGGATGCCGATACGTTGCGTAGTCGTTTTGCGTCAAAGAAATCGAAAACGACCTTTTCGCAGTGGCTGAAGAAATCTCTGCACCTGTCTCCGCAAAAGGTCGCCCTGTTTCATGAAATGTCCAAGCGCGATGGCCAGTTTCCATCGCTAGACGTAAGCGTGATCAAGCATCTGCAGATCAAACACTCTGGCCTGCGCCCGATGGACGAGGCCATCTCCACGGCAGGCGGCGTACCACGTTCGGCGCTTAATATGGGGCTCATGCTGACTGCATGTCCCGGAGTGTTTTGCGCGGGCGAGATGCTGGATTGGGAGGCCCCGACCGGGGGGTACCTTCTGACAGCCTGCTTGGCGACCGGCCGTTGGGCTGGGCGTTCGGCGGCACATTGGTTGGATCAAAGCGGTTAGCGGGTCCGCGCCAGCATCGCCAGACGGATCATGGCACGTTCGACCAATGCCATGGCCGGTGCCGTTTGCCCGGCCGAGCGCAGCGACAGGTCCGTATCTGTCAGAACCGTCAACGCAGTTTGCAATTTTGGCGCACCCCACCCTTGGGCCTGACGCAGAATGCGGTCGCGCCGTTTCCCATAAACCGGGGGGCGCAGCTTTCCGATGCCCTGTGCTGCTCCGCCCGGATCGGATGCGCAGGCGTACAAAGTGCGGAAGTGCCTTGTCGCGCCGATGCACAGGCTGACCGCATTGGTTCCCTGTGATTGCAAACGTCGGATCAGCGGGCCGATTTCACCCGCGCGACCATCGGCAACCACGTTGAGCACATCATCCAGTGCGGCCTCGGTCGAGCGGGGCGCGCAGGCTTCGACGTCTTCAATGGTCAGTTCGGAGCTGTCATCGCGCTTGTAAAGCGACAGTTTCTCAATCGTTTGGGTAAAGTCACCGGGGCTTATACCGGTTGCCAGCTCAGCAATCGCGGCCATCGAATCGCGCGGGATGTTCTGCAAACCGGCCTCAGAAAGTATTCGTTCGACTTCGGCCCGGGATGGTGGGTCGTCATAGATACCTACCGCATAGGCCGAGCGGTGCGATTCGAACGCTTTGCGAATCTTGGAACTGGCCTTGAGCTGCCCGGCGGTGACGATGATCTGGGCATCGCCAGCTACCCAATCTTCCAGCGCGGCAAGGATTGCTGGGGCGGCCGTGTCGGTTGTGTCTTCGACGAATACAGCGCGTGGCCCGGGAAAGAACCCGACCGCCTTGACCGCGTCCAGCAACAAGGCCGGATCGCCACGCAGATCGCTTCCGGGCAGGCGGGTCAGCCGCATCTCTTCTTCGGCATTGGCGCCCAGCAGAGCGGCCAAAACCTGTTGCCGCTTTAGCGCCACGCGCATCGCATCCGCGCCGTAGATCAACAGCCCGGTCTTGTCCGCGTCGGGTCTCGAGAAATATCCCTCGGCCTCGCGCGGGCTCAGCTTCATGCGGACAGGTCCGGCGTGGCGTACAGCCGACTGATGATCTGATCGGACAGAATCACCATCAGGCGCTGCGTTGCATCCCGCTCATCAGCCAGGGTGGATACGGTGGAACCGGCAGCCGAATACCCCACGAAGTCCGTCACCGAGCCCGAGGCAAGAACTTGCCCCGTCGCTTTCGATCTAAGCGAATAGTTGGCGGTCCCGTTGATGATAAGACGGTTGGTTTCGTTCGTTGAGGTGATCGATGCCGCCACCGTCTGGGTCACGACGGAAACGTCCAGACTGTATTCACTGCCGGATGTTGCGCTACGGCCTAGCTTTTGTTCCAGATCTTCGACCAGAAGAAAGCTGGTGACCGTGTTTGGTGCCGACACTTCTACGCGACCAAAAAGCGCCGAGCCCGATCCGCCCGGAGCGTACACAGGTTCAAACCCGCAGGCGGCAAGCGCCAAGGGCATCAGCAACAATGTTCTGCGGTTAAACGACGACATTCACAATCCGGCCCGGTACAACGATTACTTTCTTGGGTGTGGCGCCATCCAGCGCCTTTTGCACAGCTTCGGTGCTCAGCGCGACTTTTTCAACCTCGTCCTTGGGCATATCTTTGGCCACGCTGATTTCCGCGCGGCGCTTGCCGTTGATCTGGATCGGCAGGGTGACGGTGTCGTCCACCAGCATAGCTGCATCCGCAACAGGCCATGGTGCCGTGGCAACCAGCCCTTCGCCACCCAGCAGCTGCCAAAGCTCCTCGGACAGGTGCGGGGTCATCGGCGACATCAGCTGTGCCAGCGTTTTGGCGGCCTCGCGTTTGGCTGCGGTGCCCGCCTTGGATTTGGCCAGGGTGTTGGTGAAAGCATAAAGCTTGGCGATTGAGGCGTTGAAGCCGAAAGATTCGACTCCGCCTGTGACGTCATGGATGGCTTTGTGCATCTCGCGCAGCAGGGTTTCATCCTCGGCATTGGCCGGAACATCCGATTCGGCGATTTCCGAGGCGATCCGATGCACACGGCTGAGGTGCTTGAACGCAGCCTCGGCCCCGGATGCGGTCCATTCCACATCCCGTTCAGGCGGCGAATCGGACAGGACGAACCAACGCGCAGTATCCGCGCCGAAGGCCGAGATGATGCTGACCGGGTCGACTACGTTTTTCTTTGATTTCGACATCTTGGCCGAGGGGATAATCTCAACCTCGGTGCCGTCGGCCAGTTTTCCGTCGGTCACATCTTCGGGCAGGTGATAAACCGGACGGCCATTGGCGTCGCGTGTCTGATAGATCTCATGCGTGACCATGCCCTGCGTGAACAACGCATTGAACGGCTCGATGGCTTTCTTAGGCAGGTGACCCGTGATGTTCATCGCCCGCGCGAAGAAGCGCGAATAGAGCAGGTGCAGAATCGCGTGCTCGATACCGCCGATATACTGGTCGACATTCATCCAGTATTCGGCCTCGGCCAGATCGGTGGGTGTGTCAGCGCGTGGCGCGGTGAAACGGGCGAAATACCACGACGAATCGACAAACGTATCCATCGTATCCGTTTCACGTTTGGCAGGCGCGCCGCAAGACGGGCAAGGGGTGTCACGCCAATTGGCATGACGGTCCAGCGGGTTGCCGGGGATCGAGAAGTCGATGGGTTTGCCGTCGCCATCGTCGTAAGGCAATTCGATCGGCAGATTCTCTTTCTTCTCGGGCACGGTGCCACATTTGTCGCAATGCACGACCGGAATGGGGCAGCCCCAATAGCGTTGACGGCTGAGCCCCCAATCGCGCAGGCGATATTTGGTGACGCCTTCACCCCAACCTGCTTTTTCCGCGAAATCGACGGTGGCGTTGATCGCCTCATCCCCCGTGGCCTCGGTCAGGCCTGCGAAGTGGTCCACCCAGCGGACTTTTTCAGTTTTCGGCGGCACAAAGGCGATCTTGTCGACCGGCGTATCGTCATCCAGTGCAAAGAAGGTGTCGATGACCGGCAGGCCATACTTGCGGCAGAAATCAAGATCACGCTGGTCATGCGCGGGGCAGGCAAAGATCGCGCCAGTTCCATAATCCATCAGGATGAAATTGGCGATCCAGACCGGCAGTTCCCAATTCGGGTCCAGCGGGTGACGCACGCGAATGCCGGTGTCGTAACCCAGCTTTTCGGCCGTCTCGATGGCCTCTTCCGTGGTGCCACCCTTGCGGCATTCGGCAACAAACTCAGCAACTTCTGGGTTTTCGGCCTCAAGCTGCTTGGCAATCGGGTGATCCGGCGAAATACCAACAAAGGACGCGCCCAACAGCGTATCGGGCCGAGTCGTATAGACGGTGATGGGCTCACCACCATCAGTACGTTCGAAGCCAAATTGCAGGCCGCGCGACTTGCCGATCCAGTTTTCCTGCATCAGCCGCACTTTTGCAGGCCAGTTCTCCAGCGTATCAAGCGCATCCAGCAATTCTTCGGAATAGTCCGAGATTTTGAAGAACCACTGGGTCAGCTCGCGCCGTTCCACCAGCGCGCCCGAGCGCCAGCCGCGTCCATTTTCCACCTGTTCATTGGCCAGAACGGTCATGTCGACCGGGTCCCAGTTCACCACGGCGTTCTTGCGGTAAACCAACCCAGTATCGAGCATATCGAGGAACAGAGCCTGCTGCTGGCCATAATATTCGGGGTCACAGGTGGCGAATTCGCGGGACCAGTCAATCGACAGGCCCAGTGGCTTCATCTGTCCGCGCATGTCGGCGATGTTGCTATAGGTCCAGTCTTTCGGGTGGCCGCCAATGGCCATGGCGGCGTTCTCTGCGGGCATCCCGAAGGCATCCCAGCCCATCGGGTGCAGCACGTTATGCCCCGTCGCGAGCTTGTGACGCGCAATGACGTCGCCCATCGTATAGTTGCGCACATGCCCCATATGGATTCGCCCTGACGGGTAGGGGAACATCTCAAGCACATAATATTTCGGCTTGTCCGCCTTATGGTCGGCGGTGAAGATCCCGGCCTTGTCCCAGGCCTCTTGCCATTTTGCTTCGATTTCGGTGGCCGAGTAGCGCGACATTGTGCGGTCCTTCGTGAATGAAAACGCCGGGCGTGAACCCGGCGTGGTAATATTGTGATTTTCAGCGGGTGGCTAGAGTTTGTTGTCCGCAATGCGCAACTGGCGTGCGCGATTCAGGATCGCATCCTCGACCGCCCGGGCCGTTGCAGCGCTGACCGGAGCGCCCCCGCTACTTTGCAGTGCTACCGAAAGCGACCGCGCCGCCAGGGCCGGGTCACTTATATGCACGGTCGCGCGATAAGAGCGTCCGCCACCAGGAGGCGTGCCGTAACCTGTTACGATCACGCCGGTAAATGGATCAACTTCCTGAATTGGGAGGAAATTCAGCACATCCAATGAGGCCGCCCACAAATACCGGTTCACATTGACGATCTGTTCAGCATTCCCGCGGTTGAACACGTCCCAGATTGTCGTGCGTTCTGGATCGTTCAGCTCTCGTTCTTCCGTGCGTGTGCTATCTGTATACAGCAACGCGGGATTCGGAGCCGCACTCTGATTCTGTCCGCAGGCCGACACGGCAGCAGTCATTATGATCAAACCGAAAATCGTCTGCAGGCGCATTGTCGACTGGTCCTGTTTCACTTGGTCTACTTTATTACGTGTTACTCCTAGACAAGGTCCAGTTCAGCAACAACCCTATTCTTGTTACACATGTCAGTGTGGACGGCAGATTAGCCCCCGATTATCGACTGTGGCATCCTTGCACCAATTTGGGGCCAATGCACCCTTCACATTTAAGGCAAGCTTGCGTGAAGGGGGTAATTCGAGCGAAACGGTTCCCGTGCTGAGACATGTGCTGAGGCATGTGTCGAGTAGAAAAACTTTTGAAACCGAGGGAAACAAGATGAAAAAAGTTCTCTTCGCATCGACCGCTCTGATCGCAACCGCAAGTGTTGCAGCGGCCGACGTTAAATTCAGCGGCTACGGTCGTTTTGGTATTGGCTACTACGAAGATCGTACCGGTACTGTTAACAACTTCACCACAGATGCAAACGGCGACATCGTTGCTGATGGCACCGCGACCGTCGACACCGACAACACCATCCTGGTCTCGCGCTTCCGTCTGAACATCGACGGCACCGCAGAAACCGATGGCGGCGTTGAGTTCTCGGCTCGTGTTCGTCTGCAGGCTGACGAAAATGCCGGCAACGGCGAAGCCAACTCGGCTGGCCTGAACGGCGCACGTTTCTCGGTCATCTACGGTGGTCTGCGTGTTGACGCTGGCAACGTTGCTGGTTCCTTCGACAACCTGGCAAACTACTACGGTAACGAGCCTGGCCTGGAATCCTTCATCGGTCAGTACTCGGGCGTTGACTATAGCTTCCTGGCTTACTCGTCGACCGGTTCGGGTTCGAACGCTGTGTTCTTCCAGTACGCAGTTGGCGATTTCGCATTCGGCGCGTCATATGACCAAGCAACTATTGCTTTTGACGGTGTTGCGCAGGACGCAGACCGCTGGGACATCAGCGCAACTTACAACTTCAACAACATCACCGCTGCACTGGCCTATGGTCAGACCAAGGCGAACGTGAACAGCGCGAGCGAAAAGCAGTCGCTGACCGTTCTGACCCTGGGTGCAGAATTCGGTGACTTCTCGGGTACTCTGTTTGTAGCTGACGATGACGTTGTAAACGACGATCGCAACGGCACCGCATACGGTCTGTCGCTGGCCTACAACCTGGGCGCGGCAACCACTCTGACCGCTGCTTACGGTGACGGTTCGGCGGATGACGACCTGCAGCAGTATGGTATCGGCGTTAAGTACGACCTGGGCGGCGGTGCATCGCTGCGCGGTGGTCTCGGCCAAGAGAAGCGCGGCGACGGCGACAGCCGTGTACGTGCCGACTTCGGTGCTCAGTTCAACTTCTAAGTTGAGCTAAACCACAAAGTTTAAGGGCGGGTCTTCGGACCTGCCCTTTTCTTTTGCGCGGACTTGGTGTTTTCCTGCCCCAAAGCAGAGAGAGGAAATCCATGTCGCTGCACGACATCACTGCCCGCATCGCCAAGGCCGAATCCGCCGCCGGACGACTTGCGGGATCGACAAAGCTGATCGCGGTTTCAAAGGTCCAGCCGAATGAACGTGTTGAGGCTGTGCTGAGCCAAGGCCACCGCTGTTTTGGGGAAAACCGCGTGCAGGAAGCGGCCGAAAAGTGGCCGGGCTTTAAGGAGCAATTCTCAGGGATAGACCTGCATCTGATCGGACCGCTGCAAACCAACAAGGCCCGGCAGGCAATTGAACTGTTCAACGCGATTCACTCGGTGGATCGGCCCAAGCTTGCCAAAACGCTGGCACGATTGGCGCAAGAGGTTGGCCACTGCCCGGATCTGTTCATTCAGGTCAATACCGGAGAAGAAGAGCAAAAAGCAGGGATCATGCCGGTTGATGCGGACGCCTTCATCGCCGAGTGCCGCGAACTGGATTTGCCGGTTCAGGGTCTGATGGCAATCCCGCCAGTTGAAGAGGAACCCTCGCTGCATTTTGCGTTGCTGGCCAAGATCGCCGAACGCAACGGTTTAGAAGGGCTCTCGATGGGGATGAGCGGTGACTTCGAGCAGGCGATCGCGTTGGGGGCCACCCATGTGCGCGTGGGGTCCGCCATCTTTGGCGAGAGGGTCAAACCTGCGGGATAATCAGACGCGTTCCGGGGGAAATTCTACGCGCGATCCAATGCAGATGGTCGCGGCGAAAAGCGACACAGCCTTCGGTCGGGTAGCCGGGGCGTCTCCACTGGTGAAGGAAAATGGCTGATCCCCGGCCTGACACAGAGTTCGGCCAGTTCCAGTCGGTGATCAGAACAAGATCATACAAAGGATCCGCGCGCCGCAGCTTTTCGTGGCTGGGGGCATAGGGCGCGCTGACCATCTGATTGTACTGGCTGTCCGCGCTGTCATCAGACCAAAGATCGCCGGGGCCTATTGGGATGGCCCATGAGGACGGAGCTGCAATTCTATCTGGTCGAAACAGCATACCGATTATGTGATGCACACCGATTGGCGTTGCCCCATCGCCTTCGTGCTTGTCATCCGTCAGGCCGCCTTTTCCGATCGAACAAGGAAAGAGGCGCCCGGCAAACCTTATGCCCCGTGGCGTAAGAACCAGATCGTCCGGGGTCACAGCAAATGGCCCGACTTTGCGGCCTTGGTTGCCAGGTATCCCCGATTATGGGCTGTTTCGCCCACTTTCAGCGGTACTCTTTCGGTCACCGCGATGCCTGTCTTTTCCATCATCGCGATTTTCGCCGGGTTGTTTGTCAGCAATCGAACCGACGAAAATCCAAGTTCTTTCAGAATGTCCGAACCCAGTCGAAAATCACGTTCATCGTCTTCGAATCCCAATCGGTGATTGGCCTCGACCGTGTCAAAACCCTGATCCTGTAGGAAATAGGCCCGCATTTTGTTGGCAAGGCCGATGCCGCGTCCTTCTTGATTGAGGTACAGCAACACGCCAGCGCCCTCGGACCCCATCTGGGCAAGCGCACCACGCAGCTGGGGTCCGCAATCGCATTTCAAGCTGCCCATCAAGTCGCCCGTGAAACAGGCCGAATGCAAACGGGCCAGCACAGGTTTGCTTCTGTCCGGGCGACCGATTTCCACGGCATAGTGCTCTTCTCCGCCATCTTCTGGGCGGAAAACGTGCAGCCGACCGGCCTCGGACACTTCCATCGGTAGGCGTGCGGCGGCAATGGCGTGCAGCGCGCTGCGGTCCGCGAGGTGCGGCGCGGCACGGGTGTGGTCGATGCAGGTCAGGCCATGTGCCACCGCAAAATCGCGACCGTCATCAATTGGAACCACCACGGCGGCCGGCAAGAGGCGTGCGGACTTCGTCAAAGCGATGGCAATTCGGTGCAGGTTTGCGCTACCCTGACGCTCGGACATCAGAGGGCCTTTCATCGGGGTATTTAGATCATCCGAGGGATCGGCGACCGCCTGAACCCATGCGATGTCGGTGTCTGATGGGATAATTACCCGTGCGAGGTCGCCATCATAGGCGCGTGCCTTCAGCGTTTCTGCGCGTCTTACGGTGATCGCGACCACAGGCTGACCTTCGAAGTTCCGTAGGTCGGCCAGCCGTTGTGCGCTTAATGTCTCGGACGCTATCGCTATGACGCTGAACCCGCTGTCATCAGTCAATACGACGGGAACGCCCATACGCAGATCCGCGCGGGCCCGTGCCAGCAATTCCGAGATATCGGGGATAAGACTCATCTATGTTACCCTATAACGTGTTGGTCTTCGTCTAACCCGAACAGAAGAAAAAGTGAAACAATTCCTCTGCGTCAGACACGAGGGCGTGAGACCATTGCAGTAAATCTTGTTGATTGCATCTTCCGCACGCAAATGGTGGAAAAGGCTTAGGAGGACCGGACATGGCTCAGCTCAAGAAAATCCTGCTGGTGGATGACGATGAAGATCTGCGCGAGGCGCTCAGCGAGCAACTCGTGATGACCGAGGATTTCGACGTGTTCGAAGCGGCAGACGGTCAATCCGCCATGGAGCGCGCACGCGAGGCGATTTACGATCTGGTCATTCTGGACGTCGGTCTGCCGGATACGGACGGTCGTGAGCTGTGCCGTCTGATGCGCAAACAAGGCGTCAAAAGCCCGATCCTGATGCTGACCGGCCATGACAGCGACGCAGATACCATTCTGGGTTTGGATGCCGGTGCCAATGATTACGTCTCTAAGCCGTTCAAATTTCCGGTCTTGCTGGCCCGCATCCGCGCGCAGTTGCGCCAGCATGAACAATCCGAAGACGCGGTCTTTGTGTTGGGGCCGTATACCTTTAAGCCGGCGATGAAGATGTTGATCACCGAAGAGGATCGCAAGATCCGCCTGACCGAGAAAGAAACCAACATTCTCAAGTTCCTATACCGCTCGGCAGATGGCGTGGTCGCCCGCGACGTCCTGCTGCACGAGGTCTGGGGCTATAACGCTGGTGTCACCACACATACGCTGGAAACCCACATCTATCGTCTGCGCCAAAAGATCGAACCCGATCCATCGAACGCGCGCCTTTTGGTCACAGAATCGGGCGGATATCGCTTGGTCTCGTAACTCCGGGTGGATTGACGTGGATCAAAGTGATACTCTGGATGTGTAATTAGAGTACTCCCAACCCGCGCATGTCCGGGTTATGACATGCACCTCCCTGTTGGACTGCCGGGCCTTATGGCCCGGCTTTTTTTGTTGGGAGGATTTAGGCTGCGGCCTACGAAGCAGCAATGCCACAGTTTCGGAACTCGGTGATTTTGGACCAAAAGTTCTTGTTTCTTGAACTCAAGGCAAGACCAAAGTGAGTGGTAGTTACAGTATCAACCGAGTATGTACCTGCGTCACCTGATCTGGCTTTAACGCGATAACGTGTAGGTCCTACTACAGTGGTCTTTGACGTTGTTTGTGAAACGATACCATCGGCGTTTCGATAGGTGTAAGAGCACTTTCCCGGAACACCAAAACAGCTGTGTGGTTCGAACATCTCCCACTTTCCGTTCGCCCAAGTGCGCTGGGTCATCAAGCCCTCTTTGTCGTACTCGGTTGTCTTTACTCTGTTTTTGTTTCCAGATTTATCCTTTGTGGTGACGATGTACTTGCCAGATCGCTGCCCGTCGAAGGTGTTGACCCAAGTATTGCCGTTCGAATACTCCACAGTCCAACTGCAGCCGGTCGGCATGTCCCAGAAACGGACTTCTTTGGCAAAGACTGCATTTGCAGCGACAAATGAAAGCGAGGCTGAGGCCGCAAACTGAATTAGATAAGTTCTGTTTTTCATAATATTATTCTCGTCAATAACACGCCCGCGCAGTGGTTCAAGTCTCAACTGATCTCAAAAGCAAGGTCGGCATCAAGCCCAAATTACGTTTTTGCAGAAGCTCACCCCGGGCACACATTTCTCATGGCACCCCATCCCACACCACGCTAACCTCCGCCCAACCGCGACAGAGGAATCCCCCATGCCCTTTACTCTTGCTACCTGGAATATCAACTCGGTCCGCCTGCGCGAGCCTATCGTGCTGAAATTACTGCAGGAAGAAGCTCCGGACGTTCTGTGTTTGCAAGAATGCAAGTCTCCGGTTGAGAAGATCCCGACCGAAGGATTTGCCGAACTGGGGTACACCCACATGGTTGCAAGGGGCCAGAAGGGGTATAACGGCGTCGCCATCCTGTCGCGCCTGCCGATGGAAGAGGTCGGCGACAAGGATTTCGCCGGTCTCGGTCACGCCCGCCACATCGCTGGGCGGTTGGAAAATGGTGTCACCATTCACAATTTCTACGTCCCCGCCGGTGGCGACATCCCGGACCGTGAAAAGAACGAGAAGTTCGGGCAGAAGCTCGACTATCTCACGGATATGCGCGACTGGTTCCATGCCGAAAAGCCCGAAAAGTCAATTCTGGTTGGCGATCTGAATATCGCACCGCGCGAGGATGACGTCTGGTCGCATAAGCAACTTCTCAAAGTCGTCTCGCACACACCGATCGAGGTTGAAGCGCTGGCCGAAACACAAGATGCAGGCGGCTGGATTGACATCACCCGTCAGGATATCCCCGAAGGGCAGTTGTACAGTTGGTGGTCCTACCGCGCCCGTGATTGGGACGCAGCCGACAAGGGGCGACGTCTGGACCATGTCTGGGCCACGCAGGATATCTCGAACGCAGGGCACTCCAGCCGCGTTCTGCGCGATGCGCGCGGGTGGGAAAAACCCAGCGACCACGCACCAATCTTTGCGACATTCGACCTTTGACCCTGCAACTCTCCCCTTGGTTTCTGCCCTTTGCAGTTGCATATAGGGGCCAAATTCGAACGAAAGAGTGAATGCCATGGACCTTCTGAACGCCGCAGCCGGACCTGATACTGCCGATCTGATCAAGGACGGATCCGAGGCCACCTTTATGGCCGATGTCGTCGAGGCCTCGCAGGAAACCCCCGTCATCGTGGATTTTTGGGCGCCCTGGTGTGGCCCGTGCAAAACCCTTGGCCCATTGCTGGAAGAGGCCGTGACAGCCGCCAAAGGCGCGGTGAAGATGGTCAAGATCAACGTGGATGAGGCGCAGATGATCGCCTCGCAAATGCGCGTTCAGTCGATCCCGACAGTGTACGCGTTCTACAAAGGCCAGCCGGTCGATGGGTTCCAGGGTGCCGTTCCAGGGTCCGAGATCAAGGCGTTTGTGGACCGGGTGATTGAGGCCGCAGGTGGTGAAAGCCCCGGCGGTCAGTTGGATGACGCAGTTCTGGCCGCTGAAGAAATGCTAGCCGAAGGTGCAGCCGTTGACGCCGCGCAGACCTTTTCCGCCATTCTGGGGGAAGACCCGAACCACGCTGCAGCCTATGGCGGCCTGGTACGTGCCCATATTGCAGCCGGTGATCTAGAGCAGGCCGAGGCCATTTTGAATGGCGCACCCGCAGAGATTTCAACCTCGGCCGAGGTTGAAGCAGCCCATGCCCAGCTTGAGCTGGCGAAACAAGCGGCTGATGCAGGTCCCGTGGGTGAGCTGAAAGCAGCGGTCGAGGCGGATGCCGACAATCATCAGGCGCGGTTCGATCTTGCGCAGGCGCTGCACGCCAATGGTGAAGTTGAAGAGGCTGTTACGCAATTGTTGGAACTGTTCCGCCGCGACCGCGAGTGGGATGACGGTGCCGCAAAGGCGCAACTGTTCACCATTTTTGACGCGCTGAAGCCCAATGATCCGATTGTTCTGAACGGGCGGCGCAAGCTCAGCTCGATGATATTTGCCTAATTCCTGATCAGGGCTACACTCGGGTACATGATGCATCCCGCTGATCTGCCGGAGACGGTATCCGTTTTCCCATTGCCCGGGGCGCTTTTGCTGCCCCGGTCTCGCTTGCCGCTACATATTTTTGAGCCGCGCTACCTGCAAATGCTGGACGACGCGCTGAAAACGCCTGAACGCTTGATCGGCATGGCCCAGCCGAACCCCTGTCAGTCCAACGAAAGCAAGCTGCACCAAATCGGTTGTGCCGGACGTGTGACACAGTTTTCTGAAACCGAAGATGGTCGCTACCTGATTACATTGTCCGGCATCTCGCGATTTCGGATCAAGTCCGAGCTGGATGCGTTTACGCCTTATCGCCGTTGTGCTGTTTCATGGGACGGGTTTGACCGCGATCTTGGCAAGGCCGAGGCGGACAATGCGTTCGATCGGTTGCGATTTTTGGATCTGCTTGAACGGTTTTTTTCCTCGCGCCAGCTGTCGACCGACTGGGACACGTTGAAGGATGCCGATGACGAGCTGCTAGTGAATTCTCTGTCGATGCTGCTGGATTTCGATCCCGAAGAGAAACAGGCGCTGCTTGAGGCACCTTGCCTTCGCACGCGCCGCGAGACATTGGTGACGTTGATTGAATTCGCCATGCGCGGCGGATCGAGCGAGGAAAAACTGCAATGACCGAACCTGAACACCTATTTGATCGCCACATGCTTGAGGCGCTGATCTGTCCGCAGACGCACACTACTTTGCACTACGACGCCGAAAAGCAGGAACTGGTGTCCAAAGCTGCCAATCTAGCCTTTCCGATCCGCAACGGTATCCCGGTGATGCTGGTGGATGAAGCCCGGCACCTTGACTAAATCGCGCGCCCTTGCAGAAGTTTCGGCAGATCTCCGGTCAGCCCGGCGGCCTCACGGACAAAGCCGCGACGTAGTCCGGGGATCGAGCCGACGATCTCCATCCCGATGTCGCGCCCGAAGCGCAGAATCGGGTTGTCGTTCGAAAACAGCTTGTTGAACACATCGGTCGCCATGGCCAGCGCCGCCGTGTCGAACCGTCTCCATTCCTGGTAACGTTCCAAAACCAATACCGAACTGATATCTTCGCCACGCCGTCCGGCCAGTGTCAGAACTTCCGCCAAGGCACCTACGTCCCGAAGACCTGCGTTCAAACCCTGACCTGCAATTGGATGCATGCCGTGGGCGGCGTCCCCGACCAAAGCCATGCGGTCACCGATAAAGGAATTGGCGATCGTCAGGTTTAGCGGATAGGTGAATCGGTCGCCCTGAAGGCGGATGTCACCCAGAAAATCACCAAAGCGCGGGCGCAATACCTGCAGATAGTCCGCCTCGGGCATGGCGTTGATGCGTTTGGCCATTTCGGAGCGTTCGCTCCAGACGATCGAGCTGCGATTGCCGGTCAGCGGCAGAATCGCCAAGGGGCCGGGGGGCATGAAGAACTGATGCGCCACGCCGTTATGGGGCAGGTCATGCTCAATGGCACAGACCAGCGCGGTCTGGCCGTAGTCCCAACCGGTGCGCTTGATCCCAGCACGCGCTGCGGTGCCACTGCGGCGCCCGTCACAGCCAACCAACAATCCGCCGGTCAGGGTCGTGCCATCATCCAGCGTCAGCGTTACGCCGGTGTCGTCGGTGGCTTGTGCGACAACGGTTTTGCCGCTGATCTGCGTGATGCCGTCCTGTTCGGCCATGGCATCCAGAAACGCGCGGCGCAGGTGGCGGTCTTCGACCATGTAACCCATCGGGCCTTCTTCAATCTCGGCATGGTCAAAATGCAGGAAAAACGGGGATGGGCCTGCACCAGAATGCCCATCAGTGACTTTGATCTCAAGCATGGGTTGGGCATGTTCTGTCACCTTGTCCCAGACGCCAACCGCATCCAGCAGCCGCTGCGAGGCCAGCGCCAGCGCATAGGCGCGCCCGTCAAAAGCCGCGTTTTTCCGTGCTTTTTCGGCCAATGCGTCGATGACGGTGACAGAATGCCCTGTCTGGGCCAGTGCCAGTGCCAGGGCCGGGCCGTTTAGGCCGCCGCCTACAATCAGGATATCCGAGTTGTGTTCCATGGCCTGCAATATGCGCGCCCTTTCGGGATTGTCCATGTGCGGTCCTGTCGCTACCGTCCCTCAAAGTGCTTTTTTCGCAAGGGGGCAGGGATGCAGGGCTGGCTGACCATGACGGCGTGTGATCTGGGTCGGGGTATCGGCATGGGACAGATCGATCCAGTTGAATTGACCGAGACCTATCTGACCGCCATCGACGCGCATCCGCACCGCGACAGGATCTATGCCCGCGTTACGCATGATCGTGCCAGGGCCGAGGCACAGGCTGCGCAGGAGCGCGCCAATCTGGGCCTGCGGCGGTCCCTGTTGGATGGTGTGCCGATCAGCTGGAAAGATCTGTTCGACACCGCCGGCACCGCGACTGAGGCAGGCTCGGCCTTGCTGAAAGGCCGGGTGCCCGAAATGGACGCGGTCGTTGTGCGTAACGCCACCGCCATGGGCACGGTCTGTCTGGGCAAGACGCATATGAGCGAGCTGGCCTTCTCAGGCCTTGGCCTGAACCCGATCACTGGCACGCCCCCATGCATTGACGATGAAGACGCCGTATCCGGAGGCTCTTCTTCCGGCGCGGCCGCATCGGTGGCCTGGGGGCTTGCCGCCTGTGGGATTGGTTCGGATACGGGCGGGTCAGTGCGCATTCCAGCGGCCTGGAACAATCTGGTCGGGCTGAAAACCACCGCCGGGCGCGTCAGCCTTGAGGGTACAGTGCCCTTGTGTCTGCGGTTCGACACTGTTGGTCCACTGACCCGCTCAGTCGAGGACGCGGCTCAGATGCTGGCCTTGCTCGAGGGGCGCTCTCCACCGGATCTTCGCGGTGCCAGCCTGAAAGGCCGCCGCTTTGCCAATCTTCAGACTGTGGCACAGGACGACCTGAGGGATGAACCGCGTAAGGCCTTTGAGGATGGGTTGCAAAAACTCACCGAGGCAGGCGCCGAGATCGTACCGCTGGACGTCCCCGAGCTGCACGACGCCATGGCGCTGTCCGGCATTCTGTACACGACCGAAGCTTATGGGTTGTGGCGCGATGTGATCGAGGCCAACCCTGACGCCATGTATCCCGAGATACTGGAACGGTTTCGGTCGGGTCAAAACGCGACCGGTGCCGATTACATCGCGGCCTGGTCCAGGCTGAAAGCCTGTCGGGCTGCATGGGATGCCGCCACATCCGGGTTTGATGCGGTGCTTGCGCCGACAGCGCCCATTTTGCCGCCGAATCTGGATCGGTTGATGAATGACCATGACTACTATGTCACGGAAAATCTGTTGGCGCTGCGCAACACCCGTATTGGCAATCTGATGGGACTTGCTGCACTGACACTGCCGACCGGAATACCCGGGTGTGGCGTGATGATGATGGGATATCCCGGCTCGGAAGAGGCCCTGCTAAGGCTGGGATCAGCCGTCGAGACGGCGTTGGCCTGAATGCCACAATCCCCTGATTCGCCACCTCTTTGTCTGGACGAAACCGGGTGCGATCTGTAGTCTGCCTGTAAAACGGGGCGAAATGATCCCGGTATTGAGGCAGTAGTTATGAATTTCCCCGAACGGTTTTCGGACCTACCGGAATATGCATTCCCGCGTTTGCGCACCCTGTTGGATCACCACCAGCCGGGCGGTGAAGTGATTCACATGACCATTGGTGCGCCGATGCATGATTTTCCGGCGTGGGTCACCGATGTGATCACAGAAAACGCGGCCGGGTTTAAGGGATACCCTCCAAACGAAGGGTCGCCCGAGTTGCGGTCGGCGATTACTGACTGGATTGATCGCCGCTATGGCGTTTCGATGGACCCTGACACCAACGTGATGGCGTTGAATGGCACGCGCGAAGGATTGTACAACGCCGCGATGGCGCTGTGCCCCGAGCAGAAAAACGGTGAAAAGCCCGTTATTCTGTGCCCGAATCCATTCTACCAGGTCTATATGGTGGCCTCGCTGTCTGTTCGTGCCGAGCCTGTATTCGTATCCGCAAATGCTGCCACAGGTCACTTGCCGAACTATTCGGGGCTACCGAAGGACGTTCTGAACCGCACCGTGGCGGCCTATATCTGTTCTCCCGCCAATCCGCAGGGCGCAGTCGCCTCGCGCGACTATTGGGTCCAACTGATCCAACTGGCCGAAACCTATGATTTCCGCATCTTCGCGGATGAATGTTATTCCGAGATTTACCGCGACACGGCACCAACAGGTGTACTGACCGTCGCGCAGGAACTTGGGGCCGATCCGGAGCGGATCACCTTGTTCAATTCACTGTCGAAGCGGTCCAATCTGGCTGGTCTGCGCTCGGGCCTGATCGCCGGTGGTCCCGAGACCATCAAGAGGGTCAAGCAGTTACGCAACTACGCAGGTGCGCCTTTACCGCTACCTTTGCAGGCTGCCGCCGCAAAAGTTTGGGCAGATGAGGCGCATGTTGTAGAGAACCGCGCGCTGTATCAGGAAAAATACACGATCGCGGATGAGGTTTTCGCGGGCGTGCAGGGCTATATGGCGCCTGAAGCCGGGTTTTTCCTATGGCTGCCAGTCGAAAATGGCGAGCAAACCACATTAAGGCTGTGGCAGGAAACCGGTGTTCGGGTGCTGCCTGGTGCATATCTTTCTCAAGGTGATCCGGGGCAAAACCCGGGCGAACAATTTATCCGGGTCGCAATGGTGGCCCCAAAAACAGAGTTGCGGCAGGGGCTGATTACGCTCCGTGACTGCATCTATTCGTGAGGTACGAGGGCAAAATGGCATCATATAACGCGCGCAACCGCGATCCATTGCTGGACAGTACGACCCAAGCCGCCATCGAAAGGCGTAGCAAGGAACTGATCGGGATCGCCCTGATCCTGCTGGGGCTGGCTTCAGCCGCGATGATCTGGTCCTACACGCCGGATGATCCGAACTGGATGGTGTCGACAGACGCGCCAGTGCAAAATTGGATGGGGCGGATTGGGGCGTCGATCGCCGCGCCGCTGTTCATGATCGTTGGATGGGGCAGTTGGAGTATCGCGCTGGTGCTGATCGGTTGGGGCATACGCTTTGCCGGGCACTTCGGCGAGGAACGCGCAGTGGCCCGCCTGATCTTTGCGCCGATCTGGATTGCCATCGTTTCAGTCTACGCCGCGACTTTGGTGCCGGGTGAGGCATGGCGCACGACCCACAGCTTTGGTCTGGGGGGCTTGTTTGGTGATACCGTAATGGGTGCGTTGCTGACACTGCTGCCTATATCGTCACATTTCATGGTCAAACTGATGTCGCTGGCGATGGCAGCTGGCATGCTGGTGCTGGGTACATTTGTCCTTGGATTCACAAAAGCCGACGTGCGCAAAGGCACGCGTGCCTTCTTGTTGGGCCTTGTGATGTCCTATGACATGTTGATGAACCTCTTGGGTCGCAGTGCGTCGGTTACCGCACAGGCGGCACGAGATCGCCGGGCACAGTGGGAAGAGCGCAAGGCCATCCGTGTAGAGGCCAACGACGCGGTGTTTGACGATGATATGGCGTATGCCGATCTGATGTTCGAAGAGCCGGATTTCGAAGAGCCCGAACCCACAAAACCCGGACTGCTGGCGCGGATGCCAAGCCTGATTCGCCGCGCCGATCCCATGCCGGAGCCTGAACTGGTCGCTCGCGAACCGGTTGCCGGATTCGATGAAATGCCGGGTGAAGATCGTATTAAGTCCAAGATTTCCGCAGCCGTACGCAATCGCAAAGTGGCCGCGGGTGAAGTGGCGCCAGAGGTCGATCCAACCCTGCCTTTGACCAAAGGGCGTGGCCGGGGGCCGGACCCGTTGATTTTGAACGCCAGAGGCGGAGAGGAGCTTCCGCCCGAGCCGCCGATGACATTGGACGATCTGCCGCCTGAGCCGATGCTGACAGCAGAGCCAGAACCCGAGTGGCAGCAGGAACCCCTGCATCATGATTTTGCGCCCGAGCCCGTCTATGAGGATGAGGCCGTATTTGAAGACGCACCCGAACCCGAACCGACCCCGCTTCCTGCGATGAAAATTCCAGTGGCCGAACCGCGCAAACCCGTAGTGGCACAGCCTGTTCGCCGCACCCCTGCGCCGTCGCGTCGTGCACAGGCCGAAGCTCAGCCTGGGTTGTCCTTTGAAGACCGGCATTCGGACTTTGAGTTGCCGCCTCTGAGCTTGCTGTCCAACCCTTCCAGCATTCAGCGCCATCACCTCAGCGATGAGGCATTGGAAGAAAACGCGCGCATGTTGGAAAACGTGCTGGACGACTATGGCGTCAAGGGTGAGATCACCAGTGTCCGCCCCGGCCCGGTTGTTACCATGTACGAACTAGAGCCTGCTCCGGGCCTGAAAGCGAGCCGGGTTATCGGTCTGGCCGACGATATCGCGCGCTCGATGTCGGCACTGTCGGCACGTGTTTCGACCCTGCCGGGTCGCTCGGTGATCGGGATCGAATTGCCCAATGAAAACCGCGAGATGGTGGTTTTGCGCGAAATCCTTGCCAGCCGTGATTTTGGTGATGGTAACCACGCGCTGCCACTGGCGCTGGGCAAGGATATCGGCGGCGAATCCATGGTCGCAAACCTGGCCAAGATGCCCCACTTGTTGATTGCGGGGACAACCGGTTCCGGTAAGTCGGTTGCGATCAACACCATGATCCTATCGCTGCTATATAAGCTGACACCGGACGAATGTCGCCTGATCATGATCGACCCCAAGATGCTGGAACTGTCCGTCTATGATGGCATTCCGCATCTGCTGTCGCCCGTTGTGACCGACCCGAAAAAGGCGGTTGTCGCGCTGAAATGGGTCGTGGGCGAGATGGAGGACCGCTATCGTAAAATGTCCAAGATGGGTGTGCGCAACATCGCGGGCTACAATGGCCGCGTGAAGGACGCGTTGGCCAAGGGCGAGATGTTCAGCCGCACCGTGCAGACCGGGTTCGACGATGAAACCGGCGAGCCAACGTTCGAGACAGAAGAGTTCGCGCCCGAAGCGATGCCCTACATCGTCGTGATTGTTGATGAGATGGCCGACCTGATGATGGTCGCGGGCAAAGAGATCGAGGCCTGTATCCAGCGACTGGCGCAGATGGCAAGGGCCTCGGGTATTCACCTGATCATGGCCACGCAGCGCCCCTCGGTCGATGTGATTACCGGTACGATCAAGGCGAACTTCCCAACCCGGATTTCGTTCCAGGTGACCTCGAAAGTCGACAGCCGCACTATTCTGGGCGAAATGGGGGCCGAGCAACTGCTGGGGCAGGGCGACATGCTGTATATGGCAGGTGGTGCCAAGATCACCCGTTGCCACGGCCCGTTTGTTTCGGACGAGGAAGTCGAGGAAATCGTCAACCACTTGAAACAGTTCGGCCCACCGGACTATGTGAACACCGTACTGGACGGCCCATCTGAGGATAAAGCCGACAACATCGATGCCGTATTGGGCCTCAACACCGGTGGCAACACCAACGGGGAAGACGCGCTATACGATCAGGCGGTGGCGATTGTGATCAAGGATCGCAAATGCTCGACCTCGTACATTCAGCGGAAACTTGCCATTGGCTACAACAAAGCTGCGCGACTTGTTGAGCAAATGGAAGATGAAGGCGTTGTTTCGTCGGCAAATCATGTCGGGAAACGCGAAATCCTCGTACCCGAACAATAGGATATTTAATAACAAGGGCAGAGCGCTTATCTGGGAACTTATGAAACAGATTGCCTTTGCCCTTGCTTTGACACTCGCCGCGCCTGCGGCCTGGGCGGCTGATAAGCTGCCGTTGTCCCAAATCTCAAACTACCTCAATGGCCTCAAAACCGTTGAGACCACGTTTACACAAGTCAACGATGACGGCTCGCTGAGCACCGGAAAGCTGTGGATAGAACGCCCCGGTAAGATGCGGTTCGAATATGACCCGCCCAACGGCGCTGTGGTTCTGGCGCGCGCAGGTACGGTGCAGATCTTTGATCCGAAATCGAACCAGCCGCCGGAACAGTATCCGTTGAAACGTACGCCGTTGTCGCTGGTGCTGGCGCGTAACGTCAATCTGGGACAGGCGAACATGGTGGTTGCCCATGATTTTGACGGGACGGCCACGGTTGTTACCGCTCGGGACCCAAAAAATCCCGAATCCGGCCGGATTGAACTGATGTTCACGGGGGACCCGATCGAGCTGCGCAAATGGGTCATTCACGACAATGCTGGCAGTCAGACGACCGTGTTGCTGGGTCAGTTGACCACTGGTGGCAACCTCAGCAACGATTTGTTTTCCAGATCAAAAAGAAGCGGGTCAGGCAATCGCTGACCCGCACCCCTGTCAGTAGCGGCAATTGGCCAGCTGCGCCTGATAAAGCTTGGCGCGTGCGTCGACGTCATTAGCGACGTTCAACAGCCAAGATTTGCTGTTATGGCTGCCGCGGGCAAAGCCGGTGTGCCCCTCGTGATAGGCCAGATACTGGTTGCGGGTATCTGTGGGGTGAATACCGTTCCGCTGTTGGCTTTTGTTCATGTACCAGCCGATGAAATCCGACGCATCGCGGATGCGGTCCCGCTTGGCGCGGCGTTTGCCGGTCTCTTTGCGGTATTCATCCCAGGTGCCGTCCAGCGCCTGACTGAAACCGTAGGCGCTGCTTTGACGGCCCATCGGGATCACACCCAGAACGTATTGGTGCGGCGTACGTGCGTCGTGCTTATAGCGGCTTTCCTGATAGATCGTCGCCATCTGAACGTGAATTGGGACGCCCCATTTCCGTTCGGTGCTTTTGAACGCCTTGATAAAATCAGGCCGTTCGCGCGCAATGCTGCACGCGTCGTTCAATCTGCTCGGTGGCTGTTTGGACCCGCCACCGCAGGATGCCAAAAGCAGCACCCCGAAGAGTACGAAAAGAATTCTGCTCATGTGCCTCGTGCCTTTTTTCTTTATTCTAGCGCAAATTGAGCGTTTAGGAAATCACAATCGTCATAGGACAATGGCTAGAATTATAGGCAAAGCGCCCACGCTAAGCACAGTTGAAACCATGACCATCCCTGCAACCGCGTCCGAATCCGCGTCAAACCGCTCGGCCAGCAGGTACGATGTAACCGCGACTGGAGTGCACATCTGCAGGACCAATACTCCAAAGGCGGTTGAATCCAGATCAAAGAAGCGGGCGATTGTCCAGCCAAGCGCGAAGCAGACCACCAACTTCAGGACAGACAGCCGGATCGCCTGACTCAGTTTGCGCGTCGTCAGCCTTGCAATTGCCACGCCGACTGTAATCAACATCATGGGGATGGCCATTTGGCCTAGCAGCTCTAGCGTATTGGTCAGGAACAGTGGCGTTTCCCAGTCTTGCCATAGGAATAAGGCCCCAAGCAGGGTCGCCCAAACCATCGGTTCGCGCGCAACTTTGCCGAATGCACCCTTTCCAGCGACGAGGTAAATTCCATAGGTGAAGGAAAACAGGGCGGTAATTGCCAGGAAAATGACTGCAAAACCCAGACCTGCCTGACCAAACGCAAAAATGCACAGCGGCAGGCCCAGATTTCCGGTATTGCCAAAAATCAGTGGCGACAGGTAAGTCCGACGGTCCAGGTTTGAAAGTCGAACGAAAACGCCAAAGGCCACGGCAAGGCCAATATGACCCGCAATTGCGGCCAGTGTGAAGCGGGTCAACTCTCCTGCCGGGATCTCGGTTTGCATCAGCGCCACAAAGATCAGGCTGGGCACGGCAAGCGTCACGGCAAGGCGCGTCACAAACTCCAAACGGTACTCAAAACCAAGTTTGACCCAGGTGAATCCAATGCCCGCCAGCAAGAAAACCGGCGCCACAATTTCGAACACTGTCAGTAAGATGTTCACAGACTGTTTCCTTTAATTTCCGATCAATGATTGGCATTCCGGCCCGGAAAGAGGTAGTAAGATCTCTGGGGGCTGAGATAATGCTGAAGACAAATGCCAAGTACCGCCTGGGACAGGTGGTCCGCCATA
Source organism: Ruegeria sp. YTSC230 (assembly GCF_059609665.1). Lineage (NCBI taxonomy): Bacteria > Pseudomonadati > Pseudomonadota > Alphaproteobacteria > Rhodobacterales > Roseobacteraceae > Ruegeria > Ruegeria sp. YTSC230. The sequence continues at coordinate 97,326 of NZ_JBXWMC010000010.1, read as the reverse complement.
AAAAGCATCCCTTCCGAGGGGTGATTTTTGACGTGGACCCGGAATTTTCCAACACAGAAGAGTGGTATCAGGCCATTCCCGAGGACAGCCGGCCCATCAAGGATCAGCCGTTTTATCATCTGCTCGCAGAAAACGACCAATCCTTCTATGTGGCTTATGTTTCAGAACAAAATCTGATTGCGGACCAATCCGGGGAACCGGTGGAGCATCCTGATATTCCTGACATGTTCGGTCCTTTCGAGAATGGCGCGTACCCGCTGCACTTTAATTTGAACTAAGTGATTTGGTGCGCCAGATTGCGCGCCTAGGCGGTTAATAACCTAACGCACAACCGTCTTTTCTGGGGTCACTTGCGCCTTCCAGAACACCATCTGTGCGGATTCGGATTGCTTGCGCTCCGCCAAGGGGCGTTTCTGGAACCTGAACGTTGTGCCCAAAATCGCTCAATTGTTGAGATGTGCTGGGCGGAATTCCGCGTTCAAGTTTCAGAACGCCGCCGTCTGCAAAGGCGCGCGGGGCGTCCACAGAGGCCTGCAAACCCAACCCATGATCCGTGAGGTTGGACAATAGGCGTGCGTGGCCTGTTGGCTGAAAAGCTCCGCCCATCACGCCAAACGGCATCAGTACCCGGCCATCCTGTTTGAGCATACCGGGAATGATCGTGTGCATCGGGCGTTTGCCCGGGCCAAGCTCGTTTGGGTGACCGGCGCTCAGGTTGAAGCCTGAGCCGCGGTTTTGCAGCAAAATCCCGTATTTTTCCGATGCGATGCCAGACCCAAAGCTGTGAAATATGGAATAGATCAGCGAAACGGCCATCCGATCCCGGTCAACAACCGTAATATAGACTGTGTCCTTGTGAATGGACTCGGTTAGTGGGGCTGCCGCTGGCATGGCGCGCTTGGGGTCAATCAACGCGGCCAGCTTATTCGCCACGCTCTGGTCGAGGAATCGTTCAGCGTGGGTTGTGTGATCGGGGTCCGCAATGAACCGATTGCGCGCGTCATAAGCGAGTTTCGAGGCCTCGGCCTCAAGATGGATGAGTTCTGGGCCAAATGGGTCAAGACCGGTCAGATCGAAGTTCTTTAGGATGTTCAAAAGCAGGATTGCAGTCGCACCTTGGCCGTTTGGCGGGTGTTCGACAAGATCGATGCCGTTGTAGTTTCCGCTGACAGGCTGGGATTTTGTGCATTGCGTGGCTAGAAAATCCTCGGCCGTGTGAACACCACCCAATGCTGTTAGGGCGTCAATCATATCCTGTGCAATTTCACCGGCATAAAAGGCGTCACGACCATTGCGCGCAATCTGGCGCAGAACCTCGGCTTGCCCTGGCGCGCGAAAGACCTGACCTGTTTTTGGCGCTTCGCCGTCAGTCAGGTAGTGCCTGCGCGCGGCGCCCTGTAACGTGGCGGCCCCCGTTTTCCAATCATAGGCGACGCGGGGTGCAACCGGGACACCCACCTCGGCATAGTGTATGGCTGGCTGTAGAATTGCGTCCAGCCCAAGCTTTCCTTCGGATTCTGCCAAATGGCATAACGCATCAATTGCACCGGGAATAGTCACAGCATCGGGCGTGTTCAATGGCACTGAATCCAGCCCTTCGTCCCGCAACCGATCGGCATCCGCAGCTGCTGGCGCACGGCCAGACCCGTTCAGAGCCCGAATTTGATCTTCGCCCGCGCGATTGAACAGAACAAAGCAATCACCGCCGATTCCAGTCATCTGCGGTTCACAAATGCCCAGCAGCACGGCACCTGAGATGGCGGCGTCCATGGCATTGCCGCCTTGTTGGAGAATACTCACCGCAGCCTGCGCGGCCAGAGGATGTGATGTGGCGCACATTCCTTCGGTTGCCAAAACTTCGGACCGACCCGGAGTGTGAAAATCCCGCATAGCTTTGCCTTCTCCCTTTGAACGCGCCGAAGGTAAAGCGTGGTCAGAGATTGTCTAGTCACATCAAGGAGAAGATCCTCGGCGCCGTTCACTGGGTGGGGGCTGTGACACGAGGCGCCGAGGGAAGCTATCTGAGCTACGGATACCTTTTTGCCCTTTGTTTGCGGCGCGGCAATGGTGCGATCTGGGCCATTATGTGACTATTTTGGGTCAGGTGGTCGGGTTTGGAAAGTCAAACCGCAGGGACAACCGGTTGCAGCCATTGCGATGTTCATAGCGAATGTCGCTGGTCAGTTCGTGGATCAGGAACCAGCCAAACCCGCCTTCGGGCAACTCGTCGAGTGTCGATCCCAAAGGCGCGGGCACACCATCGGGCACGCGAAATCCCGGCAAAGGAGTCCCGGTGTCAGAGATCAAAATATCCAACCAATTTTGGTGCAGCCGACAATGCACCCGGACCTTGGCCGGGGTGACGTCCGAATAAGCATGCTCCACCACATTGTTGATCGCCTCGGCCAGAGCGATTTTCACGTCGCTCGCCTTGTGTGGCGGTAGACCCTGCGCCTCCAGCCCTTTGCTTAGCTGGGCGATACCAACACTGGCTTCGGTTTCGGTTGCAGTAAAGCTCAGATCCAAGCAGTTCCCGTTCCCCATCGACATCGCGCCTATTCAATCCGTGAAGTCATTCCGCCGGCGGTGCCAGAGCGTCGTCCAGGGTAGGATAGAGGTTGAAAACCGTATCCATGCGGGTCAGCCGAAACACCTTTTCGACAAACGGGTGCAACCCGGCCAAATCCAACCTGCGGTCACTGCCCAGTTGTTTCATCGACGCGACGATGGCCCCAAGGCCGCTTGAATCGATAAATTCGACCCCCGTCAGGTCCAGAACAACGCGCGACGCGCCACCGTCGGCCTCATTGCGCATGTCTTCCTTGAACTGAATGGCCATTGCGGCATCAATCCGGTCCGAATGCACGGTAATGATCTGCGTCGTGTCTGTTATCTTACTGGTCAGGGCCATGCGCACGGGCTCTCTAAACTGAAAATCACTCGTAGAAATACGCTAGACGACAATTCTTACCATTCTGTATCCATTCCAGTAGAAAAGCGAAGGAGCATCCAGATGAAGCAAGTCGTTATCGCCGGCGCGGCGCGGACCCCGATGGGTGGGTTTCAGGGGATGTTCGATACCGTGACAGCGGCCGATCTGGGCGGCGGCGCCATCAGGGCAGCGTTGCAAGGGGCCGGTACTGAAACCGTTGACGAAGTCCTTATGGGATGTGTTTTGCCGGCCGGGCAGGGGCAGGCGCCCGCGCGCCAGGCCGGTTTTGCGGCAGGGTTGGGCGAAGACGTTCCCGCCACAACGCTGAACAAAATGTGCGGATCGGGCATGAAAGCGGCCATGATGGCCTATGACCAGATCGCTTTAGGGCATGCCGATACAATGATCGCAGGTGGGATGGAGAGCATGACGAACGCGCCATACCTTTTACCCAAAATGCGCGAAGGCGCGCGATTGGGTCATACGCAGGCAATGGATCATATGTTCTTGGACGGGCTCGAGGACGCTTACGACAAAGGTCGCCTGATGGGCACATTCGCCGAAGACTGCGCCGAGGCCTATCAGTTCACGCGCGAAGCGCAGGACGAATATGCGCTGCGTTCATTGTCAAATGCGCTGGCCGCACAGGAAAACGGCGCATTCGCGGATGAAATCACGCCGGTTACGGTCCGCACCCGAAAGAGTGAGGTCACGCAGGCCACGGATGAACAGCCGCTTTCGGCGCGGCCCGAGAAGATCCCGACGCTCAAGCCGGCGTTTCGGAAGGATGGCACTGTCACGGCGGCAAACTCTTCTTCGATATCGGACGGTGCCGCTGCATTGGTGCTGGTATCCGAGAACGCAGCCCATGCGCAGGGTCTGACTGTTCGTGCCCGTATTGTCGGCCACGCTAGCCATGCGCAGGCACCGGGGCTGTTTACGACGGCACCTGTTCCGGCCGCGCAGAAACTGCTGACCAACATCGGCTGGTCGAAAGAAGATGTCGATCTGTGGGAGGTCAACGAAGCCTTTGCGGTCGTGCCGATGGCGTTCATGCACGAAATGGGTCTGCCCCGCGATATCGTCAACGTGAACGGCGGGGCTTGCGCACTTGGACATCCGATCGGTGCGTCGGGTGCGCGGATTATAGTCACGCTGCTGAACGCGTTGGAAAAGCGAAACCTGAAACGCGGGGTGGCGGCGATCTGCATCGGCGGCGGCGAAGGAACGGCGATCGCCATCGAACGCGTTTGACGCTTCACCTTTTTCCAAATACTCCGGTACAAACGTGCCACGAGTTCTGACATGACAGCTGATTATAATACACTTGCCAAAACCATCGCAGCCCTGACCGAGGGGGAAACCGATGACGTGGCCCTGATGGCTACAGTCGCGTGCGAGGTGCATCATTCCGATGATCGATTTGACTGGACAGGCTTCTACCGGGTCACCGAGCCGGGGCTTTTGAAGATTGGACCTTATCAAGGTGGGCACGGCTGTCTGGTCATCCCGTTCGACCGCGGTGTCTGTGGCGCTGCCGCCCGTACGGGCGAGGTACAGTTGGTGCCGGATGTGGATGCGTTTCCGGGCCATATCGCCTGCGCATCTTCGACCAGATCCGAGGTGGTGCTGCCTGTGCACAACGCCGCCGGTGACGTCATTGCGGTGTTCGATATCGACAGTGATCAACCCAACGCGTTCAATGAACAAGACGCAAGGCAACTGAGCGGAATTCTGTCCAACGTATTCGCCAAGTAAAAATGGCCGGGGGCGTACCCCCGGCCATATTGATTAGTGTGTGCTTCCTATCAGGTGCTCAGAAGCTTGGCTTTCTGCGCTGCAAATTCCTCATCCGTCAGAACGCCTTTTTCCTTGAGCGTTGCAAGCCGTTCCAGCTCATCCGCGGCGGACACGGTCGCGACTGAGCGGATATAGTCCTTTTGCGCCTGTTCGATCTGGCTCATGGCTTCGGCATTGTGCTGGTGCATTTTGTCGCCGCGGACAATCAGGTAGGCCAGAACACCCATCCAAGGAATCAGGATGACAAAGGCAATCCAGACTGCCTTTCCACCGCCACTTAGGTCCTTGGATCGGAAGACATCGGCCACAACCGAAATCATCACCCAGAACCAGGCCACCATCAGGAACAGCCAGAAGATTGACCAGACTATGTCGAAGAAACCGATGCCGTTGTCCATTTGTCATTCAACCCTTTGCGAATGCGTAAGAATAATCATATTCAGATAGAATGAGAGTGTAGCAGACAGTTTCCCAAATGGTTAGCACCTAATCCCTGATGGAAATCTCGCGCTAGACTAGGCTGGGCAATTCCAAGGCCGCCAGAAGATAGGCTAGGACAGCCTGAGCGCCGAAAATCCCAAAGATGTAGTATGAAAACAGCCGCTTGCGGGTTTTGTGTCTGAAAATCCACCGCCCCAGCAATGCGCCTGGACTGCCGCCCAGCGCCGCCAGCCACAATAGTTTTCGTTCCGGGATACGCCCTTTCCGCCGTCTTGCCCGCAGCTTATCCCAGCCAAAGGCAAGCAAAGTCAGGGTGTTGACGACCCACAGATAAATCACCGCAATCCACATGGTTGACGGATATCCAAACAATGTCGTGGACCCAAGTGAAAAAAATCTTGGATTTTTCACGGAATCAATGCATCGTGAAAAACGAGGAGAAAATTTCACCAAACTTCGGAGCGTTCAGTGAACAGCCAAGCCCCGCACAGCGCCACACTCGGAGCCGACCTTCGCGCATTGCGCAAAGCGCGCGGGCTGACGCTGACCGAGATCGCTGCACGTCTGGGTCGTTCTGTAGGTTGGCTTAGCCAAGTCGAGCGCGACAAATCCGACCCCTCAATTTCCGACCTGCGCCAGATTGCCGAATGTCTGGGCGTGCCGATGTCGATGCTGTTCGCGCATTCCTCCGCTCCGGCAGATGAGCAGGGGTATGTGGTGCGCGCCGGAACGCGCCGCCCGATGGGGTCCGGTGAGGAAGGGTTGATCGAAGAACTGCTGTCGCCCGATCTGACCGATGATTTCGAAATGGTGCATTCCACGTTCAAGCCCCGATCGAAAATGCAAACCCCGGCCAACCGACCAACGCAGGAGGTAGGGTACATGGTGTCAGGGCGGTTGGCACTGACGATCAGTGGGCGCCAGTTTTCGGTCGGCCCCGGCGACAGCTTTCGGATCAAACATGAACCCTATCAATGGTCGAACCCCTATGATGAGCCCGCAGTGGCCATCTGGGTTATCGCTCCGCCGGTGTACTGATGAGCTTTGAAGCCTGGACCATATTCGCGCTGTTTTGGGTGGTGTTCGTCACCACTCCGGGTCCGAATGCGGTAAACTGCATCTCGAACGGAATGAGCCTGCCGTTTCCCAAGGCGATGCTAGGTGTTTTGGCGATTCTGACGCAGGCCAGCACGTTTTTGATTCTGTCAGCACTAGGTGTGACCGCGTTGATCGCAGCCTCCCCAACCGGGTTTTTCATCGCCAAACTGGTTGGTGCAGGGTTCCTGATTTGGGTTGGGGTTCGCGGTTGGATGAATGCCACGCGTCCGGCACCAGTTACCGAACGCCCTGCGCGTCACGTGTATCTACACGCACTGGCGGTTGCGACGATCAATCCTAAAAGCGTGGCAGGGTATCTCGCCGCCTTTTCGCAATTTGTGCAACCGGATGTGCCGATCTGGCAGCAGATGGTCGTCATCATGCCCACGGCGCTGGTCATTACCACGCTCAGCTATACCGGGTTCACCCTGATGGGCACATTGATGGGCAAAGCGGCGCTGGGAGCGGTTTTCAACACTTGGGTGCGTCGTGTCATGGCCGCCTGTTTCATCATCTATGGCGTGTTGCTGGGTGCCAGCTCCACGCCCGCAGCTAGGGGGTAATCAGATGCAAAACGGTTCTTGCCTCTGCGGCGCAGTCGCGTTCACGATTGACGGAGAGCTGTCGCCGCCCTCGGCCTGCCATTGCGGTCAATGCCGCAAGCAGTCCGGCCATGTTTGGTCTTCGACCTGGACACATCAGGATAACTTGAGCTTCACCGCCAGCGATACGTTGACTTGGTTCCGCGCTTCGGACACCGCCCGCCGCGGTTTCTGCCGTTCCTGCGGCTCGTTCCTCTTCTGGCAGCACAATGACGAGGACACGATTTCAATTTCCATGGGTGCGCTCAGCGAGCCCACGGGTCTAACGCTCTCGAAGCATATCTTTGTCGCCGACAAGGGCGATTACTACGACATCACAGACGATCTGCCCCAACGGGCACAGTAACAAGGATCAAGACCAATGAGCGATTTTCCGACAAAAGCCCGCGTGGTTGTTATCGGTGGCGGTGTGGTGGGGGCCTCCTCGCTGTACCATCTGGCCAAGAAGGGCTGGACTGATTGTGTTCTGCTGGAAAAGAACGAACTTACCGCTGGCTCGACTTGGCACGCGGCGGGTAACGTTCCGACGTTCTCGAATTCCTGGGCGATCATGAACATGCAGCGGTACTCAACCGAGCTGTATTCGCGTCTGGGCGAAGAGGTCGACTATCCGATGAACTACCACGTTTCGGGTTCGATCCGTCTGGCGCACAGCAAGGAGCGGATGCAAGAGTTCGAACACGCCATGGCGATGGGACGCTATCAAGGCATCCCGATGGAGATGTGGACACCGGAAGAAGCTAAAGAGCGCTATCCATTCCTGGAAACGCACGATCTTGAAGGCGTACTGTACGACCCGACAGATGGCGATATTGATCCGGCGCAGCTGACACAGGCGTTGGCCAAGGGTGCCCGTGATATGGGCCAGAAGATCATCCGCTTCTGCCCGGCGACCGGCGTAACTCAGCACGACGACGGCACCTGGACCGTACACACTGACAAGGGCGATATCGCCTGCGACTATGTTGTGAATGCCGCCGGGTACTATGCCCAGCGCGTGGGAGAGTGGTTCAAACCTTTCGGCGGCCGCACAGTTCCCGCGATGGTCATGAGCCATCAGTACCTGCTGACGGACGAAGTTCCAGAAATTGAAGAATGGTCCAAAGCGAACGGTGGTAAGAAACTGCCACTGCTGCGCGACGTGGATATCTCGTACTACCTGCGGCAGGAAAAGAATGGCTTCAACCTTGGTCCGTATGAGCCCAACTGCAAGGGCCACTGGATGACCGAAGACGACGCTATGCCCGAGGATTTCTCGTTCCAGCTGTGGAACGATGATCTGGACCGCATCGAGGATATCGTCACCGACGCGATGGAGCGGGTTCCACTGATGGCGACCTCGGGCGTTGGCCGTGTCATCAATGGCCCGATCCCCTATGCACCGGATGGCCTGCCGCTGATCGGCCCGATGCCGGGTGTGAAAAACGCGTTCGAGGCACATACATTCACCTTCGGCATCGCTCAGGGCGGTGGTGCAGGCAAGGTGCTGGCCGAATGGATCGTCGATGGCGCGACCGAGTGGGACATGTGGGCCGTCGATCCGCGCCGCTACACCGACTACACAGATCAGGACTATTGCAACCAGAAAGGTCTGGAGGTTTATGGCAACGAATACGCCATGCACTTCCCCCATCACGAATGGCCTGCCGCACGCGACAAGAAACTGTCGCCGGTGCATGACAAGGTCAAAGCGCTGGGCGGCGTGATGGGTGCCTATAACGGATGGGAGCGGGCCAACTGGTTCGCAAAGCCGGGCGACGACACGTCGCTTGATGCTACCCATACCTGGGGCCGGTCCGGCCCGTGGGAGCAGCGGATCCAAGAAGAATGCGAGGCCGTGCGAGATGATTGTGGAGTGCTGGATCTGCCAGGCTTCTCGCGCTTCATGGTCAAGGGAGAGGGCGCCGCTGAGGCGCTGCGCGGTCTCGCAACCGGAGGACTGCCAAAGGTTGGCCGGATGAACCTCATCTATGTCTCTGACGACCGTGGCCGCATACTGACCGAGATGTCCTGTATCCGTCTGGGCGAGGACGAATTCGTCATGATCACCGCCGCCACCGCGCAGTGGCATGACCGTGACATCCTGATGAACGCAATGCCTGCCAGTGTGTCGATCGAGGACGTGACAACCTCGCGTGATACTCTGATCGTCACGGGCCCGAAATCGCGCGAGATCCTGTCGAACCTGACGGACGCCGATCTGACCACTGGTTGGCTGACCCACCAGTCCGCCACCGTTGCTGGCCAGCCCGCCTACCTGATCCGCGTCTCTTTTGCCGGTGAACTGGGCTGGGAAGTGCATGCCCTGAACGAGCATATGCCTGCGATCTATGACGCGATCATCGGCGCCGGTGCCACGCCGTTCGGGATGTATGCCCTGAACTCACTGCGTATCGAAAAAGGCTATCGGGCATGGAAGGGTGACCTGTCGACCGACTACTCTCTGCTGGAAGGTGGGCTGGAGCGGTTCGTCAAACTCGACAAGCCGCAGGACTTCCCCGGCAAGGCCGCGATCCTGAACGAAAAGCAGCAGGGCGTAAAAAAGGCCTTTGTCACCATTACAGTGGATGCAGGAGACTGCGACGCGCCCTACATGTCCTGCATCTGGCAGAACGGCGAGATCGTGGGCGAGACCACTTCGGGCGCATGGGGTTACCGCGTCGGCAAGTCCATCGCGCTGGGCATGGTCAAGGCCGAGCTTGCCAACCCCGGCACCGAGCTTGAAGTCGAAATCTACGGCCAAAAGTGCCGCGCCGTGGTAGAGCAGGATCAGCCGCTCTGGGATCCTGAGAACGAGCGGTTGCGCGCTTAACTTCTCACGGAGACCGCCATGAGCAAACGATACGCCAAACTGGGACCCGGTGAGGGTCCCAACTATGACTGGGAAAATGACCACACCTTTGTGAAGGTGTCTGGTCAGGATACCGATGGCGCATACACGCTCATGGAAGATAATCTGAAGGCCAGCTTCGCGCTTGGCCTTCATCGCCATGATACCCACGCTGAGACTTTTTACTTTCTGGAAGGCGCGGTGGATTTCTACGTTGATGGCGACTGGCATCGCTGTACTCCGGGCACAACCATGCATGTCCCGCCCGGAGTACCCCATGCGTGTCGCGTCGCCGATGGCGCGCCCGCCAGAATGCTGATGATCTTTCAGCCCTCGGGGTTCGACGGGTTTCTGGTTGAACTGGCGACGATGACCGAGGCTGACTTTGCAGATGAGGCGAAAATGGCCGAGCTGAACGCGCGTTTCGACATTGTGCCGATGGGGCCGGTTCCAGCCCATCCGGAAGACAGGGCCTGAAGATGACCACGCCCACGAAAATGTCCGGCGTTTACCTGACGCGCCACGGCGGTCCCGAAGCGCTGGAATGGCGCGAGGATATTCCGATTCCAACGCCCGGACCGGGGCAGGTTCTGGTTCGGGTCGCGGCTGCAGGGGTAAACAACACCGACATCAATACACGGGTCGGCTGGTATTCCTCGGACGTGACCGGGGCAACGGACGCCGTTGATCAGGATGTTGATGCCGGAGGCTGGGGAGGTGCGCTGTCGTTCCCTCGCATTCAGGGTGGCGATCTGTGTGGGATAGTCGAATTGGCAGGGCAAGAGACCGGGTTTCAGGCCGGGCAACGGGTGACCTGCCCGATCAACTTTCCACGCCCGCGTCCCGGCAATCCGACTGGCTTTATCGCATTAGGCTCTGAAATCGACGGCGCGTTTGCGCAATACTGTCTGGTTCAGGCCGGCGACCTGTATGACGTGACGGCCTCACCCCTGTCAGATGTCGAAATCGCCGCCATCCCCTGTGCATTTGGCACGGCCGAGAACCTGTTAACCCGTGCTGGCGTGACCGCTGGACATAAGGTGCTGATTACCGGTGCCTCAGGTGGCGTGGGCCTTGCCGCCGTGCAACTGGCTGCGCTGCGCGGGGCGACGGTTTGGGGCGTTACGGGTCCAGCCAAGGCCGAGGTGGTCAAAGCGCAGGGGGCCGAGGACACCTTTGACCGCAACGCGCCGCTGCCCAAGGACATGTTCGACGTCGTGATCGACGTGGTCGGAGGCCCGGCATGGCCCGGCCTGATCCTGGCCCTGAAACCCGGCGGGCACTATGCTGTTTCAGGCGCAATCGCAGGACCAATCGTTTCGGCTGACCTGCGTGAGATCTACCTGCGCGACATCACGATTCACGGCTGCACACATCAGGCATTTGAAGTCTTTGGCCGCCTTGTCGAGATGATGAATGCGGGCCGCATCAAGCCTTTGGTTTCCAAGACCTATCCACTAAGAGACATCGCCAAGGCGCAGGAGGACTTTCAGTCCAAGGCGCTGCCGGGAAAACTCGTTCTAATTCCGTAGGGAGGTTGGCAAATGGCAGATATAACGCTTCTGGATGGCTCGATTGGGCAAGAACTGGTCAAACGCAGCGGGGACAAGCCCACGCCGCTGTGGTCGACGCGCGTGATGATCGACCACCCGGAACTGGTGGAAGAGGTCCATGCCGAGTACTTCCGCCGTGGCGCGACGGTTGCAACGACTAACACCTACGCGGTCCATCGTTCTCGACTGGAGCGTCTGGATATGGAGGATCAACTGCCCGACCTGGTCCATGCTGCGGTTACCCAGGCGAACCACGCACGCAAGGGCGGTTCCGGGCGCATCGCCGGGGCGCTGGGTCCTTTGCTGGCGTCCTATCGCCCCGATCTGAACCCTGATGTGGAAGACGCCGCTGAAAAGTTTGCCGAGTTGGTTACCCTCATGTCCGATGACGTCGACCTATTCCTGATCGAAACCGTTTCCTCGGTACAAGAGGCCGAAGGGGCCCTGCGTGGTACGATCGATGCGGCCAAGCCGGTCTGGCTTGCGCTATCCGTTATGGATGATGACGGAACACGGCTGCGGTCTGGTGAACCGCTTGCCGATATTGCGCCTCTTGTGGATCGGTTTAACCCTGACGCTGTTCTGATAAACTGTTCGCGCCCCGAGGCTATTCCCGCCGCGCTCAAGGTCATAGCCACGATGAGGCGACCATTTGGGGCCTATGCAAACGGGTTCACAGGGATTGCACAGGATTTCCTGAAAGACGCGCCGACTGTCGACGTGTTGACACAACGCCGCGATCTTGGACCCGAGGCTTACGCCGATCATGCCATGGAATGGGTAGCGCAGGGGGCAACGATTGTTGGCGGATGCTGCGAAGTCGGGCCGGATCACATAGAGGTCCTTGCCGGCCGATTGCTGTCCGCCGGGCACCGGATTGTCTGAGAGGAAAGTGATGCCATCGCCGTCGAACATCCCGGCTTCTAACGCGCAGCGACATTTCGACATCGTTGTCGCGCCGGGCTATGTGCTGCTGGAACTGGCGTCATTGGTTGAGGTGCTGCGGTTGGCCAACCGCGTTTGTCCGAGCCCGCCATTCACCTATGCCTATCGCTCTCTGAGGGGTGGCCCGGTCGCCAGCAGCAGCGAGGCGACGATCCAGACCGACCGCATTCCGTCGCAGCCCAACGCGGATTACCTGTTCGTCATCGGAAATTCCGACCCCGATCATCCTGATCTGTCGCTGGGGCGTGTTGTGTCGGATTATACTTTCCGCGGTGCACAAGTCTTTTTGCTGTCCGAAGCTGCAAGCCGCTATATCGACGAGCAGGGGACCGAGGACATGTCGACCCACTGGGAAAACGCGTCCTTCCTGCGTGAGCGCCGCGCCCAGTTCGAGGCCAAACTGTCGATTGCAACAGAACAGGGCGCCGTGGTGACTTGCGCCGGGATGGAGGCCACTACCGATGTCGCGCTGGCCGTGATCGGGCGTCATATTTCCGGGCCAACCAGAATGACGGTGGCCGACATCATGCTGCACGAGAACATCCGGGATTTCTCGTCTCTCCAGCCATTTTCCGGATCAAAGACCACAGCTACCGGTGATGCCAAACTGGACCAGTGCATCAAGGTGATGCAGGCCAATATCGAAGACCCACTGCCGATTAACGAGATCGTCGAAGCGCTAAAGCTTTCGAACCGATCGCTGGAACGGAAGTTTAAGAACTATTTCGGAACCACACCAAACGGCTTTTACCGCGAGATGAGGCTGGCCAAGGCCAATAACCTTCTGCTGAACACTACGATGAGCGTGCGCGAAATCGGACTGGCCTGCGGGTTTCCCAACGGTTTCTCGTCGGTCTACAAAAGCTTTTTCGGCGTGACACCCTTTGTGCTGAGGCGTGAAAAACGGCAAGTCAAACAACGTTGATTTTTGCAAATGGGCTGACGTTTTTCGTGCATTCTGTGTCGCTCTTTCGTGTCATTTTGGGTGGAAACTCATAAAGCGGAATCATGAGAATGGCTGATCTTCCAAACAAGGCCCGTGTTGTCATTATCGGTGGCGGTGTCATCGGATGTTCGGTGGCGTATCACCTGACCAAGAAAGGCTGGAAAGACGTTGTCCTGCTGGAGCGTAAGCAGCTGACCAGCGGCACGACCTGGCATGCGGCGGGTCTGATCGCTCAGCTGCGCGCAACGGCGAACATGACAAAGCTGGCGAAATACAGCCAGGAACTCTATGGTTCGCTCGAAGAAGAAACCGGTGTGGCCACAGGCTTTAAACGCTGTGGATCAATCACTGTTGCGCTAACCGAAGAGCGCAAAGAAGAGATCTACCGTCAGGCGGCCATGGCGCGCGCTTTCGGCGTCGAGGTCGAAGAAATCGAGAATGAACGTGTTCAGGAGCTGTATCCCCACATCAACCTCGAAGGCGTGAAGGGTGCTGTTTACTTACCGCTGGATGGTCAGGGTGACCCGGCCAACATTGCCTTAGCGCTGGCAAAGGGCGCCCGTCAGCGTGGCGGTATCGTCAAAGAACGTGTGAAAGTCACCGACATCGTCAAGCAGGGCCGCAAGGTGACCGGAGTAGACTGGGTCGCGGATGACGGCAGCGCTTCAGGTCATATCGAATGCGACATGGTGGTGAACTGCGCCGGTATGTGGGGGCATCAGGTCGGCCAGATGGCTGGCGTGAACGTGCCGTTGCACGCCTGCGAACACTTCTACATCGTTACCGAAAATATCGACGGTTTGACTCAGCTGCCGGTTCTGCGCGTTCCCGACGAATGCGCGTATTACAAAGAGGACGCAGGCAAAATCCTGTTGGGTGCATTTGAACCGAATGCCAAGCCCTGGGCGATGGACGGTATTCCTGATACCTTTGAATTCGACCAGCTGCCCCAGGATTTCGACCATTTCGAACCGATACTCGAAGCCGCGTGTGAACGTATGCCGATGCTGGCCGAAGCGGGTATTCACACCTTCTTCAACGGGCCCGAGTCGTTTACCCCCGATGACGCCTATCATCTGGGCCTCGCGCCTGAGATGGACAATGTCTGGGTCGCGGCGGGCTTCAACTCGATTGGCATCCAGTCCGCCGGTGGCGCTGGCATGGCGCTGGCCGAATGGATGGATAGCGGTGAAAAACCGTTCGATCTGGGAGACGTGGACATCAGCCGGATGCAGCCGTTCCAGGGCAATAAGCAGTACCTGTTTGAGCGCTCGAAAGAGACTCTGGGTTTGCTCTATGCCGACCATTACCCCTATCGCCAAAAGGCCACTGCGCGCGGCGTGCGTCGGACCCCATTCCACCACCACCTGCTGGAACAGGGCGCGGTCATGGGCGAGTTGGCGGGTTGGGAACGTGCCAACTGGTTCGCGAATGAAGGGCAGGAGCGCGAGTATCAATACAGCTGGAAACGCCAGAACTGGTTCGAGAACTCGGCTGCCGAGCATAAAGCCGTGCGCGAGAATGTCGGCATGTATGACATGTCGTCCTTTGGCAAAATCCGCGTTGACGGCCCGGATGCCGTAGCATTCATGAACTATATTGGTGGCGGCGATTACTCGGTCCCGAATGGCAAGATCGTCTATACTCAGTTCCTTAACCGCACAGGTGGGATTGAGGCGGACGTGACTGTCACCCGCCTGACCGAGACCGCTTATCTGGTGGTGACCCCGGCAGCGACCCGTTTGGCTGACCAGACCTGGATGCAGCGCCATGCGGGCAACTTCAACGTCGTCGTCACCGATGTTACGGCGGGTGAGGGTGTTCTGGCCATTATGGGTCCAAATGCGCGTACGCTGCTTGAAAAGGTCTCGCCCAACGACTTCACCAACGCGACCAACCCGTTTGGCACCGCGCAGGATATCGAGATCGGCATGGGCCTGGCCCGGGCCCACCGTGTGACCTATGTTGGAGAGCTTGGCTGGGAAATCTACGTCTCGTCTGACATGGCAGGTCACGTGTTCGAAAACTTGCACGAAGCAGGTCAGGACATGGGATTGAAACTGTGCGGCATGCATATGATGGACAGCGCCCGGATCGAAAAAGGCTTCCGCCACTTCGGCCACGACATCACTTGCGAGGACCATGTGGTCGATGCCGGGCTTGGCTTTGCGGTCAAGGTCGACAAGGGCAGCGATTTCATCGGGCGTGAAGCGGTGATCGCGCGCAAGGAAAGCGGACCGCATAACCGCCTGGTTCAGTTCAAACTGACCGATCCGGAACCGCTGTTGTTCCATAACGAGCCGATCATCCGAGACGGCGAGTATGTGGGCTATCTGTCCTCAGGCAACTATGGCCACACGCTGGGCGGTGCGATCGGTCTGGGTTATGTGCCCTGCGAAGGCGAAAAGGCCGCTGACGTTTTGGCCTCGACCTACGAGATCGATGTGTGCGGCGTCAAAGTCAAAGCCGAGGCGTCGCTCAAGCCGATGTACGACCCAAAATCCGAGCGCGTTAAAGTTTAGCGCCAAGGTTTGACACACGGGGCGCTGCGGCGCCCCGTTTTATTGGTACATATCAATTTTCTTGATGCGACCGTTCACGGTTTTCGCAGTTTCCAAACCCTCCGGAACAGCCGTATAGACAAACGGTATCACCCGGAGATCCATGATGGCGGACGTCGCAACATCACCCCAGAATGAGGACACGCCAAAAGGATTGGCTCTGGCGGTGACCGCCTACGTTCTATGGGGTTTCCTGCCGCTTTACATGAAAGCTCTGGCGCATATCGGGCCGGTCGAGATCGTGGCGCATAGGATTGTATGGTCGGTGCCTGTGGCCGGGCTGTTGCTGGTGGCGCTAGGGCGAACCGGGGATTTGAAGGCTGCCTTGCAAAACCCGAAAATGCTGGGCATGGCCTGTCTGACAGCGGCTTTGATCTCGGTGAATTGGGCCATTTACGTCTGGGCGATTGCCAGCGGTAACGCATTGGACGCAGCGTTGGGCTATTACATCAACCCGCTGTTCAGCATTGCGCTAGGGGCGATCCTGTTACGTGAGCCTTTGAATCGTACGCAATTGGCGGCGGTGGGGTTAGCTGCTTTGGGTGTGCTGGTATTGATCGTCGAAGCGGGTCGGCTGCCGTGGGCCGCGCTGGCCCTGACGGTCAGTTGGGGGTTTTATGCTTTCTTCAAACGCTCGCTACCCATCGGCCCCAATCAGGGCTTTCTGCTAGAGGTTCTGATCCTGCTGATCCCAGCCTTGGTCTACATCACTTGGTTGGGGGCAAAAGGAACCGGCCACTTTGGCGCTGCCGCTGGGGACACCATGCTGCTGGCCTGTGCCGGCATCGTCACCGCTGTTCCGCTGCTGGTCTATGCCAACGGGGCCAAATTGGTGCGGTTGTCCACAATGGGAATCCTGCAGTACATCGCGCCGACGATGATCTTTATCACGGCGATTGCCGTGTTTGGGGAACAGATCGATCGGGGCCGTATGATCGCCTTCCCGCTGATCTGGGCGGCTTTGGTGGTCTATACGATCCCGATGATCCGTCAGATGCGGGGTCAGCGCTGATGCAATAAGTCGGCCGCGGCCTCTGCCCACAAGCGATAGGCTTTGGGGCTTGGGTGATATCCGTCCGGAGCAGCCAGTGCCGGGTCATCCGGAAACTCCAATGAAAGGTGCCGGGCTTGCGGGAATGTCGCAGCGGCCTTTTGCAAACCCCGATCCAGCCGGGCCGCCTGTCGCCCCAGTGCCCAGGCCAGAGGTTGGGGCAGGGCCGGAAAACGGTTCATCTGTGGCACGGCGGTGACCACGACACGGCGAACACCCAGTTTGCTCGTCAGATGATCCAGAAGTTGAGTCTGCAAAGCCGTGAACTTTTGCCGGGATACTCCACGCGTGACGTCGTTTACACCCAAGGCTGTCACGGCGGCGTCATAGTTGCCTTCAAGGCGGTTCAATCGTTCCAGCGTATCCTGTGTTGTGTGGCCCGTCGTCGCCTCCAGTCGCCACTCCACGCTGTAATGGCGGGCCAACCGCGCCACCAGAAACCCCGATAGTGCCTGTTGCTGTCGCCCAGCCCCCACACCCGCGGCCGAGCTGTCACCAGCGATGAGCAGCCGCAACCGGGGGCCGCGCCCTTCGCGCCCTTGGCGCGGGCCGGACGGTTCGGGCAGCAGCTGAGCGTTACGACGCACGGAAATCGCCTGTGCTGCCAGAACCGGCAACAGTGGGACACGCAATATCTGATCGGCGGCAATCGGGGCAGTCATGGTTAGCCGAGCGCGTTTTTGTATTCGAGGAAGCGGGCGTCCGTCATAACCCGAGCCATCATCGCCTCGCGCAGGGTACCAATGGTCTTGTAAGGGCGCATGACGACCTCGAATTCCTGTATCAGACCCTCATCGTTCAATGTGATCAGATCGACGCCGACCGCGTCCAGATCCCCGACCTTGCATTGAAATTCCAACGCCCAATCATTGCCTTCACCCATAATCCGGCGATAGCGGAAGTCGGAAAACACCTGTCCCACGTGACCCAGAACAGCCGCCACCGGTTCGCGTCCGGTCCAGGTGCTGTAGTAAGTTGGCGGGGAAAACCGTACGTCTTCGGCCAGCAATTCGTGGATCAGGGTTTCATCGCCCTTGGCGACAACGTCTTGCATGCGCGCGATTGTGGGGTGCATGGTCTCTCCTCTGCTTTGGGTCCGAGAGTTGCTGAACCGATCCGTTCAGGCAAGGCCGACGTTGCGGGAACCAAATCCGTGCGTTAGGCAGGCGCGCATGAGCGAAACCTATAATCCCCCGAATACGCCGTTGGATGTGCTGCATGAGGATGCACAGCTGATCGTGGTGAATAAGCCCTCGGGGTTGTTGTCTGTGCCGGGGCGTGGCGCGCATCTGGCCGATTGCCTGTTGACCCGCGTGCAGGCGTCGTTTCCTCAGGCTTTGCTGGTGCATCGGTTGGATCGGGATACCTCGGGTGTCATGGTGTTTGCCCAGTCACCGCACGCACAGCGGCATCTGAGCATGCAGTTTGAAAAGCGCCAGACCCGAAAAACCTATGTTGCGCGCGTTTGGGGGCGCATCGAGCAAAAGTCAGGAACCGTCGATCTGCCGTTGATCGTGGATTGGCCCAACCGCCCGCGCCAGATGGTATGTCACGAGACTGGCAAACCCGCCGTCACTGACTGGCGGTTTGTGAAATTCGAAGGTGAGACAACGCGCGTCCGATTGTTCCCCAAAACGGGCAGGTCGCATCAACTGCGCGTTCATATGCTGGCGCTGGGCCACCCCATTCTGGGCGATCCGTTCTACGCCGAGGGCGAAGCGCGCGAATTCCCGCGTCTGATGCTGCATTCTGAGGAACTGCGCCTGAAAAGCCCCGAGGGCGGAGTTTCGATGAAATTCCGCGCCCCGGCTAATTTCTAACCTCAGGCCGTGCTTGTCCACAGCATCTTGAGGTTGCCTAGCGAGAACCGTTTGGTCCGTTTGCGCGGTGCGCAGGGCTGACGGGCAGCCATAATTTCACGTTCGATCTCGAACGCGCGCAAAGTGTGATCCTGCGCCCAGCGGTCCAGTTTCAATGTCATCATCACGTGATTGTCGAGGTATGGCATGGTCGACCTCCTTTGGTTTGTTTCCCAAAGATCGCAGATCACTCCTGACACCACCCTGTCAGTGGGGTGTGCTAGGATGTCAGCAGACCGCCCGGAGAACCTTATGCGCCGCTCAACCCGCCTTTTTGAAATCATCCAGATCTTGCGTTCGGCCGAAATGCCTGTGACGGCGGAGGCACTGGCAGAAAAGCTGGAAGTGTCAGCGCGTACCGTCTATCGCGATATCGCCGCTTTGCAGGCACAGCGAACCCCGATCGAGGGTGAAGCCGGCGTGGGATACTTGATGCGGCGGGGATATGACCTGCCACCGTTGAATTTCGACGCTGAAGAGGTCGAGGCGCTGTGGGTCGGGTTGTCGATGCTGGCGCGCACCGGGGATAGCACCCTGCAACAAGCTGCGGACCGTGTATGCCGCAAGATCGACGCTTTGCGCGCGCCTGCGGATTGGCTGCAAGTCGCCCCATGGGGTGCGCCGATGGACGATCCGGCCAAGGGGTGCGTGCCAGTCGTAAACTATCGCGAGGCCATCCGCTCTGAACGCAAAATTCTCATCACCTATGTGAATGCCCAAGGTGAGCGAACCGAGCGGATCGTCAGGCCCGTCGCCCTTATCTACCACATTGAATGCACGATGTTGGCGGCGTGGTGTGAGCTGAGGAATGGGTTTCGCCATTTTCGTACGGATCGCATTTGGGCCTGCGACGTGACAGACGATCATTTCTGCGGGCAGGGGGAGCCTCTGCGAGCGATCTGGCAAGACCAGAACCAATTGGATCCTGTTGAACGGCGGTAATTTGCCGACTTCACCCGATTGTTGCTTGAGCCTAAGATAAGGTAACGCGATATACTGCGCCAAACAAAGCGGGTTCGGTGAACGGGCCCCAGAGCAGAAGGTGATTTTATGACGATTTCCAAGAGTGTTCTTGCCGCAGGGCTGTGTTCGGCCATGTTTTTGGGGGCCTGTACGGACCCCGGCACATTGAACCTGCCCTCGGACCCGAACCAGAACACCAAGCAGGGTGCACTCCTCGGCGGTCTGATCGGCGCGGGTGTCGGCGCGATTGCCAATGGATCTGATCCGCTTTTGGGCGCGGTGGCAGGCGGTGCGATCGGTGCGGCAGGGGGTGGCCTGATCGGCAACCAACTGGACAAACAAGCAGCAGAACTGCGTCAGCAACTGGCCAATCAGGGCATCATCGTTACCAACGCTGGCGACCGACTGATTGTGACCGTCCCGAATGATATCACCTTTGACACCGACAGCGCGACCGTGCGCCCGGCACTGCGGGCCGATCTGGTCCGGGTGGGGCAGAATCTGGTGAATTACCCCAACTCGAACGTGCAGGTCATCGGCAATACCGACAGCGACGGCGATGCTGCGTATAATCAGGGCCTGTCCGAACGCCGGGCGCGCTCTGTCGCCGATATTCTTCAGGCCAATGGTGTAAGTGGTGCACGTATCTCGACCATTGGTCAGGGAGAAAATCGCCCGATTGCCTCTAACCTGACGCCCGAGGGGAAGGCCCAGAACCGCCGGGTCGATATCGAGATCATTCCGAACGGAAACACATAATGACATGGGCACTTTCGGGTGCCCATTTTTCGCACATTGACTGCGCGTCATCCGGTCTTTGGTGCGCCCGAAAGTTGAGTTAGCTATTGGGAAACACCAAAGCGGAGTTTCCCAATGTCTGACCCCATCCTTCTGAGCCTGTCCGGCTCTTTGCGCCAAAGCGCGACCAACCGCAAATTGCTGCGCGAAGCGGCACGGTTGTTCGAGCCGGGAACGCATATCGAAGCTGATCTGAACCTGCCGCTTTATGATGGTGATCTTGAAGATGGCGAGGGCATCCCCGAAGCCGTACAAACCCTTTCCGATCAGATCGCCCAAGCCCATGCCGTGATCATTTCGACCCCGGAATACAACAAAGGCCCGTCAGGTGTTCTGAAGAATGCCCTGGACTGGGTCAGCCGAACAGATGGCCGCCCCTGGGCCGACAAACCGGTTGCTGTGATGTCAGCCGCCGCAGGACGCGCAGGTGGCGAGCGGGCGCAGATGGTTTTGCGCGGCTATATGGTTCCGTTCCAGCCTCGTATCCTGCAGGGTCCGGAAATTCATCTGGCCAGCAGCTCGAACGAGTTTGACGAGCAGGGCAGATTGCTGAGCGATCGTTACGAAAGCTCTCTGCGGATACTCATGCAGAAACTACGGACCGAGGCCGGGTTCTGAGATCAAGACGCCGCTTGCCGGGGCAGGTCCGTCTACATAATCTGCCGACATGACTGAGGAAATACAAACCGATGTGATGGACCCGGCCCGCGCCGCCGCGCTGCTGGCGGCGCTTGGATCCAACGACAGGGTCGCAGCAGGCGATCAACTGCCGCCGTTCTTTCACCAGTTGTATTTCTGGTCCCCTCAGTTGCCTGCCAGTTTGGGGCGGGACGGGCATCCAAAGGTTGGGGGCGGTCTGATCCCCGATATGGGCTTGCAACGTCGGATGTGGGCCGGGGGACGGTTGCAGTTTCACGCGCCGCTGGTCGCGGGCTCAAAAGCCGTGCGCCGGTCTGTTCTTGAAAGTGCGGCGACAAAAACCGGACGGACGGGACCGCTGGGGTTTGTTACCCTGCGACACGAGATTTCTCAGGACGGTCAATTGTGTCTGAGCGAATGGCAGGATCTGGTCTATCGGCCTGACCCTTCGGATACTGACATCAAGCCCAAGGCACCCGTGGCCCGTACCGATGAAACCCACAGGCGAGACGTCACTTTCGACAGCACGTTTTTGTTCCGATACTCGGCGCTGACCTTCAATGGGCACCGTATCCATTACGATTTGGACTACGCGCGGGATGTCGAAGGCTATGACGGCCTGGTCGTTCATGGCCCTTTGCTGGCACAATTATTGATGCTGTTTGCCGAGGATCTGGCAGGTCCCTTGGCTCAGTTTTCATTTCGCGCGTCATCGCCGCTAATGCACTCTGAGACGGCGACCTTGTGCTGGAATGGCCAAGCGATGTGGGTGCGCGGACCAGATGGGCGGCAATGCATGTCCGCCGAGTTTGTCCCGCGATCAGAGTGATGCTTCGGGTCTGAAATCACTCGGGATCGCGTCCCGGTTCTCAAGAACCAGATCCGCCATGACCTCAGCTACTTTCGGGGCCATGCCAAAGCCGATCTTGAAACCACCATTGGCAATGAATTGACCTTTGTGTACCGGGTGCGCGCCCAGCATCGGTGCGCGGCTTTTGCTGCGCGGCCGTACACCCGCCCATCGTTCGATGACCTCTGCGCCATGCAGGACGGGAACGGCCCGCATCGCCCGGTCTAAAACGTCATCCAGAGCCGCGTCCGTGCTGGTCGGATCGTCATAGTCACGCTCCGAGGTCGAACCGATTGCCAACGTCCCGTCCGCATGCGGTATGAAGTGGATTGTGTCCGCAAACAGTTGTGGAACCTCTCCCGCATCAAACCGCAGAAGTGCGGCTTGACCCTTGACGCCGTTGCCAACGGTTTTGCCAAGAGCTTCGGTCAGTTCCTGCAGACCGGCAAGGCCGGTGGCATGGACAACCTGTCCGCGATCTGGTGCGTCGGCTACGACCTCGACCCCCATCACCGCCAGTGCGGCAACCAATGCAGCACAGGCCCGGCGGGGATGCATGCGTGCGCTGAGTGTATCATGGACGACAAAGCCCGTGGGGCTGGGTGGGCACCAAGCACCGATTGCGGCTGTTTCAACAACGCTCCATTTGGCGCGGGCTTGCCACAGTTCCGCTGCTGTGATGGCGCGCGCATGGGCAAGATCCAGTGTTCGGGTGTCGGCGATGGGTTGCAGCCGTCCCAGCCGCGCATATCCGGGTGAGACACCGCCTGTGGCCTCGACCTGTTTCCAGAATGGTTCGGCCATGATCAGGCTGTCGAACTGAAACGCCTTCTTGGCATTCCAGTTTTCGGGCACATGCGGTGCCAGTGCGCCAACCAGGCCGCCGCTGGATCCGGCTCCGGGACCAAAAGGGTCGACGATCTGCACCTTTGCGCCTCGCCGTGCGCAGGTCCAGGCGATTGACAGGCCGAAAATCCCTGCACCGCGCACCGTCACATCGACCATTGCCATTCCCCTTTACCTTGTTCAGTGTCGCGCCGCTTAGCTACAGGATTCCCCGATGGCAGACCAGCGTGCCGAACTGACATGGACTGAGGATCAGATCCCGGTCTCGGATCGTTTCGACGATCCGTATTTCTCGTTGCAAAACGGGCTGGAAGAGACGCGGCATGTGTTTCTGGCGGGCAATGAGCTGCCTGCGCGGTTCGCACCTGGCTTCCACATTGCTGAATTGGGCTTTGGCACCGGGTTGAACATGCTGACTGTCTGGTCAGAGTGGGAGAGATCGGGCCAGACCACGCCGCTGTCCTTTACCAGTTTTGAGGCCTATCCGATGGCACCCGCGAACATGTCCCGAGCGCTGGCGGCCTTTCCTGAACTTGCGCCTTGGTCTGACCGGTTCCTTGCGCAATGGGAGGGCGGCACATGTGATTTGGGCACCCTGCGGCTGGAGGTTGTTGAAGGCGATGCACGTCAAACCCTGCAAGCATGGGAAGGTGCCGCCGATGCGTGGTTCTTGGATGGGTTCTCTCCGGCTAAAAACCCCGAATTATGGGGTGCAGACCTGATGCAGCAAGTCGCCGACCACACGGCCACTGGCGGAACGGCGGCAACGTATACAGCCGCCGGGTTCGTGCGACGGGGGCTTGAGGACGCCGGTTTCACAGTTACACGCGCACCCGGTTATGGCC
Organism: Ruegeria sp. YTSC230; assembly: GCF_059609665.1. Taxonomy (NCBI): domain Bacteria; kingdom Pseudomonadati; phylum Pseudomonadota; class Alphaproteobacteria; order Rhodobacterales; family Roseobacteraceae; genus Ruegeria; species Ruegeria sp. YTSC230. The sequence goes on along the minus strand of NZ_JBXWMC010000010.1, from coordinate 73,767 downwards.
GCAAGCGCCACATGACCCGGGCGGTCAAATCATGACGCAGCAGAACAATACGCGCGCCGGGATTGCGTTGATGATCGGGGCGACCATCGTCTTCGCACTGCAGGATGGTATTTCGCGCCATCTGGCGGGAACATACAACACATACATGGTGGTGATGATCCGCTATTGGTTCTTCGCCGCCTTTGTCATCGCTTTGGCCGCACGTGCGCCCGGCGGATTGAAGGCCACCACCCAGACAAGCCAGCTGAAGCTGCAGATATTTCGTGGCCTTCTGCTGGCGGCCGAGATCTGTGTCGCGGTGTTCAGTTTCACTGTTCTGGGCCTGATCGACGCGATGGCCGTATTCATCTGCTACCCGTTGTTGATCGCCGCTCTCAGCGGGCCGGTATTGGGCGAACAGGTCGGCTGGCGACGCTGGGCCGCAATCGGCGTTGGGTGCATCGGTGTTCTGATCATTCTCCAGCCCGGCGTGGGTGTCTTTAACCCTTGGGCCATTGTACCGCTGATCTCGGCTTTCATGTTTGCAGTCTATGGTTTGCTGACCCGTTACGTGTCCCGCCGGGACAATTCCGCCACCAGCTTTTTCTGGACGGGCGTCAGCGGTGCCGTCGCCATGACGCTAGTGGGAATGTGGTTCTGGGAACCGATGGCCCAAACGGATTGGGCCTGGATGGCGCTGCTATGCGTGAGTGGCGTTCTGGGGCACTGGTTGCTGATCAAATGCTATGAGATGGCCGAGGCCAGCGCGGTGCAGCCCTTCGCCTATTTCCATCTGGTCTGGAGCGCGATCCTGGGAATCTCGGTCTTTGGTGAAACGCTGCGCCCTGAAGTGGTCATAGGCGCAGCGCTGGTTGTCGCCGCCGGGCTGTTCACCCTATGGCGCGAAAGACGCCAGCGTTGACCCGACCAGTTCCTGCGAGAACGGGATCGGCAAGGCAGGTTGGCCAAGACGGGCGCGGTAGACCGGCAGGCTTTCCGACACACGCATCACGTAGTTGCGGGTCTCGCTGAACGGGATCGCCTCAATCCAGTCGACGACATCGATTTCGCCTGCGCGCGGATCGCCATAGCGATCCATCCACGACATCGGCCGACGTGGACCTGCGTTGTATCCGGCCGCCATCATCACGACGTTTCCGTTGAAATCAGCGGCCAGACCGGACAGGTAATTGGCACCCAACTTGGCATTATATTGCCAATCCGAAGTCAGCTTGATCGTCTTGTGGCCGCTTAGGATACCCAATTCCTTGGCCACAAGCTTTGCCGTGGCCGGCATGACCTGCATCAGCCCGCGCGCTCCGGCTCCACTGATCACAACGGGGTCAAACTCGCTTTCCCGGCGGGCAATGGCCAGCGTCATTTCCTTGGCCATGGGCAACCCCATGTCGGCCACCGGATGCACCGGGTAATAGGCGGCTGGCAAAACCAAGCCGACTGTTGCAGCGCGTTTGGCAATCATTACGGCCAGATGCGGCTGCTTCAACTCGATCACCAAATCGCCCAACTGATTGGCCTGAACCGGGTCCAGCCCTTCAACCAGATGGGTCAGGAACCGTTCAGACAGGGTGTCTTCGTCAGCCTTCAGCAGCAGTAGACCCGCCTCCAGCACGCTTGAATTGGAGAAATCAGCTTGTTTCCAATGGGGTGCCCTGCGTGGGTTGGCCAGTTCACTATCGAAAGGACGCCCGATCTGCTCTGCCGCCAGCAAGCCGTAGAAAGAGGACTGATAATCTGCACCCATCGCATAGGCGTCATAGGCTTTTTCGGCGTCACCATGGGCCGCATAGGCACGACCCAACCAATACCCGGCGCGTCCTTTCGAGATCGGCGATTTTACCGCGTCCGAGAAGTTCTGGAAATGCCGGATCGCGGTCGAAGGATCATTCAGCTTCCGCAAGGCTAGAAACCCGGAAAGCCACTCCAGATCCGCATAGCCATAACCCATTTCTGGCGTCATGTGGTGATTGGCAGCAATCTGATAAGCGCGGTTCTGGTCCCCATTTCGCATCTCAAGTCGGGCCAACCGGCGGCGGCCTTCGGCCCATTTGTCAGGTTCCCCCAACGCATCAGGGCCGGAAGAACGCGCCAGCATCAAGTCAATCGCGCTGTCGTCCAACTCTTTCTTGTCACGCCAGACGAACCTGTCAAAAGCCAGGCCCGGTGAATCGACCAGCGATTTCGGAACTGCCGCCACCTTGCCGTCGACGCCGGGTTGCCGTTTCTGAAGGCCGATCCGCGCCTCAGCCAGTTTACGCTGATCAGCGCTGACCAGCGGCAGCATCTGACCTGCGCTGACAAGGTGGTTGTCCCATAGCATCCGATCCAGACGGGCAGCGTGATGGGGTTTCAGAAGTTTTCCAAAGTTCTCAAGATAGTCTTTTTGCAGACCCGAGCCCATTGGCATCGTCCGCCAGGCCGCGACGATATCGGCCTCGGCATCTCCCTGACGACCCTTTGCCTTCAATGCGACTGCATAGTTCAACGCACCCTCTGCGGTTTGCGGCGGCTGTTTGGCATAGAATCTAAGAACGCGGTCCGGATCGGCGCCAGTAAAGGCGGGCTCACTTTTGCGCCGCAACCAAGCCAGACCAGGCCAGTCTGGACGACGATCCAAAAACACCAGAACGTCACCCGAACTGCCAAACCCTTCGCGCAGCCAGTGCCAAACGATGATGTCCCGAGACACTGAACCCCGCGCACCAGAAACACGCAGGGCTTCATTCCAGTCCCCCTTGCGCATTTCATTCATGCCGGCCCGCAGATCACCTGCGGCGTCGGCCCGCACTTGTGTGCCCGAAATCAGAATTACGACCGTCAAAAACGCCAGAAAGCGTGTCATCCCTTGCATTTCCCAACCAACCAAGGATACAGCCATTCAGGATAAAGCTTGCGCCGTCGGGTTCAACTCAAGAAAGACAGATTTCTGGCAAACCGAGGCGTAAAAATTACAAACTGCACCTAAGGAGCGTGTCATGTTCAAAGGCTCTATGCCAGCCCTCGTCACACCGTTTAGCAACGGCGAGTTGGACCTGAAGACGCTCAAACACTTGGTGGAATGGCAGATTCAGGAAGGCTCCACCGGACTGGTTCCCGTTGGCACCACCGGCGAAAGCCCCACTCTGAGCCACGAAGAGCATGAAACTGTTGTCGACGAGGTTGTCAAAGCCTCGGCTGGTCGTGTTCCTGTGATCGCAGGTGCCGGGTCAAACAACACTGTTGAGGCCATCCGGTTTGTGCGATTCGCGCAGAAAGTAGGCGCCGATGCAGCTCTGGTCGTGACGCCATATTACAACAAGCCCACGCAAAAGGGTCTGCTGATGCATTTCCGTGCGCTGCATGATTGCGCGGATATTCCGATCATCATCTACAACATTCCCGGTCGGTCAATCATCGACATGACCCCTGAAACCATGGGTGAGTTGGCGAAACTGCCACGCATCGTCGGTGTAAAGGACGCAACCGGAGATCTGGCCCGCGTCAGCCAACAGCGCGTGTCCTGCGGCCCGGACTTTTGCCAGTTGTCAGGCGAGGACGCGACGGCGCTTGGTTTCAACGCGCATGGCGGTGTGGGCTGTATTTCGGTCACCGCGAACGTCGCACCCAAACTGTGTGCCGAATTCCAGCAGGCGACGCTGAACGGCGACTATGCCAAAGCGTTGGAGTATCAGGACCGCCTGATGCCCCTGCACGAAGCGATCTTTATCGAGCCCGGCCTCGTGGGTGCCAAATACGCGCTCAGCAAATTGGGTCTGTGCAGCGAAGAAGTCCGCTCGCCCCTGTCCGGGCTGGAAAGCAGCACCAAATCCGCGATCGACGCGGCGCTCCAACACGCCGGCCTTATCTAAGGCGAATTCAAAAAAAACAGGCGGCCTCGAACCTCGAGCGCCGCCTTTTTTGTTCCGGTTCCAGACTTCATCTGGCCCAAAATATCCCGGGGGAGTCGCGGCTTGCCGCGACGGGGGCAGAGCCCCCTATCGTTTTCCGTAATACAGTCCAACGACATGCTCGGCCTGTGCGAAGAACAGCCAGCGTGACGTCGCAACACCGGCCAGATGGGACAGCACTGCCAGCAGCGCGAAGAAATGGCCGAATGGCAACAGCAGCAGGATAGCCGGCAGGACAAAGGCCAGCATAAACGAGATGATGCGCAGCTTTTCAGCATGCTTGCGGCCAACGACGTGAACGAATTCACGCAGCAAATAGTTGGTGCCGGTATGAGGAGGCTCAAACGCACGCACGGTGCCGCGATCGCCCAATCCGGTAGCCGTGCCCAGATTTGTGCCGGACTCCTCCAGCGCTTTGTCGCCCTTTTTCCAATACAATATCTGCACCAGCGCCGCGATCAGCAGCAGCGGCAGCGCCACTCGGACCTGTCCGGCCAGCAGGGCACCGCCCGCAAGGCTGAAGCTGAGGAACATGGCCGGAGTCAGGTTCATATTCCAGCGGGGAATGGTTTTGAGCTGCGTGTAGATCATCGACGTGGTGAATACGGTCAGTAGCGAAAACAGAGCGCCGATCCAGCCAAGAAGGCTCCAGCGTTGGTCCAGGAAGATCACGCCAATCGCATAAAGCCCCATGACGATCAGAGCGATGACCGCGCACCAGCCTTCGCGACTGAGCCAGCTGGTCTTCCATTGCGTAAACGCTTTCCAGGCCCGCTCGGGGTGGCCAAGGTGAAAGGTGGACGCCATCAGGCCGCCAACGGACAGGGCGTAGGCGATGGCGAAAAAGACAAAAGCGACCCAGCCAGAGACGTCTGGCAGACCGAGGCTCAAAAAGAACAACAGTCCAAAGCCAAGACCCGACAGGGTGGTGAAAATGATGACGGAAGGTGCTGGATGCATCAGAGCTTCTCCAAGGTCTTGTCCAGCCAGCTAAGGAACCCTTTGGGCTCTTCAGCGACCGGGGCCAGCAACGGGGCCAGGATGTCGATCTGATCTTCGACGTTATCCTTGGGCCGTGGCGGCAGGTATTTGTTGACTGGTTTGGTGCCCATTTCCGGCATCAGATCCATGCCACCGCGTTCGGCGACCAGTTTGCTGACATCGCTGTCCGCATCGCCCAGATCACCGAAGTGGCGCGCGCCTGCGGGACAGGTGCGTACGCAAGACGGAACACGGTCTACTTCCGGCAGGTTTTCGTTGTAGATACGGTCAACGCAGAGGGTGCATTTCTTCATCACCCCTTCGGCCTGATCCAGTTCACGTGCGCCGTAGGGGCAGGACCACGCGCACAGGCCACAGCCGATGCAGTCGCTTTCATTGACCAGAACGATGCCGTCCTCGACCCGCTTGTAGCTGGCCCCTGTGGGGCAAACGGTGACGCAAGGCGCGTCCTCACAGTGCAAGCAGGATTTGGGGAAGTGGATCAGCTGGGCGTGACCTTCCGCCGGTTGCACCTCATAGGAATGCACCCGGTTCAGGAAAGTGCCGGACGGGTTGGCACCATAAGCGTCCTGATCGGATAGCGGCGCGCCGTAGTTTTCCGTGTTCCAGCCTTTGCATGAGATGACGCAGGCGTGGCAGCCAACGCAAGTGTCCAGGTCGATGACCAGACCCATCCTGCGGTCGGTGGATGTGGGGAGCTGGGTCATGACTACCTTGCCTCCGCTTTTGTGGTGAGGGCGGACTGGGGCGCTGCCCCAGACCCCGCGATATTTATGGCCAGATGACACAGGGACCGGGTCATTTGCCTACCTTCCATGCCAAATCCTTCGGTCCAGTTCCGACCGGAGATTCAATCGGTGGGAATTCCGGTTGGCTTTCCGCATCCGTTGGTGGCTCAGCTTTTTCGATCTTCACTTTCAGGTCGAACCAGGCTGCCTGGCCGGTGATCGGGTCAGAGTTTGCCCACCGCAGACCATCGCCCTTGGGCGGCAGCAGTTCGTGGATCAGGTGGTTCAGCAGGAAGCCCTTGGTGGCCTCGGGCGCGTCGTCTTGCAGCGCCCATGCGCCTTTGCGTTTGCCAATGGCGTTCCAGGTCCAGACGGTGTTTTCGTTCAGGGCCGCCATTTCCATGACCGGCACCGTGATCTCGCCATGCGGCGAGGTCACCTTGGCCCAATCACCGTCGCTCAGGCCATTCTCGCGCATCAGCTTAGTCGGAACATAAAGTGGGTTGCGGCCGTGCAACTGGCGCAGCCATGCGTTCTGGGTTCCCCAGCTGTGATACATTGCCATGGGGCGCTGGGTCAGAGCGTTGACAGTAAAGCCTTCGTTGCCGGTCTGGTCGGTCTCGTACCAGATGGGCATCGGGTCCAATGTCTCTTTGATGCGTTCCCGCAGGTGTTCCGGGGGCTGACGTTCGCCGTGGCCTTCGGCGGCAAGCTGGAATTTGCGCATCGGCTCGGAATACAGCTGGAACAGGTATGGCTGCGGGCTGTCATAGATGCCGATGCCGACAGCCCAATCCTGATAGGCTGCGTTCCATGGTTTGTAGTAATCCGCGCCTTCGGGGATATGGGCCACGTAAAAGCCGCCGTTTTCGATATAGCGGTTCAGCTGGTCAGGGTTGACCTCGCCGCGGCCTTCCTTATCGCCGTTTTCACCACGGAACCCGGCAAGCGGTCCGATACCGGGCTTGCGTTCGTGATTGACGATATAGTCGGCGTAATCTGTCCATTTGGCGCTGCCGTCTTCATTGGTGAAGCCCGGCAGGCCCATGCGGTTGGCCAGTTCGACCAGCGCTGATTGGAAGCCTTTAACATCCCGATCCGGTTCGATCACCGGCCAGCGGATTGCGTCAGCTGCCGCATCCGCTTCGCAGATCGGGCGATCGAGAAGCGAGATACAGTCATGCCGTTCCAGATAGGTGGTATCCGGCAGGATCAGGTCGGCATAGGCCACCATTTCCGACGAATAAGCGTCGGAATAGATGATATGCGGGATTACGTAATCGCCGTTTTCATCTTTGTCCGTCAGCATTTCCATGACGCCTTTGGTGTTCATGGATGAGTTCCAGGACATGTTGGCCATGTACATGAACAGCGTGTCGATCTTGTAGGGATCGCCCGCATGTGCGTTCGAGATTACCATATGCATCAGCCCGTGGCTGGACATCGGGTTGTCCCACGTAAATGCCTTGTCGATCCGCGCCGGGCTACCGTCCGCCTTCAGCGCCAGATCCTCCGGCCCTTGAACAAAGCCCAGATGCGGGCCGTCCAGCGGCGTATTCGGGGTCACCTTGCAGTGCGGTCTCGGGTGCGCCTCGACCGGTTTGGGATAGGGCGGCTTGAAGCGGAAGCCGCCGGGGACTTCGACTGTGCCAAGGATAATCTGCAACACGTGCAGTGCGCGGCAAGTCTGGAAGCCATTGGCATGGGCCGAGACACCGCGCATCGAGTGCATGGCAACCGGGCGGCCGATCATCTTGGTGTGCTTTTCGCCGCGGAAATCAGTCCATTCGCGCTCCAACTCGAACGCCTCGTCAAAAGCAACGCGGGCCAACTCGCCCGCGATGGCGCGGATACGGGTGGCGGGGATGCCGCACTGCTCGGCGATGTTCTCAGGCGCGTATTCGTCGCTGAGGTAGCGTTCGGCCATCAGGTGGAACACGGGGCGGTGGGTGACGCCATCCTTTTCAAAGGTGGCCGACAGGTCGGGGCGGACGCCCGGTTTGTCAAACGCCGTCAGTTCGCCCGTGTTGCGGTCAACAACCAGTGGTTTGCCGTCCTCATCGCGCAGGAACAGACCCTTGGTGGGGCCTTCGGACGCGTCGACCAGAACCGGCGCGTTGGTGTAACGGCTGAGATAGTCCAGATCGATCTTGCCGGCCTTCATCAGCACGTGGATCATTGACAGGATGAACAAACCATCGGTGCCAGGAGTGATCCCGACCCAATCGTCAGCAACTGCGTTATAGCCCGAGCGGATCGGGTTGACACCGATCACCCGTGCGCCACGGGCCTTGATCTTGCCGATGCCCATCTTGATTGGGTTGCTGTCGTGGTCTTCGGCAACACCGAACAGCATGAACAGTTTGGTGTGATCCCAGTCAGGCTGGCCAAACTCCCAGAACGCGCCGCCCATCGTGTAGATGCCGCCGGCGGCCATATTGACCGAGCAGAACCCGCCGTGGGCCGCATAGTTACAGGTGCCAAAGTTCTGTGCCCAGAAGCTGGTGAAGCTTTGGCTTTGGTCCCGGCCGGTGAAGAAGGCCAGTTTCTCGGGGTTGTCCTCGCGGATCGGCTTGAGCCAGCCAACGGCGATGTCCAGGGCCTCGTCCCAGCTGATCTCTTCGAACTTGCCCGAACCACGTGGACCGACGCGTTTCAGTGGGGCGCGCAGACGCGAAGGAGCATTGACCTGCATGATCCCAGCCGAGCCCTTGGCGCACAAGACGCCCTTGTTAACCGGGTGATCGCGGTTGCCTTCGATATAGGCAACCTTGCCGTCCTTCATGTGTACGTTGATGCCGCAGCGACAGGCGCACATGTAGCACGTTGTTTTTCTGACCTCGTCAGAGACCTTGGGAGAGGTATTAATGATTGGCTGGTTCATTTCTGGTCCATGTGGCTTTTGATCCGATTATTCTCATGAGCAGAGATCAATCGGAACAGTATTTCGCTTTAGCCGGATTTACGAGGCGTCTGTCCGGGTTTTGGATGTTTCTGCTTGCACGGCCGTAACCGCGATCATGTGCAGAACGTCCTCAGCGGAGCATCCGCGTGAAAGGTCGTTGGCCGGTTTCGCCAGTCCCTGAAGGACCGGGCCGATTGCCTCGGCACCCCCAATACGCTGCGCGATCTTGTAGCCAAGGTTGCCTGCGTCGAGGTTTGGGAACACAAAAACATTTGCCTCGCCGTGCAGGGGCGAATCCTTGGCTTTCTTTGCAGCCACCTCGGGGACGAATGCGGCGTCAAACTGCAGCTCGCCGTCGATCAACAGATCGGGGTCAGCCGATTTTGCAATCTGCGTGGCCTCACTGACCTTCGTGACTTTCGGATGATTGGCGCTGCCGCCGGTTGAAAAGGACAGCATTGCAACGCGGGGCGTCTCGTGCGTCAGCGCCTTGAAAGACGCGGCAGATGCCCGGGCGATTTCGGCCAGTTCCTGTTCGTTCGGATCAACCACCAGGCCGCAATCGGCAAAGATGTGCGCTCCGCGGACCGTGTGGTGATCGCGGCAGTAGAGCATCAGGAAAAAGCTGGAAACCATGGCCGCGTCGGGCGCTTTGCCGATGATCTGCAAAGCGGCGCGCACTGTGGCCGACGTGGTCTCAACAGCTCCGCCGACGGTTCCGTCTGCATTACCGGTATGAACCAGCATCGCGGCATAGTTCAGGCGGTGTTTGATTTCTTCAGCGGCCTTTTCAGGCGTCATGCCCTTGTGCTTGCGCCGCTCAAAAAGCTCAGCTGCAAACGCTCCGGCATGGGGAGAGTCCGATGGATCGTGGATTTCGATGCCGTCGACATCCTGACCAGCCTGTTCGGCCAGCAGGGCAGTTACTTTGGCTTTGTCACCAACCAGAATGATGCGCGCGACACCTTCCTTGCGGGCCTTCAAAGCACCTTCAACAACACGTGGATCATCGCCCTCAGCGAGGGCGATGATCTTGTCGGAGCTGCTGGCAGCTCCGAGAATTGTGCGTAGTGGCTTCACGCGATTATGCCCCGGCCGACGTATTCATGTCAGCCGCGTCGATACCGGCAACACGGACCGGCTTTTTCATGGCGTCGCGACGGAAGGGATCGCCCAGTTCCTGGTTGATCATGGCTTCGATCAGAGTGGTGATGCCATTTTTCTGGTCAATGATCGCCTGGTTCAGGGCAGCGGTCAGCTCGTCCTGGGTGCGTGCGACGACGCCTTTCAGACCACATGCGGTTGCGATACCGGCATAAGAGACCTGTTGGTCCAGTTCGGTGCCAACGAAGTTGTCGTCGAACCACAGGGTCGAGTTACGCTTTTCAGCGCCCCACTGGTAGTTGCGGAAAACGATCTGAGTCACGGCGGGCCATTCTTCGCGGCCAATCGCGGTCAGTTCGTTCACAGCGATACCAAATGCGCCGTCACCCGAGAAACCGACAACCGGAACGTCCGGGCAACCGATTTTCGCGCCAACAACGGCAGGCAGACCGTAACCACAGGGGCCAAACAGGCCAGGTGCCAGGTACTTGCGGCCTTCTTCGAAGGATGGGTACGCGTTACCGATGGCGCAGTTGTTGCCGATATCGGACGAGATGATTGCCTCGGTCGGCAGCGCCGCCTGAATTGCGCGCCATGCCATGCGGGGGCTCATCCAGTCCGGCTTGGCGGCACGTGCACGCTCGTTCCAGGTGGTGCCCGGATCGTCGTTCTCGTGGGTCAGCGAGCTCAGTTCTTGCGCCCAAGCCGATTTGGTTGTGGCGATCAGGTTCTTGCGGTCTTCGCGACCTGCTTCACCGGCGTTGTCGCCCAGACGTTCCAGCAGACCTTCGGCCACTTTCTTGGCGTCGCCGACGATGCCAACGGTCACGTCTTTGGTCAGGCCGATACGATCAGGGTTCAGGTCAACCTGAATGATCTTGGCATCGGTCGGCCAGTAGTTGATGCCGTAGCCAGGCAAGGTCGAGAACGGGTTCAGACGAGTGCCCAGAGCCAGAACAACGTCCGCTTTGGCGATCAGCTCCATGCCGGCTTTCGAGCCGTTATAGCCCAACGGGCCAGCAAACAGCGGGTGCGAGCCGGGGAAGGCGTCGTTGTGCTGATAGCCAACGCAGACCGGTGCGGTCAGACGTTCAGCCAGATCGGCGGATGCGGGGATCGCGCCGGACAGAACAACACCGGCACCGTTCAGGATGACCGGGAATTTGGCGTCGGACAGCAGGGCTGCCGCTTCGTCCAGCGCTTCGTCGCCGCCAGCAGTTGCGGCAAATTCGACGATCTTAGGCAGTTCGATGTCGACAACCTGGGTCCACATATCACGCGGGATGTTCATCTGAGCAGGGGCCGAAGCACGCTTGGCTTGCAGGATGACGCGGTTCAGAACTTCGGCGACACGGCTGGGGTCACGCAGTTCTTCCTGGTAGGCAACACAGTCCGCAAACATGCGCATCTGTTCCATTTCCTGGAAGCCACCCTGGCCGATGGTCTTGTTGGCTGCCTGCGGAGTGATCAGCAGAACCGGGGTGTGGTTCCAGTATGCGGTTTTAACGGCAGTCACAAAGTTGGTGATGCCGGGGCCGTTCTGCGCGATCATCATCGACATCTTGCCGGTGGCACGGGTGTAGCCGTCCGCCATCATGCCGCCCGAACCTTCGTGGGCGCAGTCCCAGAAATTGATGCCTGCGGCCGGGAAGATATCCGAAATCGGCATCATGGCCGAACCGATGATACCGAACGCATGTTCGATACCGTGCATTTGCAGAACCTTAACAAAGGCCTCTTCAGTGGTCATTTTCATCTGAGTGTTCTCCGCACAATTGAAGAAAGGTTCGGGCACAGCACCCGCCTTTGATACGGTTTTGGCGCAAGGGGCGAAGCGGCGTTAGGGCCAGAACGTTAGGCGGGATATGTCCAGAGTTGTGCTAGGCGGAACGGATGGCATCCGCGATCAGTTTAACGCCCGGCCCGATGCGGTCTCGGCCAATGGACGAGTATCCAAGGCGATAGAAGTTGCGCGGTTGGTGCAACCCATTGAAGAACGAGGCGCCTGGTTCGATGTGCACGCCCTGGCTCTGCAGCTTTTTGGCAAGTTTGGTCGTGTCCACACGATCGGGGGCCGACATCCAAAGCGACGACCCGCCCATGATTCCGCGTCCGGCAACGGTAAGCCCGTACTGTTCGACCGCGCTGTCCAACGCTTCGCGTCGCCGGGCAAGGGTCTTCGACATACGTCGAATCTGAGCATCATAATGGCCTAGGGACAGGAAATAGGCCGCGGTGCGCTGGATATGGCCCGGCGGGTGGCGCAGCACCAAAGAACGCAAAGCACGGGCCTCGCGGATAAAAGGCTCGGATCCGACAATGTAGCCAAGGCGCAATCCGGGAAACAGCGATTTCGAGAAGCTGCCTACATAGATCACCCGTCCGTCGCGATCCATTGACTTGAGGGCCGGGGAGGGAGATCCCAGAAAGGCCATTTCAAACTCGTAATCGTCCTCGACGACCATGGCGTCCAGTTCGCGGGCGCGTTTCAGCAACTCGTGGCGGCGATCGACGGGCATGGTTGCGGTCGTCGGGCTTTGGTGGCTGGGGGTGGTGAAAATTACATCTGTTTCATCCGGCAACGCATCCGGAGTCAGTCCGTCACGGTCAACAGCCAGTGGTGAAACTTTGCAGTCGGAGTGATTTAGCAAATCCCGCAGTGCATAATAGCAAGGGTCTTCAATCACGGCCGTGCGGTTGCGGTTCAACAGGATGCGTGAGGCCAGCCACAGGGCGTTTTGCGCGCCCATAGTGATCAAGATCTCTTCGGGGCGGGCGGCGATTCCACGGCGCGGCAACGTGTGACGGGCGATGAATTCGATCAGCAGCGGATCATCCTGATCCATGTAGTCCCCGGTCAGGGAGGCAAAATCCTTGTGACCCAGTGCACGGACCGCGCAGAGACGCCAATTGGCGTGGTCGAACAATTTCCGATCTGCCTGACCATAGATGAAAGGGTATTTGTAATCGCGCCAATTACTGGGCTTGGGCAGCACGTCCCCGTCCGAGAACCTGCGTGCGAGGGCCGTGTCCCAGTCGACATTTTCATCGCGTTTTTGCACGGGCGAATACTTGGGTGGCACGGGCGCGTTTTGCGACACGAAATACCCCGACCGGCCTTTGGCAGTCAGGTAGTCATTGGCCAGTAGTTCAGTATACGCCAGTGTCACCGTGATCCGGCTAACACCCAGATGCGCCGCCAGTTTACGAGACGAGGGCAGCTTTTCCCCAACGTGAAACCGGCCAGACAAGATGCCTTCGGCAATCATCTGTTGGATCTGCGCCTGCAGTGTGCCCTGTCCGTTCAATTCCAGAAAGAATGTGTCGACCGATATTCCCATAGCGCCTTATAGAGTGGACTTAAGGTGAGGGCAATCTGGACTTAATCTCGTCTCGAGAATTCGTGAACAAGGCGCTTGACGAAAAAGAACGACTCACCTAAATAACTAGAAATCTAGTTTAATGGAGAAATCAGATGTGGGAAACAGCTGCAGCAGGATTCTCGGCCATGGGCTCTGAAGCGCGACTGAAGGTTCTCAAGACATTGGTTCGGGCTGGTGAGGCTGGGTTGACCGTTGGGGAAATCCAGAACCGCACAGGCATTGCCCCTTCGACATTGGCCCATCACCTGCGGTTCCTCGCGGCCGGCGGGGTCGTCGAGCAAGAGAAAATCGGGCGCGCCACCATCAACCGCGCAAATTACGAAGAATTGAGAGACCTCGCGCAGTTCATTCTTAGCGAATGCTGCGCGGACGAAGTGGGAAAGGCTGCGAACGATGGCTGAGCTGACACAAAACCCAAAGGCACCGGCAAAGGTGGCCGTTGATCTGATCAAAACCCCGTGGGCGGTGATCGTGGCCATTTTGGCGCTTGTGGCCGTCCTTGACCCCGGCAATTGGGGAGAGGTTGTAACCTTTGCGGGCAAAGCCCTTGCACATACCGGCCAGTATATTCTGTTCGCCGTCTTGCTGCTGTCTTACCTCAAGGCGACCGGTGCCGAAGTGATGGTTGCGCGCGCCTTTGAGGGGCGCGAAACGCGGATGATCTTTTTGGCCGCAGTCTTCGGCGGCCTCGCACCGTTCTGTTCTTGCGAAGTCATTCCGTTCATTGCTGGTCTGCTGGCGCTTGGTGCGCCATTGTCGGCTGTCATGGCGTTCTGGCTCAGCTCGCCACTGATTGACCCACCGACCTTGTTGATCACGGCAGGCGCATTGGGTTGGCCATTTGCAATCGGCAAGGCCATTGCAGCGGTCGCATTGGGTCTGTTTGGAGGCTTTGCCGTCCGTGCCCTGATGCGAGGCGGCGCGTTTGCCCAGCCTCTGCGCGATTACAAACCGGCTGGCTGCGGATGCGGACCTAAACAGGAGGACAAACCTGTCTGGAAGTTCTGGCAGGTACCCGAGCGTCGTCAGCGCTTCCGGTCCGAGTTCATTCACAACAGCTTGTTCCTGCTTAAATGGTTGGCTCTGGCCTATGTGCTTGAGGCGTTGTTGGTCAGCTATGTGCCGGCCGATCTGATCGCGCGCGTTGTCGGCGGTGACGGTGTTGTACCCATTGTCATTGCCGCGTTGGTCGGGATGCCCGCTTACTTGAACTCCTACGTCGCGCCGCCGCTGCTGGCTGGCCTGATGGAACAAGGGATGAGCGCAGGGGCCGCGATGTCCTTCATGGTCGCGGGTGCCGTCAGTTCGATCCCGGCAATGGCCGCGGTCTGGTCATTGGTCAAACCACGGGTCTTTGCGACCTATCTGGGGCTGGGGATCACTGGGGCCATCACCGCTGGCATTCTGTTCCAGATGATCTGAAACCAAAGCCGCCCGGTGTTCTTACCGGGCGGCTTTACTTATCCTGCTTCGCAGTGGCGCGGCAGTTTGAACCGATACCGAGCCTCGCCACTGTCCACGTACACACGTTTTTCGATGCATGCCGTGGTGCCAACGGTTTGTGAGACCGGAGCGTCGGTCGAAGTGACCGAGGTCGCAGACCCGTCCGGCAGTCGGACCGAAGCAATGACGCCGTTCTTGAGGTCCCCGTTGATGGGTGTCGCTGACAAGACGTTGACGGTCATGAATGCCTCATGCTCGTGCTCGCCGCTGTCGTTGAAGATCAGCAAACCAGCAGCGACGGCAACAAGACCAACACCGCCTGCCACGGGCAAACCCCAGGTCTTCAGGAAGGCATAGATCGAAACGGCGCGATGCGGTCCAAATAGTTTGGAAAGAACGTTCAGCATGGTTTTCTCGTAAAAAAGCCCCGGTCCGTTCAGGCCGGGGCTGTCTGTGCTTTAGGGGCGCGGATCGTCTTCGTCTTCGTCGTCGGCACCGCCTTTGGGCAGGTTGAAGAAGCTGTCCGCGTCGAGGATTGGTTCTTCTTCTTTCTCTTCCGCAGGCTCGTCCGACAGCGAGAAGGTTTCCAGACCTTCGATGGCAGTCGGGATCTTCGGCGCCGCGTCCATTTCCAGCGACTGTTCGGTCGAGACCAGCTTGCGGCGCTCGTCATCGCTCATGACGCCACCTTCGGCAGCTTTCTTTGCTGCGGCTTTCTGCACGATCGCGTCCAACTCGGACTGTTTGCACAGGCCCAGGGCAACGGGGTCAATCGGCTGCATGTTGGAAATGTTCCAGTGGGTCCGTTCACGGATCGACTGGATGGTCGGTTTGGTGGTGCCCACCAGCTTGGCGATCTGACCGTCGCTGAGTTCAGGGTGGAACTTGACCAGCCACAGGATCGAGTTCGGACGGTCCTGACGCTTGGACAGCGGGGTATAGCGCGGACCGCGGCGCTTTTCTTCGCCGCTTGCGGCAGGGTTGAACTTGAGCTTCAGTTTGTGCAGCGGGTTGTTCTGCGCGGTATCGATCTCGTCCTGGGTCAGCTGGTTGTTGGCGATGGGGTCAAAGCCTTTCACGCCAGCGGCCACATCGCCGTCTGCGATGCCCTGCACCTCAAGCTCGTGCATGCCTACGAAATCCGCGATCTGCTTGAAGCTGATCGTGGTGTTGTCCACCAGCCATACGGCTGTTGCCTTGGCCATAAGCGGTTTTGCCATCAGCCCGTCTCCTATAAATACATCTTTCCCGTCGCCGGAATTCGGCGGCCCCTTTTTTGGGGCAGGTTTCCGTTGTCGGGGAACTTGGTCCGTATATAGTCGCGCCAAGGCAAGAAGGGAAGAGGCGAATGCGCTGGGTTGTTTTGGGGCTGGTTTCGTGGATTTTCGGTGCAATGGCGGCGCTGGGCGATGGCGAAAAAGCGGGCGAGTTTGACTACTACGTCTTGTCGCTTAGCTGGTCGCCAAACTGGTGCGCCCGCGAAGGCGATGCGCGCGGATCGGATCAATGCGACACCCGGCATGACCATGGCTGGATCCTGCATGGTCTGTGGCCTCAGTACCATCAGGGCTGGCCCGCCTTCTGCCGCACGCCCGAGGCACCGCCATCGCGCGCTATGTCACGCAAAATGACGGATATTCAGGGCAGTTCCGGTCTGGCGTGGCATCAGTGGAAAAAGCACGGGACCTGCTCGGGCCTCAGCGCGTCCGACTATTATGCGCTGTCCCGGCAGGCGTATGAGGCGGTTGAGCGTCCTCAGGTATTCCGCAAGCTGGACGCCTCGGTCAAATTGCCTGCATCGGTCGTGGAAGAAGCATTTCTGAAAGCCAACCCCGGCCTTGAGCGCGACATGATCACTGTGACCTGCAAGCAAGGCTATATCGAAGAGGTCCGCCTGTGCCTGTCGCGCGACCTTGAACCCGTACCCTGCGGTCGCGACGTGATCCGCGATTGTACGGCCAAAGACGCCCTGTTTGATCCGATTCGTTAGAGTTTCTTGTTCTGGCAGTCCCGGGCATATTCCAGCGCTTTGGCCGTGCCTTTCAGATCAATCGCCATGACCACCTCACCTGCGGGGTTGTAGACCGTCATGGTCTTGTTCTGGGCAATCGCATTCACGAAGCTGCGGTCAGTGAAAAACACGGTCGCGCCGGGCACATCGCGTTGATTGAAGCCGATGGCAGTGGCATCATAGCTTTTGCCGTCCAGATCGAACCGGATCGGATAACTCTCACCCTGTTTGATGTCGCCCCACGCCTTGTTGTAGACGGCGAAATACCCGCGATTGTCCAGCGCGTCATAGCCCAGCCGCACGACTGAGAGGTCCTGATAGATCGTCTGGATCAGGCATCCATTCCCCAGCGCGGGGTCCATCATGATGTTCCAACCTTCGACAAATCCCTTGTCGATGAGTTGTTGTGACCATGCGGCGGTCGCGGTGAAGGCGGCGAAGGTGAGGGCGAGAAGGCGGGTCATTTTGGTCTCCAAAAGCATGTGTCTTGTCCCGTAGTATTTATCAAAAAAGTGATGAGCCGGATAAACCCCGGACGCTGACTACAGACCATCTTGGAACCCTGTGCAGCCCTTCTCATATTTGAGGCCTGAGGCCATATTTGGGCCATAGTCTGGAGTTCCTATTTGTGCATTCGATTTGGAGTAATACACAGAATGCGCTCAAAAAACCAATTTGTGGCCGCCCTTTTCACTTTTCTGATTTGTACAAGCTATGGGGTTTCTGCAAGCAGTGACGGATCGGGGCTGAAAACAACGCCAACCGGGATACCATGGTACGTTTCCGACCGCACTTCGAACTATCCCGGCGCGGAAGCCGCAATGCGTATTGCTTCCTCAAAATGGAGAGAACCCTGGGCGATGAAAATCAAATCTGGCAAAGCCAGCGGTAAGTTCCGCTTGGTTTCAGTGAATGGGTCTACCTATGTGGTACTAGCAAAGATGAAAGGGCCATTTTCGCTAAGCGCAGAAACCGTCAAAACTGCAAGGGCTGAATTGCTGCGCGCTGCGGCTGGCAAAGCTAACTGTACAACACAAGGCGGAATTCTCGCTAAATACACACAGTATAATGATATCGAAAAGATGGCGGCAAAGGTTCAGTGCAGTTTTCTATAGGATGCATGCATTACCGTAAAATCCGGTTTGTTTTGCCAGTTTGATGAAAGGGTTTGGCAGTTTGAAGACGACCTTTACAGTTCTTTCCTTGACCGCAGCGCAGCGGTAATCGTCCCATCATCCAGATAGTCCAACTCGCCCCCAATCGGCACACCCTGCGCCAGTGAAGTCAGACGGACCTGTCCCTCCAATTGATCCGCGATGTAGTGGGCGGTGGTTTGCCCATCGACCGTGGCGTTCAGGGCCAGAATGACCTCAGAAATCCCTTCGGCCATTACCCGGTCCTTGAGGCGCGGAATGCGCAGCTCGTCCGGGCCGACGCCGTCCAAGGCGGACAGCGTGCCGCCCAGAACGTGATAGCGACCCTTGAAAACTGCAGCGCGTTCCATCGCCCAGAGGTCGGCGACGTCTTCGACCACGCACAATTCTCCGGTCGCGCGATCCTCGCTATCGCAGATGTCGCAGATATCGGTGGTGCCCACGTTGCCGCAATTCAGGCATTCGCGGGCGGTGGCGGCCACCTGCTGCATTACGTCCGACAGGGGCGTCAGCAGCAGGGTGCGTTTTCGGATCAGGTGCAGCACCGCGCGGCGAGCCGAACGGGGGCCGAGGCCCGGCAGTTTGGCCATCAGGTCGATCAGATTGTCGATATCGCTGTTCGAACTCACGGCGTGCGCTCCTGCAAAAGGGCCGGG
This sequence comes from Ruegeria sp. YTSC230, assembly GCF_059609665.1. Lineage (NCBI taxonomy): Bacteria > Pseudomonadati > Pseudomonadota > Alphaproteobacteria > Rhodobacterales > Roseobacteraceae > Ruegeria > Ruegeria sp. YTSC230. The sequence goes on along the minus strand of NZ_JBXWMC010000010.1, from coordinate 55,497 downwards.
CAGTTGTGCCCGGCCTTTGGGTCGTCAGGAGTGTCTATCAGAACGGCAGCTTGATGTCTGCGGGCAGACCCATGCTTTCGGTCAGCCTTGCCATCTCTGCCTGAGAGCGCTCGGCCGCTTTGGTTTGCGCGTCCTTGATAGCGGCCAGAATCAGATCTTCGACAACTTCCTTATCGTCGCCATTGAAAATCGACGGATCGATGTCCAGACCCTTCAGCTCGCCTTTTGCTGTGGCGGTGGCCTTCACTAGCCCTGCACCGGATTCGCCTACAACCATCAGGTTGTTCAGCTCTTCCTGCATGTCCGTCATCTTGGTCTGCAAATCCTGTGCGGATTTCATCATCTTGGCCATATCGCCCAGACCGCCGAGTCCTTTGAGCATTTCTTTTCTCCTGCAAATCGGTTTGCCGCCTAAATACGGATGCTGCCGGTAGGGTACAAGGGGAGAGCTTTTCCCGCCCGTCGTCAAGGTCTTTGGCAAGACCTTTCCTCCCGTTGGGCCCGGCAGCGCGGGAGTGTTTCCGCTTTGGTCGCTCGGATCAATCCTCCTCGAACGGATCCCATTCGTCTTCGACCTCCGGCAGGGCTTCGGTTTCGACCTTGGCGGCGCGTTCTTCCGGGGTTTCGATCCGCTTGATGCGCGCTTTTGGAAACTGCATCAGAACGGCTTGAACCAGTGGGTGTTGTTCGGCCTGTGCTTTCAACGCCAGATCAGCCGCGTCTCGTACCTCGGCGATTGTTGCTGCGTCCCCGTCGGCCACAATTGAGACGGCCCATCGGTTTCCGGTCCAGCGTTGCAAGGCCGAACCAAGCCTTTGCGCCAGATCGGTCGGCGCTTTGTCCGTCGGCGTGAACTCGATTCGTCCCGGGGAATACGAGACGAGACGCACGCCGTTTTCGACCTCAACCAACAGTTTTACATCCCGGTTCGTGCGGATCAGTTCGACCACGTATTCGAAGGTTGGATAGTGTGCCAGCGCGGTCTGGACGTCCTGGGCAAGCGCTGCAGTGGGCGCCCCTGCAGGCCCGCGTTGCGCCGAGAGATGCGCAGAGGACGTCGCCTGTGCAGGTGCATGAGTTGGCACAGCCACACCACCGCCAGGTCCCCCGCTTGGTGGGGGGGGAGGTGCATCCTGTAGTCGTTTGATAAGCTCTTCGGGGCTTGGCAAATCGGCCACATGGGTCAGACGAATGATTGCCATTTCGGCGGCCATCATCGCGTTGGGTGCTGCAGAGACCTCTTCCAGCGCCTTCAGCAACATTTGCCACATCCGCGTCAACACCCGCATCTGCAGCGCCTCGGCCATCTGTTGACCCCGCGCGCGTTCATCCGGTGAGACGGTGGGGTCATCGGCGGCATCGGGCGTGATTTTGACCACGGAAACCCAATGGGTGATCTCGGCCAGATCGCGCAGAACGGCCAGCGGATCGGCCCCTTCGGCATACTGGCCGCTCAACTCAGTCAATGCCCCAGCCGCATCACCGCGGAGTATCATGTCCATCAGATCCAGCACGCGCCCGCGATCTGCAAGGCCAAGCATTGCCCGAACCTGATCGGCGCTGGTTTCCCCTGCACCATGTGAAATCGCTTGATCCAACAGCGATGTTGCATCGCGGGCAGACCCTTCGGCCGCTCGTGTGATCAAAGCCAGCGCGTCTTCTGCGATCTGTGCGTTTTCCGCTGCGGCGATTTTGTTGAGCAGACCGATCATGTCCTCAGGTTCGATCCGGCGCAGGTCGAACCGCTGACAGCGGGACAGCACAGTCACCGGCACCTTGCGAATTTCGGTCGTCGCAAAGATGAACTTCACATGCTCAGGCGGTTCCTCGAGCGTTTTGAGCAGCGCATTGAAGGCGCTGGTCGACAGCATGTGAACTTCGTCGATGATGTAAATCTTATAACGCGCACTGGCGGCACGATATCGGACACTGTCGATAATCTCGCGAATGTCGTTCACACCGGTCCGGCTGGCGGCGTCCATCTCCATCACGTCGACATGGCGTCCTTCCATGATGGCCACACAATGTTCGCACTGGCCGCAAGGTTCGGTCGTTGGCTTGCCTTCGCCATCGGGGCCGATGCAGTTCATACCTTTGGCGATAATCCGGGCAGTGGTGGTTTTGCCGGTGCCGCGAATACCGGTCATGATAAAGGCCTGCGCGATCCGATCCGCTTCGAACGCGTTTTTCAGCGTGCGTACCATTGCGTCCTGTCCAACCAGATCAGCAAAGGTTTCGGGGCGGTACTTGCGGGCAAGAACCTGATAGGCGGGGCTGGGCGTTTCGGTCATGTCTGCTCTGTCAGATTCGTGTCAGAAATGCAGCGTAGAGACCCGGGCCGCCCACGTCCACAGCAGGCTTTGTGGAATTTCGGTTTGGACAGCGTCTGTAAGCGGGATAAACCAGCTGTCAAAATTTGGTGGGCCGGTGGCAGTAGGAGCATTAGCTTTGGCAAAATTTGCGATCTACGCGCTGCCTGTTGGCTCAGGCATCTTGGCGCTGTCCCCCTTGCCGGGCGGCGGCGGTGGGTATGTGGACGATCTGAGGGTGATACAGGACTGGAACCCTGATCTGGTGATTTCAATGACCACCGAGGCCGAGATGCGGCAGGTCGGCGCAGGCGGTTTTGGTCGAGACGTTCAAAGCAGGTCCGCGACATGGGTGCATCTTCCGGTCGAGGATTTTGGCACACCGCCCCTGCCAATCGAAACTCTTTGGCCCCAAGCCAGCGCAGCCGCCCGGCAGGTTCTGTCCGACGGTGGACGCGTGCTGGTGCATTGCCGGGGCGGTTGTGGGCGGTCGGGGATGGTCGCGCTGAGGCTCATGGTGGAAAGCGGCGAAGATCCAAACCACGCGCTAAACCGGCTGCGCTTGGCCCGACCATGCGCGGTGGAAACGGATGAGCAGATGGCTTGGGCCATGAAACCGGCCCAGAGCGATCAGTGAACTAGGATCAGGCCGTGGCTTGTTGAACAACCTGATGCGATGGACGCGGTGCAAGGGCCGATGCCTGAAGCATGGCGCAAGGCAAGGCCGCCAAAACACCAGCAGGCAGAGTGGAAAAGTCAGGGCCGAACATCATATCGGCGTATTCGTCCAACGTGTCGGCTGAGTCGCCTGTGTTTGCCCCGCAATAGACCCTGATCCGGGCCGGGCTGGCGCGAAACCGTGCGGTGCAACCCTCATCGCAATGGGTCAGTTCGCTGGAGCCGTCCACCTCAAATTCGCTGGTCGTCATTGGTTGTGCTGTTGCCATCGCCTCGGCCAATGCCCGAGCCATTTGGGCCAATGCGGGGCAGGTTTTCCCCGTTTTCTGGCACAGGGTGGCGGTGAATTCGTGGGTCGTTGTCTTCCAGATCATAATGCGCCCTCCGCGCGGTGAGCGGGGGACGTGGAACAGGGAACTCAGCGTACTGAAGACCTGCCCGGACACCCCGCCCGAGTTTCGGTTTTTACTTTGATGGCAGGTCTCCTGACTTGCGGGTCATTGCTTTGCCGACCTTCCCAGCCTTTCGGCCAGTGGTATTTCGGCATTGCTTACCGCTTACAGTTGCGGGGGCAGTCGCGGCCTTGGTCCGTTCCGGCATTGCCGGGCTGGACCGCACCGAGTTCCCTTTTCATCCCGCCCCAATATAAGGACGAGAACCATCACCTCATCGCTAGCGGTTGTAGGTGGCTTGAGTCAAGCGGGCTGTTTTCCATCGTTCAAGTGGACGCTTGGTCACTTTGAAAATCTGTTGACTCTAGTCGCGCAAAAGCGCCGATATGCCATTATGTGAACCGAATAGTTCAGATGCTTGCGAGGGCACCATGTTGGACAACACTCCGGTCGTTTTGACCGAAGATTTCACGTTTTCTGCCGGAGAGGCCGAACTGTCGGCACGGCTGTATATGCCTGCCTCGGCACCTGATGTGGCGGTTGTAGTCCATGCAGCCACAGGCGTACCGCGCGACTATTACCAGCATTTTGCGCGGTGGTTGGTGGAAGAACAGGGTATGGCCTGTCTGACCTATGACTATCGCGATTTTGGCCACTCTCTACGCGGGCGCCTGCGCGATTCGCAGGCCACGATGGCTGACTGGGCGTTGATCGACATGCCCGCTGCTCGCGCTGAAATGCGGCGCAGATTTCCCGCGGCCCAGCAGTGGAGCATTGGCCATTCGGTGGGTGGAATGCTGGGGCCAATTCAGCCCGATATTGAGCAGATCGACCGGATGATCTGTGTCTGTTCAGGTTTGGTGACGGTATCCGACCACCCCTGGCCGTATCGCGCACTGGCGACAATGTTCTGGTATGCCCACCCGCCATTGCTGGTTAAGGCATTGGGATACCTGCCGGGCAAGGCACTTGGGTTCGGCTCGGACCTTCCGGCACGTGTCTACTGGCAGTGGCGTAAATGGTGCACCGCTGCGCTGAGCTACGTGCCGGATATCGGCAAAAGCCTTCCAGACGCCCGTTGGTCCGCGTCGGAAACACCTGTTGATCTGTTCACAATGGACGATGATCAGGTGGTGCCCCCGAACGCGGTTTGGCGCCTGGCCGATCTTTACGGTCCCAAAGCCCGCCGGCATCAGTTGTCGCCGAAAGACTTTGGATTGGCCGAGGTCGGTCACATCGGCGCATTTGCGCGCCGAAATGCAAACATATGGCCCCGGTTGATCGCCTGAGTCGGTATTTACAGATTTTTGCGGGATTTCTTGTCCTGCATCACCGATCGTACCATCTTACCAAAGGCCTTGTCGCGCGCACGAGACTGCGCCACGGTTTCCGAGTTCCTTTCATCCTCGCGCCGCAGTTTTCGCCAACGCTCTAGCCGCTCTGTGTCAAGGGATCCGGTGGAAATCGCATCCTGCACAGCGCATCCCGGCTCGGCCTGATGCTGACAATCGGAAAAGCGGCAGGTTTGGGCCAATTCCAGAATGTCGGAAAAGACCTCATCGACGCCATCTTGTGCATCCAGCAACCGCAAAGCCCGCATGCCGGGTGTATCGACCAACCAGCCTCCGTTCTGCATCGGATGCAACGCGCGGGCAGTTGTCGTGTGCCGCCCGCGCGCGTCGTCCTCGCGAATGCTGGAGGTTGCCTCATCCAGACCAGTCATGGCATTGACCAATGTCGTTTTGCCGACACCGGATGAGCCAACCAATGCAGCGGTCTGCCCACTGGGACACCAAGACAGAACTTGCTGCACGTCCAGGGCATCCAATGCATTGATTGCCAGCACGGTCAGAAACGGTGCCAGCGACTCGGCTGCTTTGGAGAAATTACCAGGATCGGTACAGGTATCGGCCTTGGTTAGAACGATCACCGGATAGCACCCGGCCTGATGTGCCAAAGCCAAATACCGTTCCAGTCGGGCCAGATTGAAGTCGGCATTGCAGGAACTGACGATGAACAGCACATCCACATTGGCGGCGATCAACTGGGTTTCGGCCCCGGTTCCAGCGGCGCGGCGTTTCAAAAGGCTGCGGCGTTCCAGCAGGTGTTGAACCCGGTTTTGATCATCCGCCAATACCCAATCTCCGACGGCAAAGTCGCCCGTCGGCTGGTTCAGGGTGAGCAGAGGTGTTTCACCGTTGATGCTTGCGCCGATCAGGCGATCACGGTGAACGGCTGTGATGCGAAAGGGAACGCATTTTGGATTGGCCGCATGTTGTGCGGCAAAGTGTGAGGACCATCCCAGGTCCGAAAGTGTAAAGGACATTATTCTGCCTGTGTTCAGGTACAGCTATCCGTCTGGATGGCGGTCGCGCATCCAGCGGTAATTTGTTCAGGCAGGTGTGAGGGTCGGCCTCAGAAACGCTCTGCCCAAAGGGTTTTTGCTACAATCATAAAAGCCCTCCTGCGGCTAACGATTCAAGTAAGTGAGAGGTTGGACATCGACCCAAGCGGGGCTCGTTGTGGCTGCTTCCTTCCGGACCTGACCAGGTTGGCGAGGCGCTCGCCCGCGCCAACCTCTCGAAAATCGATATAGGGAAGACACGCAGAAATGACAACCCGTCACAGTGAGAGTTGAATGCGCAAAAACCCTTCGGCATCCGTTCCAGCCAGCGTTGGGCTGAACTCTGCGATGTCTGCGAGGTGACGTTGTGCCTGTTGGCCGGTCTTCAACAGGACAGAGGATCCCGGCATGGGCGCAAAACGGAATGGGCAGGGGCCCTGTTCCAGCGATTCAGCGGGCATTGCACCGGTCAGGTAATCCTTTAGCGCGTGTTGGATCGGCAAAGCCGGAACGTTGATGATTTCGGCGTCCCGTATGATCGGAAAATGCCCGCCGCCGCTGGCCCGATAATTGTTCAGTGCAACGACAAAGCGTTGTTCGGCCGTCACCGCGTGGCCTTGGAAACGAAGATCTGAGATGCGCTGGTATGCCGGATTTACCAGTCGCCCTTCCGCATCGAACCGAGGCGGAACGCTCAGGTCGATCACGTAGCTTAGCCCGAACAGAACATCGAAATTGTGTCCGGCTCGATCAGGATTGACCAATTCAGTTTGCACGCCGGGTTTCACCTGATTGAATACGCCCGCAGACATTTCAAGCCAATCTCTGATGTGCTCTCCTGTCACCGCGACCGAACGAAGTTCGTTTGGAAAGATGTTCAGATCAGCCACGTGCCGCATACGCATGACGCCCGCAGGAATGTCCGAGTAAAAGCGAGGCCCGGCGCGACCACCGAACTTCGAAGGTGCCACGGCAGACAGCAATGGTGTCGCTTTATGGGGTGTGCCCTTCAGGATCTGGCGCACGGCCGAAGCCTGTGCTGCGGCCACCATCGCAAGCCCGCGATCCTTGGCGCAAAAGCTGAAATAGCTGTGCAGGCTCTGATCCGTATGCCCAATCGGTTCCGCGGCCCGTTTTCGTGTTGCGGAATGCACATCTGAAAACATCGCTACCAACAGCGGGTCTTCGGCCGCCGGGTCAGCACCTGAGACCGGGCGCAGTTCAGTGCGATGAGCCGCGACCGACCAGCCCTTTTCCGTCGTGGCAGTCAGCGTCAGATCAATCACGCCAAGATGAGATCCGGCAGATCCCGGCATGACAACAGGTGTGCCATGCACCATACCGCCAGTGGCATCGACGTGTTCCAGCCCAGCGTGTGACTTCCCCGGCAGGGTCAGATGCGTGTGCCCGGCGATGATGGCGTCAATGCCCTCAATCGCGGCAAGGGGGATTATCGCGTTTTCAAGATCGGGCGCGGGGTCGACGGACCCCAGCCCCGTATGGGCAAGCGCGATGATCACGTCGCAGCCGTGGGATCGAAGCTCTGACACTTTAGTGCGCGCGCAGGTCAAAATGTCGTCTATTCGGACGTCATTACCCAGCCGATGAGATTCCCAATTCCGGGTCTGCGGCGGAACGACCGAGAAGACGCCGACGGTTAGCGAGGCTTGGTGCCCCGCGACCTCAACCCGGCGGGTTAGAACTGCCTGATCCTGCCAGACCTCGTTGGCACCCGGGCTATGAACATTGCTGCAAACCACTGGACAGGGGGCCTGCGAAAGGATGCTGTCCAGTATATCTTGACCGAACCCGAAATCATGATTTCCCAACCCGATCGCATCATACTCTAACGCGCCAAACGCCTGCATCAGCGTATGAGGCTTATCGGCCTGCTCGGCGGCCAGCTCCCCAACCGGAGTTCCCTGCAGCGAATCGCCGTTGTCAAAAAGCAGCACGGTTGAGCCATCCGCCTGCGCCTCAGTTCGGGCTTCACGGATCAGGCTGGCGGTTCGGGTCAGGCCGATTGTGGGTTCAGGGGTGTCAGAATAGTAATCAAAACTCCTCAAGTTCATATGAAGATCCGTGGTGGCCAGTATTCGGACCCGCACGGTCTGCGAATGCAGAGAAGGGGAAGGTTTCAAATTTCTACTTTTGGCAGTTTTGTCTTAGTCATTTTCAACAAAAAGATTAATCACAGTGAATTGCAAGGCTTAGCTGTGTTCATTCGATGGCGACCTGTGGTTTTGGGGGTGAAATACCGTTGCAACTGATTGGCCGACATGGCAGCCCTGTGCGGACAAGCCTAAGGATAACTTATGAAAAATGCGGAATATGTGACGTTTGGTAGCTCGGGGCTGGATCGTGCGGCGCATATTCGCGGGGATGCTGATGCGGTCGCGGGGGCGCGGGGGCATCCCAATGCAAAATGCCTGCTCTTGTGGCGCGGTAAGGTTTTGGTTCAGGGCGAGGCGCTGGATCAGTTGGGACTGATCGCCATGTCACATAAGCTGGTCGAAACCGGGCCGGGAGGTTCTGTCGAGCAGCCTGTGTTCTTGGGGCTGTCGGACGATGCGCCGGTGTTTGCCTTTGATATTTCGGACTGGACGGCTGATGGGTTGGACGTGTCCGGTGTCGGAGGCTTTATCGACAAGTCAGAGCAACAGCACCCGGACTTGCCCCACGGCCATGTCTTTGCCGAACTGCGCCGGATCATGACCCGTTTGTCGACGCGTGACGCCGAACTGGCGGCTTCGGCCAAGGCGGTGACCGCATGGCACGAAACGCATCGATTTTGCGCCCGGTGTGGCGCAGCCAGCGAACTTGCGCAGGCGGGGTGGCAGCGCAGTTGCCCGTCCTGCGGTGGGCAGCACTTTCCGCGTACTGATCCGGTCGTCATCATGTTGATTACGCAAGGTGATTCAGTGTTGATGGGACGTTCACCCGGCTGGCCAGAAGGGATGTATTCGCTGTTGGCAGGGTTTGTTGAACCGGGTGAAACGCTTGAGGCAGCGGTCCGGCGGGAAGTGATGGAAGAGGCCGGGGTGCCCGTAGGTGAGGTCCGTTACCTGTCCAGCCAACCCTGGCCGTTTCCGGCCTCGTTGATGTTCGGCTGCGCGGGTGAGGCGTTGTCGCGCGGCATCACCATCGACCCGGTCGAAATCGAAGATGCGATGTGGGTTACCAAATCCGAGATGATGCAAGCCTTTGCCGGCGAACACCCTGTTTTGCTGCCAGCCCGCAAGGGAGCGATTGCGCATTTTCTTTTGCAAAACTGGCTTGCGGATACATTGGACTGACAAAATACTGTTCTGAAAAGCGAGAGAACCCCGAACCACAATGCAGTTTACAGTGCGCGAAGATATCGAAGCTCCCATCAACTCGGTGTTTGAAATGGTGGCCGACTTCGACCGATTCGAACGGATCGCAATGCGGCGCGGGATCGACGTCCGGCGGATTTCGGGCGAATTGGGCGTTGTTCCGGGCACCAGTTGGGAGACAGAATTCAGGTTGCGCGGAAAGCCACGTCAGATTTCCGTGCAGATGGCCGAATGCGACCCGCCTTTGCTGATGCGGTTCGAAGCGGCAAGCAAGGGGATGAACGGGGTCACGACGGTGGAGCTTTTGGCCCTGTCGCAGCGCCGCACGCGTCTAAGCGTTGATATGTCCCTGTTAGCCAAATCCCTGCCTGCGCGGCTGCTGTTACAATCACTAAGGCTTGGGCAATCCCGGTTTCGCCGACAGTTTCAGTTGCGCCTGACCGAGTTCGCACGGGAAATGGAACAACGTCACATTCATGGCGGCTGATTTCCAAAGCTTTGGTGAGAACGAGATGGATAGTTTTATTGTTCGTGAGGCGGTTTTGACGGACGCCCAAGGTATCTCAGAGGTACTGTGGGACATCGCAGCGGCCGGAAAGCGTAACAAGCGCTGCGACGTTGATTTTGCCCGCGAGCATTACGTGGCCGATCCCGACCGGATCAGATGCTCTGTTGCTTTTCAGGAGGAGCAGGTCCTGGGATTTCAATCGTTGAAATGGGCGGTCGAAAACAACCCATATGGCGCTCCGGTCGGGTGGGGCGTCATTGGAACGCATATTCGCCCGTTTGCCGCAGGGCGCGGTGTCGGGCGTGCCTTGTTTCGTGCGACGCTCTTGGCGGCACGGGAAAGTGGCCTACCGGCCATTGATGCGACCATTTCGGCCACAAACGCCGAAGGATTGGCCTATTATTCGGCGATGGGCTTTGTGGATTATCGGGAGCACGAGAGTGCCCAGTGCAAAAGCTTTTCCGTGATTTGAGCCGAGGTGGCTTCAGCCGCGCGGTTGAGCCGCTGGGTAGACGCCCAAAATCTCGACATTCGTGGTGAAGTGTTCCAGTTCTTCCATCGCCAACTGTACGTTCCGGTCGTCCGGGTGGCCCACGATATCGGCATAAAACTGGGTCGCAGTGAACGACCCATCGACCATGTAGCTTTCCAGCTTGGTCATGTTGATGCCGTTGGTCGCAAACCCACCCATCGCCTTGTAAAGCGCAGCCGGAATGTTGCGCACCTGAAAAACAAAACTGGTGATCATGCCGTGTTCTCCGCGGCGTGACATGTCGGCCTGCTGTGACATCACCAGAAAGCGTGTGGTGTTGTTGTCGCGGTCTTCAATGTGCCGGGCAAGTACGTTCAACCCGTAGATTTCGCCGGCCAACTCGCTGGCCAATGCTGCTGAATGCACCTCGCCTTGTTCCGAGACCTCGCGGGCCGCACGCGCGTTGTCGGGACTGACGCGTCCTTTGATGTTGTGCTCTTTCAAAAAGCCGGCGCATTGCGGTAGCAGAACCAGGTGCGAGTGTGCCTCGGTGACATCCTCGATTTTGGCCCCTGGTACGGCAAGAAGGTTGATGTGAACGCGTACGAACGCTTCTTCGATGATGTGCAACCCGCTGTGGGGAAGCAAACGGTGGATATCGGCGACCCGGCCGTACGTGGTGTTTTCGACCGGCAGCATTGCCAATTCAGCCTCACCTGCGCGCACCGATTCGATCACATCTTCGAAAGTCCGGCAGGGCAGGGCCTCCATATCGGGGCGGGCATTACGGCAGGCCTCGTGGCTGTAGGCGCCGGGTTCTCCCTGAAATGCAATACGTTTGGTCATTTGGTCGATTCCGTGCAACAAGTTCGAAAATTGGGCGTTTAGTCGCGGTGTCTATACCTTGCCTCTTGTAAGGGGAAGCCTTAGACACCCCGCAGACAGCTGAAATGGACTCGCGATCAATGTTCGACACGATGACAGTTACCAAGGCCGCAGCAGGCCTGTTTGGCACCTTCCTGGTGCTGCTTTTGGCCAAATGGGGTGCCGAAGTGCTTTACCATGCGGATGGGCATGGTGAGACGGCCTCGTATATTATCGAAACCGAAAGCTCCGGTGAAAGCGCTGACGGCGAAGAAGTGGTGTTCGAAGACATGCTGGCCGCCGCAGACCCCGACAAGGGCGCGCGGGTTTTCCGCAAGTGTACTGCCTGCCACAAGCTGGAAGACGGCGCCAACGGCACTGGCCCCTACCTGTTTGCAATCGTGGATCGCCCGGTTGCTTCAGCCAAAGGTTTCACTGGCTACTCAGCTTCGATGCAAGCCCATGGCGGCAATTGGACACCCGAAGCGCTGGATGCGTTCCTGACCCGCCCCAGTGCCTATATCTCAGGTACATCGATGAGCTTTGCAGGTTTGAAAAAACCGCAGGAACGGGCCGACCTGATTGCCTATCTGCAGACCATCAACTGATCTTTCGCTCAGTTTTGACGCATTCAAAAGCCGCTGCCCCGTGCAGCGGCTTTATTTTTTATCTAAGTAAATCTTCACAAAGTGTTCACGCACTCTAAACTTGAAACTGGCAGTGCTGGTCTTTTAGCTGGCGCAAACAATATTAAAGACGTCAACGAGCAGGGGATGAGCCACATGAAATCCAATCGAGTTACCGCTTTAGCGCGAACAAAGGATTTCGGACGCTTAGTTCACATTCTGGCTTTGGGGGCATTGCTCTGTGCAGCCGCTGCAACTCAGCTTTTTGCTGAGGAAAAGATCATCAAATCACACGGGTTCTCGGAATTCGGTGATTTGAAGTATCCGGACGGCTTTGCGCATTTCGACTATGTGAACCCGGATGCGCCACGTGGTGGAGAACTCTCCTATGCGGCGCAAGGCACGTTCGACAGCTTTAATCCCTATACCAGGCAGGGCCGGGCTGGTGCGAGGTCGGCAGATCACTACGAAAGCCTGCTGGTTCCATCCTATGACGAACCGGCGGCCTATTATGGCCTGCTAGCCGAAAGCCTGGAGTACCCCGAAAGCTATGATTGGGTGATCTTCAACATCCGCCCCGAGGCGCGGTTTTCCGACGGCACACCGGTGACGGCCGAAGATGTGGTGTTTTCCCATAATCTGCTGCTGGACCAAGGGCTGAAATCTTATGCCGACGCAATTCGCCAGCGGATCCCCAAGGCCGAGGCGCTGGATACCCATCGTGTAAAGTTCTACTTCTCGCCAGATTTCCCCCGCCGAGGCCGGATTTCTCAAGTTGGGGCCACGTCGATTTTCTCTAAGAAATGGTTCGAGGAAGACCCTGAAAACCGCCGATTGGACAAGTCGCGGCTCGATCCGGGTATCGGCTCGGGGCCATATGTTCTGGATGATTATGATATCAACCGGCGCATCGTCTATAAGCGCAACCCCGATTATTGGGGCAACGATGTCAACGTCAACGTGGGCCGCAACAACTTTGACACCATCCGCGTCGAGTATTTCGCCGATTCCATTGCTGCGATGGAGGGGTTCAAGGCGGGCACGTTTACCCTTCGGCAGGAAAACAACTCGAAAAGCTGGGCAACGGCCTATGATTTCCCGGCAATTGCGAATGGTTCTGTCGTGCGGGCTGAACTGGCAGACGGAAATGTGCCGTCGGCGTCGGGCTTCATCATGAACCTTGATCGGCCAAAGTTTCAGGACCCCCGCGTTCGCGAAGCTATCCAGCTGGCATATAATTTCGAATGGACAAATGAGAGTCTGCAATATGGATTATTCCAGCAGCGCAGCTCTTTCTGGGAAGGAACGCATCTTGAGGCGACCGGCCTGCCCGAAGGGCGCGAGCTTGAGGTGTTGCAGGAATTGGGTGACGCGCTGGACCCGGCCATCCTGACCGAAGAACCGGTCTCGGCGCATGAATCCCGGGCCGCCCGCCAAAATGACCGTGGCAACTTGCGCAAGGCGATGAAACTGCTGGACGAAGCTGGCTGGCTTGTTGGGGATGACGGCATTCGTCGCAACGACAAGGGCGAAGTGCTGTCTGTTGCATTTCTGTCCGACCAGCCAACGCTGGACAGGCTTATTCAACCCTTCGTCGCCAATTTGCGGGCAATGGGGATTGATGCGAGCTACAACCGCGTGGACAACGCCCAGTTCACCTTGCGCCGCCGGGACCGTGATTTCGACATGATTGTTGGCGGGTACCCGAGGTCGTTGCAGCCGTCGACAGGGTTGTATCAGCAGTTCGGAACCGAAGCGGCCTCTTACTCGGTCTTCAACCCGTCGGGTGTGCATGGCCCGGATATCGAACCGCTGATCGATAACATTGCCTCTGCCGAAGACAGCGAAGAGCTGTTTGCAAATGTCCGCGCATTGGACCGCGTCCTGCGCGCCAAGCGGATCATGGTTCCCACGTGGTATCTGGGCAAGCACTGGGTTGCCTACTGGGACATGTACGAATACCCGGAAAATCTGCCGCCTTACGCATTGGGTGTTGAAGACCTCTGGTGGATCAACGAAGAGAAAGAAGCCGAGTTGAAATCCTCCGGCGCCTTGAGGTAATCCGCCCCCATGGGAGCATATATTCTTAGACGACTGTTGCTGGTCATCCCAACCCTGCTTGGGATCATGATCGTCAACTTCACGCTGGTTCAGTTCGTTCCTGGCGGTCCGATTGAACAGATCATCGCCCAGTTGGAAGGTGGCGGTGATGTGTTCGAAGGAATCGCCGGCGGCGGCAGTGACATCGAGCAACAGACCGGCGGCACGAATGACCGCTACATTGGTGCGCGTGGCCTTCCGCCCGAGTTTATCGAAGAGCTGGAAAAGGAATTCGGGTTCGACAAACCGCCGGTTGAGCGGTTCCTGAACATGATGGGCAATTACCTGACGCTGGATTTTGGCGAAAGCTATTTTCGGTCGATCAGCGTAACCGATCTGGTGCTGGAGAAGATGCCGGTGTCGATCTCGCTGGGTCTGTGGTCCACGTTGATCGCGTATCTGGTGTCGATCCCGCTTGGCATTCGCAAGGCGATTAAGGACGGGTCACAATTCGACACCTGGACCAGCGGCGCGATCATCGTAGCCTATGCCATTCCCGGGTTCCTGTTTGCGATCCTGCTGTTGGTTCTGTTTGCCGGGGGATCTTATTGGCAGATATTCCCGCTTCGGGGGCTGACCTCGGATAACTGGGACAGCCTCAGCCTGTTTGGCAAGATCGCCGACTACTTCTGGCACATTGCCCTGCCGATTATCGCGCTGACGATTTCGGCCTTTGCGACGCTGACTCTGCTGACCAAGAACTCATTCCTGGACGAGATCAAAAAACAATATGTCATGACCGCCCGCGCCAAGGGTCTGAGCGAAAGTCAGGTTCTGTACGGCCATGTTTTCCGCAACGCGATGCTGATCGTAATCGCCGGATTTCCTGCGGTTTTCATCGGTGTGTTCTTCGGGGGGTCGATCATCATCGAAACGATCTTCTCGCTCGACGGTCTTGGCCGTCTGGGGTTCGAGGCAGCCGTTGCGCGGGACTATCCGGTGATTTTCGGCACTCTGTTCATCTTTGGTCTGATGGGGTTGGTTGTCGGCATCATCAGTGACCTGATGTATGTGCTGGTCGACCCGCGCATCGATTTCGAAAAGCGGGAGGGGTAAATGGCGCTTTCTCCTCTCAACCAGCGCCGCTGGCGCAATTTTCGTCGTAACGGGCGTGCATTCTGGTCGCTGATGGTCTTTTCGGTGCTTTTTGGCCTGTCGCTGTTCGCCGAATTCATCGCTAACGATAAACCGATCCTCGTTAAGTACCGGGGCGAGTTCTACACGCCGATCTTCAACTTCTACCCCGAGACCGAGTTTGGCGGCGATTTTCAGACCGAAGCCATCTATCGCGACCCCGAGGTGCAGTGCCTGATCGACAGCGGTGGCATTGAAGACTGTTTCGACGATCCCGAGGGGATCATTGATGAGATCAAGGCCGGTACATTCCAGGCAGAAGGGTACGAGCGTGGCTGGGCCGTCTGGCCGTTGATCCCGTATTCCTTCAACACCAGTGTTGATCGCCCAGGTGCAGCGCCGCTGCCACCCAACGGGCAAAACCTGCTGGGCACGGATGACACCAAGCGCGACGTGTTGGCCCGTGTAATTTATGGCTTCCGACTGTCGATTTTGTTCACGCTTATGGTCACGGGTGTGGCCAGTCTTGTGGGAATTTTTGCCGGGGCTATTCAAGGCTTTTTTGGCGGCTGGCTGGACCTGATCTTCCAACGGATCATCGAAATCTGGTCAGCGACGCCTTCGCTTTACGTCATCATCATCATGTTCGCCATTCTGGGTCGAAGTTTCTGGCTGCTTGTCGCGCTGATGATCCTGTTCAGCTGGACCGGACTTGTGGGTGTTGTCCGGGCTGAGTTCCTGCGGGCGCGAAATCTGGAATATGTGCGCGCCGCACGGGCGCTGGGTGTGGGCAACATGACGATCATGTTCCGCCATATGCTGCCCAATGCGATGGTCGCCACGCTGACCTTCATGCCCTTTATCGTGACAGGCACCATCGGCGGCCTGGCCTCACTGGATTTTCTGGGCTTCGGCCTGCCGTCTTCCGCCCCGTCTTTGGGTGAGTTGACCTTGCAGGCTAAGCAGAACCTGCAGGCACCGTGGCTGGCCTTCACCGCCTTTTTCACCTTTGCCATTATGCTGTCGCTACTGGTCTTCATCTTCGAAGGCGTGCGCGATGCATTTGATCCCAGAAAGACCTTTTCATGAGCCTGCTGGATGTGAACAACCTTAAGGTCTCGTTCCGTCAGGACGGGCAGGTGAGCGCCGCAGTCAAGGGCGTGTCCTTTACTGTGGATCGGGGTGAAACGGTTGCGCTGGTGGGTGAATCCGGATCCGGCAAATCAGTCACTGCGCTGTCGACAGTGTCTTTGCTGGGTGACAGTGCGATTGTCGAAGGTTCGGTCACCTATGAAGGGCAGGAGATGATCGGCGCGTCTGACCAGCGCCTGATGGATGTGCGCGGCAACGATATCAGCTTCATCTTTCAGGAGCCGATGACCTCGCTCAACCCGCTGCACACGATCCAGAAACAAATGGCCGAGTCACTGGCCCTGCACCAGGGTCTGACAGGTGATGCAGCACGGGCCCGGATCGTCGAACTGCTGACCAAGGTTGGCATTCGCGATCCCGAGGAGCGCCTGGACAGCTATCCGCATCAATTGTCAGGTGGCCAACGCCAGCGCGTCATGATCGCCCTGGCACTTGCCAACAAGCCCGATATCCTGATCGCGGATGAGCCGACAACGGCCCTGGATGTGACCATTCAGGCGCAGATCCTCGAATTGCTGGCCGAGCTTCAGAAATCTGAGAATATGGGGATGCTTTTCATCACCCATGACCTTGGGATCGTGCGCCGTATCGCCGACCGGGTCTGTGTGATGAAGGATGGCGAGATTGTCGAAACTGGCGCGACCCAGGAGATCTTTGACAACCCCCAACACCCCTACACCCGCAAGCTGCTGGCGGCCGAACCATCTGGTCACCCCGATCCTGTGGCACCCGACGCCGAAGAAGTGGCGCGCACCGATCACCTTAAGGTCTGGTTCCCGATCCAGCGCGGGTTCCTGAAACGCACAGTTGGCCATGTGAAGGCGGTGAACGATGCAACGCTCAGCGTACGCGCCGGTGAAACCTTAGGGATTGTGGGCGAAAGCGGCTCGGGTAAGACAACGCTGGCGCTGGCGATCATGCGGTTGATTGCGTCCGAAGGGGCGATAACCTTCCGCGATCAGGATGTACGCCGCTGGTCGACGCGAGAGTTGCGGCGCTTGCGCAAGGATATGCAGATTGTGTTTCAGGACCCATTCGGAAGCCTCAGTCCCCGGATGACCTGCCAGCAGATCATTGCCGAGGGGCTGGCGATCCACAAGGTCGACCCGCACCGCTCGCCACGGGAGCTGGTGACCGAAGTGATGACCGAAGTGGGCTTGGACCCGGCTGCGATGGACCGCTATCCGCACGAATTCTCGGGCGGGCAGCGTCAGCGTATTGCCATTGCACGAGCCATGGTCCTCAGGCCCAAATTGCTGGTTCTGGATGAACCGACCAGCGCCCTGGATATGACTGTGCAGGTTCAGATCGTCGACCTGTTGCGCGATTTGCAGCGTAAGTACGGACTGGCCTACCTATTTATCAGCCACGATCTGAAAGTCGTGCGTGCGATGTCCCACAATGTGATTGTCATGCGAAACGGTGACGTGATCGAAATGGGGTCAGCCGAAGATCTGTTCGAAAACGCCCAGACAGACTATACCCGCGAACTGATTGCGGCGGCGGGCTGAAACCAGCCCGCCCGGGGCTTTCAGGCATTCGCTGTTTCGCGTGCCGCGGATTTTGGAACCGGGCCGCGAAGCTCTTCGTAATGGTCGAATTGCAGTTTTACCCACCCCGTGCCGCGTGTCGCGCTGGCGAGGGTGCGGTGTAACTCGTCTTCGGCCACAGCAGGCAGTTGGGCATTGAAAATCTCCCATCCAGACGCGTTGGGATTGCCTTCAAAGCCCAGAACCTGACCCTGCAGCGAACTGATCGTAGGCACCAGGTCGCCCACGAAATCCGAGGGCAAGTGGATTTCGGCGTTCAGGATGGGTTGCAGGACCACCGGTTTCGCCTGCGGCAAAGCCTCTCGCACCGCGTTCTTGCCCGCAGTGCGGAACGCATAGTCGGAACTGTCGACGTTGTGATGCTTGCCATCGCTGAGCGTGACTTTGACATCCACAACCGGGAACCCTTCAGGCCCTTGAACCAGCGCATCCTTGGCACCGTGTTCGACCGATGGGATATAGTTTCTGGGCACAGCGCCCCCTTTGACGATCTCTTCGAATTCGAACCCGGCCCCACGTGGGGTCGGTGCGATCGAGATCACCACATCGGCAAATTGTCCTGCGCCGCCGGATTGTTTGCGGTGGCGATGACGATGTTCGATCGGTGCGCGGATGGTCTCGCGATAGGCCGTCTCAACCGTCTGGGTCTCAATCTCGATACCGAAGTCTTCAGCCAGCTTGGCGCTGACCCGGCGCATATGCTGAGGCCCTTGCGATCCCAGAACGGCATGACCGCTCAGTTCATCGTGCTGCAGGTGCAGTCCGGGGTCAATCTCGACCAGTCGGGATAACGCGTTGGACAGGCGTACATCGTCACGCTCATGTGCCGGCGACACAATTTGCCGGTGGGCGGCCGGATGGGCCTCGGCCCACTCCGGTAACGGTGTGGTTCCGGTGCTGTCGTACAGGTTGCCGGGGTTGAGGTGGTCGGATTTCACGGCCAGCCCGATCTGACCAGCTTCCAATTCCGAAATTTGGGTTTTGGCATCCAGTGTCGTCAGGTTGCCAACCGTTTCGCCGCCCAGAGCTTCATGCGCTTTGACGCCCTTGCCCAGACCGCGCAGCACGATGATTTTTCCGATGTGCTTTTTGACATCCGCGAACCCGGCAATTGCGCGCGCGTCTTCGGCTGCTTCGTCCCGCCCGGCGGCGATATTGAATTCAGGGGCTTCGTGACGAAGCGCTTTCATCAAACGGGTCAACCCGTTGCCGTGGCTGGCAGACCCCAGGCAGGCCGGGATCAACTGATGGCTTTGCAGAACCTGCGCGGCCAGATCATAGATTTCTGCGCTGGGCGGCTGTTTGTCCTCGATCAGTTGTTCCAGCAGATGATCATCGAAATCTGAAAGCGTCTCCAACAATTCGGTTCGGGCTTCCTGTTCCCGGTCTTCGACGGACTGCGGAAGTTCGATCAGGGCCGAGGGTTGCCCTTCCTGATATTTCCATGCCCGTTCCGAGATCAGGTCGACCGCGCCGATGATCGCCTCGCCATCGCGGATTGGAACCTGCCGCAATGCGATGTGGTGTGTGCAGTAGGTTTGCAGAGCGGCGATGATATCGCGGATACGTCCGTTTGGGGTGTCCATGCGATTGATGAACAGAAAGCAAGGAATACCCGCCTCTTCGACCAGCCGCAGATAAGGGGCGCAAAGCACGGCGGCGTCCGGGTCGGGCGGTACGACGACGACAGCAGCATCCGAGATCGCCATGGCAGGGCCGACATAAGCCATGGTATCGCTGCCGCCATTCACGTCAATGGCACACCAGGGTTCGTCCAAGTAAGAAAAACCGTGCAAATGCACGGTTCCGGAAACGTCGAATGTGGTTGGCCGGCCATCAAGGCGGCTGATGGCCTCGACCAGTGTTGTTTTGCCCGAGTGGCTGGGGCCGAGGACAGAAAAAACGCGCATGAATGCAGTCCCTCTTTCAAGTTGCAGAACGGCTGCACGAAAAAGGCGGTCGAGCGCGAACGCGTCGGCACATACTGTCTGGTACTCTGCCTGCCTCAGGCACGGGGCGGATTTCCACCCGCCCTACAAGTGTGGGGAAAACCCACCCTCCGCGTCAAGTCCTGTCCTGCGTTGGTATCAGATCGCCGAGCTGTGTCCCGCCTTGCTCAGATCATAGGCATCAAAGGTGCGGGCGACCATTCGGGTCAGCGCGCGCGCCTCGGGCGGGATGAACAGGCCGTCTTCAGAGATGCTTAGCAACCCGTCGAAGGTTGCGTTTGCAGTCTGATACATCTCCTGCAATTCCGCGACGGTGATTTTGTGGTCGCGCAGTATCTCGGCGTTATCTATCCGGAAATCGCACATCAACGCTTCAATCAATCGGGCGCGCAAGATGTCTTGGCCTTTGAACAAATGCCCACGGGATATTGAGAACCCGCCCTCGCGGATCGCTTTGGTATGTGCTGACGTCGCGGGTGCGTTCTGGGCGTATCCTTGCGGGAATCGTGAGATTGAGCTTGCACCAATCCCGATCAAAATGTCGGACTGATCGTCGGTGTAGCCCTGAAAGTTGCGCTTTAGCCTTCCCGTGTTCAGTGCGTGCGTCAGCCCGTCATCCTGCGTGGCAAAGTGGTCAATGCCGATTTCGGCATACTTGTCCCACAGGAACAGGCGCCGGGCCGTATCGAACAGATCCAGGCGGTCTTCGGGCGTTGGCAGGGCATCCGTTGGGATCAGCTGCTGCCGCTTTGCCATCCACGGCACATGCGCATACCCGTACAACGCCACCCGGTCCGGGCTGAGCGACAGCAATTTCTGCACGCTTTCAGTCATCCGCGCCTTGGTCTGGTGCGGCAGACCATACAGAATATCGGCATTCAGGCTGGCGATGCCGCGCGCGCGGATCATTTCTATGGCCTTGCGGGTGGTGTCGTAACTCTGGATGCGCCCGATGGTTTTCTGGATTTCGTCGTCGAAATCCTGCACTCCGATAGACGCACGGTTCATGCCGGCTTCGGCCAATGCATCGAGCCGACCCTCGTCAATCTCGTTCGGGTCGATTTCGACCGAGAACTCTGCATCCGGCCCCAACGGGACAATCTCAAGAATCCGGGCGGCCAGATCGCGCATCAGATCGGGGTTCAGCAGGGTGGGTGTACCACCGCCCCAATGCAGGCGCGAAAGGGTTACCCCCGCAGGAAGGTGGGCGGCCAGTAGGTCCAGCTCGGCCTTGAGGACATCCACATAGGCGATCACCGGGTTGTCGGTCTGAGTGCCTTGCGTCCGGCAGGCGCAGAACCAGCACAGCCTGCGGCAGAACGGGACGTGGACGTATAGCGACACAGAACTGCCGGGCTTGATCCCGGAAATCCAGTCGCCAAAAAGACTTGGCCCGACATCGTTGCTGAAATGTGGGGCGGTGGGATAGCTTGTGTAACGCGGGACTTTCGCGTCAAATAGTCCAAGCTGTGCCAATTGCGGTTTCACTATCATACCGATACCGTTAAGCCACGGCCGTCTATGAAACCTTGACTGAGATCAAGTGGAACCGCGAACGATGTTAAAAGCGCAATTTGACCATACCAACTGTTCGGACTGCCCCATTCGGCACCGAGCCGTCTGTGCACATTGTGATGTCGATGAATTGGAAGAGCTTGAAGGCATCAAGTATTACCGGACCTTTGAGGCGGGCCAAACGGTTATCTGGTCGGGAGATCAGATGAATTTTGTGGGCTCTGTCGTGTCGGGCATCGCCTCGTTGACCCAGACGATGGAAGATGGTCGGACGCAAATGGTCGGCCTGCTATTGCCCAGCGATTTTGTTGGACGACCCGGTCGGGAAACAGCGCCCTACGACGTGTTGGCCACAACTGATTTGGTCATGTGCTGTTTTCGCAAGAAACCGTTCGAAGTCTTGATGAGCAGCACGCCACATATCGCGCATCGTCTTCTGCAGATGACACTGGACGAGCTGGACGCGGCGCGTGAATGGATGTTGGTTCTGGGGCGCAAGACCGCGCGCGAAAAGATTGCAAGCCTGTTGTCAATCATTGCCCGGCGGGATGCTTCAATTGCGCCCAAGCAGAAACCTGGCCCGATTGTCTTTGACCTGCCGCTGACGCGTGAAGCTATGGCAGATTATCTGGGATTGACCCTTGAAACCGTAAGCCGCCAGATATCGGCCCTGAAGAAAGAGGGGGTTATCGAGTTGGAAGGCAAACGCCACGTGACAATCCCCGACATGCGGCGCCTGATGGACGAGGCCGGCGACGACTCAGATGGCGGTTTTCTGGTTTAAGCCTGTTCTGCTGCATGCAGTCGTGATTTACTGAACCTGTGAATGAACCACGCAGGAGCAAGGCATGGAATTCAGTAGCATTTTGGCAATGCTTGTCATCGGCGCGATCGCCGGATGGCTGTCGGGCAAAATCATGGAAGGTCGTGGATTCGGCCTAATCGGAAATATCATAGTCGGAATCGTGGGTGCCTTTCTTGCAGGCTTGATTTTCCCGGCGCTGGGTTTTTCGGTCGGTGGTGGTGTGTTTTCGGCGATACTCTTCGCAACCATCGGCGCGGTCATTCTGTTGTTTGTGATTGGCCTCATAAAACGCGTTTAGGCCATCCGTTCGAACGGATGGCCCCCCCGAATCGGAAACACTTACAGTCAGTGTGCCAGAAACACTGGTACCAAAGCTTGTTCCAACATGTTTCGGGTTGCACCACCCAGAATGGCTTCGCGGAACCTTGAATGGCCATATGCACCCATAACGATCATGTCCGCCTCACTATCTTCGGCGTGCCTGTTCAGGATGTCTGACACACGGGTCATGGTCTTGCTGAGCACATCAATCTCACATTTGACCCCGTGACGGGCCAGCATCTGAGACAGCAGTCCACCGGGGTCAGAACGGTCGGGGCCGTGTCGCGGCGGGTCGATGACGACAATCCGGACCAGATCGGCTTGCGTCAGGAAAGGCAGGGCGCATCGGATGGCGCGCATGGCTTCGACGCTTTCATTCCACCCTATCAGCACAGTACCGGGGCGCTCAAAGGGCGCTGCATTGTCTGGTGTGACCAGAATTGGCGCGTGACCCTCGAACATGGCGGCTTCGACAATTGGTTCGGCCTCGGCGCTGCGGTCTTTGCCATAAGGTTTAGGCAGGACAACCAGATCCGAGAACCGAGCACGATGCGCCACGTGGCGACCAATATCGGCGATCTGAGCGACCCCGCTTTCTGCAGACCAGCGAATACCGGATTTGCCCATGTAATCCTGAGTTTGCGTCAGAAGTTCGTCGGCGTCTGCGTTGGCCCGGCTCAGCGTTTCTTGCAGGACCAGAGCATTTGCACCTGCGTAATAATAGCCCGCTTGGCTGCGATCGACGCCAAGGCATAGCGCTTCAGCATGCGCATCCTGTGCATTTGCCAGCGCAACCATTTGCGCCAACGCCGATTGTGATTGTTCCGAGTCGGTTACGACTGTGAGAAGAGATTTGTACGCCATTTTGACCTCTTGTCTTCAGGGCTAAGTGGCATGCGGCCATGCAACTCAGTCTAAGGCTTAGGATTGTCACAGATTTCGGGCTATTGTCTTGATACAGATCAAAGCGAGATTGGCCGCTGTCCGACAAAACAACGGCCAGTCAAAAGGGTTCCGCGACAAATAAGAATCGCGCGGAGCATGGCAAAGGGACGCAATATGTCAAATTACATCAAGCTGATCGTGCTTGGTCTGATCGCGATATTCGCGGCGATCGGAACCAATTACGCACGCGATTTGGCGTATCAGGTGCATGCAATTCTGGTGATGCTGATCGCCGGTGGTTTGTTCATCTGGACGCTGAGAAATACGGATGAGCCAGATATCCTCGTCGACCGTTCGGCCGAGTACATGGATGACGTGATCCGCTATGGCGTGATCGCAACTGCCTTCTGGGGGGTGGTCGGGTTCCTTGCGGGGACCTTTATCGCCTTTCAGCTCGCCTTTCCGGTGCTGAACTTCGAGTGGGCGCAAGGTTATTTGAACTTTGGCCGTTTGCGCCCGCTGCACACCTCGGCGGTGATTTTTGCCTTTGGCGGCAACGCGCTAATCGCGACATCGTTTTATGTCGTACAGCGCACAAGCGCCGCGCGCCTATGGGGCGGAAATCTGGCATGGTTTGTATTTTGGGGCTATCAGCTGTTCATCGTGCTCGCCGCCACCGGCTATGTGCTGGGTGGGACCCAATCTAAGGAATACGCTGAACCCGAATGGTACGTCGACCTGTGGCTGACTATCGTCTGGGTGGCCTATCTGGCCGTCTATCTGGGGACGATCGTCAAACGGAAAGAACCTCACATCTACGTGGCAAACTGGTTCTATCTGGCTTTCATCGTCACAGTCGCCATGCTGCACCTGGTAAATAACATGACCGTCCCCGTCAGTATCTGGGGTTCTAAATCGGTCATCGTCTGGTCGGGCGTACAGGACGCCATGATCCAGTGGTGGTATGGCCACAACGCAGTGGGCTTCTTCCTGACCGCTGGTTTCCTGGGCATGATGTATTACTTCATCCCAAAACAGGCCGAGCGTCCGGTATTCTCATACAAGCTGTCGATCATCCACTTCTGGGCTCTGATTTTCCTGTATATTTGGGCCGGTCCGCACCACCTGCATTATACCGCGCTGCCGGATTGGGCGTCGACGCTGGGCATGGTGTTCTCGATCATCCTGTGGATGCCGTCCTGGGGTGGCATGATCAACGGCCTGATGACCCTGTCGGGCGCATGGGACAAGCTGCGTACCGACCCGGTGATCCGCATGATGGTGATCTCGGTCGGCTTCTACGGCATGTCCACGTTCGAAGGGCCGATGATGTCGATCCGTGCCGTGAACTCGCTGTCGCACTATACCGACTGGACCATTGGTCACGTACACTCGGGCGCGCTGGGCTGGAATGGCATGATCACCTTTGGTGCGCTGTACTTCCTGGTGCCTGTGCTGTGGAAGCGTGAGCGTCTGTATTCGCTGCAGATGGTCAGCTGGCACTTCTGGCTCGCCACCATCGGTATCGTTCTGTACGCCGCGTCGATGTGGGTCACCGGTATCATGGAAGGCCTGATGTGGCGTGAAGTGGATGCAAACGGCTTCCTGGTAAACTCGTTCGCTGACACCGTGGCTGCTAAGTTCCCGATGTATGTGGTGCGTGCTTTGGGTGGCGTGATGTTCGTCGCTGGTGCGTTGATCATGTGCTACAACCTGTGGATGACTGTGCGGAAAGCGCCGGCCAAAGAGGCCAGCCTGACCGTCGCGGTCCCGGCTGAATAGGAGGGCCGGAGCAATGGCAATTCTCGACAAACATAAGATCCTCGAGACCAACGCGACCCTCCTGCTGATCTTCAGCTTTTTGGTCGTGACCATCGGTGGCATCGTGCAGATCACCCCGCTGTTCTATCTTGAGAACACCATCGAGAAGGTGGAGGGCATGCGCCCTTACACCCCTCTCGAAATGGCGGGGCGTGACATCTACATCCGCGAAGGCTGCTATACCTGCCACAGCCAGATGATCCGCCCGATGCGGGACGAGGTCGAACGCTATGGCCACTACTCGCTGGCGGCCGAGTCGATGTACGACCACCCGTTCCAATGGGGGTCCAAGCGTACTGGACCTGATCTGGCCCGCGTTGGTGGCCGCTATTCTGACCAGTGGCACGTGGATCACTTGCGTGATCCGCAGTCTGTGGTGCCGGAATCGGTGATGCCAAAATATGGCTTCCTCGAGCATCGCAAGATCGACGGCAAGTATATCGGTGACGTCATGGCGGCGAATGCTGTTGTGGGCACGCCCTATACCGAAGAGATGCTGGCAAACGCGCAGGCGGACTTCCGTGCGCAGGCCGACCCGGACAGCGACTATGACGGTCTGCTGGAACGGTACGGTGACAAGGTCAGCATTCGTAACTTCGACGGTCAGCCGGAACTGACCGAGGCCGATGCGTTGGTTGCTTATCTGCAGATGCTGGGAACGTTGGTCGATTTCTCGACCTTCACCCCAGACCCGAACCGCTAAAGGAGGGTGTGATGGAAGAATACACAATCCTGAGGCAATTCGCGGATAGCTGGATGCTGTTGGTACTGTTTGTCTTCTTTGTTGGCATCGTGATCTGGGTTTTCCGTCCCGGAGCCAGCAAAGAATACAAGGACACCGCCAACATCCCGTTCCGGCACGAAGATGCCCCTGCGCCCCTCAAGGGTGACGAAACAGCTGCGCCCCGTGGGGGCGACAAACCCGCCACATCCAAGGAGGCGCGGCAATGAGCAAGATACCTGAAAAACAGCCGGGCGATCCGAATACCACAGGCCACAGCTGGGACGGCATCGAGGAATTCGACAATCCGATGCCACGTTGGTGGCTGTGGACCTTCTACGTCACGATCATCTGGGGTGTGATCTACACGATCATGTATCCGGCCTGGCCGCTTGTTCAATCCGCAACTGCTGGTGTCCTTGGCTGGTCTTCACGAGAATTGGTGCAGGAAGAGATCGTTTCTTTCGAAGAGGCCAATGCGCCGTGGAACGCCAAACTGGTTGAAACCTCGCTTGAGGATGTCTCGAAAGATCCCGAGCTGCAGCAATATGCGGTCAACGCGGGCGGCGCGGTATTCCGGACATGGTGCGCACAGTGCCACGGCTCAGGAGCGCAGGGCGCGCCGGGTTTCCCGAACCTGCTGGATGACGCATGGCTCTGGGGTGGTTCGCTGAAAGATATCGAGACCACCATTGCCTATGGTATTCGGAATGAAGAAAGCGACGACGCGCGCTATTCCGAGATGCCAGCCTTCGGTGAAATCCTCGAAAAAGAAGAAGTCACCCAAGTCGTGCAATACGTCATGTCGCTGACCAATGCGCAGACCGACGACGCGGCAGCGCAGGCAGGCAAGGTTGTCTTTGAGGACAACTGCTCGGTATGCCATGGCGAAGACGGCAAGGGTGACGTCACTCAAGGTGCACCGAACCTTACGGATGCGATCTGGCTTTATGGTGGCAGCGAGGAGGCTCTGACCGAAACGGTACAGTATAGCCGCTTTGGCGTGATGCCCCCGTGGGAAAATCGCCTGAGCGACGCGCAAATCCGCGCTGTCACCGCCTATGTTCACCAGTTGGGTGGCGGTCAGTAACCGCAAAAGAATACCTTCGGACGGTTCGCCGTCCGAAGGTTTAGGCACCGGCTGTTCCATCTGTTCGCGCGTTTCCTGAACAGCCGGTGCTGCCTCTCTACCTTACAAATCAACACCGAGGCGGTCCAGACGCGGGCTTCGGTTTGCTAGTCGCATTGCGAAAAACTGGCGCGTTTGTGCTGCCTCCACCAATGACTTTCCGGCAACCAGCGTTGCTTTTGTCTGTCAGATCGATCCGATGATTTTGGTTCATCCAACTCATGTGTCTGGGTGGCGATCATGAATGACTTTGCAAGAATTGAGAGCATCTGACATCTCCTGAGTTTTGTTTCTTCTGTCATCAGGATTGATTTTCGGAATGCAAAATGCGACTCAATTAGCATTTCTATATGTAATCAGGGCTTACATATGAACTGGATGGAAATGCCGCCGCTCGCATCGCTCAGAGCTTTTTCCGCTTTTGCCGCGACACGGAATGTGGTGGAAGCGGGCAACTCACTGAATGTCAGCCACGCTGCCATCAGCCAGCAATTGCGAGCGCTTGAGAAGCACCTCGAAATTGCGCTGTTGGACCGCACCGGCAAATCCATGACCTTGACGCCAGAAGGTGAAAGGTTGGCGCGCGCACTGCATCTTGGGTTCGGTGCGATTGGCGATGCCTTGGTCGAACTGACCCAATCCAAACAGGATCGCCCGGTCCACGTATCTTTGACGTCGTCTTTTGCCGCGTCATGGCTGATGCCCCGCCTGCCTGCATTTCAGGCCGAACACCCGGATATCCAATTGGCGCTTGATCCGTCACCTGCACTGGTCAGCCTGGATCCCGGCGGTGTCGATGTGGCCATCCGCTATGGCGCAGGCACATGGCCCGGTGTCCGTACGGAAATGTTGCTGCAAAGCCCTATGGTGATCGTCGCGGCCCGCAATCTGGTGGGGGAAAAAACGTCGTGGACGCCCGACGAGCTCAGCGAACTGCCCTGGCTTGAAGAGTTCGGCACCACCGAGGCAACCAACTGGCTGGCCCGACGTGGTGTCGGGCACGGGCCAAATGCAGGGCGAATCTCATTGCCCGGAAATCTGCTTTTGGAAGGGTTGCGCGCGGGGCAGGGCGTAACCGTCACGGCGCGGCATTTTGTCGAAGCAGAAATCACGTCGGGCCAAATCATCGAACTGTTTCGCGAGCCCGAAAACAGCGGATATCACCTTGTTACTGGCGATTTCCCTCTGCGTCCGGCGGCAAAAACTTTTATTGCATGGCTCAGGCGGCAAGCTGGTAAGATGTGACAAAAGGTGTCTGCACGATGCGCTTTTGACCCATGTCAAAGTGGCTACCTTTGTGTTCTGGAACAAGACACCGTGATATAGCCACATCTGGAGCCAGCCCGTGAGCGATTCCGACCCCGCACCCAGCCTTTACGCCGCACGAGAACCCATATTTCCGCGTCGCGTGTCCGGGCCGTTTCGCAATCTGAAATGGATCATTCTCGCGGTCACATTGGGGATCTATTACATCACCCCGTGGATCAGATGGGACCGGGGGCCCAGCCTACCGGATCAGGCGGTGTTGCTGGATTTGGCCAACCGCAGGTTCTATTTCTTCTGGATCGAGATCTGGCCGCATGAGTTCTACTTTGTTGCCGGTCTGTTGATCATGGCCGGGTTGGGATTGTTTCTTTTCACCTCGGCGCTGGGGCGCGTGTGGTGCGGATATGCCTGTCCGCAGACGGTTTGGACTGACTTGTTCATCCTTGTCGAACGCTGGATTGAAGGGGATCGCAACGCGCGGTTGCGTCTGCATCGTCAGGAAAAGTTAGACTTTCGTAAAGCGCGGTTGCGGCTGACGAAATGGGGTGCCTGGCTTTTGATCGGTCTGGCGACCGGTGGTGCCTGGGTGTTCTATTTCGCCGATGCGCCGACGCTTCTGCGGGACCTTGTGACCGGGAACGCCCATCCGGTTGCCTATACGACAATACTGATTTTGACGGGCACGACCTTCCTGTTCGGTGGCTTCGCGCGTGAACAGATTTGTATCTATGCCTGCCCATGGCCGCGGATCCAAGCGGCGATGATGGACGAGGATACGCTCGTCGTCGGGTACCGCGAATGGCGTGGTGAGCCGCGCGGCAAGGGCAAACGAACTGCGGATTCCGAGCTGGGGGACTGCATCGACTGTATGGCCTGCGTCAATGTCTGCCCGGTTGGGATCGACATTCGCGACGGACAGCAATTGGAGTGCATCACCTGTGCGTTGTGTATCGACGCCTGTGACGACATGATGGCCAAGATCGGCAAACCGCGTGGTCTGATCGACTATATGGCTCTGAGCGACGAAGCCAACGAGCGGGCAGGTAAGCCTCCCAAAAATGTCTGGAAACATATCCTGCGGCCCCGGACCATCCTGTACACGGCCCTTTGGTCACTTGTCGGCATTGGGCTGCTGTTTGCGCTGTTCATCCGGTCCGACATCGAAGTTACCGTGGCCCCGGTTCGCAACCCGACCTTTGTCACCCTGTCCGACGGCACGATCCGCAATACCTATGACGTGCGGGTGCGGAACAAACATGGCGAGGAACGGCTGTTCAAGCTGTCTCTGTCCGGTGATCCGGCGATGCGGATCGTGATCGAAGGCACGCCACTTGATACCGTGAATGTCACGGCGGATACTGCGCAATTGCAGCGGGTCTATATTATCGCCTCGAAAGACACGGATCCGGCAGCGGCGGACGCGACACCGGTTCGGATCTGGATCGAGGATATTGAAAGCGGTGAGCGCGCTTACAAGGACACGACGTTCAATGGACGAGGAAACTGAGATGGCCGAGCGTCAATTTACTGGAAAGCACTTTCTAGCGATCTTTGTCGCTGCTTTCGGGGTGATCATTTCCGTGAATCTCGTGCTGGCCTACAAAGCTGTCAAAACCTTTCCCGGGCTCGAGGTCAAAAACTCTTACGTCGCCAGTCAGGAGTTCAACGAGCGCCTAAAGGTGCAACAGGCCTTGGGTTGGGAAATCCGAGCTGAGACCAATGGCGGTCTTTTGATCCTGCACATCACCGACCAAACCGGCGCGCCGGTTCAGGTGGCAGAGTTGCAGGCAGTTGTTGGCCGGGCGACACATGTGAAAGAAGATTTCACCCCGGATTTCACTTTTGACGGGACCGCCTATTCCACGCCCGCAGCGCTGGGCAAGGGAAACTGGAACATCCGTCTGGTGGCCATAGACAACAGCGGTGCCGAATTTGCGCAGCGGGTTCCGTTGTATGTGAAAGGGTAGGGGATGACCGCTCAGCTCAGCTCAGGTACGGCGGCATGCCCCGGTTGCATCGCAGCACCGGCGGAACCAGCGCGCCCCGTTCCTGAAGATGTGCAGATTGCCCTATCCCTGCCCGGCATTCACTGCTCGGCCTGTATTGCGAACGTTGAACGCGCGCTGAACGCCCATCCGGGTGTCGAGGACGCGCGGGTCAATCTGACGCTCAAGCGTGCAATGGTCAAAGCAGCCGCTGAGACACACGCTGCTGACCTGATCCCCGTTTTGGAGCGCGCCGGGTACGAGGCGCATGAGCTGGACCCGGGCGCTTTGTCGGCAACCCAATCCGACAAGGCCGGGCGTGATCTGCTGATGCGATTGGCGGTGGCTGGTTTCGCGTCGATGAACGTGATGCTGTTGTCTGTGTCGGTCTGGTCAGGGGCTACGGATGCGACGCGGGACCTGTTTCACTGGATTTCAGCGGCCATTGCTCTGCCAGCGATTGCCTTTTCCGCGCAGCCCTTCTTTGCCAACGCCTGGAGTGCGCTGCGCGTCAAACGATTGAACATGGATGTGCCGATTGTGCTGGCCATTCTGTTGGCGCTCATGACGTCGCTGTGGGAAACCGCGCTCAGCGGAGAGCATGCGTATTTCGACGCCGCACTGACGCTGACTTTCTTCCTGCTCGCGGGCCGATATCTGGACTACCGCACCCGCGCCGCAGCGCGATCAGCAGCCGAAGAACTGACGGCCCTGGAAGTGCCGCGTGCCATTCGCTTAGTTTATGGGGCCGAAGAAGAGGTGTCCGTCGCAAGCCTCGCGGTTGGTGATCTGATTCTAGTTCGGCCCGGCGGGCGTATGCCTGTCGATGGTGAGATTGTATCGGGCAAGTCGGAGCTCGACCGGTCATTGTTGACGGGCGAGACCCTCCCGGTCTTTGCCGAAGCTGGTCTTGCCGTCAGCGCGGGTGAGGTTAACCTGACCGGCCCGCTGACGATCCGGACCACAGCGGTCGGTGAGGATACTTCACTGCACCGTATGGCGGATCTGGTGGCAATCGCAGAATCCGGTCGATCGCGCTATACGTCGCTGGCTGACAAGGCGGCCAAGCTATACGCGCCGGGGGTGCATATTCTGTCCGCGCTTAGTTTTTTGGGTTGGTACATCTATTCCGGCGATATCCGAACCGCGCTGAACATCGCTGCGGCGGTTCTGATCATCACCTGCCCCTGTGCGCTGGGGCTTGCCGTGCCTGCGGTGACGACGGCGGCCTCGGGGCGACTGTTCCGCAAGGGGATGCTGATCAAACACTCTACTGCGCTGGAACGTCTGGCCGAGGTTGATACGGTCGTTTTTGATAAAACCGGCACACTTACATCCGGCACTCCGGAATTGACCAATCTTGAGGATCATTCCCGCGCGGATCTTGAGATTGCACTGGCACTGGCCGAGGCCTCTTCGCATCCGTTGTCGGTGTCGCTTGCCAAGTCCGCCAGAGATGCCGGGATCAAGCCTGCCAGACTTGAGGATGTGGTCGAGGTTCCGGGGTATGGCACCGAAGGAACCTACCGCGGTCAGCCCGTGCGCCTTGGACGCGCCGTTTGGACCGGCGCAGCTGAGGGTGATCAGACGGCTGCCTGGTTGGCGGTCGCGGGTCAGTCACCGGTTGCGTTCCTGTTCACGGATTCACTGCGTCCGGGCGCGGCTGAGGCCGTGCAGGCGTTCCGTGACGGCGGAAAGAGCGTCGTTCTCATCTCGGGTGATACACGAGGCGCGGTTCAAACGCTGGCAGACAAGCTTGGGATTGAAACATGGATTGCCGAGGCGCTGCCTCAGGATAAGGCTGCCCATGTGCAGGACCTGAGCGATCGGGGCCACCATGTGCTGATGGTTGGTGACGGGCTGAACGATACCGCGGCGCTTGCAGCGGCGCGTGTATCGATCTCGCCCGCCTCAGCGCTGGACGCGGCGCGGGTGGCGTCGGATATCGTATTGCTGGGCAACGATTTGTCCCCGATTGCAGATGCCTGTGACACGGCAGTCAAAGCGACGAAAAGGATTCGCGAGAACTTTCGGATTGCCACGGTTTACAATATCATCGCGGTACCCTTGGCCGTGGCCGGGTTCGCCACGCCACTGATCGCGGCATTGGCGATGTCGACCTCGTCCATTACCGTGTCCCTGAATGCCCTGCGCCTGAGGTAGTTGATATGGAAGTTCTGGCCTATCTCATACCGATTTCCCTGTTTTTGGGCGGGGTTGGCCTTGTGGCGTTTATCTACACGGTCCGGTCGAACCAATATGATGATCCTGAAGGTGACGCGCGGCGTATCCTCAGCGATGAATGGGATGACAAGCCCAAGTCCTGACCACTCTTGAAATTGCCGCAATGCCCGGTTATGTCCGGCCCATCCGCTAGCAGAGAGAACCAAGCCAAATGGCAACAATGAATCCGATCCAGTTCATTCAGCAAGTCCGCGCCGAAGTCGCAAAGGTCGTCTGGCCCACGCGTCGTGAGGTTCTGCTGACCACGGTCATGGTGTTCATCATGGCGGCACTGACCGCAGTGTTCTTTGCGCTGGTCGATCTGGGTATTCGCGGCGGTCTGCAACTGATCCTGGGCGCATTCGGTTAAACCGGATTGGGCCGGGTGGAAACGCCACAGCCCCCTTGCACAGCGCGGGATGTCAGAGTAGTTGACACAGTACTATTCGGAATGGGCGTGCGGCGATTCGGGCTGTGCGCCGCTTTTTATTCCGGGTGACGTGACAGAATTTCAATGACGGTGCTTGCGGCATTCCGAACGCACCGAAGGCAAACAAGGACGACAGGTTCATGGCGAAACGGTGGTACTCGGTCAGCGTTCTTTCGAACTTCGAAAAGAAGATCGCAGAGCAGATCCGCACGTCCGTGGCTGAGCAAGGCCTTGAGGACGATATCGACGAAGTACTGGTGCCCACCGAAGAGGTGATCGAAGTGCGCCGGGGAAAGAAGGTCACGACCGAACGCCGCTTTATGCCCGGCTACGTGTTGGTGCATATGGAAATGTCGGATCAGGGCTATCACTTGGTCAACTCGATCAACCGGGTCACCGGCTTCCTGGGGCCGCAGGGCCGCCCGATGCCGATGCGCGACGCCGAGGTGAACCAGATCCTCAACCGTGTTCAGGAGGGTGAAGACGCGCCGAAACTGATGATCTCGTTCGAAGTGGGCGAGAAGGTCAAGGTCAACGACGGTCCGTTCGAAGATTTCGACGGTATGGTCGAAGGTGTGGACGACGAAGCCCAGAAACTGAAAGTCTCGGTTTCGATCTTTGGTCGCGAAACCCCGGTCGAGCTGGACTTTACGCAGGTTACGAAGCAGGGTTAAAACCCACTTCAGCGAATTTTGGAGCGCCGCGATGCTTGGAGCAACGCGGCGTTTTTGCTTTTGTGGCATCAGCTATTTAGGTTCGCGGACGAAAGGCAGAAGATACCGACCGGAATGAAAGAGCTTTGCAGCTAGGGCGGACCGGGAATTAGTTCTTGTTGTTGTAGAACTGTTAGGATGTCCAGAATTGTCGACGGGCTGACATCCACCGAGCCGTCCAAGAATACACCAAGTCCCCCCTCTCCGATCTCTCGCGGGCCGCCAGTGTCATAAACCGGATCAAGAGACGCGAGCTCTGCCGGCAGGACCGGACACAAAGGGGTTTCGTTCAAAACAAGGTCTACGGCGGCCAGCATCAGCTTCTTGACGGACTCGAGAGTATCGTCCTCAAGGAGTTTTTCGCGCTGCGCTTCGGGAGCCGTGAGTACGAGGTCGATAAGTTCAAAATAGGCACAGTTGTCCCGCAATTTTACGGTCGCTTCAGTGGACATGTTTGCGTGGACAGCATTTTTTTGTTCACCCCGCTGAAAGTCGCGCTCACTGGTTCGGCTGCATTCAAAGATCGTGATGGTCACTTGCCCATCCAGATCTATCGCGTCGTCTTGGGCTTTAAAGCTGAATTCATCCAGTCGGACTTGCAGGCCGCAATTGTCGACTATCGCGTTTTCAGCCAGTCGATCAGGTACAGTTTTCTGTACTTCGCGCAGATCAAGAAGAGCACCCACCCCGATCCGGGTAGGGGCAACAGCGGAGAGGTTCAGGTCAAGCGTATATGGCAATTCCGTATCACGAACTGGCAGCGTTGCGTCGATGACAAAATCTACCTGTTGCGCGTTGGGTGCTCGGGCTCCCAGAACAACTGCCATTAAGACTGGAAAAATTAACCAAAGTCTCATTCAGCAAACTCCAATACGCCAAGCTCCTTAAGTCCTCCAAGGACTTCGACAATTGTCTCAGCGCTGACATCGGCAGATCCGACAATGGCAGCACCCATCCCGCCAGGCGCAATTTCCCGAGTGCCTCCGGACTCGTAAATCGGGTCGAGTAGTGTGAACTCAGGGGGCAATGGCGGGCAGACCGGGTGCGCAGCCAAAAATTCCCCGCCTTTTTCGAGGACGGCTTCGTTGATGCGGTTGGTCAGTCCGAAAAGATTGGAGACAGCGCCAATAAAACCGCGCGGGTTTAGATCGACGCCTTCGATACTGAAAGCCAGGCATTGGCCCTTCACCTCGGCCTTGGCGACCGCGACCGCGTCTACCGTGGCCCCAAAATACCGAAAGCCCGGTTCTTCATGGCGGTTACATCTCGTAAACTGTGCACGGGCTGAACCCTCGATCTTTATGGTGTCGTCTATGGCGGTGACGTCGCGAACCTCAAGATAGATCTGGCGTTTGCAGCTTTCTTCCAAAGGACCGGTCAGTATTTGAGGCGCTTTTTCCTGCAATCCGCGCAAATCCATGAATGCGCGCAGTTGCAAACGGGTTGGGCTGGCTTCTTCGAGGCCACCATAGACAGTGAACGGAACCGGAATTTCACGCAGCGGGACTTCTTTAGTCAATTTGATCTGAAACTGACCGGCATAGGTGGCGGGATCAATTCCCGCCGAAGAGTATGAAGAAGAACTGTTGGACCCGTCGGTTTGGGTGACCGCCTTCGGCTCTGTACCCTGATCCTGCGCTTTGCTACCGCAGCCCGGCAGCATAGCAGAAAGAATGCAGACCAATAGCCCCTTGTTCAGTCGAGATGATGCCATCCCTGACCACCTCTTCTGTGTCCAAGCCGTACCAAGATACCCGCCTGCGTTTCTTAAGCAACTTATGTATTCAATTTATTTATTTTGTTTTGCTGTTTTCAACTGTCATAGGGGCTCGTCCAGGACACAAACGCGCCTTTTGGAAATAAGGCGCGAGCTACTTGCCAACCCCACCATTCCCCTATAAATGCCGCCTCTATCGTCTTCGGGCGAGATTCTCTCGTGGGAGGTTGCTGGGATCGCGATCCCGGATCGGACCACGCAACATAAACCGGGTGGGACGCGTCTTGCCTACGTTGAAAGGAAAACCAAATGGCCAAGAAGCTTGCTGGTACAATGAAACTGCAGGTTCCTGCAGGTCAGGCGAACCCGTCGCCGCCAGTTGGTCCGGCGCTGGGTCAGCGCGGCATCAACATCATGGAATTCTGCAAGGCGTTCAACGCCAAGACCGCAGACATGGAGCAAGGCGCTCCTTGCCCGACCGTGATTACCTATTATCAGGACAAGTCCTTCACCATGGACATCAAGACGCCGCCCGCGTCTTACTACCTGAAAAAAGCGGCTGGTCTGAAGCCGGTTGGCAAGCGTAACCGTCCCCGTGGCGCGG
Organism: Ruegeria sp. YTSC230; assembly: GCF_059609665.1. Taxonomy (NCBI): domain Bacteria; kingdom Pseudomonadati; phylum Pseudomonadota; class Alphaproteobacteria; order Rhodobacterales; family Roseobacteraceae; genus Ruegeria; species Ruegeria sp. YTSC230. The sequence continues at coordinate 20,027 of NZ_JBXWMC010000010.1, read as the reverse complement.
AAAACCCAGGTCGTGAGACCGTGGCAACCGTGACCTCGAAGCAGGTTCGCGAAATCGCCGAAGCCAAAATGAAAGATCTGAACGCCAACGACGTCGAAGGCGCAATGCAGATCATCCTGGGCTCGGCCCGCTCTATGGGCATCGAGGTGAAGTAAGATGGCAAAACTCGGTAAACGTACGCGCGCCGCGCGCGAAGCTGTCGCTGGCAAGGAAAACCTGTCGGTTGACGAAGCAGTTGCCCTGGTCAAAGCCAATGCAACCTCGAAATTCGACGAAACCATCGAGATCGCGCTGAACCTGGGTGTTGACACCCGTCACGCGGACCAGATGGTTCGTGGTGTTGTCGGCCTGCCAAATGGCACCGGTAAAACCATGCGCGTTGCTGTGTTCGCTCGTGGCCCCAAGGCTGACGAAGCGAAAGAAGCAGGTGCGGATATCATTGGCGCAGAGGACCTGATGGAAACCATTCAGGGCGGCACCATCGAATTCGATCGCTGCATTGCCACCCCGGACATGATGCCGATCGTCGGTCGTCTGGGCAAAGTTCTGGGCCCCCGCAACCTGATGCCGAACCCCAAAGTTGGCACCGTGACCATGGACGTGAAAGCGGCCGTGGAAGCAGCCAAGGGTGGTGAAGTTCAGTTCAAGGCAGAAAAAGGCGGCGTTGTGCACGCCGGTGTTGGCAAAGCGTCCTTCGACGAAGCCAAGCTGGTCGAAAACGTCCGCGCCTTTATCTCGGCCGTGGCCAAGGCCAAACCGACAGGTGCCAAAGGCACCTACATGAAGAAAATCGCGCTGAGCTCGACAATGGGCCCTGGCGTGACTTTGGATGTGGCCGCCGCTTCGGGCGAATAAGCCTAAACGTTCTGCGAGAAGATTTGGTCCCGGGCGGTGCGAACCTCCCGGGATTTTTTTGTCAATGGTCTTGATATGAGAAGCCATGTGCTCCAAATATGTGCGCACAATGTGCGCACATATTTGGAGCAAAATACGATGAAATTCGATTACCGGTATTTCAATGCCCAAGCTACACACTGCGAAACAGGTGTGGTTATAGGCATTAATTATGAGGCGCAAGGCACTGGTGTATCATTTGAGATTGCGGACGGAGCCGAGAAAAATCTTGATGAGCAGCGGATTAACGGGATTTTTGATGACCTCCGGCAGACGATTGACGAAGAAAGAAACCGTTCGGAGATGCAGCGGCTTGTAAATGGTACATTCGCCGGAAACTGTTCGTTTGTGGAGCTTGTTTTGGAGGGCGAAACTTCTCGCAAGGTGACGAACAGGACGTTGCAATCGTGGTTGGCAGACCCACAGCGCGCCAGCAGCAGGAAATGCCCATCATGGGCCGTCAACGCGCTGAAGGACTACATCGAGAAGGAAGGGGGGCAGGAGGCCGTTCGTTCGAGACAGCAGAATGTCATGGAGCTAATGCGTGAACGCCCAGGAGGGCATCTTCGCGTCATGGCGCGACAAGACGGTAATCGGCGAGCTGAAGAGAAAATTGCGCGCGAGGATTGGCAACGCGGCAAACTGGTGAATGCATCTTTGATTGAACTTCCGGAAATCGTGCACAAGCGTTTTGCCGATGTGGAGCGTGCGAGCGAACATGACGGTGGAGTGGTCAGTATTTTTTTACAAGCCCTGCGGCAACTCGATGACGACAGCACGATTCAGGATTTCAAAAAATATGTGCTGGAGCACTTGGATGCCAAGTTTGAATTGGATCACACAGTAAGAACAACTGCGGAAGAGTTGAGAGGAGAGGAATCGTAGATCGATAGAGGTACACCCCCCCTATTCCAGTTGTTTCGTTTGTTATGTGGGGTAATCTAGATTGCATCTGACCCGGCGAGGTCGGGTCAGATGTATGCACGCAATACACCCGCCTCACGAGCGCTAATTGTTGGGACTGCGGTGTGTCGAAACGCATCGCTAACATCCTCGGCCGAAGGGAACAGCGCCAGAATTTCCGACCGTTGCGGGGACGACAGCGCGTATTTTGCATTTTCGCCGAAATAGTAGCTTTCTGTCAGCGCGCCGTTGGACCGGACAATGTGGTGTCGGTCGAACATGAAGTGGGTGTAGGTAATGCGATCCGTCGGGCGGATCGAAACCCCCGGCAGGCCACACAGGTGCTTGGCGGCCACGAACACTTCGGATGATCCAAAAAGCATGTCAGTGGCAGGTGAGCCGATCAGAATTCGATGCTGTTGCGAAACCACCAGCTCTTTCGTGTTCCCGATAGCGCCGGCCTCGATCACCACCGGAGCAAATGACCCATGACCATGAACCCCGGTCGTTCCGATCCAGAGGATCGGTTGAAATCCGCTGTCCCGTGTCCAGACGCGTTGACCTTTTGTGAGGTCTTGAACGTCAACGATACCGTCGGCAGTTTCGATAAGGGTTCCCGGCCCAAAGCAGGTAACATAGTCAGCATAAGCCGACGACCCGGCATTTGAACCACCGGTTTTGACATACGACGTTCCGGTATCTAGCGGGGCAGATGTAGCATAGCCCCAAACGTCCTGCGTCACGCCGCCTTGGGAAAACACATAGATGGTGATTTCTGGCCCGGTCGGGTTGAGATCGTCATCCAGGGCTCGCACCGTGATAATTGACTCAGATTCTACCTGCATGCCGTTTGTCACTATGCCGCCACCATTCGTGATGACGTGGCCAGCTGGCAGGTCATCGTCGAAAACGTCAGGGCTGCCAGCAGTGTCATCCAGTGTCATGGTGGTGCCGGTGCCGCCCGAGTAGGTAAAGATGGTGCCATCCGGTGTGTCCGAATTGTTGATGATCGAGCCTCCGACCACGATATCGTTCGCGTCAGCTGTATCCGGGACAAAAGTAGCGACCAGGCTGGAGCTGTCCTGAGCAAAAAAACTGCGGAGAACCATGTAAGCGACTTACCTTCTGTGTGGCGGATTTTGTCGGCCTAAACTGACAAACGCCGCGTGGGTTATGGTTTGGGATAACGTTTCTTGGGATAGTTCGGTCAACTAAGATTTGCGCGATGTCGCTCACAATCTCGTCATTTACGCTGACCATCCATCCAGCTCAACGGTGCTGGAACGCGACCTGTAGGCGATCGCCCAGTCTTTGCCGCTTGTCTCTTTCGAATTCGCTGCATTCGTGGTCGTTTCGCCACAAGGCCAACCAGTCTTTCAATAGCCGTCCGCGGAGACAATAATCCAGGATTTCAACATTGACAGGATGTCGGTAAAGGCGAAAGAACATGTCTTTGTTTCTTTTAAGGATACCGCTTCGGTCGACACCGAATGCGCCGCCATTCCGAAAAATATCCGCTTTTAGAAAATCGACGATATCGTAGACCGCTAGCTTGTCTCGGGCTTCGGTGAAATCCAGACCAATCGTTTTCCCCTGTCCCACTATCAGGTTCTGCCCGTGATAATCGCCATGTGAAAACACGCGCAGGTCCTCGGTGCCCTTCAGGCGGGTCCCTTCGGACAGCATCAGGTTCACCATCGTCCGGCTTTGGTTCGCAATTTTGTTGGGAACGGCCGTCATCAGCTCTTTCAGGCTGTCTGTCATCCACCTGGGGCGAAAGGCGTAACGAACAGGCGGGTTGCGACTGTGAAGATCGTTCAGCCACGACCCGGCGCGGCGGTACACCTGGGCGACCTGATCATCGTCTTTGCTGTTATAGATCAGATCAACGGCAGTTGGCCGATTGATGTATTCGGTGACCAGAAAAGCACCACCTGGCGAGAGGTAAACGGGCCGGACAACGCGCGACGTCTCATTGCCCTCAAAAAATCGGTACAGTTCGACGAGCAGGTCATATTCGTTCCGCAATCGCCCGGTGTCTGGCGATTGCGTATCGATCTTAAGGGCGAAAGCCTGCGCTGCGGTATGCAGTATCACGACGGATCGCGTGTCGTCGAACGCATGCGATCGGTAGATGCATTCATAGCGGCGGATGGGTTCTTTCAGGAACTGGTTTGAAAACTCGTCGATATACCAGGCGACGCGGGCATCTTCTTCGTCTGAAAGGGGCAGCGTTCCAGCCAACGAGCCAAGTCCTGAGTGTTATTGTCCAGTCCCCGGACAGGATAACAGTGCGATGTCCGTGTCAACGGAAAGTCGATGCTTGGACCTGCTTGATTTGGCGTTTGCGCGTTGAATTCCGCAAATCCGCGCCCATGTGTAGGCTAGGCCCCGAGCGGGGTGGAGATCGTTTTCGACAGATGCTGTTGCGAACCTGCGGAAACCGCAATTTACCCCTTGGAAACCGGCCCCATCTGCCCTAAGTAGGGCTACGAAGTAAAGCGTGCGATTCGTCGTGCGCTTTATTTTGTTTCGTCCAAGACGGTGGGTGGTGCCATATGGCCCCTTAATTCCCTGCCTGAGACGGGTAAGACCAAAGAATTCTGGGGGGTCCAACCCTCGGGCGCATTTTGGCCAATCCCGTAACAACGGACCTGAACGCCGAAGCGAAAGCTGCGGCTAATATGAGCCGGGGTGAGATATCGCCCCAAACTTGGAGAGAACTGTGGATAGAGCCCAGAAAGAGAAAGTGGTCGAGGAACTCGGCCAAATCTTCGAAAGCTCTGGCGTCGTAGTGGTTTCGCACTACGCCGGTCTGACAGTTGCCGAGATGCAGGACCTTCGCGCACGTGCTCGTGACGCGGGTGGCTCCGTGCGTGTTGCCAAGAACAGGCTCGCCAAAATCGCCCTCGACGGAAAGCCATGTGAAAGCATTGCCGACCTGCTGACGGGTATGACCGTTCTGACCTATTCCGAGGACCCTGTGGCAGCAGCCAAAGTGGCCCAGGACTACGCCAAAGAGAACCAAAAGTTCGAAATTCTTGGCGGTGCAATGGGTGAGAACGCTCTGGATCGTGCCGGCGTCGAAGCCGTGTCGAAAATGCCTTCGCGCGAGGAGCTTATTGCTACTATCGCGGGCATGCTTGGCGCACCTGCTTCGAACATCGCTGGCGCAATTGGCGCACCTGCAAGCAACATCGCAAGCATCCTTTCCACCATCGAAGAGAAGGCGGAAGCTGCGTAAGCGGTTGGCACTGAATGATCTGCGTAGGGTAACTACCCTGACGTTGGAACACACACTGTAAACGGAAAGAGCTGATAAAATGGCTGATCTGAAAGCACTCGCAGAAAGCATCGTGGGTCTGACCCTGCTGGAAGCACAAGAACTGAAAACCATCCTCAAAGACGAATATGGCATCGAGCCCGCAGCAGGCGGCGCAGTTGTCATGGCAGCCGGTGGCGACGCCGGTGGCGCAGCTGAGGAAGAAAAAACCGAATTCGACGTCGTTCTGAAAAACGCCGGCGCTTCGAAAATCAACGTGATCAAAGAAGTTCGCGGCATCACCGGTCTGGGCCTGAAAGAAGCCAAAGAACTGGTCGAAGCTGGCGGCAAGATCAAAGAAGGCGTGTCGAAAGACGAAGCCGAAGAAGTCAAAGGCAAGCTGGAAGCAGCTGGCGCCGAAGTCGAGCTGGCCTAAGCCATTCGACAGGTGCATCGCTGATGCACCGGAAAATTTGGCTGGATCCGGAAAATTCCGGGTCCAGCCGAACCTGTCTTAGAAAGGGCCTCTGATAAATGGGGCGTTTTCTAAGACGCGGTTCGCGGATCGGGAGGCTGCCATTCGGGACGGTGGCCACGAATTGATCCGGACGTGTCGTCTCTAATGTGCAAGGCACCGGGGCCCGACGGTGTCTTTGTCCGCTGAGAACATCGAAAGGTGACATCTGACATGGCTCAAACGTTCCTTGGCCAGAAACGTCTTCGTAAATATTACGGCAAAATCCGCGAAGTGCTGGAGATGCCGAACCTCATTGAGGTCCAGAAATCCTCTTATGATCTATTCCTGCGCTCCGGCGATGCAGATGTGCCCACAGACGGCGAAGGCATCAAAGGCGTGTTCCAATCGGTCTTCCCGATCAAGGATTTCAACGAAACCTCCGTTCTGGAGTTCGTGAAATACGATCTGGAAAAACCTAAATATGACGTCGAAGAGTGCATGCAGCGCGACATGACCTACAGCGCGCCGCTGAAGGTCACTCTGCGTCTGATCGTGTTCGATGTCGATGAGGACACCGGCGCCAAATCCGTCAAAGACATTAAAGAACAGGACGTATTCATGGGCGACATGCCCCTGATGACGCCCAATGGTACGTTCATCGTGAACGGCACCGAGCGTGTGATCGTGTCCCAGATGCACCGTTCGCCCGGCGTGTTCTTTGACCACGACAAGGGCAAGACCCACTCTTCGGGTAAACTGCTCTTTGCTTGCCGCATCATCCCGTATCGCGGCAGCTGGCTGGACTTTGAGTTCGACGCCAAGGACATCGTGTTCGCCCGTATCGACCGTCGCCGCAAACTGCCTGTGACGACCCTGCTTTATGCGCTGGGTCTGGATCAGGAAGCGATCATGGACGCGTACTACAACACCGTGTCCTACAAGCTGGACAAGAAGAAGGGTTGGATCGCTCCGTTCTTCCCGGAACGTGTGCGCGGTACCCGTCCGACTTATGATCTGATTGATGCGAAATCGGGTGAAGTGATTGCTGAAGCAGGCAAAAAGGTCACACCGCGCGCTGTCAAGAAACTGATCGACGAAGGCACTGTCACCAACCTGCTTGTTCCATTCGATCATATCGTTGGCAAATTCGTCGCCAAAGACGTCATCAATGAAGAAACCGGTGCGATCTACGTCGAAGCCGGTGATGAGCTGACGCTTGAATATGACAAGGACGGCGATCTGATCGGCGGCACTGTCAAAGAGCTGATCGATGCCGGCGTCACCGAGATTCCGGTTCTGGACATCGACAACATCAACGTCGGTCCGTACATGCGCAACACCATGGCAGCAGATAAAAACATGGGCCGGGACACCGCGCTGATGGATATCTACCGTGTTATGCGTCCAGGTGAACCGCCCACCGTCGAAGCGGCCTCGGCACTGTTCGACACGCTGTTCTTCGACAGCGAACGTTATGACCTGTCCGCCGTTGGCCGCGTGAAGATGAACATGCGTCTGGCTCTGGATGCGCCGGATACACTGCGCACCCTGCGCCGCGAAGACATCGTGGCCTGCATCAAGGCGTTGGTGGAGCTGCGCGACGGCAAAGGTGACATCGACGATATCGACCACCTTGGTAACCGTCGTGTCCGTTCGGTCGGCGAACTGATGGAAAACCAGTACCGCGTTGGCCTGCTGCGCATGGAGCGCGCGATCAAAGAGCGTATGTCGTCGGTCGAGATCGACACCGTCATGCCGCAGGACCTGATCAATGCGAAACCGGCAGCTGCTGCTGTTCGTGAATTCTTCGGCTCGTCGCAGCTGTCGCAGTTCATGGACCAGACCAACCCGCTGTCGGAAGTCACTCACAAACGCCGTCTCTCGGCGCTTGGCCCCGGTGGTCTGACACGTGAGCGTGCGGGCTTTGAGGTGCGCGACGTTCACCCGACCCACTATGGCCGGATGTGCCCGATTGAGACGCCGGAAGGTCCGAACATCGGTCTGATCAACTCGCTGGCCACCTTCGCCCGCGTGAACAAGTATGGCTTCATCGAAACACCGTACCGCGTCGTCAAAGACGCCGAGGTGACCGATGAGGTTCACTACATGTCCGCGACTGAGGAAATGCGTCACACAGTGGCGCAGGCGAACGCGACGCTGGATGCGGATGGCAAGTTCATCAACGATCTGGTGTCGACCCGTCAGTCGGGCGACTACACTCTGGCCCCGCGCGAGAATGTGGACCTGATCGACGTCAGCCCGAAACAGTTGGTATCGGTCGCCGCGTCGCTGATTCCATTCCTTGAAAATGACGACGCCAACCGGGCCTTGATGGGTTCGAACATGCAACGTCAGGCGGTTCCGCTGCTGCGGGCCGAGGCGCCGCTGGTCGGCACCGGTATCGAGGAAAAGGTTGCGATCGACTCGGGTGCTGCGATTCAGGCGAAACGTGCCGGTATCATCGACCAGGTCGATGCCCAGCGTATCGTTATTCGTGCTACCGAAGATCTGGAACTGGGCGACGCGGGTGTGGACATCTACCGTCTGCGCAAATTCCAACGTTCGAACCAGAACACCTGCATCAACCAGCGTCCGCTGGTGAAAGTGGGTGACACTGTCACGAAAGGCGAGGTTGTCGCTGATGGTCCGTCCACCGATATCGGTGAACTGGCACTGGGTAAGAACGTGGTCGTCGCGTTCATGCCTTGGAATGGCTACAACTACGAAGACTCGATCCTGATCAGCGAACGTATCGCGCGTGATGACGTCTTTACCTCGGTCCATATCGAGGAATTCGAAGTCGCCGCCCGTGACACGAAGCTGGGTCCGGAAGAGATCACCCGCGACATCCCGAACGTCGGTGAAGAAGCGCTGCGCAACCTCGACGAGGCTGGCATCGTTTACATCGGCGCGGATGTTGAGCCGGGCGATATTCTGGTCGGCAAGATCACTCCGAAGGGCGAAAGCCCGATGACCCCGGAAGAAAAGCTGCTGCGCGCCATCTTTGGTGAAAAAGCATCTGACGTGCGCGATACCTCGTTGCGCGTGAAGCCGGGTGATTACGGTACGGTCGTGGAAGTCCGCGTCTTCAACCGTCACGGTGTGGAAAAAGACGAGCGTGCGCTGCAGATCGAGCGTGAGGAAGTCGAACGTCTGGCCCGTGACCGGGACGACGAGTTGGCGATCCTTGACCGCAACATTTATGCGCGTCTGCAAGGTCTGATCCTGGGTAAGACCGCTGTCAAAGGCCCGAAAGGTGTCAAGGCAGGATCGGTGATCACCGAGGAACTGCTGGACATGTTGACCCGTGGTCAGTGGTGGCAGCTGGCGTTGGAAGACGAGAAGGACGCCCAGATCGTAGAGGCTCTGAACGAGCAATACGAAGTGCTCAAGCGCGCTCTGGATGCCCGTTTCGAAGACAAGGTCGAGAAAGTCCGTCGTGGTGACGACCTGCCGCCGGGTGTGATGAAGATGGTTAAAGTCTTCATCGCCGTGAAGCGTAAGCTGCAGCCGGGCGACAAGATGGCCGGTCGTCACGGAAACAAAGGTGTGATCTCCAAGGTTGTTCCGATGGAAGACATGCCGTTCCTGGCTGATGGTACTCCGGTTGACTTCTGTCTGAACCCACTGGGCGTGCCTTCGCGTATGAACGTTGGACAGATCCTTGAAACCCACATGGGTTGGGCCGCACGCGGTCTGGGTCTGAACATCGACGAAGCACTGGGTGAATACCGCCGTTCTGGCGACCTGACCCCGGTTCGCGAAGCGATGAAGCTGGCCTATGGCGAGAATGTCTATGAAGAAGGCATTGCCGGCATGGACGAAGGTCATCTGATCGAGGCGGCGGGCAACGTGACCCGCGGTGTTCCGATCGCGACCCCCGTCTTTGACGGAGCCAAAGAGGCTGACGTCAACGACGCGCTGGTGCGTGCGGGCTTCTCGGAAAGCGGTCAGTCGGTTCTGTTCGACGGTCGTACGGGTGAGCAATTTGCGCGTCCTGTGACCGTTGGCATCAAGTACCTGCTGAAACTGCACCACCTTGTGGATGACAAAATCCACGCGCGTTCAACCGGGCCGTACAGCCTGGTTACCCAGCAGCCGCTGGGTGGTAAGGCGCAGTTTGGTGGTCAGCGCTTTGGTGAGATGGAAGTCTGGGCTCTGGAAGCTTACGGCGCCGCCTACACCCTGCAGGAGATGCTCACCGTGAAATCGGATGACGTCGCCGGCCGGACCAAGGTCTATGAGTCGATCGTCAAGGGCGAGGATAACTTTGAAGCGGGCGTGCCGGAATCGTTCAACGTTCTGGTTAAAGAAGTCCGTGGCCTCGGCCTGAATATGGAACTCCTGGATGCGGAGGAAGAGTAGGGGCGGCAACGCCCCAAACTCATCCCATCCCAATTTGTAAGGACGCAAAATGAACCAGGAAATCACCAATAACCCGTTCAACCCGCTGACGCCGCCGAAAGTCTTTGACGAGATCAAAGTCTCCCTGGCGTCGCCCGAGCGGATTCTGTCTTGGTCCTATGGCGAGATCAAGAAACCCGAAACCATCAACTACCGGACGTTCAAGCCCGAGCGTGACGGTCTGTTCTGCGCACGTATCTTTGGCCCGATCAAAGATTACGAATGTCTTTGCGGCAAATACAAGCGGATGAAGTATCGCGGCGTTGTCTGCGAGAAATGCGGTGTGGAAGTCACCCTGCAGAAAGTCCGCCGCGAGCGTATGGGCCACATCGAACTGGCAGCACCCGTTGCGCATATCTGGTTCCTGAAATCGCTGCCGTCCCGCATCGGTCTGATGCTGGACATGACGCTGCGCGATCTGGAACGTGTTCTGTACTTTGAAAACTATGTCGTTATCGAGCCCGGTCTGACCGACCTGTCTTATGGCCAGATGCTGACCGAAGAAGAGTACATGGACGCGCAGGATGCCTATGGCATGGACGCGTTCACCGCGAACATCGGTGCCGAAGCTATCCGTGAGATGTTGGCCCAGATCGATCTGGAAGCCGAAGCCGAGCAGCTGCGCGCTGATCTGGCCGAAGCAACCGGTGAACTGAAGCCCAAGAAGATCATCAAACGCCTGAAGGTTGTTGAATCCTTCCTCGAGTCGGGCAACCGGCCTGAGTGGATGGTGATGACCGTGATCCCGGTCATTCCGCCGGAACTGCGTCCGCTGGTTCCGCTGGATGGTGGCCGTTTCGCGACTTCGGATCTGAACGATCTGTATCGCCGCGTCATCAACCGGAACAACCGTCTGAAGCGTCTGATCGAACTGCGCGCACCTGACATCATCGTCCGCAACGAAAAGCGGATGTTGCAGGAATCCGTGGACGCTCTGTTCGACAACGGCCGTCGTGGCCGCGTGATCACCGGCGCCAACAAGCGTCCGCTGAAATCGCTGTCGGACATGCTGAAGGGTAAGCAGGGTCGCTTCCGTCAGAACCTTCTGGGTAAGCGCGTCGACTTTTCGGGCCGTTCGGTCATCGTGACCGGTCCGGAACTCAAGCTGCACCAGTGTGGTCTGCCTAAGAAGATGGCGCTGGAGCTGTTCAAGCCGTTCATCTACTCGCGCCTTGAAGCCAAGGGTCTGTCTTCGACCGTGAAGCAGGCGAAGAAACTGGTCGAGAAAGAGCGTCCCGAAGTGTGGGATATCCTCGACGAGGTGATCCGCGAACACCCTGTCATGCTGAACCGTGCGCCGACACTGCACCGTTTGGGCATTCAGGCGTTTGAGCCGGTTCTGATCGAAGGTAAGGCGATTCAGCTGCACCCGCTGGTCTGCTCGGCCTTCAACGCTGACTTCGACGGTGACCAGATGGCGGTTCACGTGCCCCTCAGCCTTGAGGCGCAACTGGAAGCCCGTGTTCTGATGATGTCGACGAACAACGTTCTGTCGCCTGCAAACGGCGCGCCGATCATCGTTCCGTCGCAGGATATGATCCTGGGTCTGTACTATGTGACGCTGGAACGCGAAGGCATGCCGGGCGAAGGCAAGGTCTTTGGTTCGATCGACGAAGTTCAGCACGCACTGGATTCCGGCGAAGTGCACCTGCACACCAAGATCACCGCGCGGATCACGCAGATCGACGACGAAGGCAACGAAGTTCAGAAGCGTTTCGAGACAACTCCGGGCCGTCTGCGCCTGGGTGCCTTGCTGCCGATGAACAACAAGGCCCCGTTCGAGCTGGTTAACCGTCTGCTGCGGAAGAAAGAAGTGCAGCAGGTGATCGACACCGTCTACCGCTACTGCGGTCAGAAAGAGTCAGTCATTTTCTGTGACCAGATCATGTCGATGGGCTTCAAAGAAGCGTTTAAGGCGGGCATCTCGTTCGGTAAGGACGACATGGTCATCCCTGATGACAAGTGGGGCATCGTTGATGAGACCCGCAGTCAGGTAAAAGACTTTGAACAGCAGTACATGGACGGTCTGATCACACAGGGCGAAAAGTACAACAAAGTTGTCGATGCCTGGTCGAAGTGTAACGACCGCGTCACCGATGCTATGATGGGCACGATCTCGTCTTCGGATCGGGCAGAGGATGGTTCCGAACAAGAACCAAACTCGGTCTACATGATGGCCCACTCGGGTGCGCGTGGCTCGGTTACTCAGATGAAACAGCTGGGCGGTATGCGTGGTCTGATGGCCAAGCCGAACGGTGACATCATCGAGACGCCGATCATCTCGAACTTTAAAGAAGGTCTGACCGTTCTCGAGTACTTCAACTCGACCCACGGTGCCCGTAAGGGTCTGTCGGATACCGCTCTGAAGACGGCGAACTCGGGTTACCTGACCCGTCGTCTGGTGGACGTGGCGCAGGACTGCATCGTTCGTGAGATCGACTGTGGTACTGAACGTGCGATCACCGCCGAAGCTGCGGTCAACGATGGTGAGGTTGTTGCATCGCTGGCCGAACGTGTGCTGGGTCGTGTTTCTGCCGATGACGTTCTGCGTCCGGGTACGGAAGAGGTTCTGGTCGCTGCGGGTCAGCTGATCGATGAACGCATGGCCGACACCATTGACGAGGCCGGTGTTGCTTCGATGCGCATCCGCTCGCCTCTGACTTGTGAGTCCGAGGAAGGTGTATGTGCCACCTGCTATGGTCGTGACCTTGCACGTGGTACGCGGGTCAACACGGGTGAGGCTGTCGGCATCATCGCCGCCCAGTCCATCGGTGAACCTGGTACACAGCTGACGATGCGGACCTTCCACATCGGCGGTGTTGCCCAAGGTGGTCAGCAGTCATTCCAAGAAGCCAGCCAAGACGGTGTGGTTTCGTTCGAGAACCCGCAGGTTCTGGCCAATTCCGCAGGCGAAATCCTGGTCATGGGCCGGAACATGAAGCTGGTGATCAAGGACGAACACGGTGAAGAACGTGCCAGCCACAAGCTGGGCTATGGCTCTAAGCTGTTCGTCAAGGATGGCGCCAAGGTGGCTCGTGGCGACAAGCTGTACGAGTGGGATCCCTACACCCTGCCGATCATCGCCGAGAAAGCCGGTACCGCGAAGTATGTCGACCTTGTTTCGGGCATTGCTGTCCGCGATGAGACCGACGATGCAACCGGCATGACCCAGAAGATCGTGATCGACTGGCGCGCCGCCCCCAAAGGTAGCGACCTGAAGCCCGAGATCATTCTGGTTGGTGACGATGGCGAGCCGGTCCGCAATGATGCGGGCAACCCGGTTCACTATCCGATGTCGGTGGATGCGATCCTGTCGATCGAAGACGGTGAAAAAATCGAGGCTGGTGAAGTCGTTGCGCGTATCCCGCGTGAAGGCGCTAAGACCAAGGACATCACCGGTGGTCTGCCACGTGTGGCCGAACTGTTCGAAGCCCGTCGTCCGAAAGATCACGCGATCATCGCAGAAGCCGATGGTTACGTGCGCTTTGGCCGCGACTACAAGAACAAGCGCCGCATCAGCATCGAGCCGGCTGACGAGTCCATGGAGACCATCGAGTACATGGTACCCAAGGGCAAGCACATCCCGGTCGCCGAAGGGGACTTCATCCAGAAGGGTGAATACCTGATGGACGGTAACCCTGCTCCGCATGACATCCTGTCCATCATGGGTGTCGAAGCGCTGGCGGATTACATGATCGACGAGGTGCAGGATGTTTATCGTCTGCAAGGCGTGAAAATCAACGACAAGCACATCGAAGTCATCGTGCGTCAGATGCTGCAGAAGTGGGAGATCCTGGACTCAGGCGACACCACCCTGCTGAAAGGCGAACATGTCGACAAGCAGGAGTTTGACGCAGCCAATGAGAAGACGTTGGCCCGCGGCGGACGTCCGGCTCAGGGCGAACCGATCCTTCTGGGGATCACCAAAGCCTCGTTGCAGACACGTTCGTTCATCTCGGCGGCGTCGTTCCAGGAAACCACCCGCGTGCTGACCGAAGCTTCGGTTCAGGGCAAGAAGGACAAACTGGTTGGCCTGAAAGAGAACGTCATCGTTGGTCGCCTGATCCCAGCCGGTACCGGTGGGGCCACTCAGGCCGTGCGCCAGGTTGCGCAAGGCCGCGACAACGTCGTGATCGAAGCTCGCCGGGAAGAGGCCGAAGCGGCCGCTGCCTTGGCTGCGCCGGTCATGGATGACGACATGGTCGGTGACGAGCTGGACGTTCTGGTGGAAACACCGGAAAGCCGCGAGTAACTTTCTCATCATAGAAATACGGAAAGGCCCTGCGATTTCGCGGGGCCTTTTCTTTTGCCCTTGGTGTGCTTTTGCCCAATCGTGATACAACTGAATAGTCTCGAAGACAGCGACCCACTGACCAAGGGATGCGTGATGCCTACAATCAAGGGTGATTTGATACAGCTTGCACTGAATGGTGAGTTTGATGTCATCATTCACGGTTGCAATTGCTTCCATGCGATGGGGGCCGGGATAGCACGGGCGATTGCGGCGGAATTCCCTGATGCGCTTGAGGCCGACAAGCAGACGGAACTTGGGTCCCGTTCAAAACTCGGAACGATTTCTTCGGTTCAGATCACGCGGGGCACGACCGAATTTGTAGTGGTTAATGCCTATACCCAGTTTCACTGGGAGGGGCCGGTGCCGCTTGTGGAATATGACGCGATCTCGGGTTGTTTTTCGAAGATTGCACGCGCGTTTCCCGCATCGCGGATCGGCTATCCGATGATTGGTGCAGGTTTGGCTGGGGGCGATTGGGTTGAGATTGCGCAGCGCATAGACGCGGCCCTTGCCGGAATAGACCACACTCTGGTGATCTTGCCCGACTGACCGACGGGTCCGTGGTTGCATATTGACATCTCACAAGGACTTACGGCCAATGATCCGTGTTTCTTTTGAGTATTGGATTCTGCGACTATGACCCCGAATGTGAAGGGCGCTATGCTGATGATGGGCAGCATGGCCGCCTTTACCGTGAATGACGCATTGATCAAAGTTGCGGGGGCAGACTTGCCGCTGTTTCAGATGGTTGCGATGCGTGGATTCTTGGCGACGTTATTGGTGTTTCTGATGGCGCGTCATCTTGGGGCACTGCACCTGAACTTTCCGCGCCACGACAAGTGGCTTGTCGCTGCACGCTGCCTGGCCGAGTTGTCGGCCACATTCTTCTTTCTGACAGCGCTTTTGCATATGCCGCTTGCAAATGTAACGGCCGTTCTTCAGGCGTTGCCACTTACGGTGACATTGGGGGCTGTTTTGTTCTTTGGTGAACATATCGGCTGGCGCCGCATTCTAGCGATCGGGATGGGATTTGCTGGAATGTTGCTGATCGTACGGCCGGGGCCTGATGGGTTCAGTATTTACGCGATCTACGCTCTGATTGCCGTGGCATCCGTCACCGCGCGCGACCTGATTACAAGGCGTATGTCCACCCATGTTCCGTCCTTGACGGTTACATTGGCGACGTCGGTTTCCATTACAGTGGCCGCAGGGGTCGCAACTGCAGTCACAGGGTGGGAGCCGGTAGCGCCGGGCGCAGGCATAATGGTGGCGTCAGCTGCGGTCTTTGTTCTAACCGGATATCTTTGCAGCGTCATGGTCATGCGCGAAGGCGACGTCGGTTTTATCGCGCCGTTCCGGTATTCCAGCCTGATCTGGGCTTTGGGGCTGGGTTGGGTAATTTTTGGCGATTGGCCCGATACGATCACGATGTTGGGCGCTGTTCTGGTCGTGGGTGCGGGGCTTTTCACGCTGTTCCGGGAACGTCAGTCTCAACCTGCCGAGTGAGCCCGCCGCACCCTGTCCTGTTCAATGGCAAATCGCGCAATGAACTCGCCTTCTTGTTCCGGTGTCAGTGGGGACAGCTCGGTCTTGCTGGCGCGGGCATGGGGGGAGTCGTTGAAGGTGTTCAGCGTACGTACCCACATGGGCGCGTCGGGATAGCTGATCACGGGCATGAAACGACCGATCTTATGGTGCGTGAAACTCATGATCGTGTGTTTGCAGCCGCCGGCAATATACATCCCCAGCCCAACGCCCAAAAGGGATCGGAACACCGGGAGGGCTTGAGTGCCATCCGGTCCAAACCGCGCCAGAAACCCGCTGTTGAAATCCAGCCCGACCGTCCGGCTATTCCGGGTCAGTCCTTTGGCGTCAATCGCCGCAAGGCGCAGACGTTCGACAAAGTCTACCGAGACGGCATCATCGTCATCATGCCGGAACTGGAGACATGGCTGATCCGGGTCGGTGCGGGCGCTGTGCAGAACCTCTTTGACGACAGGGCGATGCCGGGCTGGTGTGCGCTTGACGATGCGGATCTGCCTGATGCCCGAGGTGAGATCATACAGCCGGTCCATGGACTTTTTGGGAAGGCATTCACCGATCAGCACCACCAGCTCAAAGTCCTCGTCTGTCTGTTCCCGAAAACCGGGTAGGGTGGTGGTTTCGAACAGTCGAAACCGTTCTTCCAGCCGCTCTGGGTCATACAGGTATTGACGACGCTCTTCGACAGTTTCGTGTTCCACCTGATAACCGCCGATCGCGGGGTAGGAAAAGCGGCACAGGCCAATGACTTGCATGTTTCGTCCATCGAAAAGTTTCGCGGCCACTATGCAGAAATCCGCAATTGCCGGCAACGGGCGAGTAGCACTGGAAGCTGCAGCTAAGTCTTGGTAAAACGCCGTCAATCGGCTTGTCGGGTATGTGCTGTTGACACTCGGGCCGACTCCCCATATACGCGCGTCATCTCGGTGCCGGGGGCCGCCCCACAACCGATTCCAGTAATGAACTGGTCAAGGCCCGGACACTTTTATCGTTCGCGCCCTCTGATAACAAACCGCGACGTTCACCTCGGAATGGGAACGCTCGCGGGTTTTGCGCTTGTGGACGCACGAACGCAGCAAGTTTAGCCGCACGCAATGCGCGTGCATGTCATGTGTGTTGCAAAACGGGGAAGAAACCGGAATGCCAACTATTCAACAGCTGATCCGCAAGCCGCGTCAGCCCAAAGTAAAACGCTCGAAGTCCATGCACCTGGAGCAGTGCCCGCAGAAACGCGGCGTCTGTACTCGTGTGTATACGACCACACCGAAAAAGCCGAACTCGGCTATGCGTAAGGTTGCCAAAGTGCGCCTGACCAACGGGTTCGAGGTCATCTCGTACATCCCCGGTGAAAGCCACAACCTGCAGGAACACTCGGTTGTTCTGATCCGTGGCGGCCGTGTAAAAGACCTTCCCGGTGTCCGTTACCACATCCTGCGTGGTGTTCTGGATACCCAGGGCGTCAAAGACCGTAAGCAACGTCGTTCGAAATACGGCGCGAAGCGTCCCAAGTAAGAAGGAGAGGCTGATATGTCACGTCGTCACGCCGCCGAAAAACGCGAAGTCCTGCCTGACGCCAAATTTGGCGACAAGGTACTGACCAAATTCATGAACAACCTGATGATCGACGGCAAAAAGTCGGTCGCAGAGCGCATCGTTTACAACGCTTTTGACCGCGTTGAAGGCAAGATCAAGCGCGCTCCTGTCGAAGTGTTCCACGAAGCGCTCGACAATATCAAACCGTCGGTCGAGGTTCGCTCGCGCCGGGTTGGTGGTGCAACCTATCAGGTTCCGGTCGAAGTGCGCCCTGAGCGCCGCGAAGCACTGGCCATCCGCTGGCTGATCACTGCTGCGCGTGGCCGTAACGAAAACACCATGGAAGAGCGCCTTGCGGGCGAACTGCTGGACGCCGTACAGTCCCGCGGTACTGCCGTGAAAAAGCGCGAAGACACCCACAAGATGGCCGAGGCGAACAAAGCCTTCAGCCACTACCGTTGGTAATTCCAGAGGCTTATCAAAATGGCACGCGAATATACACTCAACCATTACCGTAACTTCGGTATTATGGCGCATATCGATGCAGGTAAAACGACCTGTTCGGAACGCATCCTGTATTACACCGGCAAATCCCACAACATCGGTGAGGTGCACGATGGTGCAGCCACCATGGACTGGATGGAGCAGGAGCAGGAGCGCGGTATTACCATTACTTCGGCTGCGACCACCACGTTTTGGGAACGCACCGAAGACGGTGAAACTGCTGACTCGCCCAAGCACCGCCTGAACATCATCGACACCCCCGGCCACGTTGACTTCACCATTGAAGTTGAGCGTTCGCTGGCGGTTCTCGACGGTGCCGTTTGCGTTCTGGACGCAAACGCCGGTGTTGAGCCCCAGACCGAAACCGTGTGGCGTCAGGCTGACCGCTACAAGGTTCCGCGTATGGTGTTCGTCAACAAGATGGATAAGATCGGCGCGGACTTCTTCAACTGCGTTGCAATGATCGAAGACCGTACCGGCGCACGTGCTGTTCCGGTTGGTATTCCGATCGGCGCAGAAACCGAGCTGGAAGGCCTGATCGACCTGGTCACCATGGAAGAATGGCTGTGGCAGGGCGAAGACCTGGGCGCAAGCTGGGTCAAAGCACCGATCCGTGACAGCCTGAAAGACATGGCTGACGAATGGCGCGGTAAAATGGTCGAAGCGGCCGTCGAAATGGACGACGACGCGATGATGGAATACCTGGAAGGCAATGAGCCCGACGTTCCGACCCTGCGCGCCCTGCTGCGCAAAGGTACCCTGGAAATCGCGTTTGTTCCGGTTCTGGGTGGTTCGGCGTTCAAGAACAAAGGCGTTCAGCCGCTGTTGAATGCTGTGATCGACTATCTGCCCAGCCCGCTGGACGTTGTCGATTACATGGGCTTCAAACCCGGTGACGAAGAAGAAACCCGTAACATTGCCCGCCGTGCGGATGATGACATGGCGTTCTCAGGCCTGGCGTTCAAAATCATGAACGACCCCTTTGTTGGCTCGCTGACCTTTACCCGCATCTACTCGGGTACTCTGGCCAAAGGCGACACGCTTCTGAACTCGACCAAGGGTAAGAAAGAGCGCATCGGCCGGATGATGATGATGCACTCGAATGATCGTGAGGAAATCACGGAAGCATTCGCAGGTGACATTATCGCACTGGCAGGTCTGAAAGACACCACCACGGGCGACACTCTGTGTGCGACCGGTGATCCGGTGGTTCTGGAAACCATGACCTTTCCCGATCCGGTGATCGAGATCGCGGTTGAGCCGAAAACCAAGGCTGACCAGGAAAAAATGAGCCAGGGTCTGGGCCGTTTGGCCGCAGAAGACCCGTCCTTCCGTGTGGAAACTGACCTGGAATCTGGTCAGACCATCATGAAGGGCATGGGCGAACTTCACCTGGACATCCTGATTGACCGTCTCAAGCGTGAATTCAAGGTTGAAGCGAACATTGGTGCGCCGCAGGTGGCCTATCGCGAAACCATCGGTCACGAAGCCGAGATCGTTTACACCCACAAGAAACAGTCGGGTGGTTCGGGTCAGTTCGCTGAGGTGAAGATGATCATCTCGCCGACAGAGCCGGGCGAAGGCTATTCGTTCGAATCCCGCGTTGTTGGTGGTTCGGTACCCAAGGAATATATCCCGGGTGTCGAAAAAGGCATCAGATCCGTCATGGATAGCGGCCCGCTGGCTGGCTTCCCCGTGATCGACTTCAAAGTTGCCCTGATCGAAGGTAAATACCACGACGTGGACTCCTCGGTTCTGGCGTTTGAAATCGCGGCTCGTATGGGTATGCGTGAAGGCATGCGCAAAGCCGGTGCGAAACTGCTTGAGCCGATCATGAAGGTCGAAGTGATCACCCCGGAAGAATACACCGGCGGCATCATCGGCGACCTGACATCACGTCGGGGTCAGGTTTCCGGTCAGGAAAACCGTGGCAACGCCATCGCGATCGACGCGTTCGTTCCGCTGGCCAACATGTTCGGTTACATCAACACTCTGCGTTCGATGTCGTCGGGCCGTGCCCAGTTCACCATGCAGTTCGATCACTACGATCCGGTTCCGCAGAACATCTCGGACGAGATCCAGGCGAAATACGCATAAGCGAAGATTTGAGGGAGCTCTGTTCAGGGGCTCCCTTCATTACCGAAAAAGGAGGCCATCATGGCAAAGGAAAAGTTTGAGCGTAATAAGCCGCACGTCAACATCGGCACGATTGGCCACGTTGACCACGGCAAGAC
>NZ_JBXWMC010000009.1:0-217940 GCF_059609665.1 Ruegeria sp. YTSC230 | reverse complement strand
CACGGTGCAGCTGTCGCCCAGCAGCAACTGCGCCATCGGCTTGCCAACGATGTTCGAGCGTCCGATCACAACCGCATCCATCCCCGACAGCGAACCATGGTGGTCACGCAGCATCATCAGACAGCCCAGCGGGGTGCAGGGCACCATCGATTTCTGACCGGTGCCCAACAGGCCCACGTTGGAGATATGGAACCCGTCCACATCCTTGGCCGGGTCGATCGAATTGATCACCAGGTCCTCGTTCAGATGCTTGGGCAGCGGCAGTTGAACCAGGATTCCGTGCACAGCCGGATCGTTGTTCAGCTTTTCGACCAGCGCCAGCAGGTCCTCTTCCGAGGTATCGACATCCAGCTTGTGCTCGTACGAGTTCATGCCGACCTCGACGGTCATCTTGCCCTTGGAGCGGACATAGACCTGGCTGGCCGGGTCTTCGCCCACCAGAACCACCGCCAGACCGGGGGTGATGCCGTTTTCTTCTTTCAGCTTTGCAACCTGATCGGCCACTTGCGCACGGACCTTGGCCGCAAAGGCCTTGCCGTCGATAACCTGGGCTACCATCCTTTGATCCCTTCTTTCAAAAACGGATCGGGCGCGTGAAGCGCCCGGTCATTCAGTCCGGGCCGAGAACACGTTCCTCACGTGCAATCGACCAGTCAATCAACATGCGCCACAGTCTTTCGGCCAAATCCGGATCCATTCCCAACTCGGCCGAGCTTGCGCGCACGCGGTGCACCACGTCTTCGACACGGTCCGGGATACGGGCAGGCAGGCCCTCGCCCGGCTTCAGCTCGGACGCGCGGTCAATGTAGCCTGCGCGCGCCACCAACATTTCGATCAGTTGGCGGTCCAGCTTGTCGATCTGAACCCGCAGATCCTGCATCGTTGCACAGTCTTGCGGCGGTGTCAGAGTGGGCATCGCGATCTCCTCATGGCCCGGGAAAACCCCGGACCACGAGATGTCCTATTCGGCGGCTTAGAACAAGCCCTCGATCTCACCTGCGTCATTGAGGCAGATGGTTTCCGCAGCCGGTTTGCGTGGCAGACCGGGCATGGTCATGATCTCACCGCAGACAACCACGATGAAGCCGGCACCCGCGCTCAGGCGTACCTCACGCACCGGAACTGAATGGCCGGTGGGCGCGCCGCGCAAGGTCGGATCGGTCGAGAACGAATACTGCGTCTTGGCCATGCAGACCGGCAGATTGCCGTATCCGGCCTCTTCCCATTCACGCAGCTGGTTGCGGATCTTGTTGTCGGCCAGAACCTCGTCGGCGCGGTAGATGCGCTTGGCGATGGTTTCGATCTTCTCGAACAGCGGCATGTCATCGGGATAGATCGGTGCGAAGTTGGCACTGCCGCCTTCGACGATCTCGACAACCTTCTCTGCCAGCGGCGCAGAGCCTTCCGAGCCCAGCTCCCAGTGACGCGACAGAACCGCCTCAACCCCATGTTCGGCGCAATAGTCGCTGACCGCCTGCACTTCGGCATCGGTGTCGGTGACGAAGTGGTTGATGGCAACCACAACTGGCACGCCAAAGGATTTCACGTTCTCGATGTGACGACCAAGGTTGGCACAGCCCGAGTTGACTGCGTCGACGTTTTCCGCACCCAGATCGGCCTTGGCAACGCCGCCGTTCATCTTCATTGCACGCACGGTGGCAACCAGCACCACTGCAGACGGCGCGATGCCCGCCTTACGGCACTTGATGTTCATGAACTTCTCGGCGCCCAGATCGGCCCCAAAGCCAGCCTCAGTCACAACGTAGTCAGCCACTTTCAAAGCAGTCTTGGTGGCAATGACCGAGTTACAGCCATGCGCGATATTGGCGAACGGGCCACCGTGGACAAAGGCTGGGTTGTTTTCCAGCGTCTGCACCAGGTTCGGCTGCATCGCGTCTTTCAGCAGCACGGTCATTGCGCCTTCGGCCTTGATGTCGCGGCAGTAAACAGCGGTCTTGTCGCGGCGATAGGCCACGATGATGTCACCCAGACGCTTTTCCAGATCCTTCAGGTCGTTGGACAGGCACAGGATCGCCATGACCTCGGACGCCACGGTGATGTCAAAGCCGGTTTCGCGCGGGAAGCCGTTCGACACACCACCCAGGGACGCCGTGATCTGACGCAGGGCACGGTCATTCATGTCGACCACGCGACGCCATGCGACGCGGCGTACATCGATCTCGGCTTCATTGCCCCAGTAAATGTGGTTGTCGATCATCGCCGACAGCAGCGAATGCGCCGAGGTGATCGCGTGGAAATCCCCGGTAAAGTGCAGGTTCATTTCCTCCATCGGAACAACCTGCGCGTAACCGCCCCCTGCAGCGCCGCCCTTCATGCCGAAGTTCGGGCCCAGCGAGGCTTCGCGGATACAGATCATCGCATTCTTGCCAATGCGGTTCAGACCATCACCCAGACCAACGGTCGTGGTCGTCTTACCCTCACCCGCAGGCGTCGGGTTGATCGCGGTGACCAGCACCAGCTTGCCGTCTTCTCGACCCTGAACCGAGTTGATGAACTCCTGGCTCACCTTCGCCTTGTCATGGCCATAGGGCAGCAGATCAGCAGAATCGATGCCGATCTTAGCGCCGATTTCCTGAATAGGCTTCTTCTGCGCCTCGCGCGCAATTTCAATGTCCGATTTATAGCTCATTGGGCAAAACCCCCGGTTGGAAAAGTCTGACAACGTCTTGGCCGGATCGGCAGCGCACCAACCCAGATTCGTTTATTTTTCTTTAAAGTAAATAATTATTCCCCTGGGTCAATACGCGAGTTGTAGTTGCCAAACAGCCCACAGCCAAACTCACCATCAATGCCCAGCCACCAACAACCCAATTCAGGCGTATCTTTTCCGACCTTCACTAAGACCCAGCAGCCAATCTTCGACTATCAACTGCTCTGGAAAAGCACTGTTGAAAGGCCTTTTCAGCAGGTAGTATCCTGACTCCGTTCGCACCGATGCGTCCTGGACTGGCCTGACCAAAGCGCCGCTTTCCAGCAATGGGTCAACAAGATGGGCCCAACCCAATGCAATTCCCAACCCATCAACCGCTGCCTGTACAGACAATGGATAGGTGTTGAACGCGACAGCCTGTTCCATTGATGACGTCGATACACCATTGCCACTGAACCATGCACGCCATGTCATCCATTCTGCATGGCCGCTGGTGACCTCAATAAGGTCAAGTTCCGGTAACGCAGAAAGATCCGCCGCATTGGGATTACTTTTGAGGTACTCGGGGCTGCAAACCGGAAAAACGGTTTCTCCGAATAGAAGCTTTGCCTCATACCCCGGCCAGTCGCCATCCCCCCGCAGAATTGTCAGGTCCATAGAATCTGACAGGCATTCTGCATCACTGTCAGAAGACACCAAAGAGATGCGGATACGGCCATTGGATTTGTTGAACTTGCGAAGTTGCGGCATCAGCCAAAGAGACGCAACAGAATTGGTCGCCGAGATCGAAACCGTATTGGCCTGATGCTTGGCCAGCATGTCGCGGCTGACATCCCGCATCAGGTCTAGTGACTTTTCCACGGTTGCCAGAAGGATGGCACCCTGCTGAGTAAGGGAAACAGAACGATGCCCCCGTACAAACAAGGGCACATCATAGTGCTGTTCCAGCAAGCGCACTTTGCGGCTGATTGCGGTCTCTGAGATATTCAGCACTTTGCTGGCTTGCGCAAAACTCTGTACCTTGGCAGCGGCTTCAAATGCCAACAAATAGTCCAGCGGCGGCAAGACTTTCCCGGTGACTGGCGCTTTTTTTGGCATTTGGGGGCCTTTTCCCGAGCTGGACGACTGCGCGATCAAAAACATTTGCCCGCAACAGGCGGCATTCGATCAGGCAACTGTCTGTTAAGATAGCAAAAAGTCGGATTAGCCTCAAGAAATTATGGTCAAAGCCCCTCAAATTTCTGTTCTGCACATTAGACGATCTTGGGCAGAATGCATGAATTCGGGGCCGGAAGAGTCCTCAACTCAAAAATGAATGTCACTCAGGGAGCAAACATGAAACTTACAAACCTACTTTCTGCTGCAACCTTGGCAGCAGTAGCGGGAACTGGCGCGGCTGCCGAAGACAGCAGCGACCCGATCGTAATCCCCATTCACAACTGGTCCAGCCAGATCGTCATGTCGAATGTTGTAGGCCTGATCTTCGAAGAGATGGGCAACAACGTAGAATATGTCACCACCGACAGTCAGGCCGTCTATGAATCGGTACGTTTGGGCGATGTCGCGCTGGAGATGGAAGTCTGGGAAGGTGCCTTTGGTGCATCCTATCGGGCGGCACTGGAAAAAGGTGGTCTGCATGATGCGGGCGATCATGATGCGGTCACGCGCGAGGATTGGTGGTATCCGATGTGGACCAAGGAATCCTGCCCGGGCCTGCCGGACTGGCAAGCTCTGAACGACTGCGCGCACCTGTTCGCGACAGCCGAAACTGGCGACAAGGGCCGGTATCTGGATGGGCCGGTCGACTGGTTGAAGCATGGTAAAGAACGCGCCGAAGCACTGGATCTGAACTTTACAGTGATCAATGCGGGTTCAGCCGCAGCCCTTTGGGCCGAAATTGGCGCGGCAGAGGCCGACAAAACGCCGGTTTTGGTCTTTAACTGGACACCAAACTTCGCCGAAGCTGTTTGGCCTGGTGAGTTCGTTGAGTTCCCGGCATGGGAAGATGGTTGCGACAAGGATCCAGCCAAGGGTCCCAACCCGGAAGCGCTGTATGATTGTGGCAACCCTGCCGAGGGTTACCTGAAAAAGGCAGCTTGGGATGGCATGAAAGACAAATGGCCGGCCGCGTATTGCGCCCTGACCGAGATTTCTTTCACCAACCCTCAGATTGCTGAGATGGCGAAGCTGGTCGACACTGATGAGCTTGAGCCGGAAGAGGCAGCCGAAGAATGGCTGGACGCCAACCGCGCCGTCATTGATCCTTGGATCAGTGCCTGCAGTACATAATCCGGTTGCATCCACCGAAACTGGCGCGGCCTTGAACATCTCAGCGATGCAAGGCCGCGCTCAACACGAAAGAAAGGCAGCCATGTCAGCCTCAGCGCCTGTCATCTCAGCCAAAAACGTCTGGAAACTGTTTGGGCCCTCGCCAGAGAGCTATCTGAAATCTCTGCCCGCTGGCCGCAGTTTCGATGAGATCCGCGCGGATGGGTACATCGCCGGAGTCAAGGACGTCTCGATTGAGGTCGCTCGTGGCGAGATGCTGGTCATTATGGGCCTGTCAGGATCAGGCAAGTCCACGCTAGTGCGGTGTTTTTCACGCCTACACGATATTACAGGCGGAACGATTGAAGTTGACGGTCAGGACATCATGAGCCTGACTGAACGCGAGCTGATTGAGCTGCGCCGCAACAAGATGGGGATGGTGTTCCAATCCTTCGGTCTGTTGCCACATCGCACGGTATTGGACAACGTCGCCTTCCCGTTGGAAATGCGCGGGCAAGATCGCTACGACCGGCGCGAACGCGCACTGGAGGTCATCAAATTGGTGGGCCTTGAAGGTCGGGAAGAATATTTCCCGCGTGAACTCAGCGGCGGTCAACAGCAAAGGGTCGGTATCGCCCGATCACTGGCGATTGAGCCGGATATCTGGTTTCTGGATGAGCCCTTCTCGGCGCTGGATCCGTTGATCCGCCGTGAAATGCAGGATGAATTCCTCCGTCTGCAAGAAATGCTGGGCAAAACCATCGTCTTCATCACGCATGACTTCGATGAGGCGCTGCGTCTGGCCGATCGGATTGCCATCATGCGCAACGGCGCGGTCGAACAGTGTGACACCCCCGATCAGATCGTGATGAACCCTGCCACCGAGTATGTGGCCAAATTTACCGAAGATGTCGACAAGGCCCGGGTCGTACATGCGAAGGGGCTTGCAAAGCCTGTGAATGGTCATGCTTTGGAGGGCGCGCCGATCAATGGCGGCTCGACTATTCACGAATTGGCGCGGGTACTGGTAAATGACAAGCGCATCCTGTTGCCGGTCGCGAATGACAAAGGCGTTGTCACCGGGGTTCTGGAACGTGACACCGCGTTGAATGTTCTGCTTGGGGCGGAATGATGGCGACGCTGTCCACCGACATATCGGACACAAGGGACGGCCCGTGGGGGCAAACCAAAGTCCTAACCGCGCTGCTGGTCACCGCTATTGCACTGATCCTGGCTAAGGCAATTGGCATTCTGCCCGAGTGGCTAAATCGCATTCCTGAGGCTGCAATCCCGCCAACGGCACAGGTTTTGGACGCGATTTTCAACTTCATTCAAAACGATCTCGGTCTGATCTATGTCACCCGCTTTATTGCAGAAGGCCCGCTAGAGTTTCTGCTGGATACCTCGGCGAACCTATTGGAAGGCAAGCGTCGCTGGCCCTATCTGGGCCCGATCCCATGGTCCGCAATTGCCGCTGTGGCAGCCGTCGTCGGCTATGCCGTTGGTGGATGGAGGTTGGCTGCCTTGGGCGCGGGCACCTTCATCTGGACCGCGGCAATCGGACAGTGGAAAATCGCCATGCAGACGATGTCCGTCATCGTGGTTGCGGCACCATTGGCTTTCTTGCTGGGTCTGGTACTAGGCATCGCGGCCTGGAAATACGGCTGGTTCGAGCGGTTGCTGAAACCCATCCTGTCCGTACTGCAAACCCTGCCCTTCTTTACGTATCTCTTGCCAGCAGTGATCTTCTTTAAGGTCGGACCGACAGCTGGGGCCGTCGCAACAATTACCTTTGCCATCCCACCAATGATCCTGATGACTACTCTGGGCCTGAAAAAGGTCAGCCCCGAAGTGATCGAAGCAGGCCAGATGTCTGGCTGCACACGCTGGCAGATGTTGCGCCACGTCTACGTTCCAGCCGCGCGCACCGAGGTACTTGTCGGCGTCAATCAGGTGATCATGCTGTGTCTTGCGATGGTTGTTCTGACCGCTTTTATCGGAATGCCCGGTCTTGGCGCGAAACTGCTGGCAATGATGGGTAGTTTCAAACTGGGCCGTTCTTTCGAGATTGGCGTAACCATCGTCCTTCTGGCTGTCACGTTGGATCGGATGTCAAAGGCCTGGGTCGTTAAGCAGCCGGTGCACTTCGAACGCGGGACACCGTGGTGGAAACGGCACCAGATTTCGCTGGTCGCGCTGGGTCTGTTTGTTGGATTTACTCTGCTGGCACAGGTGTTTCCGATCCTGGCTGAAGTTGGTCGCAAGCAGCATCTCAGCCAGGGCAAGGAAATCGACGTGGTGATAAAGTCGCTCCTGGCCATAGACGCGATCAAGGGCACAACCGAATGGCTGCGCTGGTTCCTTAACGTCAAGGTTTTGATCCCGTTCCGGAATACGCTACTCGCCATTCCGACTCCCGCTTTCATCCTGCTGGTTGTATCCTTTGCCTATTGGGTCGGTGGCCGAAAGCCCGGCATCTACGCCGCAATCTTCTTTACGATTGTCGCCTTCTCGGGCTGGTGGGATCGGTCGGTCATCACGCTTTATACTGTGATTTCAGCAGTCGCGCTGGCGACTATGATCGGTATCCCCTTGGGCGTTGTTGCAGCGCGGTCCAACCGCTGGTCCAAAAGCATCCTGCTGGCCTGCGACACCGCGCAAACCTTCCCAAGCTTCATCTACCTGATCCCCGCGATCATGCTGTTTGGGGTCAATGATGTGGCAGTTGTGTTCTCAATCCTGATCTTCGCCGCCGTGCCGCTGATCCGGTACACGATTATTGGCCTCAGTAATGTACCGCCGGAAATGACCGAGGCGGCAGACATGTCCGGCTCGACCCGTCGGCAAAAGCTGATGTCGGTGCAATTTCCGCTTGCACTGCCGACAATGGCGGTTGGGTTTAATCAGGCAATCATGTTCGCCTTCTTCATGGTTATCATTGCCGCTTTCATCGGCACGCAAGATCTGGGGCAGGAACTGCAGCGAACACTGGCGGGCACCGAATTGGGCAAGAACTTTGTGCTGGGTCTGAACGTGTCCCTGATGGCGCTGACCTTTGACATGGCGATCAGCAGTTGGGCTGAAAAACGCAAAAAACGGTTGGGGCTTGATTGAGATGGCACAGCATCAAATCCCACGCACCGTTACCCGTTTCGACGATCCCGGATTTGTCCGGATGCGTATGGAAGGCCGACCCGCCGAGCAAGTCTGGTGGAAGAATGTCAGCTTTGATGAGGGAACCGGGCAAGGTAGCTATCTGATGAAGATGGCAGCGGGCACACGTTCAAGTCCGCATATCCACCATGGGCCAGAAGAGTTCTTCATCCTCGAAGGCGATCTGACAGATCACGATGGATTTTGCTATCGCAGCGGCGACTTTGTCAGTCTTGCTTCTGGGTCCAGCCACTATTCGCGAACCGAGGGCGGATGCCTATTGGTTGTCACCCACCGCGGTGCAACCGAGATCATTCAGGAAGATACACTATGAATGTGAAGCCGGTATTCGAAGTTCCGTTCGAACGCAGCGGAGTTCTGGCCCCCGGCCTTCCGATCCTGCCGCCTGGAACGGAACGCCACCCGGTCCCAGGAATGGGGTCGCGCGCTGTTCCAATTTCCAAAGGTGATACGATAACCTTGTTGGACCGCGACGGGATGCAACAGGCCGAGATGGTCTTCTTTGCCCCTGACCGGAGTTCTGATGCGGCCATGCTGGGTGCTTTGGGACATGGACGTCCGGATGGTTTGATTGCGACGCTGGCAAATGGATCGCCGTCTGGCAAGAAAGTGCTGCGCGCTCTGAAAGTTGCCGGATTTGACATCGGTAAAGGTGACGCGATCCGGGCGTTTACCGACGGGTCGCGCCCCGGTGACATGGTGCATTTCGTCGCTGAAAGTGATGGCCTTCTGATCGTGGCTGCACCCGGCAAGGCGATGCGTCCCGAAGATAACAACCCTCCCACGGATATCATCCTGTACATTCAGCGCTCTGCACCCGGATTGGAAAAACCCGATGTGGGACCACCCGAACCGCTGGCCGATCCGCTCAGGGACTTCAATATCCAGCCGGGCAATGCCCACTCGTACGAGGTCAGGGCCGGCGAGTTCATCCAGATTGTCGATGTTCGCGGGCGTGAGTGCTCGGATTTTCAGGCCTTCAGCCGACGGGCACTGGATCAGGGGATCGAACGCGAGATTGATCCCACAACAACGCGTAGCCTGATGGGCAGCTTGTATCCAAAACCGGGGATTTTTTCGAAGTATTGGTCAGTAGATCAGGAACCGCTGATAGAGATCGTTCAGGATACGTGCGGACGCCATGACACGTTTGGCCTTGCCTGTACGGCGCGGTATTATGAAGATCTCGGTTACCCCGGCCACGTGAATTGCTCGGACAATATCAATAAAGACTTGGATCAGTATGGCATCAAACCACGTGGTGGTTGGCCTGCAATCAACTTCTTTTTCAACACGATGCTGGACGACACCAACGCCATTGGCATGGACGACCCCTGGTCGCGCCCCGGTGACTTCGTCTTGTTGCGCGCGCTGACCGATCTGGTCTGCGTCAGCACCGGCTGTCCCTGCGACATTGATCCAGCAAATGGCTGGAATCCAACCGATATTCAGGTGCGAACCTACAAGGCGACCGAGGATTTCAAAAGATCCTACGGCTATAGAAAATCTGCGGAGGCGGATGTGGAAGAAACCAAGAAAACTGCATTTCACGACTGCTTTGCACGGCACACCCGTGATTTCGTCGAATATAACGGCTATTGGCTGCCCAACACGATGACCAATCACGGCGCGATTGCCGAATACTGGGCCTGCCGCGACAAGGTTGCGGTTATGGACCTCAGCCCTTTGCGGAAATACGAAGTTGTCGGACCCGATGCAGAAGAGCTGTTGCAGCTTTGCGTAACCCGCAACATGAAAAAGCTAAGCGTTGGTCAGGTCGTGTATACCGCGATGTGCTATGAACACGGCGGTATGATCGACGATGGTACGGTTTATCGATTGGGTGAAACAAACTTTCGCTGGATTGGCGGGAATGACACGAGCGGATTGTGGCTGCAGGAACAGGCCCTCAAACGCAATATGAATGTCTGGGTGCGCAATTCGACTGATCAATTGCACAACATTGCGGTTCAAGGGCGGTACAGTCGCGACATCCTTTCCAAGATCTTTTGGACACCGCCTCAGCAACCGACGATCGAAGAACTGCCATGGTTCCGGCTTACCGTGGCTCGGGTTGGTGATGTGCAGGGGACATCTGTCGTAATTTCTCGGACCGGGTATTCAGGTGAGCTGGGATATGAAATCTTCTGCCATCCCAAAGATGCCGTCGAGATCTTTGATCGCGTCTGGGAGGTTGGCCAGGAATATGGCATAGCTCCGCTTGGACTTGCGGCACTGGATATGGTGCGGATCGAAGGTGGCTTGATTTTTGCCGGGTCCGAATTCGACGATCAAACCGATCCCTTCGAGGCAGGCATCGGCTTCACCGTTCCACTGAAGTCAAAGCCCGACGATTTTATCGGGCGGGCAGCGATTGAAGAACGCAAGACCCATCCTCATCGCAAACTGGTCGGTTTCGAGATTGAGGGCGGCACGGTCCCCTCGCCCGGCGACTGTGTGCGTTTAGGAAAGGCGCAGGTTGGAGAGATTACCAGCGCGATGAAATCACCCGTTCTGGGCAAGGTTATTGCGTTAGGCCGGGTTTCGGTCACTCATGCCGTCGTCGGAGCTGACATTGAAATCGGGCAACTGGACGGCCAACAAAAGCGTCTGAAAGCCAAAATAGTGCCTTTCCCTCATTTTGACCCGACAAAGGAACGCGTAAAGGGCAACTATTCAATTGTTGATGTTCCTGATGCAGCAGAATGACGACTCCTTAACAAAACTGTTGGTCACAGAGAGTCTCCCGTCAGGGTGCATCGTATGCGAAGAATGACCTTCGCAAAACTGCGCGACAGCAAGAGTTTTGTCTGCCCCGCTCCAGCATCCGATATCGAACCTCGCAATAGCGTCTCGTTGTGTTTTTGGCTTTCACTTTTAACGGTTATACTCGTTCATCCGACCATTGGACTGGCTGCCGGATGCGCACGAATCTCTGCACTTGAGAGCTTTAATGACACCGGGGTTGCGCCATTTGGGTCGGTATGTCTGGCATTCGATGGTTTAGGTAATTCCCGCGGCGTTTCGTGCTATTGGGAATTTCAGTTTAGAAGCGATGAGGCCGCAAGCTAATTTGACGACACATGGGCTGAAATAACCCATTGTCGAGACGGTACTCCTGCTCCAAACGATCCGCATGTCAATCATCCCGACAGCTATAAGCTTAGAGAATTGGACGCCGGAATCCGTGTCTATCGGGTTGCCATTAAAGACAAGAGCCAAGAGAAGCGCACACTGGTTTTCCTGAGCGTCGAGCACAACAACTGAGACGACTGTTTGACGTCATTTCCATTGGGATCGTTGAAAACTGCGTTTGCTACAACCAACTTGAATGTGAAAAGGGTTCTGTCCGGCGTCAGGAACCGTGATCTTTAATGACTTTGTCGCAAACTTTTTACCTTCTGACTGAGGTGAGGCCATCGTGTAAAAGGCGTTACGGATATAGACGGAAGCTAGCCGCGGCAATCTCATTCAAAGGTGCGCATTTTCCAAAAGAAGTGATCCTGCAAGCGGTGTTCCTCCACCTCCGGCACTCAGTTTCGGCTACCCGATCCTGATTGATATGGTCAGGCGGAAATCCATGAATAGCATCATTGAGCAAGATCACCCTTTCATCAAACGGCTCACCATCTCTATTGGTGTCGGCCAACCGAAGCTCTTCAGCATTTGTTGGTAGCCTTGAGGCTCGCAATGTTGGCACCGTTTTTGTCGATCACAATCTTCTTCGGCAACGCATTGGTCTCCAACATTTGCCTCTCTCGGTCTGATGATTTTTGCTGGTCAGTTCTCAGCCCTTCTTCCTGTGCCTCATCGCTATGTTTTTATTGCCGGCGTCTTTGGTTTCACTCTGACGGCAAAAGTTCAGGCGTGGACTTGGGCTGGCCTGGCTTATGATCCAAGCGGCCTGTCAGAAGGGGCAGCGCAATTGCCGTGCTGGGATTTGGTGAGAACAAAATTGTTCCACCCTGGTTGACCTGGTTCAGTATAGTGTTTGGTGTTGAACAGGCCATCGAAACCATCACGATTTTCGGGCATTCAGGGTTCGTTGCACCGGGTGGAACAATGAATGTCTATCTTGGTGTTTTGCTCGGATTTATCTGGGTGGGCGGGGTCCTTAGCTGGTCAATGCAACGGTTGGAAAAAGCCTAAAGGTTAGCATCTTCCGTGCAAATTGATTGTGGGTGTCCATCGTTCCGCAGTATCGAGTGCGGGCACAATGGAAGCGGCAGACCGATTAACATTTTCGTATTTGGGACACGGCTCTTTTGACTATCCCTGGCTCCAGAGCCTGGCAGTACTCCGAACTGCTTGCGACCTATCTGTTGGATGAGATTCCCGGCCAAAGTCCGCTTCGGGGAATCTGCAATGCAGCGTGAGCAACTGAGACGAATGGCGGTTCTGGGCCGCGAATTACTCGGGCACGCCATTGCGCGCGAGTGTGTTGGCTCAATGCGAAAAGTTCCAGTCGCAAGCTCGTTGCATTTTTTGTCGTATAATGCTGACCTTACCAGACAGATGCGTGCAACCTGTGCGTGCCGATCCGAAAGGGCATCCTATGGCCAATACTGATCCTGCAAATTTGCACTTTGTGACAAACCCGCTCCTGAACAAAGGTACTGCCTTTTCTCTAAACGAACGAGAAAAGTTTGGATTATTGGGTCTTCTTCCACCACACATCGAAACGCTCGAAACCCAGGTTGACCGCGTCTATGCCGCCTTTGAACGTGAAGAGACGTCGCTGGATAAGCATGTCTATCTGCGTGGCCTGCAGGATGACAACGAAGTTCTGTTTTACGCTCTATTGGTGCGACATCTATCAGAGATGATGCCGATAATTTACACACCCGTCGTGGGTGACGCATGCAAGAAGTTCAGTGAGATCTACGATCACCCACGCGGATTGATCATTTCCTACCCCGAGCGTGACCGGATCGATGACATACTTGAGAATGCCGTCCTACCCTCAGTTGAGGCCATAGTCGTCACCGATGGAGAGCGGATTTTGGGTTTGGGCGATCAAGGCGCGGGCGGCATGGGAATTCCGATCGGAAAGCTCTCGCTTTATACCGCTGCGGGCGGAATAAGCCCGTCTGTAACGCTCCCGGTGGTACTGGACGTCGGCACCAACAATAAAGAACGGCTGGAAGATCCCCTGTATATCGGATGGCGGAATGAACGCGTCAGCGGCGATGAGTACTTTGACTTTGTCGATCTTTTTGTACAGGCGGTGAAGCGCAAGTGGCCGGATGTTTTGCTGCAATTCGAGGATTTCGCTCAGCAACATGCGGCACCCCTGCTTGCGCGGTATCGTGATCAGCTCTGTACTTTCAATGATGATATTCAGGGCACGGCGGCAGTAACGGCGGGCACTTTGCTGGCTGCCTCAAATGTCACTGGCATACCGCTAAAGGACGCTACCATCGCGTTTCTTGGAGCGGGATCAGCGGGAGTGGGTATCGCCGAGCAACTTGTTCAACTCATGGTCCGCCAAGGATTACCCGAGACCGAGGCGCGCGCGCGTATCTACATGGTGGACCGGAATGGGTTGTTAACCGATGCGATGAAAGACCTCCTGCCGTTCCAAACGCAAATCGTCCAACCCCTCACCAAAGTGGAAAGTTGGTCCGATGGTAATATTTCACTGCTGGATGTGATTAATCAGGCCAAACCCAACATATTGGTGGGTGTCAGCGGTCAGGCAGGCTTGTTCTCTGAAGAGATCATTCGGGCGATGGCGGCTCACACAGAACATCCTGTCGTATTGCCGCTGTCGAACCCGACATCGCGAATTGAGGCCGTACCAGCGGATATTATACGCTGGTCAGATGGTCATGCATTGGTTGCCACCGGAAGCCCGTTTGATCCTGTTGTCTACAACGGCAAAACGCATCATGTCGCGCAGTGCAACAACTCCTACATTTTCCCCGGTATGGGGTTGGGCGTGCTGGCGTCAGGCGCGCACCGCGTCACGGACGGAATGTTCATGGCCGCCGCCGAGGCGCTCGCCACGTTGTCACCTGCGAAGTCCGATCGCACAGCCAGCTTGCTGCCCGATGTGGGGGACATTCGCGAGGTCGGCAAGGCTATCGCATTTGCCGTTGGTCAACAGGCGCAGTTGGATGGGGTTGCGCCTAAATCCTCGGGGAATGACTTGAAAGCGGCAATAGATGCGAAGTTCTGGACCCCGCATTATGAGGAGATTGCCTAAAGCAGGTCAGGTTGGAGTGACCGGAAGGTCTCACATTGCGCATTCAGAACCCACCGCGTCCAAATAGGGAATGAATCAGTATGGTTCTGAATACGACGGCTACGCCGCCTCACGCCTGAGCGGCTTTTGCATCGCAGCACAAAGGGCACCCACCAGCAGGACCGCAGAAGCCACGACGAGGCTATCTCCTATTTCTCCGGTTAAGTCGCCAATGATACCAGCCCCGATTGGTCCCAGTGTCTGTGAAATTGCGAAAACAACTGTAAAAAAGCTTATGGTTGCACCCCAATCCTGCTGATCCACGTTCTGGCGGACAAAGCTGGTGACTGCAGTGGGTGGCATAAAGACCGATAGCCCGAACACCAGTGCCGACAAAATCAATCCATATCCAGATGGAACCAAGATTGGCAGGGCTGATCCAAATGCGACCCCGGTAAGGATTAGCGCCAACGGCGTTCCGGATGGAAAGCGGGCCAAGACCCCGCGCCAAACAAAAGGAGACGCCATAATACTGACCCCAAGAACCATCCATGTTGCGGTGGTCAACAGGACGCTGGAGTGCTGCTCTTTCATCCAGACCGAGATAAAAGTGACGTACACAATGTAACCCAATCCAAACAGCGCATACCCGCCGAGTTCGCCAAGCATTCTGCGCACCGGTGGGATGGAAGGAAGCGCGGCGTCGTGTTCGGTTTCGTTCAATTTTGTGGAAGCCCAAACCGAAAATGGGCAAATGACCAGGGCTGCCAACCCGACCCCGATCCACGCCCAGTCCCAATATTGTGGTCCGAATACGTCCAACATACTCGGAAGGATCGCGCCACATAATGCGATACCAAATCCACCGCCACCGCCAAAGTACAAGGCGATGGCCAACGCATTCTTTCGGGCGCTGGTCTGGAACAGCGATGCTGCCAGTACGCCGCCGGACACAAAGGAAAGTGCACCAAACAACCCAACCAAAGTACGACAAGCAGTTTGAAACACGAGGCTCTCATCAAACCCGGTCGCCAAAAGGCACAATGCGGTCGCCACAGTTCCGCTTGCAAATAATCGCGACGGAGAAAAATGCCGGATCAGTAAAAGCGTTAAAATCGAACCCACTATGTAGCCAATTGAATTGGCCGTATTGAGCCACCCGGATTGAGTGAGGCTCCAGCCAAGGCTACTTTTCATTGATGGCAGGATTAGTCCGTATGCAAAGCGACCAAAAGCGTTGGATATGCTGACACCAACCGCAAGGCCCAGCAAAATGAGCCACGGGTTGGTAGGTTTTGCGGCGGCCATGAACATCCTTCCAGGTTGAACCACACCGTGCCTCAAGGCACCTGACCGTGCAATCCTAACTGTTCGGTCGCGGATACTTTCGGTAGGGCTTGAGCAGGTTAAGAGTGCCTATTTACAACAAGTTGCGGTTCGACTTCCAATGCCGCATTCCGCGCTGAGGGAATGAGATCCTCAGTTCCGTTGCCCATCGTCACCGCTTCTTATCTCAGGTCAGCATTTCGCATCTGCGACCTGATCGTCCACGGTATCACAGTATATGCGCGGCACTGCTTTCTTTCGCCGCCATCCGCTTCAACGCCATCCGGTCCAATTTGCCTCCCATGGTCAACGGCAATGCACTAACGATCCGAACCACATCCGGCGCCTTGTATCCGATCTGTTTCCGCGCGAAGTCGATGATATCTCCGGGGCGCACCGGTTTCGCCCCTTCGACCAAGCTCACAAATCCCCAAACATCTTCACCGTGCATCTCGTCTCGCACCCCAACCACCACTGCCGCTGCTACGGCGGGGTGCGCTGTCAGTACATCTTCCACCTCCGCCGGGCTGATGTTCGAGCCGTCATGCACGATGATCTGTTTTTGCCGCCCCCGGAACCAGAAATAGCCATCCTCATCCCGTCGCATCAAATCGCCAGTATCGAGCCAGCCATCCCGAAACGCTGCCGCTGTCGCACCTGGGTCGTCCCAATAACCCGTCATCATAGTCGGGCTCCTGACCCAGTGCCTGCCGTCCACTCCCACTGGCACCTCCAAACCGACCTCATCACGAAGCGCCGAGACATAGCCTGGATTGTTCAATCCAATGGCACCGACTTTCTCTACTCCTCCATGGGTGTTCGAATGTGACGTCCCCATTTCCGTCATTCCGTAAAACGCCCCGATCGGCACACCTGCCAACGCACCAAAGGCGTCGACCAGTGTCTGCGAGGGTTTGTCGCCACCTGCCATCATCGTTCTTAGTGAACCAAAGTCTTCGCGCACTGCACCGTGCCCCGTTACCAATGCAGCCAATGGCGCGGGCAATATCTGCGCCACTGTCGGCTTTGTCTGTCGCAGGAGCCCCAAGAGCTCATTGGGCGAAAACTGCCTCACTACGTTCGTTCTGGCACCCGCCCAAAGCCCAGCAAACGTCAGCCGCAACCCGGCAGTATGGGAAATCCAAGACGCCGGGAGCACCACATCCCCGGGTCCCAACCCCAACCCCTGAGCATTGCTTGCCACCATAGCTCCCATGCTGGCATGGCTATGCGTCACGCCTTTCGGCTTGCCTGTGGTCCCGGAAGTAAAAAATATAAACGCCGGGGCGTCCGCCCCTATCGTCGGCAATGTCCCCTCAGTCGCACCGTCCATCAGGTCCTTCAAGGCGAGCGCCCCGTCCACTTCGCCTGCATAGGATATCAACCCCAATGGCAGTCGCCCTATGCCTGGCACTGCGGCCACATCCTTGGCGCGTTCGCCATGCACCAACAGCGCCGCCGGCGTCGCCAACCGCAGCGCATAGTCGATATCCGCAGCCGTGTAGCGATAGTTCAGCGGCATCGCCACCAAACCGGCCCGCATGCAGGCCAGATAATGGATCACCAACACCGCCCGGTTCGGCATAATCGAAGCTATTCGGTCCCCCGGATTAAGCCCCAGGCTCAGATATCGAAGCGCCAGCCGTGTACAGGCGGTATCCAGCTCCTGCCAGGTCAAAGCCCCGTCCAACGCGTAAAGAGCAATCGATTTGGGATCCGTCGACAATCCCCGCCGAAAAAGGTTCGTTAAATCCGCAGGAGCGGCCAGCGGCGGCCCGGTTACCGGCATGCATTTCTCTCCAAATGGACCCGCGTCCGAGGGTGCCCTCAACTATCTTCAGTGGACACCCAACGAGCGGATACCAAACACACAATTGGTTGTTCGGTGGATCGAGCATACTGCATTGTTGTCCACTTCCAATAGGAAGCGCAGAAACGCCAACAGAGAGTAAATTTGTCCAATCTGTGGTTCGAGATGTTACAAAGGTCCATTCAGGCTCAGGATCTTTTCTGTTGATTTGATCGCGCGATGTCATTCGACTGGGTGGCCGCACAGACCGATAGTAAAGTTTTGACACAGACAGCACCCACTAGTTCAAAACAGATTTCGGCTTCCAGCTTCTCCGTGATAGAGCCAAGCGAAACTCTCTTGGTTTTGCGAATCCGGCTTTCGTGAATAGGATGTGCCCAGTTCTTTTGGATAAATTGTATTGGAGTAATGGCATGGCAACAGGGCGCTGGACTGTCGGATCATATCTAGCAAAGAGATTGCAAGAGGCTGGAATTGCAGACTATTTTGTCGTTCCCGGCGATTACAATTTGGTGCTTCTGGATGAGCTGCTTGGCAATCGGGATCTGCGGATGATCAGTTGCTGTAACGAGCTCAACGCAGGCTACGCAGCAGACGGGTATGCTCGCGCAACCGGGGGGCCGTCAGCGGCTGTCGTCACTTATTCGGTCGGAGGGTTGAGCCTTTTGAATGCCGTCGCAGGCGCCTATGCCGAAGATCTTCCATTGATCGCGATTTCCGGTGGGCCGAACACAAACTCAGAAGCCGAGTGGGAATATCTGCACCACACGCTTGGCGAGGTTGAATACGATTACCAGCGCGAGATGTTCGCCCGCGTCACCGCTGAGGCTGTCAAGATTCATCATCCGTCTCTTGCGCCTGTCGCGATCGACAGGGCGATAGACACCGCAATGCTTCGACGCAAACCGGTCTATATCGAAATCGCCTCGAATATTGCAGGTGCACCTACGTCCGCGCCTGTACCGCGTAGTTTCGCTAGGCAGTCCAGCAGTGATCCGAACACATTGGCGACTGCGGTCTCTCAAGTTTCTGAATTCCTGAATGCGGCAGAGCGGCCAGTACTTGTCGCGGGAAGCAAAGTGCGCGCGGGTCAGGCCGAACGCCCCTTGCGCAGCCTTGCCGTGGCCTGCGAATACGCCCAGGCATCTATGCCCAACGCCAAGAGCTTCCTGCCTGAGACAAGCGAAGGCTTCATGGGGATTTATTGGGGGCCGGTCAGCACGCCGGGCTGTGGGGAAATTGTCGATGCCGCCGACGGGCTGCTGTTTGTCGGCCCTGTTTTCACCGATTACACTACGACGGGTCATCAGCTTGGTTTTGATCCCGGCAAAGCGGTTATGGTGCATCCAACGTCCATACAGTTGGGTGACACACATTTCAGCAATGTCCGCATGGATGAATTTCTGGATGCGCTAACTGACAAGCTTACGCCGAACAGCGGTGCTGTCGCGGCCTTCGAACGTGTCAGAACCGAACAAAACCCGCCAGCGCCCGGTGAAGCCGAAACACCGGTGACGGTTCGCCAACTATTCGCCCGTGTGCAGAAGATGCTGGATGAGGACAGCACGTTACTCGTGGAGACGGGTGACTCATGGTTCAACGGCATAGAGACCAAACTGCCCGAGGGCACGCGTTTCGAGATACAGATGCAGTATGGATCCATTGGCTGGTCTGTCGGTGCATCGCTGGGATACGCCTTAGGTAACAGGAAGCGCCGGTTGATCTCATGCATTGGCGACGGTTCGTTCCAACTGACCGCCCAAGAGATTTCGACCATGATCCGGTACGGTGCAAAGCCAATTATTTTCCTCATCAACAATGGCGGCTACACGATCGAAGTAGAAATCCACGATGGCCCATATAACACCATCAAGAATTGGGACTACGCCGGTTTGATTGATGTGTTTGGCGCCGGAGAGGGTAACGCCTGGGGATGCAAGGTGAAAACAGAAGGCGAGTTGGACAAGGCCATCAAAACAGCTCTGGATCATGACGGTCTTTGCCTGATCGAAGTTCTGATTGATCAGGACGATTGCAACGTCAACCTGTTGCGGTGGGGCAATCAGGTCGCACGAAACAACGGTCGGCCCAATCGATGCAGATAGAGAGTCACTCGGGACAATCCGGACAGTTGGTCAATTGACAACACATGACTGACGCAATCCGATCCGCGGTGTTTTTTCCGCCGAACATAGGGAATTAATATGCTGAATGGTGCGATGCTCGTCTGGTTTCTTTTGACTGGTGTCAGCGTGGGCTTTGTCATTTGGGATTCGATCAGCAACGGCGTTACGAGTTGGGTACAGCGAACCGCATGGATACTCGTAACGTTATACACAGGTCCGGTCGGCTTGTTCTTCTACTTGCTTGCATGTCGCCGCCCATTCCCGGGAGGTCACGACCAGTATACGCGCGCAACTTGGAAACAAGGTATCAATAGCGAAATGCACTGTGTTGCAGGTGATGCCACGGGCATCATTTTTGCTGCCATCCTCGTCCATTTCCTGGACCTTTCAAACGGGTGGGACATCTTGGTCGAATATGCCTTTGGGTTCGTATCTGGTTTGTTTATCTTCCAGGCGCTGATGATGATGCCAATGTTCGGGAGTTACGGGCAGGCCGTTCGAAAGACGCTCTTTGCAGAAACGGTTTCGATGAACATGGTTATGACCGGAATGATCCCGACGATGGTTCTGCTTGCGGCTGCGTGGCCGGGATCCGAGGATCCGCTTACCCCACAATTCTGGTTTCGCATGAGCCTGGCGGCTGTTGTC
Source organism: Ruegeria sp. YTSC230 (assembly GCF_059609665.1). Classification (NCBI taxonomy): domain Bacteria; kingdom Pseudomonadati; phylum Pseudomonadota; class Alphaproteobacteria; order Rhodobacterales; family Roseobacteraceae; genus Ruegeria; species Ruegeria sp. YTSC230. The sequence continues at coordinate 197,730 of NZ_JBXWMC010000009.1, read as the reverse complement.
GGTGCGGTTGTCGCTTTTCCAATGAACCGATGGTTGGTGGCGAACCACCTGAAACACGGTTGCATGACGCTTCCCGGTGCTGATGGCCCGGCACCAGCACTTGGTCATGTTTCACACGAAAACAGCGAAATGGCAGGCCAAAACGGGCACCAAATGGCCGGGCATCATCACACGCAGATGAAAAGCCTGCCTATTAGAGAAGCAACCGCTTGGGTTCTTTCAACTTACGTAATCCTTATCGCAGCACTGTGGCTGACGTCTAAATTCGTGCTGATCAAATTCTGAACAACTCGGTTGCGAGTTTTTGTTTTCCAGCTTGTCGGCAGAAAAGCGAAATTTCAGCGTCGAGTGACCTCGCAAAAAACCTCATGAGACTATTACTTCGCCAAAAGTAGCACCCGGTTTTCAAGGCGCTCAGCCTGAATGTAGATGGAGGTTTGTTTGGCTCTGAACTCACCACTGGCCTCAATGTCGCAAGCAGGTTCCCGCACGTGTCACATATCTGTCATATTCGTGCGCTAGTCAAAAGTTGCAAAAAAGAGAAAACATAGGAGGCTCCGATGACCTCTCTCAATACTCAGCTATGGGAGCTGATTAAGACGCATAAAATGCCTGATGATGCTGCAGGCACGCCATTCATTGAACAGCTGATGGCCGAAAACCGCATCTCTCGCGATACCGCCAATGTGGCGATCGCCGAATATCAAAAGTTCATGTATCTTTGTGCCACCCGACCAGAACGCAACGTCCCCTCAAAGGCGGTCGATTTGGTTTGGCATTTGCACATGCAACACAGCCGCAACTATTGGGACGTCTTTTGCAAGAAGCTGGGCAAACCAGTACATCACAACCCCGGCGGTCAAGGTCTCCAACATCTGGATGACTACAAAGCCACAGTCAAAGCCTATTCGGACTTGTTTGGAACGCCCCCAAAAGGGATTTGGAAGCGGAAAAACAGAGTTGGAACTTTCATAGTGCTGATCTTCTTGCTGGTGTTCATTTGCATCGGCGCCAGTTCCATCGTTCAAAGTGGCGGTTTTTTGTTTGGAATACTTTGGCTAAGCGTACCTCTCTTCGTTTTTGTGATCACACTTAATAGCCTGACCTCCAAAAGTGAGCTGACGCTAATTTTTGAATGCAACGACCCCTTCGCCGACGAGGATGCAGGTGATTGTGGCTCAGGAGATGGCGGTGGTTGCGGCGATTGAATCGCCAAACGTTCAATCTGATTAAATTTGCTCTGCACCGTACTCCAGACGTAGAACCGAAGCTTCGCCCTCAAATCGTTCACCCTGTAATCGTGATCCTATGTCTTTCGGTTAGCCGTTGTAGCGCGATGCCAAACAGACACAAATGGCTCATCGCTGGGGTTTCAGGAGTTTTGTTTGGGCACCAAAAATGGAAGCAAGCAAGTTTCTGAAACGTATGAGGACTGCGAACGCTTCAAGTTGGGTTGTCAATCAATTCACTTTGATATCCAAAGAGTGCGGGCAATCCACCCGAATGTAACAATACGATTTTTTCGCCTGGCTTGATCCTCCCACTTTCGACCAGGTTCAGCAAGCCAGCGAACGTTTTTGCAGAATAAACAGGGTCGAGGAAAATCCCTTCCGTCCGGGCCATCTTTTCCAATGCAGCGCGCGTTATTGCATTCACTTTTCCATAACCCGGCGGCAAGGCTTCGTCGAAAACATCGATCTTGCCCTGTAGAAGTCCTGCGTCGATATCCAGCAAGTCCGCAAGCTTCTGCAAAACGACCTTCATTCGGGCCTGCTGCTTTTCACGATCTCTGCGCACGCAAATCCCAAACACCGAGGCAGTGCTTTCTTCTAACGCCAGACCGGTCAGCAGTCCGCCATGTGTGGCACCGCTACCCGAGGGGACGACGACCGCGTCAAAGTCCGGCATCTGCTGATACAATTCCTGACCGGCCACGACGTAGCCCAAGGCACCCAAGGGCGGATGGCCCAGCCCCAGATGAATAACGTACGGTTTGTGACCTTTGGCTTTCAATTCAACTGCGCACGCATGCAGCGCTGCGTCGGCTCCCGCTTCGTCTTCACCTTCAGGGTAACCCATATGCTCGGCACCAAGGATTTGTGCCAGCAGCACATTCCCGGACGAATAGTACTCCGCCCCCATGTCAGGGACACGCTCTTCCAACTGAAGCACGGATTGCATGCCCAGTTTGGCTGCGGCAGCGGCCGCAGACCGAACGAAATTGGATTGAACGGCGCCGGTGATCAGAATGGTATCAGCACCCTGCTGACGCGCATCTCCGAGATAAAATTCAAGCTGCCGCGTTTTGTTGCCGCCAAAACTAAGCCCAGTCAGATCATCACGTTTCAGCCAAAGGTCGATATCCAGCTTTGCCGACAAGTTGTCCAAACGCTCCAAAGGGGTTGGACCCGACATAAGATTGGCACGTGGAAACCTGTGCAGATTGTTGTTTCGTGTCATCTTGTGACCTTTAAGGTTAAGCCATTGAAAAAGCCCGATGGAACAGAACGCAGCAGGCAATCAAGGATACCACGCGGATCACTGCGATGACGATCGGCTGTGGCAAATAAGGGCCTGCTGCACGACCAATTATGCTGCCGATCAGAGTGATCGCAACGAACCCTATTAACTGCGGTTCATATGAGATTGCTTGGGCTTCGGACAAATTGTGCAACAAGAAAGCTATGCCGTATGCCACCAACGCTATCGGTTGAACCAGTTTCGCTACTTCTTTGGCGGAACGGCCTTTAGCTATCAAACCGAACACCATAAGAGGGCCCGGTGTCGCTGCCCAAACAGTCGCAAGCCCAGACAGTCCTGTAACGACTGAAAACCCAGCGTTGCCAATGGATCCCCGCAAGGGGAGCAAGGTCGTAATCAACCCGATCAGCAATAGACACGCCGTCAGGGCAAGAACAAATGCTTCGCTCAAAAAGGGATACACAACAAGGCCGGCGGCAACTCCGACACAGCATCCAATGACCGCGGTTCGGATTAGTTGACGGTTGTTTTTTAGAACATGCCGGTCTGTCGCTACCACTGATACAAATGTGTTTAGCAAAAGCAAAACGGGAACCGCTGTCGACGTGCCAAGCAAAATCATCATGGGCGGTCCCGCGATGATGCTGAACCCGATACCAACACCGACTTGCAGCATTGCGCCAAGGCAGATGGCAATCATCAGGATGGACAAGTCAACGGACACCCAAAACTCCTATGGACCAAAGCAATGTCGCAAGGCCTCAGATATCCTGAGTTCTTGGCCAGGGTCCATTCTATTTCTCTTTCATTGACTGTTTTGGCACGGTCAGCGCTGCCACGGCATCAGTCCCGAGTATTGCGCCCGGGCCGTCACAGCGTGCGCCATTTGCGCCAATGTGGTCAGGTCAAAAACAGGAAGCCGCAGTTCTTCCTGAAGCCGCGATGCGTAAGGCGGCAGGTCCGTGCATTCCAAAACCAACGACCGAATGCCCGGAGCTTCAAGAACCAGAGTACGGGCCGCATCCATGACCTCGGTCTCGATCAGGTCCGTGTCCATCCGGGTCCGTGTGTTCCGCAAGATCACTTCGGCGAATTCTGTGGTATCTTCCAATCCCTTCACGGCCACAGGAACACCTGATGCACCGACACCTTCGAAATGCCGGGGCGTCAATGCGGATGCATCCGCAGTTAGCACGCCCACTGGCGCGTTGGCACCGGTCATTTGAAAGGCCAGCGGCACTTGGATCAGGCTGGAGGCAAAGACAGGCACTGAAACCGCAGCAGCCAATTCTTTTTGAAACAAGGCTAGAAAGCCGCAACTGCCTGTGATGGCTCGCACGCCTTCAGCCTCAAGCCGCTTGGCGCCTTCGATGAACGGTGCCAGTAACTCGGGCGAAGGGTTGTGCAGCAAGGTCGGGACCGTCACACCGTCGATCATCTCATACAGAACCGGAAATGGCAGACTGGAAGGGTTCTTGATATGGCCCGGTGGTTTTGGAAAATAGCTTTCAAGGCACAGTACACCAATTGACGCCCCGCAGATGTTCTGACCACCGTTGTAGATTGGCATAATCATCGGATCCTTCTGATTTGAAACTTTAGAACCGGGCCAGAGAAAACGGGGCCAGATCGATGTTTGGGCTGCGACCGGACACAAGATCGGCCACAAGCTCGCCGGTTTTCGGGGCCATCATCAGCCCATAGTGAGAATGCCCGAACGCGGTATAGAGCCCGTCCCGCCCGTTAACTGGTCCGATGGCCGGCAAACTGTCCGGAAAGGACGGGCGTCGACCCATCCAAAATTGTGCCTCGCCTGTATTGAGGCCTGGGACCATGGCCTTGGCTTGTTCGGTCAGGATTTTTTTCTTGCGAGGATCAGCGGGCGCGTCGACGCTACCAAATTCAGCCGTGCCAGCGACTCTCAAACCGTCCTGCATTGAACTTGCGACCACCTTTGCGTCTACATCCATGACCGAATTGTTCAATTGGGCCGAGGGCTTAGGGAATTCGACGTGGTAACCCCGCTCGGCCACAAGCGGCACAGGCATCCCCAGTGGTTTCAGCAGGTCGGCGGACCACACACCGGCCGCGAGGATGATGCTGGCGGCACGCAACGTGCCCTGCGAGGTTGTAATCTGCCAACCACCATCTTCAGCCGGTGTCAGTTTGGTGACTTCGGTTTGAATTATTTCGGCGCCTTGCGAGCGCGCTTTTTCTGCCAGAATTGCCCCCACACGTCCTGGTGAGGTTACGCGTGCCTGACCTTTGATCACGATCGCGGCTTTGAATTCCTCTGACAGTGCAGGTTCCAGGCCGCGCAACTCGGCACCATCGACAAACTCCAGATCGCCTCCTTTTTCCTGGCGGATCAGATATCCAAGCCCATTCAGATCAGCCTGCTTCCGGTGGCGAAAAGCGTGAATATAGTAGCTGTCAGTGATCAGGTTTTCGTGCCCGGTGCCTTGAAGATGACGCCGATACAGGTCGATAGAAGGGCGGCACAAAAGCTCCATCGCGTCCGAGATTTCGCGCACTGACTTTTCACCGGAGTTTCCCAAAAACCGCAGCCCCCAGGGGATCATTTTGGCCCAATAGCCAGGCTTGACCGAAAGCGCGCTTTTTGGGTCCAGCAGCATCCGGGGCAGTGATTTCCATATACCCGGCATCGCTTGAGGAATGATTGACCACGGTGAGACGACACCTGCATTGCCAAACGATGTTTCCTGACCTGGTTCACCACGGTCAATCAATCGAACCGGAATGCCGCGTTCCTGTAACGACAAAGCGCAACAAATGCCGACGATCCCTGCGCCGATGATAGTCACTTGTTCTGTCATCGATTCAGGCCGGTGAGTGACTGCGATTGCGGGCGATTAGTTGGGTGACAATGACCGGCGAGGCCACAGCCAGCGCGATCAGATCTGCCGTCAGACTAGGCGCAACAAAGATAATCCCAGCGATGGCCAACAGAATGCGCGATGCGATATTCAGCGGACTCAACCAATACCCAACCACAGCCGCCGACAGGGCAATAACCCCGGCGATGCAACTGGTCGCGGTATAGGTGAATTCCCACAAGTTAAACCCGGTTGACGACACGAATAGCAGCACAGGCGCATAGACAAAGGCCATGGGCGCAATCACTTTGCCCAATCCAAGGGTGAAAGCAGAAAGACCAGTTCGGAACGGGTTTGAGTTCGCAATGGCAGCCGCGGCATAGGCTGAAGTACAGACCGGTGGTGTAATCTCGGACACCACACCATAATAGAGCACGAAAAGGTGGCTGGCGATGGGTGGAACACCCAGTTGCGCCAGCGCAGGCTGCGCCACTGACACAAGCATGATGTACAGCGCGGTGGTCGGAATGCCCGCGCCCATCAAGATACAGACGACGGCGATGAACACCAATGAGATGAACAATTGTAAGTCTTCCATCGCAAAGAACTGGAAGCTGCCGAACGAGATCATGTTGTACAGATCCGATGCCAGGTTGCCTGCGCCCTGTGTAACCATGAAACCGATACGGAACCCGATACCAGTGGTGTTGATCACGCCTACCACGATACCAACCGCAGCAGCGGCGGCACCCACGGCTAGCGAGTATTTCACACCCAATTCTACCGCCTGCAGCATCTCGGGCACTTCGATGCGTTTCTGAGGGTTCAATGTTGCGACCACCGTCAATCCGCACAGGATTGTTGTCATGGTCAGGTCAAAGCCGCCGTCTGAGAACTTCCACAGTACAAAACTGAGGAACGCTGCCGCATAGATCAGCGTCGGAGGTTGCCTCAAGCGCGACATGCCCGCGATTACCGCAAGTGATATGCCGCAGAAGGCCGACATGAAGGGCGTGTAACCCGTGAACAGAACCACTAGCAGGCCGATCAGGGGCACTATGTTGGCCCAGCCTTCGGCCCAGACGGCTTTGAGCTGCGGCAGTTGCTCTTTGGTGAGACCTTTGAGATTCAGCTTGCGTGCCATCAGGTGCACGACAGCAAATACGCCAACATAGTGCAGGAGTGCTGGGAAAATCGCAGCAATAACGATGGTGGTGTAGGGAACCTCAAGAAACTCTGCCATGATAAAGGCAGCGGCACCCATGATCGGCGGAGTGATCTGACCACCCGCCGAGGAAGCAGCCTCGACCCCACCCGCAAAATGGCCGGGGTATCCAAGGCGCTTCATGTTGGGAATTGTCAGCGCGCCGGTTGATACGGTGTTGGCCACCGAAGAACCCGAGATCGTGCCGAAGAAGGCCGAGGATACCACCGACACTTTTGCCGGACCGCCGGTATAGCGGCCCGCCAAAATGGTGGCGTTATCGATGAAAAGTTGCCCTAACCCGGTGCGTTGCGCGATCACGCCGAACAACACGAAATGGAAGACGATCGTCGAGACGACCCACAACGTGACGCCGTAGATGCCCTCCTGCGGGAAGTACATCGACGAAACGAAGGTTTTGAAGTTCACGCCAGGATGCTGCAACAATCCGGGGAAATACGGCCCAAGCAAAGCGTATGAGATAAATACGCAGATGATCAGCGGCAGTACCCAACCAAGCGTGCGGCGTGCGATATCCAGCACCAGCAGGATGATGATCACACCCAAAATCACGTCATAACTGTTGGGGTTACCCATACGGAAGGTCTGTTCCTCAATCCCAAGAAACGGAATGCCACGCCAGGCGACGCCCACATACAGCGCCGCTATGATCCCAAGAGCCATGAAGACCAGATCGTAAAGAGGGATGTTGCCGATCCGGAACCGGCTGACCTTAAGCGCATAAAGGCTTTTGGCCCCGATAATCGGGATTGTCGCGTAGACCAGAATGAACAGTAGAGCCAGATAGATGCCCATGTGCCAGTGATCGGCCGGCAGGCCAAAACCGGCCGTTAAGAATTCGTAAAACGCAAAGATCAGGGCCACAACGCGCAGGACCTTGCCGGTTGTCGGCGTAACCTGCCGGACGGCGGCACCCTCGTCGAACTGTTCTTCGATAGCCGCTAGTTCTTCGGCTGTGAGCTCGTGGTCATCAAGATTTTGAGTCGTGGACATGATGGCCCCCTGATATCGCGCATTTAGAGTGTGCGGTGCCCCAAATAGGGGCACCGGACGATGAGTTGAGGTGAGAACGGGTTACTGAAGAAGTCCGGCTTCTTTGTAGAATTTCTCAGCACCCGGATGCAGCGGAACGCCTAGTGCTTCGACACCATCCAAAGCAGTATCAGGGGTGATCTGCTTGCCCTTAGCATGACCGTTATCCAGTAGCTTGCGGGTATTGTCGTTCCACATCGCCTTGGTCAGCTCATAGACCAGATCGTCAGACAGGTCTGACGACACAACCAGCATCGCGCTGACCGCAGGGGTCTTGGTTTCGCCGTCGATGCCTTCATACACGCCACCTGGAATGGCTGAGGGGATATAGGCGGGAATGATCTCGTTGATCTTGCCCAGATCTTCGTCGGAGAAGGAGTGCAGGTTCATACCTTTTGTCGAAGACAGCTGCACCATCGCTGCAACCGGCCAGCCTGCGGCATAGAAATAGGCATCAAGCTGACCATCGGCCAGACGTTCGGCGCTCTGACTGTTGTTCAGCTCGGCCTCATCCATGTTGTCACGGTTGACGCCCCAAGCATCCAGCATCTGCAAAACGGCAACCTGCGTGCCGGAACCAGCCTGCGCAATACCAACGCGCTTGCCTTCCAGATCACTCAGATCGTTAATCGTCGAGCCGGCCGGAAGCACCAGGTGCAGGTCTTCGGGGAACAGGTTGGCGACGATGCGCAGTTTGGGATGGGGTTTGCCTTCGAACTTACCTTCACCCAGATACATCGAACGCGTGACGTCGGCTGCAGCCAGCCCGGCCTCAAGTTCTCCGTTCTGCACGGCGGCATTGTTGAAGACCGAAGCGGTGGTGGATTGCGCGATCGCGATCAGGCCCGGAACACCGCATTGGCCGCCTTCTTCACACGGGCGCGATCCCGGAGGGGCGGAGATTCCGTTTGCGATGGTGCCACCGATGGGGAAATAGGTTCCGCCAGCGCCACCAGTGCCAATACGGAAGAACGTTGGGTCCTGCGCCAGCGCGGGTGCTGCCAGCGCGCCCGCCAATGCAAGACCAGTCAAGCATTTCACAAATTTCATTATCATCTCCCTTGTTGGAATTTCGGTTTTGGTTTTCCCAAACTTCGATCCCGCAAGCGTAGAGACAAACTGCATAAATACAAATTTGTTATATTTCACTAAACTAAAGTTTTGCTTATATTTAAAAATATGAACCTAACTCAGTTAACTGTATTTCGTGAGGTGATGGAGACCGGCTCCATCTCTCAAACCGCTAAGAAATTAAATCGCACGCAGCCTGCGATTAGCCTAGCGTTGAAAAACCTTGAAAAGACATTGGGCCTGACGTTGTTCGAACGTAAGGGAAGAAGATTGGTGCCAGTCCCCGAGGCGCACTATCTCTTAGCCGAAACTACGGGTATTTTGGATCGCTTGGCGACAATCTCCAGCACGATGGAAGGACTTATCAAAGGGCATGCCGGAAGCTTGAATATTGCAACGATGCCAGGTCCATCTGCCTTTTTGTTCCCACGTTTCATAAGCCAATCAGTTGGTGAAAACCCCGATATTCGCATCACGCTTTCGACACGCAGCTCACCGCAGATTATGGAACTTGCCGGGACGCAAAATATCGACTTCGGCTTTGCTGACTTCGAGCATTCGGCCGGCAAAGAACCCCAGTATTCCGCTGAACTTATCCGGGCTGATTGCTTCTGTGCTATTGACTGTGAACATCCTCTTGCGTCGCGCAAGATCCTGACACTATCGGATCTTGACGGAACGCCAATGGGCGGCCTGCATCCTTCACACCCGTTCCAACGGAAAGTCCGGCAGGAGTTTGAGGACGTTGCCGCGGAGTACAATCAGACTGTTACCTGCCAGTATTTTCTACCTCTTATCCCCTTTGTCAGTTCGGGGCAGTGTTGCAGCATCGTTGACCCGCTGACTGTTGCGACCGAAAAAGAGCTTAATCTATCTAGCGGAAAGCTTGTGTTTTTACCTTTCGAGAAACCGCTAAGATATGAATACGCTCTCCTCGAACCCGACCACCGACCACCGTCCCAATTGGCAATTCAGATTAAAGCGGGCTGGAAAGCAGAAGTGTTAAAGAAATTGGAGGCGGTGCAGGCAAACCCTCACGCAACATCGGTTGATGATGCGCGGCGCGAACAGAATTAAAGCTGTGTGGATTGCGACCTGAAATCCAATAAGAACGAATATCGGCAATGACCAATGTGCTTTTATCCGAGGCTGTTTTGCACAAATTGCGAGCGTTCCACCCAACTTCCCCTACCGCCTTGATGCCTGTACTGTCGAAGAGCAGGTTCAGCGGGCTATTGCCAACGCGATAGGGCAGGCTCACGTTCCATGATCCGAACGAGGAAACCGTTTGCTCAGCCGTTTGCGTCCCGGAGACTTTGTTTTGAACGAACCGCGCGCTCGATCAACATTTGCGCCTTTTGACTTTGGGCAACCGAGATAGCTTGGTCAAAGGCGGCATTTGCTGAATCGATATCTCCTTGTGCCGCACTGATTTCTCCTTTGATACGGAGCAACTCAGCCTCAGCCCAGTGTTCTCCTGTGATATCCTGTTCTCGCAATGCGCGATCCACTGTACGTTGGGCAGCGCTAGGATCACCGGCCCTGAGAAGGGCTTTCGCGTGTTCAGCCAAATAGAGCGTTACCCAAAGCCAGCATCCTTTTGCGCGATACTCTTCTAAGGCCTTGTCCAGTTGATGGACAGCGCCGGGAACATCGGTCATGCAGGCTAGGACAGCGTCATGAATGGCAACAAAATCCTTCCACAACGCCATGTCGTGCTCGTCCGAGACCCGTCGCATTTCCGCATTGATCTCGGTTGCGTTTTCTATGTCGCCAATCCAGATCGTCAGGGTGACTGCGTGCAGACCTGCGTAACAGATTGTGTTGGCGTGTTTGAGCTCGCGGGCGCGGGCAAGAGCCTTGTCGCAGGTCTGCCGTGCCATGTCTTCGTCGCCGCACATCCATTGTGCAAGGAGCATGTAGCACCAGATCTGCACACCCGGATCCTGAGCGAATTTCGTAGAGAAATCTACGATCTCGGCCGAATGATAGAGCTCATAAGCGACTTCGAGATCTTGAAGTGCCTCAGCAGACCTGCCCTTGGCGATCAGGGTTGCAGCCCGCATCCGGCGAGAAATCAGTTTTGGGATCGGGTCAGGTTCGTTCGCCACGTCCTTTACCAGTCTCGAAACCAGATCGAACGCTTTGTGCAGATCGTTGCCGATATATGGCGCGATCCAGGTCCCATAGTAGATTGCGACCGTGAGTTCCGGGTCCTTGGTTGCCTCTATCCGTTCCAATGCTTTCGAGAATGCTTCGCTGGCTTCAGCTGATGCATAGCCATCCTTCGCGATATGTACCTGCGCGAGTTGCACCAGAAGCGCCAGCTCTCGTTCGCGCCAATCAGGTTTGTCCAGTAAACCCGCGACCAGCGTCAGGGCATTTCGCAGGTGATTTCCCGCCTCAATATATGCCGGTCGGGCCTGAGCTTTTCTGGCGGCCTCGCCCCATAAAGCAATGGCCTTTTCCCTCAACCCAGCCTCAGTCGCATGATGTGCGATCAATTCCGGGGGTGCATTCGGGTCAGCCTCAAACAGATCCGTAAGTCGGTGATGGATTTCCAGACGTCGGCGTTTCAGCAAGCTTTCATAGGCTACGTCCCGAACCAGAGCATGCTTGAATACATATGTCGCATCCGGAGGAATCCCCCGCCGAAATACAAGTTCGCTGCGCTCAAGCTGTCCCAGCGCATCGTCCAGCGTCAGATCATCGACGCGGGCGATTTTTGCCAAGGAGGCTCGGTCGAAACTTCGGCCGATGCAGGCGGCTATCTGGGCGATTTCTTTAACCGGCTGAAGCCGGTCGATCCGGGCCATGAGGGAATCATGCAATGTCGCAGGTATAGTCACCCGGTCGATGGGACCGGTGAGTTGGAAACTGTCCTCGGTCTCAATAAGATCGCCGGACTCCAATATGGTCTTTGTCAGCTCCTCGATAAACAATGGCACGCCGTCAGTTCGGTGGATGATTTCCCTGATCAGTTCGTCGGGAAGGGTTTTTCCACCAGATATCTTTGCGAGAACACCTTCGATCTGCTCCGAGCCCAGCCGGTTCAATGTTAGCTTGGATACAATTGGATGGCCTCCAAAAGCGTGCTGGAAAGTCGGCCTTGCCGTAATCAAGATCATGACCCGCTCGGCCGCAATCCGGTCCAGACATGCTTCTAACATCGCAAGCGTCGAGGCATCGCACCAGTGTGCGTCCTCCACCACCAGCAGAACTGGTTTTTCCCGTGAAAGGGCCTGCACTTCTGCCGAAGTTTCTTCCATGATCCGGACGCGAAGTTGTTGTGGCGTCAAAATGGGCTTTTCGGCGGATGGACCCGCCTCAATCTGAAGGAGTTCAGCAATGATCTTTGGGTCGGCAGCCCGGAGTTGCTGGCGGAGCTTTTCGATTTTTTCACTTGCCGAGTCGGTTTTCTGGTGGCTCATGGCGTGTGTAAGCTGCTGGATAACAGGAAAGAAACTCGAATCCGTGTGATAAGGAGAGCAGTGATAGTTCATCCGAAAATGATCCTGCGTTGAGACCGCATCAATGACGGCACGTGTCAGCCTGGACTTGCCGATGCCTGCCTCACCAATCAGGACAGCGACTTGGCCTTCGCCAGAAGTAGCGCGCTGCCAGCGTTCCATGATCAGCCCCAATTCATGATTACGCCCGATCATGGGCAGAACGGGATTGAGATCTTCCGTTTCGAAACGGCTTTCTAGGCTGCGCTCAGTTCCCACCCTCCAGGCCGGTACCTGCGAGTCCAATCCCTTAACGTCGAAATGACCTAACTCTTCTAACTCGAACGTGTCTTGGATCAATTGCTTTGTCGATTCCGGAACCAGAACCTGTCCCGACTCGGCCAATGTCTGAAGGCGTGCAGCAAGGTTTGGCGTGTCGCCAACAACAGTTTCTTCCCGCGATGCCCCTTCCCCGATGAGGTCGCCGACGACAACCATGCCGGTCGCCACTCCGGCTCGAGCAGATAGTGCCTGCCCATCAGGGGAACGCGTTTCGGCGATCGATCCCACGATTTCCAACGCGGAGCGTGCGGCGCGTTTGGCGTCGTCTTCATGCGCCACCGGCCAACCAAAATAGCACAGGACACCGTCACCCATATATTTGGCTACATTCCCTTCATAACGTGTGACAATACCGGCGACCGTGTTTTGATAGTGCTTGATCACCTCGCTCATGTCTTCGGGGTCCAGCCGCGCCGACAATGCCGTTGATCCGGCCAGATCCACAAACAGAGTCGTTAGATGGCGACGCTCGGCCTCGCGTTTGATTTCCGTCACACTGGTCGCGTCAGAATGAGATTGATTGGGTTCTCCAGCATCAATGGCAGTCCGCAACCGCTTGCGCGCGCCCAGTGAAAGGCCGATCTCGCGCATGTCCTCATCTGTTAGATCAAAAAGGATATCAAGATCGACCTCATTCTCGACCAGAACCGGCTCCAGATTAAGGAGCTTCATTCGTGACAGCCATTCAACGAGATCTGACATTAGGTGACGGGTCCTCGACGAGGGTCTAAGAACCGTAGTTTTCCCGATCAAGAAGGTTTGGGCAATCAGTAATCCCCAGACGTCGAGTTTGCACAAATCGCAAAAGATATCGCCATATATGGCATGTGGGCATAAGAACAGAGAGCCAACTAGGTTGGCTTGGGACCTAGAGATGAGAAAGCCAGAATGCGGCTAAACAAAGAGCATTCAAAAAAATTACCTGTGTAGAAAACGCTGGGAACCGCATCGTCGAGCTGGGAACCATTTGATAGTTTGTCGAAATTGCAAATGTACTAGTTTACCGCGGTGTGTGAGTGCACCTAACTCCAGGGTTCTGCGCCCGCGGGGGTCGGCAGGTTCGACGGGCCGCATTGCGGCTTCCATTATAGCAGGTAGGTGTCGGCCAAGATCCGGGACGGCCCAGAGTGGTCACTTGTTGAGGTCTCGCCATGTTGCGCTTGCAGCTCGCATTGCTACCATTCGCTGCGGACGCGAAGACATGACCTCATGTTGATATCCACGTCTTTTACGTTGTTCCGGCGGGCGCTTCTGATGCGTATGTTCTTCATTTCAGATCGACCTGACATCACCTGCTGCTTGAGCAAGAATCCAGTCGATCCCACACAGAAAGTCATCTATTGTGAGCGGATTGTTTTCTCCGCTGGATGCAGAGAGTACAAACCCATGTGCATAGTCGATGAGCACGTGAACAAGGACGTTACCGCCATCGCTGTTTTCAAGTTGGTCCGTGCTGGCCTTTAGTTCCACCGCCACGTTCATAAGGTCCGCGCTCATGAGCGTCACATCGTCCAGGATGGCACGGAGTAGATTGGCGTTCTTCAAAGCGTAACCATAGTAAGTCGCCATAATTGCTCGGGCACGCTTGACCGGAGCACCTCCGCCCACGCCATCCAACACGCCTGCAAACGCCACTTCCACCAGATCGGTCAAAAGCTGTTTCTTGCTACCTGCGTGATAGGTCACGGCCATCGGAGTGACGCCGAGTTGATCGGCAAGTATGCGAAAGGATAGCGTATCAACACCTGCGCTTTGGGCGATGGGCAATGCAGTCTGCAGGATCACCTTTTTCGAAAGGCGCTGCTCAGCCTTTGGCGGCCGCCCCGGTGGGGCAGTTTTCGTCATCTGATTTTCAATCTGTAATCGAGATCCACCAGACCAGAGGGAAAGCTGCTAACCGAAACCAGTTCCAGATCAACGTCACCTTGTGTCTCGCCGAATATCCGAATGCCTTCACCGATTAGGATGGGAATCAAAGTGATCCGCATGTCTTCAATCAGCCCGGCTTTGAGGAATGAACAGATGATTGCTCCGCCATCCACGTAAACTCGACTGAAACCACGCGCGTCAAAGCTCATCATCAATTCGGTTGGTGTTTTGCCTGAAACCTCAACCTTCTCGCGCAAGTCATTAGGGATGTCGTCGGCTGTCATCGAGCGACTGAGAACCACCACCGGTTTCGTGTATGGCCACGCTCCAAACCCCCTAACCGTCCGGTACGATCCCGACCCCATTACGATCACATCGACACTGTCCTGAAAGGCTGTGAACCCGTGATCTTCATCCTTGGTGGGTTGCTTATTCAACCAATCCAGCCTGTGATCCGACCTTGCAACAAAGCCGTCCAGACTCATTGCCATCATAATATGTCCTGTGGGCATCGTCTGGATCTCCTACACATTTTTATATGCCGTATAATAATATCCTTGCGACGCTCAAGGGGGAAAAACTTCAGGCTTAGCTCTGAACCCAATCCGAGAATGCCCGCACTGCGCCAATTGGAGCGGTTCTGTGCGGTTGAACTAAGAAATACCCGTATTCAGGCAGAACGGTTTCCGACAATCTAAACAGCCTTTCCGCATTCAAATCGCCCCCAACCAAGTCATCCATCAAAGCGATGCCCTGTCCGTCGATGACCGCTTGCACCCGAACATTCGGGTCAGGAACGATCAGCACATCTCGCCTTGATTGCCGAGGAAGCTTTGCGGCGTTCAGCCAATCTGACCAAGCGCTGCTGTCATCACGATCTCTCAGCAACGTAAGTTGCGATATTGCCGGCCCTATTCCCAACTCATTCACCAGGTCGGCCGCCGCCCGATTACCTACTGGATACGGCCGCAAATGCATGAACGGTGTAACGGTGCCATCACTCCAATTCCCGTTGCCCCACCTAATTGCCAGGTCCACTTCCTGCATCTCTGCCTGCGAAAACTCGATCATCGGTTGAATGCGAAGCTGCACATCCGGGTGGTTTTGCATGAATGACATCAGGCGTGGCGACAGCCAGCGCGCAGCGAAATAGGTCGAGACACCAACAGTCAAAGAGCGCGATGAAATCCCTTTCAACGCCTGAATTTCGGTTTCGATTTCTTCGTATCGGGTCTGGCAGATTGCGAGCAGTTTCAGCCCTTCACCGGTGAGTGTGACACCGCGCGTTGTGCGCTGAAACAAAGCCATCCCCAGATCGGCCTCAAGCGTTTTGATCTGATAACTGATCGCGCCCTTTGTCATATTGAGCGCCGACGCTGCCGTCGAAAAGCTGGAATAGCGGGCGATCTCGGCAAATATCCTAAGCAAGTCGTGGTGATAAAAGCGGGCAGTCATAAGTGCAGCGTACAAATTTTCTGAACACTGAGAAAAGAAATTTTCGATTTTCGAGGCAATTTTTTAAGCCCAAAATTTGCATCTAGTTGCGTGAAACGAAAAGATGACGTTGGACCCTTTGAACGCTGTAGCAGACAAATCAACACCGGCGGGACACCGCAGACGCGTGCGCCGACGCCGCTTGGCCCGTGACAATGAGCCCTCTGAAAGCACGCCGTTCACAGGGCGCAAGATACCTGCATATAATCTTTTGAGCGAAACGGCACTGACCCGGATCGAAGATCAAGCCGATTGGATTCTAAGCAATATTGGTGTCGAGTTCCGGGGGGATCGTACCGCGCTTGATCACTTCGCCCAAACCGGTGCACGCATCGATGGCGAACGTGTACGGTTTGAACCGGGTCACGTCCGCGCGCTTTGCGCTACCGCCCCTTGTGAATTTCAGTTGCATGGCCGAGACCCGGCCAAAACAGTGACACTTGGCGGCGACAACGTTGTGCTGATGCCGGGATATGGCTCTCCGTTTGTCAGCGATCTGGCGAATGGCCGCCGCTATGCGACGCTGGAGGACTTCCGCAACTTCGTCAAACTGGCCTACACTGCCCCTGCCCTGCACCATTCCGGCGGCACGGTGGTCGAGCCGACAGATGTACCGGTGAACAAACGACATCTGGACATGATGCTGGCGCATCTGACGCTGTCGACCAAACCCTTTATGGGATCTGTCACAGCACCTGAGCGTGCGCGGGATAGTATCGAGGTGGCTCGCTTAGTCTTTGGGCGCGACTTCATGAAGTGTCACGCGGTGATGCAGGCAAATATCAACGTCAATTCGCCGCTGGTTTATGATGATACCATGTCGTCGGCTCTGCGTATCTATGCGGAGGCAGGCCAATGTGTCTGCGTCTCCCCAGCGATTTTCGCGGGTGCCATGGGGCCGCTTTCGCCGGCGGCGGTAGCGGCGCAAACTCTGGCAGAAGCGATGGTTGGCATTGCGCTTGCGCAACTGGTGCGCCCTGGTTGTCCGGTGGTCTTCGGCTCGTTCCACTCCACAATGAACTTGCGTACGGGCGCTCTGACCTTTGGATCGCCCGAGGCGAACATGACCACGATGGCGCTTACTCAATTGGGACGAAGGCTTGGCGTGCCTGTGCGGTCCGGCGGCGGACAGATCACCGCCTCCAATGCGCCCGACGGGCAAGCGTTGCAGGATAGCACCGGTGCAATGTGGTCCACGCTTTTGTCCGGGGCCCATCAGGTTTGGCATGCGGCGGGCTGGCTCGAAGGTGGGCTTGTGATGTCCTACGAGAAATTCATCATGGATCTCGACCACTGTGGCGCGATGCTGAAACTGTTGCAGGGCTTCGAAACGGATGACGAGGCCTTTGGCCGTGATGCCTATTTTGAAACGGGCCCGGGCGAAAATTTCCTGTCGACCAGTCACACGCTACGGCACTATGCGACGGCGAATTTTGAGCCACAGATTTCTGACGCCGGACCCTTCGAAACCTGGTCCGAAAATGGTGCTCTTACAACAGATCAACGTGCCACTGGGCGGTGGCGTCAGATGTTGAACGACTATCAATGCCCCGAAATGGAACCCGAAATCCAAGCCGCGCTTGAAGACTTCGTGTCAGATCGCAAAGCACGAATGCCGGACGAATGGTACTAGAGAGAGGAACCCCCATGGCCGAAGAACTTAGCCGCACATCCGCGCTTGCATCCCGCCACACCGCGCTTGGATCGGGGCTTGAGGATTGGAATGGTATGGGCACCGCCTGGACCTACCGCACCGACCCCAACGATGAACACGATGCGGTTCGCGAACGCGCGGGAATGTTTGACATGTCGCCTCTGAAAAAGGTGTTCGTGCGCGGTCCTGACGCCCAAGCGGTTCTTGATCACCTTACCACACGCGATCTTTCCAAGGTCACACCGGGAAAGGCGGCTTACCTGTGCGTTCTGACAGATGAGGGCGGGATCGCCGACGATGCCATAGTGTCCAACAACAGCGGTGACGAATGGATGATCGTGCATGGCTCGGGCAACACGATGGCGCTCCTGGAGAATTCGGCGGCAGGGCGTGACGTCCAGGTCGAATTTACCGACGACTTGCATGACCTGTCCGTGCAGGGGCCAGCCTCGCTGGATATCATCAATGCTCATATCAACATCGATCTCGCCAAACTGGGCTACTTTGAACATGCGCCTGCTGTGCTCTTTGGTCATCCCTGCCGCATTTCGCGTACCGGATATTCCGGCGAACGCGGCTACGAGATTTTTGCCGATGGCTCTGTGATCACCGACATTTGGGACAAACTGGCGGAGGCAGGCGTCATGCCCTGCTCCTTTACAGCACTCGACAAGGTGCGGATCGAGGCGGGGCTGCTATTCTACGGATATGACATGACCGAAGTCAACACGCCCTGGGAGGTCGGCCTTGGCTTTACTGTCAACAAATCCAAGGGCGATTTTCGCGGCAAATCGGCCGTCATGACTGCAAAAGGTTCCGAAAAGGTCAATAACTTCTGCCTGGATATCGATCATTCTGACATGGTCGATGGCGGAGAAACCCTGTTATTGAATGGCGCGGCGGTGGGCGTCATCAACAGCCCCTGCTTCTCGCACCGTTTGGGCAAATCGCTCGCCCTTGCGCATGTTCAGCCCGAGCTTACCATCGGAACCACGCTAAAGGTTTCAGGAAATGACTTCGCGACAAACGCAACAATTGTGTCCAGCCCGATTTACGACCCCGAAAAAGTTCGCACACATAGTTAGGGAGGTCTTGGCAGGCAGCGACGGTGCCTGTGTTTCAGCCTCGCTAGCAATGTCTCGGTATGGTTCACGGATCGATCTTGCCACTTTGCGTTGCGGCTCTTTCGGGCGGCATCGGTTTTTCAAAAGGCAGGGTCGATGTCTGATTTTCGGACAAAGTTATTTGGTGCACAAGCAACGCGGTTACTAGCTCTTCCGTCACATCCTACACGCCATTTTTGGCTGCACACTCCATTCGGGCCGAATTCATAAGACAGTTTGGCGATTTTTTGCTAGTCTATCTTATTGTCACTGCACTCGACTTTACGTGGGGGCGTTGGTCTATTGAAAAAACTAATTTTGAAAGCAGCGGTCGTTCTGAGTACAATCTGTCCGCTTAGTCTGGACGGTGTTGCGGCGCAAACCGCCGAAGAAGTTGAAACGGGCAACCGACTGGCGGCAGTGCTACGGGCCGGCAGAAGTGTCGTGTCGAACAGTCAGGACCTAATCAACAATCCGGATATTACCGACAAAGGGCTGTCCGGTGATGTGTTCTACGAGCAAGTTATTGAGGCCTACTTGGAGGCCAATGGTGAACCACCACTGCATGATGGGTTGGACCCACTGGAGCAAAAGCTTACAGAAACGCAGCTGGACGCTATGGTCACGGTAATCGACGCAAACCAAGAGATAATAAATGCCGAGGGAGTGTCATTCAAAGGATTTATTCCGGCGGTTTTTGCGCGGTTGGTAAATGAACAGTTCGCTGATGAAATTGGCACGTCTGCCATGGTCAAGGTAACGGCGCCTTCAGAACTTGTCCGCAATCGCATGGCCCGTCCGGATACTTGGGAAAACTCGGTCATAGAGGAAAAGTTCAAGGACACATCTTGGACCGAAGGGCAGCCATTTTTCGAAGAAACCAACGTTTCTGGAACACCTGCTTTCCGTATGCTGATTCCAGAATACTACTCTGAGTCCTGTCTTTCATGCCACGGATCGCCAGCGGGTGAAACGGATGTGACTGGTTTCCCAAAGGAAGGTGGGCAACTTGGTGATCTGGCGGGTGCAATTAGCATAACCCTTTTTAGATGAAACAAGAATCTGGTGTGAGTAACAATTGGCGGTGGGTGTCCGAAAATACTATTCCGGTGCGCATAGGATCACTGTCGGCGCTCTTGTTAGCTGCTTTGGTCGTGAGCACCATCGTGATGGTCTACGATCTGGCGCGTAACCAAGCCCGCATACAAGACGCAAATACTGAGTTTCACCGGCTGGAAGTGGCAGGCCAGGCAGATCGTCAATTTGGAGAAATGAGGTACTGGCTGACGGATCTTTCTGTCAGCTTACTGACCCTTTCTGAGCGGCGCGCCAACGAAGCAAGTACAAAGCTCAATAGCAGCCTCGAACAGCTCTCCGATTTTGCACCCGAGTCCGCAGCCAGAGTACAAGAGCAGGCAAACTCCTATTACGATACTTCCATGCAAGCAGCCGATGCTTACACCGACGGCAACAGAGTGCTGGGAAATACTTTACTTGCACAGGCCCGAGTGGCCAGTGATGCCGTCGACAAGACGCTGACGCAATTGGTCGATGACCTATCTGAAAGCGCCGACCAAACCAGAAATGAAGCAACGATTGCCGCCAAGGCAGCGATGAACCGAGCGATCAATGCATGTGTTATCATTGTGATATTGGGAGCGCTTCTTACGTGGCGTGCTCTGAGGTCGATCGTTGTACCACTGCATGCAATCAACATTGCGATTTCAGGCCTAATCCGGGGTGAACGGGATGTCGCGCTGCCGCCCGAAGGCCCTGATGAGCTAGGTCGGATGTCCCAAGCGCTAAGAGCGCTTCGCGACAGCCAGGACAAACGGCGCGAACTAGAAGAAGAAGCGCGTGCGCAGCGCAATACGATTCTGACAGCAATTGAAACAATTCCAGACGGGTTTGCATTGTTCGACAACGAAGACGAGCTCATACTCTTCAATGATCGGTTCCGCCGCATTTTCGCACATGTGGACGACATTCTGGTTCCAGGCACCCGGTTCGAAGACATCTTGCGGCTGCAACTGGAACGAAAATCGGTGGATACCGGCGATGTTCCTGACGAAGAGTGGATTAGTAGCCGGCTTGCACGACATCGCAGACCTGACGGAGATCGCCAAGAAGTCTTGCTGGGTGGCGCATGGATTCAGGTGTCGAAACGCCAGACGCCCGACGGGGGCACGGTCGCTGTTTACAGCGATATTTCTGACCTTAAGTCCAAACAGGAACAACTTGAAGATGCCAACGCGCAGGCGATCGCCGCCAGCTCGGCCAAAAGCCAGTTCCTGGCTTCCATGAGCCACGAGTTGCGCACTCCTTTGAACGCGATCATCGGTTATAGCGAAATGCTGTCTGAAGATGCTCAGGACATGGGATTCGAGACTGCGACGGATGATCTGGAGAAGATCATGGCATCCGGGCGACATCTGCTCTCGCTCATCAACGACGTTCTTGATCTGTCCAAGATCGAAGCGGGCAAAATGGAAATGTACCCGGAACGCTTCGCACTCCGGCCGTTGTTGGACGAAGTCGCGTCGACGGTGGTTCCCTTGGTGAGCAAGAATGGAAATGAACTGGTTCTCTCTTGTGATCTCGAAGACACTGACGAGATCGAAACCGATAAAACCAAGCTCCGGCAGAACCTTTTCAACCTATTGTCCAACGCGGCGAAGTTTACTGAAGGTGGTAAGATCGAGCTTCTCGTCTCTAAACTCCGGAAGAATGATACGGATTTCTTTCGATTTGCGGTGCGAGATGAAGGTATCGGAATGACGTCGGAGCAACGCGACAAGCTGTTCCAGGCGTTCGTACAAGCTGATCAGTCTACTACGCGCAATTTCGGAGGCACCGGGCTCGGGCTCGCCATTGCGCAGGAATTTACGCGTATGATGGGCGGGCACATCACAGTTGAAAGCAAGGAGGGTGTTGGATCGACCTTCTCTTTTGAAATTCCGGCGCGTTATGCTGCTGTGTCCACCTTGGTTGACGATCACAGTGAAGCGTCACCGGACACTGCTTTGGGCCGCGTTCTGATCGTGGATGATGAAGAAGACGCACGAAACGCGGTTGCACAAATCGTACGCGAGGAAGGGTATGATGTCTTGATGGCATCGAACGCGGAGGCGGGCATGAAAACGGCACGCGCGCAAAAGCCTGACGTCATTCTACTGGATGTTATTATGCCCGAACGCGACGGCTGGTCTATGTTGAAAGAACTCAAGGCAGACTCGAAGCTGTGCGAGACACCCGTCGTCCTAGCCACAATTGTCGCGGATCGCGACATGGGCCTTGCTTTTGGAGCGATCGAGCACCTGATCAAGCCGATTGATCCTGCTCGGCTGATCGCAACGCTAGATTCAATCGCCTCAGGTCGCGCCAAAGACGTGCTGATCGTTGACGACGATATGTCAACACGGAACCTGTTTCGCCGTATTTTGACGCGCAATGGTTGGACAGTGCGTGAGGCGGCAGACGGTCACGGCGCGCTCAGCCAGTTGAAATCTAAAAGACCGACTCTGATGGTATTGGACATTATGATGCCTAATGTGGACGGTTTTGATGTTCTCAAAACGGTTCGCACAACTGATGGGCTTGCCGATTTGCCGGTTATCGTAGCCACGTCTAAGGACCTGACGCGGGACGAACTGGATTGGTTGAAAGCCCATTCAGATGAGGTCATCCGCAAAGGAGATACCGGTCGAGGTGATCTGATTGCGGCACTGAAACGTCAGTTACAGGATTACTCATAGGTCGGAAAGTTTAAGGCGATGGCAAAGATACTTATTGTGGAAGACAACGATATGAACCTCGACATGCTGTCGCGCCGACTGCAGAGAAAAGGCTACGAAACCGTATCGGCCCGCGATGGTCAGGCCGGTGTTGAACAAGCCCTATCGGATAAACCAGACCTGATTTTAATGGACATGAGCCTGCCCGTAATCGACGGTTGGGAGGCGACCAGACAGATAAAAGCAAACCCAGACACAAAAGCTATCCCAGTTGTCGCTTTGACTGCCCATGCGATGCAGAGTGATCGCGACAAAGCCATGGAGGCAGGTTGCGACGAATTCTATACCAAGCCGATCGAACTGCCTGGGTTGCTGGAAATTATTAAAAAACTGCTGGACGGGTAGCGCAGCATGGTTTCAGAGACCCGGAAAGACAAGTTGGCACTAGCCACCCGCATTTCCCAGAACCTCAATGGGCCGTCAGAAGCGATCGTAGGGTTTCATAACCTGCTGACCGAGGAAGTACGCAGAACAGGGCCAGCGGCTGCGCTGGAGGATTTGCAAAAGATTGGCGTCGCCGCCTGCAACCTTACTCAGATGGTCGAAATGTTGGGGAAAGGTGCGCACCAAATCTCGGCCGACAAAGACGCTCAGGCAAAATTGCGGCATGATTTACGCTCACCGATCAATGCGATCATTGGTTATTCCGAAATGGTTCTGGATGATTTCGAGGCAGATCTGAAGCCTTCCGCTCGCAGCGACATAAACGCGATCCTGAGCGAAGCGCGTAAGCTGGCGCTACAGATCGACAGCACCATCAGTGATGCGGACATTCCGCAAAGCGCTGAGGACAGTGACCGGGATCAGGAAATTGCGGCCAGCCTTGAACGCAGCCTTGCGAGCTCAGATGCCGGTCGCGAAGCCCTGACCGGGCGTATCTTGGTGATCGATGACGAGGCGGCTAATCGGGAAATCCTGACTCGTTTGCTAGAGCGCCGAGGACACAGTGTGCGATCGGTCGGCTCGGCCAGCGAAACTTTTGAAGCACTAGATCGCGAGGGCTTCGACCTTGTTCTGTTGGATATCCTAATGCCAGAGGTAAATGGCATCGACGTCCTCGAAAGAATGAAAAAAGATCCGTCTTGGCGCGAAATACCCGTGGTCATGGTTTCAGGTCTGAACGAGACAAACGCTATCGCCAAGTGTATCAGTGTCGGCGCTGAAGACTATTTGCCAAAACCTATCGACCCGGTGTTACTGCACGCGCGCGTGGATGCCTGCATGGAACGCAGTCGCTGGCGCGCTAAGGAATTGGCGTTCACAAATGAGATCACCTACGAACGTGACAGGGCAGACAAATTGCTGCACTCGATGCTGCCCGCGCCGGTTATCAAACGACTAAACGATGGCGAGACAAACATCGCTGATCGTTTCGTCGGCGCCACCATAATATTCGCGGATATCGTGGAATTTACACCACTAGTAGCCCGCATGGACGCCGGCGACCTGATCCTGGAATTGTCAAACTTGTTCACTGCATTTGATGACCTGGCCACCCTGCACGGTATCGAAAAGATCAAGACGATTGGAGACGCCTACATGGCGGCATCGGGTATTCCTTTGCGTCGCGAGGACCACGCGCTAGCGGCAATAAGCTTTGCACGTGACATCCTGAGAACGATGTCCGACAGCACAGTTAGTAGCGCGGGTTTGCAAATCCGCATCGGTATCCATTCCGGACCCGTCATTGCTGGTCTGATTGGGCGAAAACGTTCAATTTATGATGTTTGGGGGGAAACCGTGAACCTTGCCAGCCGTCTCGAGGCCACGGGAAGGTCAGGGCACATCCACATCTCCGCGGAAACCAAGGATGCACTGGGTGATCATTTGTCCAACGCGGAAGCGCAAACTCATTTTGTAAAAGGAGTGGGAGAAATAACATCTTACTTCGTATCTTAAGGCTTGTGACACGGTTCTGAGCCCCATCAGTTCGACCGTTTGATAATTTCGAGTTGGAACTTGGCCAAACGGCCTAATTTGTGTCTCCAAAAGCGGATCGTTGCGTTTGCAAACCCTTGGTTCTGGACCAATAAATTTGTTGTCCCCATCTCGGCGACATGGTTCAAGCACCTGAGATGTGGGGGTCATGTTGAGTAGTCTATTCTGGTTGTTGGACAAGTAGATGGCGCGGCTATAGCCTTACTGCGCAAAGGGCCATGATTTCGTCCAAATTCCGGTAAGACACTCCGAACCGCAGGTAGAAGAAAACCGCGAGCGTGATCACGTCATTCGGAAAATGCGCGCCTTCAACGAGATTGTCACGGCCTGCTCCTGTCATGTTCTTGTGCACGCGACCAGGAACGCACTCGACCTGACAGGTAGAGGCAAAGTTTGCGACAGCCCCCCCTCTCACCGCGCTCAGCCATGATCTGTCGCAAACTTGAGTTCAAGGAGTTTTATGATAGCACAGCGCCAGTTTCCATAATGATCATTAAAACAGCTTTTTGCTCACTACATTGATGATTCGCATTTGCGCGAGCTTTTAGATGTTATGCGGCCAATGGAAACGTACATCATCCGCTTTGTTCTGATTTCGCCACAAAACTAACCAAGGTGGCGCGCGATCTGTTCTATCAGTTCTTGAGCATCCTCGGTTGATACTCCCCGCACTCGGACTCGAATGCGAACTTCATCTGGTGACAGCTCGGCCTGTACTGTCCCCCCTCCACCCAACTTGATCGGTGTCAACGGTTGGACTAGCTGCGGACGCCCGCCACGGGGCTTATCGGTAGCAGGCAGAGGAGACGACTTCATTGCATTTTCCAGAGCGTCCCATTCGGTTTTAGGGTCAATAACCTCTGCCTCTGCCAGTGCACGACGAAGTTTGCTCTGAGCCCCCCCTCTCAGCGCCGATGCGAGTTTTAAACCCGCCTTCTCCGAAAGCGCCACAGGATGTTGCAGCAGGTCACCGAGAGCTTCATGGACCATTGCAAAGCTGCGAACTTTTGATCTCTTGGCTTTGGAGGCGGCTGCAAACAGGACATCAACTGCTGCCTCGGTAGACTCGAATATCCCCTGCCCTACTGCCAGAACTGCAATACGTCCACGCTCGTATGGGCTTAGGTTAGAGCGTAGCTCATTTTCCTCGACCATCGATACGTAAGCCCCCTGCCCCGAACCGGCACCTCTCACGAAGGCAGGAATGGTCGCAAACCGATCATCAGTTTTTGACAAACGTCTAAATGCGTCTAAGCGCCTGAACCCCGAAATAAGACCATAGCTTTCGCCTTCACGCGTCACTTCAATAGGTGTACGCAGCCCGTTTGTTCTCAAAGACTCCAAGAGCTCTGCCATAGCCTCTTCGTCTTCGACCATCCGATCTCGACGAATATACTCAGCATCAATCGACTCAATCGGTAGCATTTCAGCCACCAAACCCGCATCCTTTGCGTCTCGCCACCTTGCTGCGTCGCTTTGATCCTTGGCTAATTCCACACGGTCCGTGACAGTCGCCATTCCGCTTAAGGATGCAGCCTCTGCTGCTACCTGTGCAATCGGTGGTGTGGGCGTTGTACCGTCAAACGGGTTCAAAGAAGGTTTCGCGGCGAAACCCACCTCCAACTCTTCTAATTCCGCTGTGTTTGGAACAGCAAGTCTTCTACGTTTAGCCATTCGACTCTCCTCCCATTTGGGCATCCCGCCACCAACAACCTACTAGAACTTCTTTGAATTCCGCGTAGGTACGATCGAAAGTTTCACGTCCACGGACATAGGTTTCGCGGTTAAAATCTCGGTAGTCAGCCTCGTAAATACCGTTCACTTGTTCACCCGCCTGCCCGACCAAAGCAGTGAAGTCCTGTCGGTAAGCGTTCATGAAGTCGCCAAAATACGCCTGGATCACGTTCGCCATATCTGTCTGTTGGCTGGCATCAAATCGGGTAATGATTGCCCGAACGACATCCCATTCGAACTTCAACTCTGGCAATCCAGCTGCTCGCTGGGCAGTGTTCTCCCCATCTTCGATACTTGCGAACGTCGTATACAGCATGTCAAAGAAGCGGCCGGTTGAATCGAACTCCAGGAATGACGCTCCAAGCGGGACCAAAAGGATATCCGCTGCAGCCAATGCGTTGATCGTTAGGTACCCAAGTGCAGGAGGGGTATCAATGAATACGATGTCGTAATCGTTTAGAACACCTTCAGTCTCAAGAAAGTTGGTCAGACCATCCCACAATGGCCAACTTTTTAACCCCATACGCCAGACCGGGATCTGGAACTCTGCCCAATACAAATTCAGTTGGGCCCCTATAAGGTCGATATTGGGCCAATGGGTTTTCTGAATAACATCAGTTGGACTTGTTGCTAGCGCCTCTTGCAGTGTTTCATCCAAAGGGATTTCGGCCTGCCCGCCAACCTGCCGGACGCGGTTCTCTTCTTGAACAGCCCTCGCGTAGTCTTTGGCTATCAGCGGAAATACTGTTTGCCACTCGTCCGCAACTGTTCCGCCAAGAATTGACGTCATCGATCCCTGGCTATCTAAATCGATTACCAGAACTTTGTAGCCATCTAAGGCCGCAGACATAGCAAGGTGAGCCGCGGTTGATGTCTTGCCAACACCCCCTTTGAAGTTCGCTACTGATACGACTTTGGCAGGCAGGCCTTCCGGACGATATGGCAAGTATTCCTTAGTACTGACACCTTCCGCGGCAAAGTGTTTTCTAAGCGTTAGAACCTCTTCAAGAGTAAACCACTTTGAACCTGCTTCCCCCTCTCCTTGTGGGAGTTCGGTATTTGCTTTGAGGACGCGTCTTAGATGAGCAGGGGCTACGGGAATTAAGTACTTGGTGATCTCCCAGATAGAGAAACGACGTAACCGTTTTTCACCGTCGGGTGCGTAGCCTCTCCGGGCTAAATCCTCGCGTCCTTTTGCGCAAAAAGTGGCAGCTTTAGCGAATCGTGAAGTTCCAATAGGATCAGGTAACTTTGCCGCTGCTTTTTCCGGATCGAGATTGAGATAAGGGGGCAGGGGAGGTTGGTTGTTCTTATTCACTGTCGGTACCTCAGGTAATGTTCGCCTTGGCGGCGTATATAGCGCAATGTAGCGAACATTTGGAGGAGAGGCTATCCTTCCTCTTCGTTTTTTCCACTGAAGTTGTAGTTGCCACCAGGTTTCGCCACGAAACTTGAAATATCAATAATTAGAACGCAACAAATCGTTTAGTTATTTTGTATAATTTAGAATCTTTGGGATGGAAAAAACTATTTAATACAATAGATTACATGTTGTTGAGTAACCATTTACAGGGTCAAGGGGACCCGCATACGGGATTAAAGGTACCCAAGTACAGGACGTATGGCGCCAAGTTACGGCTTGACGGGTCCCGATTCTCAGGACGCCAGTATTTACCTTGAAAAAGGCTCTAAATTGGGGTTCAGGGCACGAGAGTTTGCGTGTTCTTTGCTTCGTGCGAGTCTTTCCCATGCGTTTCTGTGGATAACTTTTGGGCTTACTTCGAAAGGTACCCGTCCACGGGATCGGCGTCATCCTGTATATAGGCACCCAAAATAGATTGCAACTCAGGTACCTATCATGCAAATAATGAGCAAACGAGCAGCCAGGCAGAATCATGCCGGATACACAAGTAAACATGGACAACCTCTCAGGCGCGTTGCGTCGGGAGACAGTTAAGAAAAACGTCGCCGCGATTCACATCAGCGGGAAGTTGACGCTGTTGCAACGCAAGTTGTCGAACGTTTTGTTGTTGAATGCATATGACGCACTGACGTCCGCCCCGACCCATACAATTGACGCCCGGACGTTGGCGATGATGGTTGGATATAACTCAAACGACTTTGACACGTTGCGAGCAAGCTTGCGCGCTCTGGCTGAAACGGTCGCTGAATGGGACATGTTGGATGAGCAGGGACGCCAGGAATGGGGTGTTTCATCTTTGTTGAGTTTTGCAAAGTTGAAGAATGGAATCTGTGAATACGCATATTCACCAGCATTGGCGCAGAAACTTTATGATCCGAAGATATACGCGTTAATAAATGTCCAGATTCAGAGAAATTTTAGTTCAGGACACGGTTTAGCGCTCTATGAAAATTGCTATCGATTTGTCCGGACAGGATCAACGGGTTGGTGGGCGTTGGACGTCTTCAGAAAGCTCATGGGGGTCGACGGGAGCGATTACTATGGCAGCTTCAAGCACCTAAATGCCAAGATCATTAAACCAGCTGTCGCCGAAGTTAACAAAAGCTCTGATATTCTCATTGAGCCTGAATTTCAGAAGAAAGGCCGCACAGTTACAGATATCCGGTTCCTGATAAAGGGTAACCCGCAGAAAGCGATGTTTGAGATTGATGATGAAGATGGCGTTCGCAATCTGACAATCTACAAGACGCTGCGCCAGCAAGGTGTGTCCGACAGGTTGGCGCGACAATGGATTTCTGAACATGGCGAAGACTATGTTCGGGAAAAGCTCGAATATGCCAAGGGAAGGGATGGAGTTAAGTCGACTCTTGGTTTCCTGTCCGCTGCCTTGCGGGACAACTATCAAGCGCCAGAAAAGAAGACGTCGGCGGTGCCAGGCCCATCAGTGGGTGAAGCTGTAAAACGCAGGACTGCCGAACAAGAGCAGCAGGACATGGAATACGAAGCAAGAACTGTAGAGCGGACCGAACGTGCGCGGCGATTGGCAATTGTTGAGGACCTGGTTTCGCGGCGAAACCCAACGCAACGCGATGCCGACAAGCGGCTCTTTCTATCGGGCCTTGATAATGATCTCGACCGAGAACATTTCAGAGCTCATGGGTGGCGATCAGGGTTGAACGCCACAAAGATATTTGAATTCTGGGAGGAGCTTGAACCTGAAGCTTTCACCTGAGCGTTGTTTCAGTAACGTGCATCCAGGCTATTGCTTTTTGAGCGCAGACTTTAAGGCGTCACCAAGTGCGCTGTGGTGCGCGTTTTCTTTTGATTTTGCGTATTGTGCCTGTTTCCCTTTTGGTCGGTATGGGCGTTTTTCTGAACCCTTGCCGTCCTGTTCTTGACGTGCCGAGGCTCCGCCATCCTTTCGCATGGTCAGAGCAATACGTTTGCGTTGCACGTCAACCTCGACCACGGTGACGTTGACCACTTGGCCCGTTTTCACCACCTCATGCGGGTCTTTGACAAACCTGTCCGCAAGCTGACTGACATGGACCAAACCGTCCTGATGCACGCCCACGTCGACGAAAGCGCCAAACGCGGCTACATTGGTGACTGTCCCTTCCAGCACCATTCCAGGTTTCAGATCGGTAATCTCTTCGACCCCATCAGTAAACGAAGCGGTCACGAAACTAGGGCGGGGATCACGACCTGGCTTTTCCAGCTCTGAGAAAATGTCTTGCACAGTCGGAAGGCCAAAATCTTCATTCACGAACTGTTCTATGCGCAGCCCTTTCAAGGCACCGTCATGCCCCATGATTTGGCGAATATCACGACCACAGGCAGATACGATCCGTTTCGCAATTTTGTATGCTTCTGGATGCACCGAGGACGCGTCCAAGGGTTCCACGCCATCCCGTATCCGCAAAAAACCTGCGCACTGTTCATAGGCGCGCGGCCCAAGACGCGCGACGCGCAGCAACTCCTTGCGGGATTGGAACGCGCCGTTGAGATCACGATGCATAACAATAGCCTCTGCAAGGCCGGGCCCAAGACCAGAAACGTGTGAGAGTAGGGGGGCAGAGGCCGTATTCAGATCCACACCCACAGCATTCACAACGTCTTCGATTACGGAAGCCAGCGACTGTGACAGGCGATGTTGATCAACGTCGTGCTGGTATTGGCCGACGCCAATGGATTTTGGTTCGATTTTTACCAGTTCTGCCAGCGGATCCTGCAAGCGGCGGGCAATCGAAACAGCGCCACGCAGCGATACATCCAGGTCTGGAAATTCACGCGCGGCCAATTCTGATGCCGAATAGACCGAAGCTCCGGCTTCTGAAACGACAACCTTGGTTGGGGCTTTGACGCCCTTTGGCAGCAGTTTTAACGTGTCGGCAACCATCTTTTCGGTCTCGCGGCTCGCCGTGCCGTTGCCGATAGCGATGAGGTCAATCTTATGGGCTGAGATCAAGCGCAGGATCGCCGCCTGCGATCCGCGCAAATCATTCTTGGGTTGGAATGGGTACAAGGTTTCCGTCGCAACCACCTTGCCTGTTGCATCAACGACTGCGGCTTTGACGCCGGTTCGGATTCCAGGGTCCAACCCCAAGGTAGCCCGCGCGCCGGCAGGTGCGGAGAATAGTAAGTCTTTGAGGTTGCGGGAAAAAACGTGAATTGCTTCGTCTTGCGCACGACTACGTAAATCGGCCATCAGCTCGACCATCATCGAAAGGGACAGTTTTACCCGCCACGTCCAGCCGGCAACTTTCCGCAGCCATTTATCACCGGGTGCATCGCTGCGTGTCTGCAGATGAGCAGCCACCATAGCTTCGGCTCGAGCGGCGCCAGCTTCGGGCTCGGGGGCGATGTCCAGCGTCACGATCCCCTCTTTCGACGCTCGTAACATTGCCAGGGCGCGGTGCGATGGGGTCTTGGCCCAAAGCTCCGAATGATCGAAGTAGTCGCTGAACTTGGCGCCTTCTTGCCGTTTGCCGTCGATCACTTTCGAGGTCAGCAAGGCCTCTCGTTGCATGAAATTCCGCAATTCACCCAGAAGGGCGGCGTTTTCAGTCAACCGTTCAGTGATTATGTCCCGCGCGCCATTCAATGCGTCTTTTGTCGTGGGAACCGGCTCGCCAATGTAACCCTGTGCCAGCCCTTCGGGATCGGTGGAACGGTTCGCTAGGATTGCATCGGCAAGCGGTTCCAGCCCGTTTTCGCGCGCAATCATCGCCTTGGTGCGGCGCTTGGGCTTGTAGGGCAGGTAGATGTCTTCCAGTTGGGCTTTGGTGTCTGCCTGCGCGATGGATTTCGCCAACTCGTCGGTCAACTTGTCCTGATCCTTGATTGAACTCAGGATGGTTGCGCGCCGCGCCTCTAGTTCGCGCAGATAGGTCAAACGGTCCGACAAAGTTCGAAGTTGCGTGTCATCCAACCCGCCAGTCACCTCTTTGCGGTAACGCGCCACGAATGGAACCGTGGCCCCTTCGTCCAGCAATTTTACCGCTGCACCGACCTGTTCGGCGCGGGCGTTGATTTCGGTGGCGATGGTGCGGGCGATGCGGTCCAAGGGGGCCTCCTGAATTCAATTGGGAGGAACTTCTTAGCCAGCCGCACCGCTAAGGGAAAGAGAAGATCGCGGGCCTTACACCTATTCGGCCAAAACCAGCAAATCTTCGTACAGGGTTTTCGCGATCTCAACGTGTCCACGGGCGGTGTTGCGTGCGCGAGCAGCGAAACGTCTTTGCGACGGCAGGCGCGCACCCTGATCGACGATGTCGGCAAACAAGCGTTCGGCGCGCTCATCATTTGCTGCGGCACGACCACCGCTGAACTGGGCGGGGTCAAAAGCCAGAATGATCTCGCCGTGATAGGGCGCGCCGCCTTGGCCCTCGGAAAACTCCATGCTTTCCAGGCTGGTCAGGTCGTCGATCAACGGACCGGCCAACAGCTCGATCATGATCGACAAGGCCGAGCCTTTGTAACTGCCGAAGGTGAGCATCGCCCCCTCCATCGCGGTCTGCGGATCAGTGGTCGGATTTCCATATTTGTCTATGGCGACGCCTTCGGGCAGGGGCTTACCCGCCCTGTGATAAAGCTCAATCTCACCACGGGCAAAGGCGCTGGTGGCAAAATCAAACGTGAATGGGTCTTTGCCCTGACGCGGCCAGCTGAAAGCCAGCGGGTTCGTACCCAAACTACCCCGAGTGCCCCCAGCCGGTGCGACCCAGCTGTGGCTGGGCACCATCGCCATCGCGGCCAGACCTTCTGAAGACAGACTTTCCACTTCGGGCCAAAGGGCCGAGAAGTGAAAACAGCGGTTGATTGCCATTGCAGCGATGCCGTGGGTGCGGGTCTTTTCGATCAGCACAGGCAATGCTTCGCGAAAAGCCAGCAAAGACATGCCTCCGCGCGCATCGACACGAACAATGGCATTATCCGAAGGCGCAAGAGCCGGGGCCACATGCCCGTCAATCTTGCCGGTCTTCATGGTGTCATTGCACATGAACAGGCGGAACAACCCATGAGATTGGCAATCGTCGACCTGGCAGGTCGTCAATACATCGGCAATGGCGGCCGCGTGTTCCGGGCCAAACCCCGACTTGGTCAGGATGGACAGGCTGAGGTTTCGGATCTCGTCCAGTGTCAGTTTGACCGTGTCGCTCATGCCGCGCGTCTCCCTTGTCTGAGGTCAGACAAGGGATAGCGTGGCGGTGCGTGTAAAGGGAACCCGCTTTATTGGATTGGTTCAGGTTTAACCCTGTGCTTCGGCTTGCAAATAGGCGATCACATTCACGATATCGGATTCCTTTTTCAGGCCGCGAAACTGCATCTTGTTGCCGGGAACTGTGCCTTTGGGATCCGCCAGAAAGGCGGTCAGGGTGTCGGTTGTCCAGACGATACCCGACCCCTTTAGAGGTTCCGAGAACTTAAATCCGTCAGCTTGACCCGCCGTAGCGCCGATAATGCGGTGAAGCGATGGGCCCACCGTATGGCGGTTTTCGTCCAACTTGTGGCAAGCGCTGCATTTACGGAACACCTTCTTACCTGCTTTGACGTCACCTTCGATAGCAACCGCAGCAGTTACGGCGGTGGCGGCAGGTTCGGCTTGGGCTTTCTTTTCGTCCAGGTTGAATATCAGACGCGCTGTAATGGGTACGGTCCGGGTGATGCCGGGCAGTTCGGCCAATTCCATCAACTTTTCCACACCAGCATCGACGCCTGCATCTTCTGTACTGATGAACACCATGTCATTTGTTGAAACCATGACTGATGTTTCAGACAGGCGCGCAACAAACATCTCGGCATCAAACGCTACATCTGTGCCTGCCAGCGAAAGCATCGCATCGACATCGACAATCGTGGTTTGGCCAACGCTCAGGGCCGTTACATCTGCCATGTCGAACTGCGCCGTCAGTGATGCTGTACCCGCTTTTTGGAACACGTATTCGACCATACGTTCATTGCGAATGTCGATATTGGTTTCCACCGACGAAAGGTCAATTTCAATATCGGCTTTCCCGTCGGGTCCAACCTGACCGGAGAGACCTGTGAAAGAGTTTACCTCACCCACGGTGTCTTTTTTGATCGAACCATAGGCCAGATGCGAGCCTTCAGGGTCCAGCGTCCAAGTTTGCGCAAGAACCGGGGTTGCAACAATTGCCGACGCAATCGTGACTGCCTTCAACAGAAGTTTCATTTCTTTCCTCCTCGGGTTATGTCAGTCCTGACCCCGCGGGCCCGGTCCGTGAAAAGCAAACACACACAGGTCGCGATTTATTCGATGAGTCCCGATATTTCCTCCGAACAGGCCGTGCGCGGCGCAATCCAGACGCATTCCAAACGGGTCTGGCGGTTTGGTCTTGCACTTTCGGGGGCGTCGGATGTTGCCGATGATTTATTGCAATCGACGTGTCTGCGTGCGTTGGAGCGTCATCATCAGGTTACGTCGCATGATCGGCTGGACAGTTGGCTGATGACGATCTGCCGCTCGATCTGGCTGAATGAGGTGCGGGCACGCTCTGTGCGTAAGGCCCAGGCGCTGTCCGTTACACCCGAAGCCGAATTAATTTCGACCGGACCGGATGCAGAAACGAATATTTTCGCCGCTGAGGTGTTTACACAAGTGATGGAGTTGCCAGAAGCGCAGCGGGAGACAGTCATGCTTGTGTTTGTTGAAGGATACAGCTACCGCGAAGCCGCCGCGTTGCTGGAGGTGCCAATAGGCACTATCATGAGCCGGTTGTCCAACGCCCGGCAGAAACTGAAAAACGTGATGCAGCATGATGCGGCAGACACCGTTCGACGGAGTGGCAAATGAAGTTTTCCGACGAGACGCTGAGGGCGTATCTGGAAGGCAATGCGGATGCGGCCGAGGCCGCCGCAATCGAAGCGGCGATCGAAACCGATCTTGCACTGGAACAACGCCTGATGACACTGGACCCGCTGGCACCTGTGGTGCAATCAGTGTTCGAAAATATCCCTGCGGATGCGCCGAAGATTGAATTGCCGCAGCCAATGCCGGTCAGTACGGCCGACACCTCAGGCGGTCTCTGGCGCTTGATGGCAGTTGCCGCGTCGGTTGCCGTCGTGGCCGTGTCCGCAACTTTCTGGGCGACACGCCCAGAGCCAATGGGTTGGGCCGAACAGGCAGCAATCTATCAGTCGCTTTATTCGCCGGACACGATTGAATCGTTGGACAGTTCTCCGGTTGCGCTTGATGCGCAGTTTGC
Organism: Ruegeria sp. YTSC230; assembly: GCF_059609665.1. Classification (NCBI taxonomy): domain Bacteria; kingdom Pseudomonadati; phylum Pseudomonadota; class Alphaproteobacteria; order Rhodobacterales; family Roseobacteraceae; genus Ruegeria; species Ruegeria sp. YTSC230. The sequence goes on along the minus strand of NZ_JBXWMC010000009.1, from coordinate 163,055 downwards.
GCGGGCTGAGGCACAGCTGGGCCGGTCGCTTAACCGGGATGCGCTTGAAACGCTGCCTGGATTGGAATTGAAACGCGCTCAGGTTCTGTCTTTTAAGGGGAAACCTCTGATTCAGGTGGTCTTCGCGGATGATCAGGGTCAGCCGCTGGCGTTTTGTGTGATCCGTCAGGGTGAAGGTGCGCCGGCAAAGGATGTCAAACTTGCGGCGATAAGTGGTGTTGCCACTGCGACATGGGCGCAGGATGGATATGGCTATATGCTAATCGGCAGCAGCGAGCAGACCGATCTTGACCAGCAACTGCACATTCTGACCACAACATTCGCCGGTTGACCGGGGGCAGGGCGGAATACGTCTTGTGAACCGCACGAAATGTCCGAAATATAGCGGGCATGACGATGAAACCTGTGATGCCGGACCCGGATGAGGACGACGACGCGATCGGTCCTCCCAGCATCTATGACATCGACCCGGCTGAGGAAGATGATCTTTGGTTCCTCCCTCCCGATGAAGGTATGGCACAGGACGTATTTCTGCCCCCCGGTCCGGCAGTCGATCGCCGTCTTCTGTTTGACCCAAGGGATTGGCGTGCGGCCCAGGCCGAGCTGTCTTATGAACTGGCCGAACTGGCGGCCACGTTCGGGGCGTTGGACGAACGTTTGCGCGCAGGCCCGACCGGGTGGGGACACCGGCTGGCGCTGATGGATGTGTCTGATCTGGGTTGGTGGACAGGGGATAGGATCGGTGTCGACCGGCTTGCGTTGTGGGTGGGATTACGGATTGGCGCAACCGGCGATGATGTCCAGGCGATGTTCCGGGCAGGCTGGGCTGTGCGCCGACTAACTGCAGGGGCTGGGCCATCAGAGGGCGGCTGGGCGACTGGCCTGACCGCGTTTCTTGATCGCATGGCACAGGGCATCGAAGACATGCCAGAGGCCGTCGCCGATTTGGCTGAGATTATGCAGAATGTGGAAGGCTTGCATCCCGTCACGCAGGCAGCCATCGGGTTTCATGCTTGGCGCGCCCTTTCGGAAAGCCCTGGTCAGGACACTGAGGCAGCGATCATTGCAGCCCGACATGCTGCGTCGATGGGGCGGGGTGGGGCGATCTTCATGCCGTTGGCGTTGTCGGGTCCGGGGGCGTTGCGTGGGGTTGGTGAGCCGCAGGAAAAACTCGCGGCCTGGATCAGGGGGGCAGGGCAGTCGATATTAGCGGCTTTGTTGCACCTGGATCGGGTCAGCGCCTGGGATCAGCGCGCCCGCGAGGCGACAAGTGACCTGAGCGGCCGCACGCCACCGCGCCTGATCGACGCGCTGACCGCATGGCCCATGGTGTCGGCACCGCTGGCCGAGGACCTGACACAGGCTTCGCGCGCTGCGGTGCAACGCAATATCGACCGTTTTATGAACCGGGGTTTGATCCGAGAGGTAACGGGGCAGGGGCGTTACCGGGTCTGGACAGCTGCACTGTAGCCTCTGAACAAACTGCGAATTGCCCGGGTGGCAGGGTGAAAACCCCAATTCATTCCGATAAATTCACGTGAACCCACGTTGAAGCGCGATCTCTGACGTATCTTGTCAGGTCATCCGGTTCAGTGTTTCCATCGGGTTGCTTTCGAAGACTTCTGCAGATGTTCAGTAACCGATACATTTGCACGACTGGGAAATGATGTGATGATAAAGTATCGATTTGTCGGCGCCGCCGGTTCATTTGATCTTCGAAGCTGTTTTCGTAGCCTATAGTGAGTGGTTTCGACGGCGCATTTTGATAGGCCGCTTGTGGGTCGCAGAACCAGTCATCCGCGCCAATCCCTTCACTTAGAGCTGCCAATCTGAGAACTTGGTTCCACAATCAAGAATGAAGGATTGGCGTGCGTCGGCCGGTCTCCATTGTGCATGCCTCAGCCTCGAAACTATGCCTTGTGTGGTGAACGTGAAATCCTAGTGCAAGCACTGGCTAACAACCCGCTGCCGCTGATCGATAGCGGGTCGATATTGTGTCAAGCAAAATAGGCTTTTCATTCATAAAATTGAAGCCACATGCCTTGGCAGAACCTACGAATTGGACGTGGGTGGGAAACGCAGATGAGCATCGGTTTGGAATACCGGTACATTGTTTAACATAGGCCCCAGGCGTGACACTGCACGATATCCGCGGTATCACAACACGCGCGACAGGAATGCCTTGGTGCGCGGTTCGCTTGGTTGGGAAAAGAGCACCTCGGGCGGGCCTTGCTCCAAGATGCGTCCGGCGTCCAGGAAACACACTTTGTCCGCCAGCTCGCGTGCAAAGCCCATTTCGTGGGTGGCAAGTACCATGGTCATACCCTGCTTTCGCAGGTCCCTCAGCACGTCCAGAACCTCGCCTACCAGCTCGGGATCCAGTGCGCTTGTAATCTCGTCAAACAGCATGATCTGCGGCTCCATCGCCAGCGCACGGATGATAGCCACCCGCTGCTGCTGACCGCCCGATAGTTGGTCTGGATAGTGCTCCATCCGTTCACCCAGCCCAAAGCGCGTGAAAAGCTGGGTCACCCGCGGGCGCAGGTCGTCTCTGCTCAGTCCTCGTACACGGCGTGGCGCGAGCATTACGTTCTCTGCCGCTGTCATGTGAGGAAAGAGGTTATAGCTTTGGAAGACTATGCCGATCTGTTGGCGCACCGGCTGTGGGTCCAGCCCCGGTTCAGAGATGTCCTTTCCATCCAGCCAGATCTCCCCGTCATCGATGGGTTCGAGCAGGTTCATGCAGCGCAAGAGTGTGGATTTGCCAGAGCCTGAGGCGCCAATCAGGCACACCATCTCGCCCTCAGCTACGTCCAGGTCAATGCCCTTGCATACCTCGTGATCATCGAACCGTTTCCGCACCCCGCGCAAGGATAACTTCGCTGTCATGTACGGGCCCTGTTCTGTTTATTCATAAGGTAGTCCGCATACCGCGTGGCTGGTATGGTCAGCGCAAGAAAGATAAGCGCTGCGCCCACATAAGGCGTAAAATTGGCATAGAGCGATTTGTAAACACCAGCCTGTCGGAAAATCTCAACCGGGCCGATAAAGGACAATAGCGCTACGTCCTTCTGCAAAGCGATGAACAGGTTCATATTGGCAGGAACGACGTTTCGTATGGCCTGCGGCAGGACCACATAGCGCATGGTGTCCTGATCACTTAGCCCCAGCGAGGCCGCGGCGGATCGCTGCGACTGATGGATCGAGTCAATGCCCGAGCGGATCACTTCGGCCACATAGGCCGAATAGACCAAAACCAGCGCCAGCGTGCCCCAAATGTAGGGGCTGTTCCAGGGCCTCGGCAGGCCCAAACCGGGCACGCCAAAGCCAATAATGTAGATTACAAGAACCACTGGCAGGCCACGGAAGATGTCCGTATATGCAATGCCGAACAGCCGCAGCGGAAAAAGCGCAGGTGCGCGCGTGTCCCGACACAGCGCGATAACCAGTCCCGTGATCGCGATCAGCGGTGCAGACCAGGCAAAAATCATCACGTTCATCAGAAAGGCTTCGAGCAATCCGGGAAATGTCTCGGCGAAGACCCGGCCGTTGAAAAACGAGCGTTGTACGGCCTCCCAACCGGGGGCGAGCGGGACGAGGACGACGATGGCAAGAGCCACGCTGACCACCGAAATCAGCGCGATGCGATTTGAGCGACGCCGTACCTCAGCTTCATAAACCTCGCGACGCGTGGGCGTCGCGACAGGGCGCTCAACCGAGTCTTTTTGCAATGATGTTTCTTCCATTTACTCGATGACCGGCACACCTGTAGCCTCGGACAGCCATTGGGTTTCAATCGCGGCAAGCTCGCCGCTTTCGGTCAATTCTGTGATGGCCGCGTTGACGCATTCCTTCAACCCGTTGCCCTCTTCCATCAAAACGCCGAACTGATCAGGACTTTCGGATTGTCCCGCAGGGAACTGGCCAAGCAATGCACCGTTTTCGACCACGACAGCCGACAGATAGAGTGCCGTAGGCAGGTCATAAATTGCGGCATCGATCTGGCCAGCCATGATGGCCGCATTCACATCAGCATTGTCGTTGTAAAGCAGCGGTTCACTAGACGGCTGGATCACGTCGTTCAGCATCGGGATCGCTGTCGTCGTGGCCACAGCGCCCCACTTCAATTCCTTGAGGCCGTCCAACGTCGCTTCTGCGCCGGAATCGACAACGTTCTGGGTGGTCAGAACCGCCATGGCCGAGGTGTAATAGGGCAGGCTGAAATCAACCATTTCTTCCCGTTCGGGAGTGATCGAGTACTGCTGCATGTTGAAGTCAAAGTTCTTAGCGCCGGGCTGAATCGCCTCGTCAAAACTTGTACGAACCCAGGTGACATTGTTCTGGTCGAAGCCCATTTTTTCGGCGATTGCATAAGCAACGGCGGCTTCGAATCCTTCGCCGCTTTCGGGCGCGTCATTCATAACCCAAGGATAGTAGGCCGGATTACCTGTTGCGATTGTCAGGGTGCCCTCTGTTAGGGTCTTGCCTTTGGCGCAGGTCCCATCGCCCGCAGCAAGCACTGAGGTCGTCGAGAAAAGTAAGGCCAGAACTGGGCCAGCAATCAGTTTCATCAATCTTCTCCCTGTTTTTGTTTGGTCACAGGTTCTTATGCGCAGGGGGATTTGTCTAGGTGTTTGATCCCGCAGTGTGATGTCGGGTTCTCTTCGTTCGTCAAGACCTTTGCAATAGAACCAACACAAATACGTCGCAGCGGCTTTGTCAGGTTGTTCGGTGTTTGCAGCACAGGGCTATCAGAGTGGAGTTCAGAGGTTCAGTTCGCGCGTGTAATTTTGCCAAATATCAAAAGCATCAGCTCGGGCGTGACGATAAGAACTGGCAGAAAGGCGGCGGCAATTTGGGCGGAACAATGCGGCGATTTGGTCATGAGGCGCCAGAAATCTCTGCGCCTGTCCGGGTGACTTGAACGGTCCATGATCTTCTCCTGCTGGCGGGTGTGTTGATGCGAGGCCTCAGCTCGGTTGTTCAAGCCCTTGTACTGGCGATGCTCGATCCCCGGTGCAATCTCAGCTATTGCGGCGGCGTAAGACCGAAGCTTGTCTGTAACGAGTAAGCGATAAAAATTGCTTTCACGGGATGTTGTGGCGGGCAGCGCACTGCCCACCACCTCTTACCAAATGCTTAAGCATTCTTCTTTGCCATGGCTTTATAGATAACGCCGCCAAGGATTGCACCGATGATCCAGGCGTAGCCTGACAGTATGCCAAGGGCCGGGACCCAGACCGTGGCGACCGAAAACACCGAGGCGACGCCGAAGGCAATCAGAGCCGAGTCGTTCCAGCCATTGCCATAGTGGTACTCGCCCCCTTGCATGTTGTAGAGGTCATCCCTGTTCAGCTCTTCTTTGCGGATCATGTAATAGTCGACAATCATGATTCCGAAGATCGGAGCCAGTGTTGCACCCAGTGTATTCACGAACCCAGCGATGCCGATATTCGAGATTATGGCCGTCCACAGGCCTCCGATGACCAGTGCAAAGACTGATGTGGCCAGGCCTGCCTGACGGAAGCTGATTTTCCCAGGTGCAAGGTTGGCGATGCCGTTCACCGCAGGGATGAAGTTCGCGACAAGATTGATACCTACCGTAGCGGCGAAGAAAGTGATGGCGGCGATAATGCCCAGCAGAACGCTATCGGTTTTTTCAACGATCTCGGTCGGGTTGATGATCTCCTCACCGAAGACTACGGCTGCACCACCGGTTGTCAGCAGCGCCAAGGCCGAGAACAGGATCATGTTCAACGGCAAACCAGCTAGATTACCCGCCTTCATAGATGCCTTGTCTCGTGAATAGCGCGAGAAGTCCGAGAAGTTGATCATCACAGCCGAGAAGTAGGCAACCATGGTGCCGAAGATGGCGATAAAGCCTTTGACCTCAGATCCGAACGTGCCTTCGGGATTGGAGAAGATCGTTGCCGTTGCGCTCAGAAGCTGCCCGTCTGAGCGCTGCCAGAGAACAATCACAAGGCCGATCATCACCGCATAAACGAAAGGCCCAGCGAAGTTGAGGAACGTTTCGACCCAGCCCATACCGCGCCAGAAAATGACGATGTGAAACACCCAGACGATGAAGAAGGCGAACCAGTCGATACCAGTCAGGCCTAGCATCTCGGCCCCGCCATCTGCGCCGGTGATCGAACGGATCAGAAGTGACAGGGCGGTTGAGGCGAAATAGACCTGAACGCCGTACCAGAACACCGCGACTGTGGCCCTTAACACCGCCGGGAGCTTGGACCCAGCCGTACCCATACTGGCGCGCGCAAGAACCGGATAGGGAATGCCGTATTTCTCGCCTGGTGCACCAGACAGATTCACCATCCACATGACGAACAGCCCGGCCACAATAAGCGCCAGAAAGGCGGTCCAACCGCCAACGCCGTATGAAATGAACAGCGACGCGACAAGTGAATACCCAAACAATGATTGAACATCGTTGGCCCAGATGTTGAAGATCGCAAATGCGCCCCATGTTTTTTCATTGGGCGATACCGGATTAAGCGTATCGCCTTCCGGATCTGTTGTACCTGCGCCTTCGACAGAGGTTGCTGTAGTTACCATTATTTCCTCCCGTTTTGATACGGGGGTAAGCCCCCCGGAGTTTGCGACAAAAGTCGCCCTTAGCTTCAGGCATCCCACCCGAACCGTTGCCGTCGCAGGGTTGCGACGTTCAATCCCATTTCAGCTTTTGTCCGGGACAAACCTTCCCTGTCCGACCACGCGTAGCGGTGATCGGCTTCTCTGCCCTCGGGCATCGAATTGGCTAAAGTCTCAGCCAGTCAACGCTTTGCAATTGCCCAGTAGAACACACCTCCGAATCCTGCGCCGATCACCCATGCAAAGCCCGAAAGTGTGCTCAGCATTGGGACCCAGACTGTGAGAACGGAAAATATGGCCGGAAGGATGAATGACACGATTGCCGCCATGTTCCAGCCATTGCTGTAAAAGTAAGGACCATCCCGCGCAGCCGAGAACAGCTGATCAACATCCAGATTGCCAGATTTCACCAGATAAAAATCGGCGATGATGATGCCGTAGACTGGGGCCAGAACGGCCCCAAGCGTATTCACAAAACCCAGAATGCCGATCTGGCTGATGGTCGAAACCCATAAACCGCCTATCACCAGCGCATAGGCCGAAGTGATGATGCCGGCGACCCGGAAGTTAATCCGGCTGGGCATCAGGTTGGCAAGGTCATAAGCAGGTGGGATAAAGTTTGCCACAAGGTTGATCCCAACTGTGGCGGCGAAGAAGGTTGCCGCAGCCAAGAGCGTCAACGGTAAAGAATCGATCCGCGCGATGATTGCCGTGGGATTGGTCAGCGCTTCGCCCCAGATCGCGACGGTTCCTGCTGTGACGATCAGAGCAATCAGAGAAAAGAAGGCGATATTGATCGGCAAGCCTAGCAGGTTGCCTTTGCGCATTTCATGTTCCGAGCGCACGAACCGCGAAAAATCACCGAAATTGATCACCACAGCCGAAAAATAGGCGATCATCGTTCCGACCACCGCCGCAAATGCACCTAACTGACTGCCTTGATAACTGCCGGTTCCACGAAAGATGGTTCCAAGCTCGCGCCACAGGTCGTTACCAGCCTCAATCCAGATCATGACGGCCAGCGCCACCATCACTGCATAAACGAATGGCCCTGCAAAATTGAGGAAACCCACAATCGGATCTATCCCGTTCCAGAACAGGGCAATCTGAAAGGACCAAACCGCCAGAAAGGCAATCCATTCAATAGCACTGAGGCCAAGAAAGACGGGTGGTCCCTGAGTGCCGATCAACGCGACCATGGCAAGTGCAAGTGCGGTTGAAGCGAAATAGGTCTGAACACCATACCAGAAGATTGCCACCACGGCGCGGATTAAAGCTGGGAAGTTTGCCCCTCGCACACCCATACTTGCGCGGGCCATGACCGGGAAAGGAATGCCGTATCTGACACTCGGCTTGCCGATCAGGTTGACCAGTCCCATGACGATGAACCCGGCCAAAACAATGCCCGCAAACACAGTCCATCCGTTCAGCCCATAAGTCAGAAACAGTGAGGCGGCCAATGTGTATCCGAACAGTGATTGCACATCATTGGCCCAGACATTGAACAACTCAAACCAACCCCAATCGCGCTTTCCAACAGGCACCGGTGCCAGATCCTCATTGTAAAGGCTGGCATCTCTGGGCGCTTCTGTAAAAGAATGCTGCATTGAGTCCCGGTCACTCGCTAAGGCGATTGTCATTGCACAGGTTCAGCGCTATATTCGTGCAGAACTGCGTGCAAATAAACGTTCATAATTGCGTGCATAAGTCAAGAACTTACTGTGGAACCAATTCTACGAGATTGATTTAGAATGGTAAAAATCGGATATGCGCGGGTATCATCGAAATGGTATCGAAGTGAAGTTCAACTAAGCGAGCTGAAGCGCCAGGGATGTGATCGTATCTGGAGTGATACCACACAAGACGGCAATGACCGGGGAGAAACACTGGAAACTTTTCTGGCGGATGTGTCCGCTGGTGATGTAATCGTGGTTTCGCGCCTATCTGCGATTGCGGACTCCATCGCTGAACTGGTCAACCTGTTGCGGCAAGTTCATGAAAAGGGAGCTGCTTTCCGATCTATGTCCGAGCCTTGGATCAACACTGAAGGCGGACGGGCGGAAACAGTTCTGGATGTGTTGTCCGGCGTCATCGACTATGAACTCGGGCTGGCCGATCTGGAAAGCCGTACTGTCGAAGACCGACCCAGATCCTTCGGCCTGAGCAAAGGGCGTCCCAAGAAACTGACTGCAACGGAGCGCGAAGAGGCACTTTCCCTGCTGTCTATGGGCAAAACTGCCGCAGAAATCGGAAGGATGCTGGGCGTAAGCAGATCAACAATTTCGCGACTTAAGAACATGCTGCCTGAAACGGGTTAACTTTTATTTCAATTTTTCACTGATAATTTGATGACGAAGTCGAGAGACAGTTGACCACAATCCGTCTCCAAGGGAACAGCCAAATTAGCCAGGAATGATAACGATCATTTTTTCCACAGACAGCCATTAGCACAAGCGCGGCGAATTCTCGTTTGGTTACGTGTCTTACTTTTCTGACCAGGCTGCGTTGAATTTTCCGTTTCGTTTCCGTTCAATTCGACATCTGCGAATGACCAGATCGACGACACGCGCTGCGCCGCAAAAACAAAAATACCGCAACTACGCGCGGATACTGCGTCAGCAAGCACCCGAAATGAATCGGCGGCAAAATCCCGCGATGTCTAAATTTGTTAGTAGGTAAATTATGCGCTTGCAGCGAATGACATTAAAGCGGGCTGCGACCGCAATAACTTGCCTGGGTGTTCAATGTCCGGTAGGGGCCGGCCACTTCTAGGAAAGATTGACGTGTATTCACGCTTCCTTATCGTTCTCAAGCATCGCGATCACCTCTATCTCAATCACCATGTCTTCGTAGACCAGATTGGGTACCGGAATGCCTGTCGTGGCTGGGCCAGGTGCGATGTAGGAATTGGATCGGATCAGAAGGTTTTCGTGTAGCGCTTCGGCCGAAGCGCTGCCTTGATAGAAGGTGGTGACTTTGACCACATCGTCCAGAGTAGCGCCGAATTCATCCAATACTCGAGCCACATTCTCCATTGCGATACGGGTTTGGGCGACCATGTCGCCAGGTTCCAGAACCTTTGCCTGCTTATCCAGTGCCACCTGGCCGCCCACATGGATTAATTGGCCGGAGCCGACTCCGTGTTTGTAAGGCATTGCAGTGGTCCAATTCCAGTGCCCGTCAGGCCAGGCATGACGGATGTGGTGCGCTTCCGGGGCGCAGGCGGTAGCAGCGATGCGTGTCGTCAGCCCGTCATGGGGAAAGGACGGCACAGGAATGCCGGTGGGCGCCGGGCCGGGATTAGGGAAATAATCGGCGCGGATGCAGGCCGAAACTTCCCAATCTTCTGCTGTGCCGTCGCCAAGATAGAACGCGTTGACCTTGACCACATCCTGCATCCCTGCGCCTGCGGCCTGAAGTGCTTGGGAGAGACGCTCCATCATCAATCGGGTTTGCGCCACGATATCGCCGGGATGGGTGACTGATCCGTCGGCGGAGCGGGCGGTCATGTCACCGGTAAAGATCATGTCGTTGCATTTCACCACATGCGAGAAGGCTTTAGGCAGGGGTGATTGGGCATCGAGATGGTAATTCTGACGGGGCAGAGTGCTGCCATCAGGCGCGCGCATGGCGACGCCTTCAATTTCGCACAGCATGTCAGGGTAGCAGAGTTCAGGCAGGTTGATCAGATTAACCACGGGTTTGACTTCATTTCCGATGATGTCTACCAGAAGGTTCAGCATCCGGGCCTCATCACTCGCGTCACCGACGTAATAGACAACCAACCGCACCAGATCGGTGAAACCCACGCCAAGGTCAGTCAGAAGATCCTGCATATAGGCCATCGAATTACGCACCTGCGCATCCAGATCGCCGATGTTGCGTACGGTTCCCAGGGTATCCAAATCCACTTGCCCGCCAGTAAAGATCATGTCACCCGCACGCACTGCGTGGTGGTGAGTCAGCTTTATTGGCCAATTCCAATGTCCCTCGGGAAAGCTGTATTGCCTGGTCATTGGGCGCTCCTGGCTGTTTGATGCCTGTAAGAGCGCAAGTAATCATGAGGCCGAGGGTCTGGCCAGTGGTTTGTGAAACACGCATGTGACGATAGCACAATTGTGCAGTTTGAGCCCATGTCGACCGATGCTGCGCACTGCGTGAACGATCGGATTACGTAAACATCACCACCTTCATCAGGATGCTATTGAGGCATAGCTTCCATCTTCGCGATGTACTTCACGCCCGCTGAGCGGCGGATTGAAGACGCAGACAAGTCGCAGATCAGCCTCTGTTGCACGCACCAAATGTCGGTCATGTTGGTCCAAGGCATAGAGGGTAAATGGTTCAAGGGAATGCCATGTTTCTTCACCTGACGCTCTGATCTGCCCCTTTCCTTCGATACAGTAGCACGCCTCTAAATGATGTGTGTACTCAAGCTCAAGCTCGGCACCGTTTTTGATGACCGTATCCGTGAGCGAAAAACCCATTCCATCAGACGCCAGCAATAACCTTCTGCTGTTCCAGCCCGGACCAGAAACATCGCGATCTGTTCCAAGGATTTCACTGAGTGCTGTAACAATCATACTTCCCCGCCTCTTTGCTATCGTACCGCCCGGTTCATCCCGCCGTCAGACAGTATGCTTTGGCCATTAATATACCGGGCGCCATCGCTGGCAAGAAACACGCAAGTTTGCCCAATTTCCTCAAATTTTGCCGGCCGCTGAGCAGGGATTTCCCGGCGTGCCCGCTCAGACAGGTTTACGTTTTCGCAGAATCCGGGGAGCAGGTTGTTCATGCGAATGTTATGCCGTGCATAACGATCCCCATAGAGCTTTGAGAAACTATGCAGGGCACCGCGCAACATGCTCATCGGATAAGGGGCTCGCGGCTCGATTGTGTTCATGGACGAGATGTTCACGAAAGCACCGCCGCCCTGTGCGATCAGTAAGGGTGTGACGATACGGGCAATCTTGACGACGTTCAGCACATACATGTCCAAGCTTTCGTGCCACAACTCGTCGCTGAGTTCCAAAAGCGGCCCGTCAAAGTCGGGATCAAACCCTACCGTCTTTATGGCTTCTGGCACCGTGCCACCGTGGCCCATATTGCTGACGATTGCATCAATCCGTCCATATTTGCTCATGGTGTCGTCGATCATCGCTTGCAGATCATTAATATCCAAAACAGAGCCTCGGCGGCCAATGCCTCCAAGCTCTTCCGCCAGTTCGACCGAGCGATTGGACGGAGACATCAGCGAAACCTTGTAACCTGCCTTCGCCATCTCAATGGCGCAGCCCCGGCCAATGCCTTGTCCCGTTCCTGTCATCAGCGCGACTTTGATTTCAGGCATGGTGTCTCCTTTCTCTAGATGCAGAGTATGTGAGAATTTTTGTGCTGAAAGCAGTATATCTTCTTGGAATTAGGTAAACCTATCGAGTTTCATGAACATTGCTGTTAGATTTTCTCACATCGTGGAAAACCTCAGACACCTTCGTGCCCTTCAGGCCTTTGACGAAACCGCAACCCACTCCAGCCTGACCAAGGCGGCGGATGTGCTCAACGTCACTCATGGCGCGATCAGTCGGCAAATCAAGCTGCTGGAACTGCATCTTGGTGTGACGCTGTTTCACCGCCGCCCCAATGGCGTTGAACTGACGAAAGCCGGAGAACGCCTGCATCAATCAACACGTGGGGCATTTTCGGCATTGCAGCTGGGCGTGATGGAGGTAAAGCGATTACGTCACCGCCAGTCGATTACGGTGTCGCTGTCCACATCGCTGGCGCTCAAATGGCTTGTTCCGTTGCTAAGTTCGTTTCAGCAAGAACATCCGGGTATCGCATTGTTGTTGGACACAAACGATACCTTTGCGGATTTCGAATCCTCCGAGGTCGATGTCGCTTTGCGTTTTGGGCAACCAGGCTGGGACAGGCTATATCATGAACAGATAAGACAAGAGGAATTGATTGTCGTGGCCGCGCCGTCTCTTGTTGAGAATGCCCGATTGCCAATGCGCGCCGAGGATGTGGCTGACCTCCCACTATTGCACGACGCCTTCAACGTGGGATGGGAAAGCTGGGCTGCGCAAGTTGGTTTGAATGCCAATCGGATCAACGCGCAGAGCATCAAGTACGTGGACAGCGCCGTTCTTTTGGAGGCCGCGATTGACGGGCAGGGCGTGGCACTAGCAAGGCATCTCTTGGCGGAGAGGGATTTGAAATTTGGACGGTTGGTTCGTCTCGATGAAAGCAGCGTTCCGCTGGATCGTGGGCTCTACTTCGTCTGCCGCCCCGGCGATCAGGAGCGGGTCACGGTGAGAATTTTCAAGAAGTGGCTCATGTCGATTTGAGCTCTGGGTTTCAATTGAAGCCCGGGAAAGCGGTCATTGGCTCGCGCTCTGCATAGGTCCGGATCGTCCGCGATCCATGTATTCTAAAAGATCGAGTTATTGCGATTGTAGCGAATACCTGGAAAGCGGGCTGCAACTGCAGTATGGACGTATGTCCTTGGAAGTCTACTTAGGGCCGAAACTTACCTAATGCTGCGTGGTGCGCTAGTCGGTGCGGTGGTGCGCTTAGCTGAACTTGGGTGTCTGCGGAGATTCAAAGGGGGAACAACCTTGCTTGGGTGCTGAATTCGACCGGGTGATTTCTTTGGCCAAACTCCCTCAAAAATGATGGAGATTTTATCGTGTCGCTCCGGCACGTAAATGACGGAGCGAGGCGGCAGGCTCAGCTTAGTTGCCGTTGGCTTCGGTCCTAGCATATTCGGTTAGAATCAATTCGAACGGACCTTCGGTGGCAACTGCATCCTCATAAACGAGAAATGGTCCCAACTCATCCTCAGCAATCCAGATCGTGCCGTTAACATGTCCATAGATACCCATGCGGAAAATCCGGAAAATGCGCGTCGGCGTGGACCGCTCACTGTATCGTCTGCGCAACCTGGTCGAACGATGCTTCAACAAGCTTAAGAACGCTGGCGTGTCGCAACTCGCTGCGACAAGACTGCGGAAAGTTTCCCAAGATTCATCGATATCCGACGATCCGCCTCTGGCCTCGCCATTTGTCAACATGACCTAACGCCATGAAGATCAATGATCCAAAGTTTGCAACAAATCCCGTCGCAGGTGCTGTTCTGTGGATCAACAGCTCAGACGGGTGACAGAAAAAGATACACGCTGTCTCAGTGTGGCCCCTAAGCACCGGTGCCAGTGAACTCGTCAAACGCTTCCAGCGCTTTTGCGCCAAAGGCGATCGAAGGGCCGCCGCCCATATAGCCGATCATCTCCAAGGCTTCGCAAAACTCCTCGCGGGTGGTGCCGAGCCGGACAAGCGATTTGGTGTGAAACCCGATACAACTGTCGCACCGCGTCGAGATTGCGATACCCAGGGCGATCAGTTCCTTGGACTTTTCATCCAGCACGCCATTGCGTTTGGCGGCTTTGGACATCGAGTTGAACCCCTCGAACATACCCGGCGCCTGTTTTTGCAAAACGCCTATACGTCCCATTGTTTCAGTGAGAAATCCGCTCCAGGACATCGTGTCTTTCCTTTTCTTGACTGGTTCTGTTAGCTGGCAATATGCGATTGGAAGAGATGACCTGGATCGAGGTCGAGACATACCTCAAGACCCAAAAGGGAGTTATTCTGCCGACCGGGTCTGTCGAACAGCACGGGCCCATCGGTCTGATCGGTACGGATGCCATTTGCGCGCGCGAGATCACTTGGGCTGCGGCCGATATCGCCGGCGCGGTCGTGGCACCCGAACTGGCTTACGCCCCTGCGCCGTTCAACATGAGCTTTCCGGGCACCGTCTCGCTGAGCGCCGGTCTCTACTGCGATCTGGCGAGAGAGGTTATGCAAGGGCTGGCCCATCATGGATTCTCGATGATCTATGTTTTGAACGGCCACGGTGCCAACCTTGAGCCCTTGCGGAAGGCGGCACACGACGTAAGTGCGACAATCCGAATTCGGAGCTGGTGGGACTTTGACCGGGTAAACAAACTCCGACGTGGCTACTACGGCGACTGGGAGGGTATGCACGCCACCCCATCCGAGGTCGCGATCACGCAGGCCACCCATCGCGTTGTTCAGGCCGGAGACACGAGTCCTCCGCGCAAGCTTTCTGCCGAGTTCATCGCGGCCCACGCGGGTGATCGCCATGGGCCGCCCGATGAACATCGGCGCGACTTTCCCGATGGACGCGTTGGGTCCTATTCTGAACTGGCCCGACCCGAACACGGGCGTGAACTCGTCAATGCCGCGGCGCAGGCTGTCGCCGCGGATTTCGCCAGCTTTGTTCATTGATCAGCGGCTTTCGTCCGATCTCATTTTTCGTTCCAGCCAGCGCACGAAGAAGCTGATGATCAGGACAAGAACAAGATATTCAAAGATCAAAAGCGTATAGATCTCAAGCGGTCGGTATTCCGTCACGACCAACTCGTTGGCGCGGCGCGTCAACTCCTGCATCCCGATCACCGAGGCAAAGGCGGACATCTTTACGATATAGATGAACTGGTTCGCCAACGGGGGTAGAATCCGCTTGATCGCCTGCGGCAGGATTACATACAGCATCGTCTGGCGGTAGTTCAGGCCAACAGTCTTTGCTGCTTCGGTTTGGCCCTTGTCAATCGACTGGATGCCCGAGCGGTAGATCTCGGCGGTGAAGGCACTATCCGAAATGGCCAGAGTGATGATCGCGCCCCAGAACGCGTCTATGCTGATATTGATACCGATTGATTTCAGAACAACCGGGAATCCATAAAATACCCAGAACAACATCGGCAGGAGCGGTATGGCGCGGATGAATTCAATGTAGACCCTGCTTGGTAACCGCAGCCATCGGTTTGAAGACATGCCCGGCAGGGCAACCAGAAGCCCGATGGCCATTGATAGAACGGCGGCAATCAACGACAGGCTGATCGTCGACCAGAAACCCGACAAAAGAAATCGGATGTTGTTCTGACCCGTTTCTGTCGAGGGGTTGACGACGTACCATCCCCAGTTGCCCGAAGAACTACAACCGGCGAGAATAACAAGCGCACAAAGAGCGACAAGCGTTGTACGTTTCATGTGATACCCCTTAGTGCTGAAGGATCTGGCTGAGGAAAAGTTTGCAACGTTCTGATTTAGGTGCCTCAAAGAAATCTTCGGGTGTACCTGTTTCAATCACTTCGCCCTGATCCATAAAGATCATCCGGTCCGCTGCCTTTCGCGCGAATCCCATCTCGTGGGTAACGCAGATCATCGTCATTCCCTCTTGGGCAAGATCCACGATCACGTCGAGCACTTCCGAAATCATTTCGGGGTCTAGCGCCGAGGTGGGCTCGTCAAAAAGCATGATCTTGGGCTCCATGCAAAGTGAGCGTGCGATGGCGACCCGTTGTTGTTGACCACCGGAAAGTTCGGTTGGCCGTTTGTGCGCCTGATCAGGAATCCGGACCCGTTCGAGATATGTCATTGCGCGTTCTTCCGCGTCCGATTTCGACAGGCCACGCGCCTTGATTGGTCCTAGCGTCAGATTTTGAAGAATTGTCAGGTGTGGGAACAAGTTGAACTGCTGAAACACCATGCCAACCTCGGATCGGATTTCTTCGGCGGCCTTTTTGTCCGTCATTTTGATCCCGTCGACCGTGATCGAACCGGAATCATGCTCCTCCAGAGAATTCACACATCGGATGAGGGTTGATTTGCCGGATCCCGAAGGTCCGCATACAACAATTCTTTCCCCAAGCGCGACATCCAGATTGATGTCTCTGAGCGCGTGATAGTCTCCGTACCACTTATTCAAGTCGCGGATTGTGATGACCGGCGATGCATCTGACATAGACCTGCCCCTTTGAGATTGTTAGCGTAAGACTAGCTTTGCCTTCAAATTAAAACTATACAAAATATGATAAATACAGACATAAATCTGGTTGCGAACGCGCGAACAAAAGGGGAGGAAGCGATGAAGCTGCTGAAATCAATGGGCCTGGCCGCGGGTCTTGTACTTGGAATGCTCACAGGGGCGGCCAATGCCCAATCGGCTCTGAATGACATACTGAACAATGGGGTGCTGAAAGTCGGGACAACCGGCGACTGGAACCCGATGTCCGTTCGGGATCCGGCGACCAATTCCTACAAGGGATATGATATCGATGTCATGACCCAGCTCGCCGAAGATCTGGGCGTGGAGCTTGAATTCGTGGCAACGGATTGGAAGACCCTGGTAAACGGTGTCGTTGCCGGGAACTATCACATTACAGGTTCTGCCTCGATTAGCCCGCCCCGCCTGAAAGCTGCCGGGTATTCGAATAGCTATATCTCAGTTGAAATCTATCCCTTTACCACTGAAGAACAAGCCGAAAAATTCTCGGATTGGGACTCGATCAACAACGGGGAAGTCAAGGTTGCGACCACCTTGGGGACGACTTTTGAGAAAAGCGTCCGCGAGTGGTTCCCTGACGCTGACATCAAGGTCGTTGAGGCCCCGGCGCGCGGGTTCCAGGAGGTTCTGGCAGGGCGCGCTGATGTTTTCATCACATCGAATATCGAAGGTTCGACCTTGCTCGAAAAATTCCCGAATCTGCGTCAGATTGAAGTAGCCGAGGCGCGTGCACCGACACCGATCGCGATGCTGATGCCCCAAAGCGATCAGGTATGGATCAACTACGTGAACAGCTGGATCGAACTGCGTCAGTCGCAGGGATTCTTCGCGGCGACCGCCGAAAAATGGGGCCTGTAACGTTCTGACTTTGACACAGTAAAAGGCCCGCTGCGATAATCATTCGGTGGGCCTTTTCTGTGCGCTACGTCAGTAATCGAGATGTCAGGAGAGACCAATATGCGCATTGATATGCATTCCCATTACTACGGTGGTGGGCTGGTCGAGACTTTGCGCGCCCGAAAGTCGCATCCTCGCCTCAGAACACGCACAGATGGTGTCACTGTGATGTCAGCGATGAATGGAGAATTTCCGTTCACCGATGCCTATCATGACCCGCAAGTGTGTCTGGCCGAAATGCGAAAGCAGGGACTGACGCACCGCTTGCTGACCTTCCCCGGAGCACTTGGCGCTGATCTGTTGCCCGCCACGGAAATTGCACCGGTTATCTCTGCCTTTAACGATCACCTTGCCCAGTTGGGAATTGATAGCGATGGTGCACTGATCGGGTTGGCCGGAGTGCCGCTGGATGATCTTGATATTGCCTGTGCAGAGCTTCGCCGTGTTCGTCGCGATCTGGGTTTGCCGGGAATTATTTTGCCGTCGAACTATTTCAACTCTTTGGCCGAAGCTGACACATTGCGACCGCTTTTGGCAGCGGCAAATGAATACGGCTGTCACATCATGCTGCACCCTGGTCTGAAAGTCGGGCAAAACCCGCCGCCGCGCCCCGCGGACCTGATGCAATACCGACTGTCCGCAGTGGAACTGCAATCCAGCGCTTCTCAGGTCGCCTTGACCATGATCATGTCAGACCTGTTGGATTCTTACCCGGCTGTTTCCTTTCAGATAGTCAATTTGGGCGGCACGCTCCCCTTTATTTTTGAGCGGTTAGAAAGCATTGCGCGGCATCGCAACCCGGATGATCCGTTCCCGACTCAGCGTCTGCGTCGGCTCTGGTACGATTGCGCTTCGCTTGGGCCACGTGCGTTGGAGGCAGCTGTTAAGCTTTTGGGCGCAGACAGAATTATGCTGGGATCGGATTATCCGATCTTCACGGACGATCCTTATACTCATGCGGTTGTTCCGGCAGCACTGACCGCCGAAGAAAAGGAGCAGGTGACGTGGAAAACAGCGAACGCATTGCTGAGCCACCTGTCGGAACTTCGCGCGCAAAAATGCACCCCGGGCTAATTTCAATGCGTGATGGCTAAGTTACCTCCTATAGTCGATTGAGGTTCTCTTGCCCGCTATCGGTTCTTGAGGCGCGCCATTAATGAAATGCTGTCTTCAAAACCGATGGCTGTGAAATTGCCATCCTTGAGGATCGCAGCCTCAGTGGGCTCAACCCTATTTCCGTCGATAGAGCAGCCCTTGTACACTGAAAACAGACACAGAACTTCGTTCGGACCCGCTTGGAGCTTATGGGGGTCCTCACCGGTCAGGCAATCTACGGATGCAGCACACTGAACAGGATCAAAGATTACATTAAAATTACGCACTGGCCCCGCTTCCAGCCGGCACCACAATTCCAGATCGCCTGAAAACCTGAGTGGATCGCAAAACCGCGCGTTCAACGGTGTCGCAGGGCCAACCAGATCAAAGCCATCTCCCTCTACAACGGTCAGGATACGAGACATGCCCGGAAATGTGGAAAATGGCCCGTCAGCCTCCACGTCAGCAAGGCTCACACGCCAGACGACGCCCTGCTCGCCACTTCCCCGTGCAATTTCTCGCGTGGTCCCCAAGCCGTTTTTCCACAAGACGGGCTCCAGGGTTCTGGTTCGGACATGTTTCATTTCTGGTCGCATTTCGGGTTAGTCATAGGAAGGCAGCGTATGCTTGCTGTTGTTCGAATTAGGCGTGCCGACGGTTGCAATCCCTAGCCGCATACGAGTACAAACATTATGCAATTAATTTAGACATATTATAGGCCATTTGTCGTGCGGGTGAGCTATCAGGATATAAAATCAAACATCCTAGGCCGCATTCGCGACAACACCTGGCCTCCCGGCGCGGTAGTGCCTGGTGAGATTCAGCTTGCCAAGGAATTTGGCTGTGCGCGGGCCACGGTAAACCGTGCAATGCGCGAACTGGTTGATGATGGCGTTCTAGAGCGTAAGCGCAAGGCAGGAACACGGGTTAAAACAGCCCCGACGCGCCAGGCCCGGATCACAATTCCGCTTATTCGGGAAGAAATCACCAACCTAGGGGCCACCTATCGATATTCGCTTGTTGAGCGCGAAGTTATCGCCGCCCCCGGCTGGTTGCGTGCTCAGGTCAAGATCCCAAAAGGGGGTGAGGTTCTGCATCTCAGATGTATGCACTTTGCCTCAAACAAAGCCTTTCAGTTCGAAGAGCGCTGGATCAATCTTGCGACTATTCCTCAGGCACGCGATCAGTCGTTCGAAGAAATTGGGCCAAACGAGTGGCTTGTCCGTGAGGTTCCGTTTACCGAGGTTGAACTGACGTTTTCAGCGACCAACGCCAATCTGGAGGTTGCGGAGTTCCTGGGGGAAAACGAAGGAACGGCCTTGTTTACCGTCGAAAGAACCACTTGGCTGGAGGAGAACAACGTGACTCATGCCAAACTCTATTTTCCTTCCGGTTACAAAATGACGACCAAGCTGTGATGGCATTCGCATTGGGTAGGTTGGCAACCTCGGAAAGGGATCTGTTGCAAACTTTAGACCATTGACCTTCATGGCGTTACGTTGATTGAGTGGGCAGGGCCGGATCAATCTGATCTCACCGCACAGCAATGTTCTTTGGACGCGAAAGCATGAAAGCCCCTAGAATTGTTGAAGATGAGACGCCCCCGCGGACCGCTTGTTCTCAGGAATTTGGTGGGAACGAACTGAGTTTCTTTTGGCGCATGGACAAATGGTTGCGCGAGCCGGACAAGTTCACACGGGTGTAGCGGTTTCATTGGCATTTCAGGTGATGAACAACCTGATCACGTACGCGACAATAGCCAGGCACAAAACACTGCCGAACCAGATCGCGCCGAACCAGAAAACTTGTTTAAGCGTTTTCAATGGTAGTTCTCCTCTGGATCGATCTTCCCGCGGAAAACCCAGTAGGTGTAAGCGGTGTAAGCCAGGATCACTGGCAGCAGAATGACTGCTCCGACCAGAGCGAAAGCCAAACTGCTGTCTGGCGCGGCGGCTTCAGCAATCGTGAGGCTTGGAGGCAGCATATAGGGATAGAAGCTGATCCCGATACCAATGAAGCACACGACGAACAGGGCAATGGCGCAGACAAAGGGTTGATAGTCGCGCTGTTCCTTCAGGCCACGATCGAGCTTCCATGCAATGGCAGTTACAAGAGCCGGCACAAGCACAGTGAAAACGACGCCGGGCCACGAAAACCATCTGACCATATAGATCGGGTCTTGGAATGGGGTTAAAAGACTGACGAGACCGATCAGCCCGAGTGTCATAAGCATCAACGGACGGACATAGGAGCGCATCTGACGCTGAATCTTTCCAGTGGTTTTCATGTTGAGCCACGTCGCGCCGAGCAAGGCATACCCGATCACAAGGGCCACACCTGTCAGGACAGAGAACGGCGTCAGCCAATCCCACCATCCACCTGCATAAAGCCGACCTTCGACCGGGATGCCCTGAACCAGCGCGCCAAGCGCGATACCCTGGCACAATGCGGCCACGGTTGAACCACCGTGAAACGCAACATCCCAAAGCCAGCGCCCGCGTACCGTTCGCCATCGGTATTCGAAGGCAACACCACGAAAAACAAGCGCAAGAAGCATGATGATGACAGGCACATAAAGCGCGGGCATCACTACAGAATAGGCCAACGGGAAAACAGCAAACAAACCTCCGCCGCCCATGACCAGCCACGTCTCGTTTCCATCCCAAACCGGTGTGACCGAGTTCATCATGACATCACGGTCCTTTTCGGTTTTTGCGAATGGAAAGAGGATCCCAATTCCAAGATCGAAACCGTCCAGGATCACATAGGTCAGAACGGCAAAGGCAATGATGCCTGCCCAGATTGTCGAGAGTTCAAGCATCACGCTGCCTCCGCCAAGGTAAAGATTTCAATGGGTTTTTGAGCTTTCTGGAAGTCTTCGACAGGCGGTTTTCCCATGAGACGCAGCATGTAGAACGTGCCTGCTCCGAACACCGCGAAATACACGACGATGAAGGCAATCAGAGACGCCGCAACTGCAGGCGCATCCACTTGGGAAAGGGAGTCCGATGTCCGCATCAGCCCGTACACCGTGTAAGGTTGGCGCCCCACTTCGGTGGTGATCCAACCGGCCAGTACCGCCACAAATCCGCTGGGCGCCAACAGGACGGATGCGCGGTGCAACCAGCGATCTTCGTTGAGGCGGCCCCGAACCCGCTGAACAAGCGACCACAACCCGACGCCCAGCATGGCAAAGCCGATGGCAAGCATGACGCGGAAGCTGTAGAAAACGATCGCGACCGGGGGTTCTTCGTCGTCGGGAATGGTATCCAGCCCATCAAGCGGCGCGTTCAGATCATGCTTCAGGATCAGCGACGATAGTTTCGGAATTTCGATGGCATAGTCCACGCGCTTCTCATCCTCGTTTGGAATGCCAAACAGGATCAGTGGCGCGCCTTCGGGATGGCTATCGAAGTGACCCTCCATCGCCATCACTTTCTGCGGTTGATGCTCCAGCGTGTTCAAACCATGAAGGTCGCCGGCAACGATCTGCAGAGGAGTAACCAGAACGGCCATCCACATTGCCATCGAGAACATGCGCGTGACCTCGGCTGTGCGATTGCGGCGTAATAAGTGCCAAGCTGCAACCCCGGCCACCACAAAAGCAGTGGTGAGATATGCCGCCAGCACCATGTGTGTCAGGCGGTACGGGAAAGACGGGTTAAAGACGATCGACCACCAATCCACTGGGATGAATTGCCCCAGCTCGTTGACGTCAAATCCGGCCGGGGTCTGCATCCAGGAATTGACCGAAAGAATCCACGTGGCCGATATCAGAGTGCCAAGGGCAACCATCGCCGTGGCCATCATGTGCAAGCCGGGACCCACGCGTTCGCGACCGAAAAGCATGATGCCTAAGAAGCCTGCCTCAAGGAAGAAGGCCGTCATCACCTCATAGGCCATCAAGGGCCCGATCACGGGCCCGGCGGTGTCCGAGAATGTGCTCCAATTCGTGCCAAATTGGTAAGACATCACGATGCCGGACACGACACCCATCGCGAAGCCGACAGCAAATATCTTTTTCCAGTAGTTGAAGAGATTGAGGTAAGCCTTGTCCTTGCGCCAAAGCCAAAGGCCATTGAGGACGGCCAGGAAGCTTGCCAGGCCGATGGAAAAGGCCGGGAAGATGATGTGGAACGACACAGTAAAGGCAAACTGGATGCGTGCCAGGGTCTCTGCGTCAAAGTTTGCTAGTAGGTTCATTGCCGTTTCCTTTGGCGTCGGATTGGAAAGAGCGGCAGTCATCTGGGTTGCTTCGGTTGCCAGCTCGTCGATGTTATTCAGATGAGCAGGATTTGGGGCAGAGGGCGTTTTAGTTCGTTTGGGTTCTGGACGGTTGTTTTTGGATTTTGGACAAAACCCAGGTCGAGAATGGCAAGAAAGGAAGCGTAATTTGAAACGCGAAGTCAGGGCACGGCCGGTATTCATGCGCCCTAAACAAAGTTGCCACCCGGCTCGTTTGTGAGCCGGGTGGCAACCTATCAGAAACTGTGCGAGTTTCGTTCGGGGTGGTCAGTCACGTTGCGTCTGGATGCTAACAGCGCAGGGCCGATGGACCTTATGCTGACCTGTCAGTTTTGTTCGGCTGTGTTTCCTCCTTTTTTCGGCGCGTTTGGGATGGCGTTTCAGTCTTCGTTCCAGTCCTTATGGTCATCTTTGAAGTCGTCGCGGCGTTCTTGTGCCTCGTCCTGCGCGTCTTCGAAATTGTCCTTCTGGATCGCACCGCCCACGGCACCAACCGCAGCGCCGGCGGCTGCGCCGCCTACGATGCTTTCGCCGGCAATGCCCGCGACAGTAGCGCCGACAACTGCGCCTTTGATGGCCTTATCGGTGACATAATCAGCATGAGCTGTGGCTGCCATGGTGATCAGAAGTGCGCCGGAGATCGGGGCGATAAAGAGTTTCTTCGAGGTTTTCATAGGTTCATCCTTGTTCTGGGTCAGCAACCACCGCGGCTGCTGTGTGCCATTGAACTAGGTGACCCCATGGCCTGCTTTCTTTTGGGGACAGGACAAGGTTTTGTGGATCTTGGACATCTTACGGCCCCGCGCGCTGCAGCGGTCAGCAGACTTAGCGGCCAGCTTTACGAAACCTGGCTGGCGTTTCACCTGTCCATCGCTTGAATGCCACTGAAAAAGCCGCCTGATCCGCAAATCCAAGCATGAAGGCAACGCGGGCAACACCCTCACCACTACGAAGCATCCGTTTGGACAGGTCGCACAACACCCCCTCTAAAAGTGCTTTAAAGCTTGTTCCCTCGGCTGACAGGTGCCGGGTCATTGTGCGTCGCGTCAATCCAAGCTCTCCGGCTATTTGATCGCCGTTTGGAATTGGACCAGGAAGACGCTCCCCGAGCATGTCTACAATTCGATCGGACAGACTTCGGACCGCATCAGGTTGAGCCTTTAGCTGTTCTTCCCCATGCCGACGCAAATGCCCCAACAAAGTAGGGTCTGCAGTCGGGATCCGAAAACTCATACCGTTTGGGGGCAGAGCCAACGCGTATCCGGACTTGAACCCTTCTACGGTGCACCCGGCCAACTCGGCCAGCAGCTTACAATGCTCGACGTCGTCCGTTTCCAACTCGATTGAGATCGGGGCAAATCCGCCCGAGGTGATCTGTTGAACGCGCTTATAGAGACCGAAAACCAGCATTTCGCGATGGCGAGGATATTGATGCGCCGGGATCACGCTACTTTCCAGCGTGATCTTGGGTTCATCAGGCGCCCCTACAACATCAAGATGCAGGTCAGGGTCTTGCATTGCATAAAAGCGCTGTGTCAATGCCAGCGCGTCTTCGACCGTTTCTGCTGCCCGCACAATGTAAGCCAAAAGCGTTCCGGGACCTTGCGCCGAAAGCCCCACCCGCGCGGCAAAGGTCTTGTCTTCCAAAACACGACACACAGTTTCAACGGCGCCCGCTTCATGAAGCAGTTCGACAGTGGCGTCTGGGCTGTTGACGATATCCGAAGGTGCCCCCGCCATTTCCAGAATTTCAGGAAACGGTATGCGCGCACCGGGCTCTTGCGAATAACGCAACCCGACACTTTGCAGTCTGTATGCACTGATCCGTGGCACTTTCGCTTCCTCCCCTGACGGGCACAAACGGCCCTGTAATTCCCGCAATTGTCCAAAAGCCAACAACAAATGTCCAGAACCCTAAGGATCGCGGGGGCGATGACGGTTAGGTCCCGATCATCAGAAAGGACAAGGCAATGATCTACTTCGCAAGGTACTACCGCGTTTTTAAGGCAATCAACGACTCTGCCAGACAGGAATTGTCCGGAGGCAACATTTACGGCCTGCACGCTTCGTTGCTTGGCGAGAAAACACCGAACGGGCGTCGCTGGGATCCCCCCTACGCCCCGCCGGAACAACCCTCAGAACCATCACAACAACCGACCGAGAACTGACGTTCTCAAGACACCTAAAATCTTCACGCACCGCGTGACTGCGTAAATCAAGGACCTGAAACATGAAACCACCCGCGTTCCTGATGGCGCCTGTACTTGGCATCATCTCAACTCCTGCCTTCGCCGCTGGCGGCGACCCCAGATGGTGGGTCGCGCCCAATCAGACTGACACCTATGCTTGGGTCGGACTGATTGTTCTTTTCCTTGCGATCCTACTGGTCGTACACCTCTATGCCCGCTTTGAACGCTATACGGAGCGCAAATCAATCGGCACTCCGCTGCGCACAACCATTCCGGTGATGCTTACCATAGCCTTGGCATACGAATTGATGCCCGCGCTCAGCCACTTCAGCATTCTGCTGCCAGGCGCGTTGATCCTGACTGCAATCGCCCGCGACTTCATGTTGTGGTGGCGGCCTTCGAAAGGGGAGTTGGTATAATGATCGAATTGCTCGTCACTTCTTTTCCGTTTGTCCTGCGCGTGATCTACCTTAAATGGCGCGGGATTCCAGTCACCCTCTACAACGTTCACCGGGCGCTATTCATGTGGTTCGTCCTGGCCCTGATCGTGTTCTTTGCTGTATTTTACTACTACCCCAAGTCCTACACTGGCCTTGTGCCCTTCAGAACTGTTCCTGTCGTCGCCGAGAACGGCGGAACAGTGACCGATATCTATGTAAAAGGTGGAGATCGTGTCGAACCGGGCGACCCGCTTTTTGCAGTTGAGAACTCCTCCGAAGAGGCTGCCGTAAAATTCGCGATGCGAAAAGTTGAGGAAATAGAAAGCGCGAAACTGGCAGCTGAACTGCAAGTCGAAACCGCCCAAGCCGTTCTTGATGCTGCGATTACTTCAAGGGAGCAAGCCGAACTGTCCCTGATGGATCATCGCGCACTTCAAGCCAAAAACTCTGCTGCATTCCAAGTGAGCCAGCTGGAACGCGCACAAGCCACCTTGGATACCCGATCAGCAGAAGTTGAGGCCGCGGAAACTCAATTGGGTGTGGCCCAAGTTCAAGCGACTGCCGTATTGCCTGCACAGCTTGCATCGGCACGAGCTTCGCTGGAACAAGCACAAGTGGAGTTGTCCAAAACTCTGACGCTCAGCTCCGTTGACGGAGTGGTAGAACAGGTCACTCTCAACGTCGGATCACGCGCCGCACAAGCCGCAATGAGCCCCGCAATGCTCATCGTGCCAGACAGGAAAGATGTTGAACGTGGACGTATCGTTGCCGGTTTCTCGCAGGTTTCACGCACGGAATTGTACGAGGGAATGGCGGCAGAAGTGGCATGCGAAAGCAACTTCAACATCTCGATGCGCAATACCGTTCTTCCCGCAAGGATCGTACGCATTCAAGAGTCGATTTCTTCCGGTCAGCTTGCGCCCAGCGGTCGCCTGATCGAGCCGAGTGAAAAGGCAAAACGGGGTCAGATCGTTGTTCATCTTGACCTGGTACACCCAGAGCACCGCGATCTTTTGGTACCAGGCAGTGGTTGCATCGTCCAATCCTACACCACTAGTTTTGAAGGTGATATGGAAGGCACAATTGTCGCTCACGGGATCCAGGCCATGGGTATCATCAAGGCCGTCGGCTTGCGGGTCAAAGCTTGGTTCGGTCTGACTTCGGGTATCGGCTTGATCGGTGGTGGGCACGCCTGATATTCTAAATACCCTCATCTTCAACAACACGGCTTCCGACAAAAGTTGGGAGCCGTTTCGACTTTTTGCTGACAGAGAACATACCAAGTAAATTATGGTTCCATTGCGATTTTGCGGTTTCAGCTAAAGTCGGGAATGCGGGCTGTGACCGCACCATTTGAAGGCCGTTCTAAAGGTCGGCTTTGGGCTGCCCACGCTTGGGCAGCATGAACCAAAGGGTGAACATGGAGCATCCGATCTGCCAGCCGGTGAGAGCTCGATGCGGTAGGGCCTGAAATGCCCCGCTCAAGGTTCACGCAAAAATAGTCGAATTCGCAATTGGCAGCTCGTCGGAAGCTACTCTGAAACAACAGAGAAGACCTCAACTTGCTCCCTGATGCCATTCATCTCCACCTCTCCCTCGCTTACTGTCTCTATTACGCTTTCAACGGCTGCCCAAGCTTGGGCGGAAATCAGTATCTCATTGTGGGTGGCCACGTCGCAAAGCCGCGCGGCCATGTTGATCGAGGTTCCTGTGGCAGTGTACTCAAATCGTCCTGTTGAACCGACGATACCGACCGTGGCATAGCCAAACGAGATGCTAACTCCATAACAAACCCGATGATCCAGTTTTCTCATTTGGCGCAGAGCGATTGCAGTGTATCGCGCATGGTCGGCGCCCGGCGCAATGGCCTTGGTCGGCTTGATATAGTTGCGCAGCTTGCCCGTGATCACGACACGTGGTTCGCCATAGGTTGCAACCAGTCGGCCGACGGAACGCTTTGCAGCCTCGGCACTGCGGCGAGGTTGAATCACTATGTCGGGTACATCTCAAATGCCATCGATCGCACGCCATAGCCAATGTTTCACGCCGTTGATCGGGACGACCACTTCGTCCATATGCCATTTGTCGTGCGGCCGGGGCCGGTCGTGCCGGATACAGGCCGCGAACTGAGCCCCGAAGCGGTTCACCCTGAGACGAACCGCTTCATGACTGGCAATGACGCCACGCACCGCCAGCAGGTCCTCGATATCTGCCGTGCGAGAGCAAACCAGTGATATGCCCTCACCGTATAGGCGATGATTTCGCGAGGAAAACGGAAGCCCTTCAGCCGCCGCAAAGAGGACGGTATAGCCATGGGACCGCGCTATCCGAGACGGGCAACGCGAACAGATTAGCAACGCTTTTCAAAGAGAATATGCCGAAAACTGTTAAAGAACTAAACGCCGAGAACAAACGTCGGAACCTGCGCACTTGTCAATTCAGATAAAAAGTTTGCTGCACATCCTTTTTTCACCCCGTAGCAGGCACCCACAAACCGCCGATTTCTGCCTTCGCAATACGTATGGTCAACGCCATAGCGACTATCCAGCCGGTCACTACGGCCGCGGCCGTTCCGAACCACACCCCGGTTTCGTTGAACCCCAATATGCCAATAAACACCCAAACAAAGAATGCGACCCCAAAGGCCTGGCGATAAAGGCTGATCCAAACGGTCCAAATAGGTTTTTTGAAGGCCTGCAAAAGTGAGTTGATTGAAAACAGCATCATGTAAAAAGGCAGGATCAGACTGTCGACTCGTAGATATCCTACACCAACGCGAACAACCTCGGGGTCCGCTGTAAAGAGGCGCATCACTAAGGGACCACCGAGCCAGAGGATCGGGATCGCAATCAGTGACATGTAAAACCCAACGCGCCAGCAATAGAACAACGCGGCGCGCACCCGTTGGCTGTCCCGAGCACCAAAATTCTGTGAGGCGATTGGAAGTAGGGCACCCGTGACGCCCAGAATGGGCAGCAACAAAACCTGTTCCAGTCGTATAGCGATTGCATATCCGGCAATGGCATGTTCGCCAAAAAGCTTTAGCGCAAACTGCAGGACAAAGGCCGACAGCAACATGATCGTGAACGAAAATGCAGTGGGCAGAACCTGCAGCGAAATTTCTGCAAACCGTTTCAGGCGTGGTCTGAAATAGGCCGCGCGCATACGTTTCATTCGCCTTCGCCGAAGAACCTGTTGGATCAAAAAGATCATCACGCCGGTCTGGCTGATCACCGTAGATAAAGCCAAACCATTGAAGCCGATGCCCGGGATCACGCCCGGAATTCCGTAGATCAGAAGGGGATTCAGGATGATGTTCGCCAGAAACGCGACAATAAGTGCCCGTTGCATAGACACCGCGTCGCCATGGGCTTGCAAGATGCCATTACACCCATGAGCCAGAAGGAACCCAGGCATTGCCAAAAGCAACCAATAGAAATAGCGAAGCCCGGCTTCACGATAAACGCCTGGTTCTGAGACAAGCTTGATTAACAATGGGCCGAACCAGAGCCCTGCCAGGGCAAGTAGGCAAGACGCAACGATTCCGTAAGTTATCCCTTGGGCCGCTAAGCGTCGTGCCGCTCGGTTGTCGCCTGAACCCAGAGCGTTTCCAACCAGTGCACTCATAGCTGCACCCAGCCCGACGCCAACGGAAATAGAGATGAAAAAAGCTTGAAAACCAAGGGCCAGCCCGGCTTGGGCGCTAGTCGACAACAGCCCGGCAAAGAAGATGTCGACGATGTTGTACAGTGTACTGAAAAGCATTCCGACCGCGCCGGGTATCGCCAATGTTCGGAAATGGCCTGCAATGGACCCTTGGGTCAGATTAAGGTCGATTGCCTGAGCCATGTTAACTGGGTGTCATGGGCGCTCGGCCTGGACTGTTAGAAAGACAAACTCAGGGGTCAGAACATCTTCGAACCCGTGGTTGAGTTCAGCATCCACACTGATCGTGTCGCCAGCTGACAGCGTAAAGCGGGCATCGCCATATCGGTAAACGGCTTGGCCTTCGAGTGCTTGTACAAACACTACGCCGTGGCCGACATAAGTGGGCGGTGGCCCGCCTTCGCGCAATAAAGTCACGCGACGCGCCTGAAATCGCAGGTCTTTACGCGAATGCAGTGAAAGATTGACGTACTCGTGGCTGTGCCCCGCCGAGATACGGTTTGATTTCAGTCCCTCACCATGGCGCACGAGAGTGTAGTCAGTGTGATCTGTACGCGCTTCGCGGAACAACGAAACAATCGGAACTTCGAGCGCTTCGGCCAGTGCCGCCAGAGTGTCGATTGAGGGAGAAACCAACCCATTTTCGATCCGGCTGATCATAGCGGCTGAGATACCGGACTGTTCTGCCAAGCTACGAGCGGATTGCTTCCGACTTTGCCGCAGTTCCTTCAGCGAGGCGCCGATGGCACGGTCGATCTGTCTGCCTGGAGTATCTCCTTGCATGATCCGTCCTTTCAGTCGCTGCTATAATACCCCACCACATCGCCATCGGTGGTGACTCCAAGGCCATTCAGCAACCGGTTGGCGTAGTTGAAATACCCTACGATCTGGTTGATTTCGAGAATCTCGCCATCCTCCCAACCGGTGTCTTTCAGGGCTGCCACATCAGAATCGACCATCCTACCCGGCGAAAGTGTAAGCTTTTCAGCATAGGTCAGTGCAGCCAAATGTGCGCCGTCGAACGCATCCTGTGGGCGATGTGCCTCGAGTGCGGCTTCGATCTTGTCGGCGCGTGCGGCGTCGTCGATCAAGTGCCGGGCGTTAGACCAGTGGTTGGCATAAGAATAGGGGCAGGTGTTGAGAGTGGATACATAGGAACTGATCACTTCCTGAAACCACATAGGAACCTTGTTCGCCTCATCGTGCAGACAGGCGCGATACAGAATCACATGCCCCTTCATTGTGTTAGGCCGCAGGGAATGCACCCGCATGACATTGTCGACAGTGCCGTGCGGTGTACGCGCCAGATCCAGAGTGGCCTTCAGATGCGAGTCAGCATCTTCGTCAGATATCATGCTGATCCAGGCAGACATTTGCGGTTCCTCCCTTGGTCGTCAGTATTATCTTAGGGCAGATCAATAATTGTCCTCTGAGTTTTTTATTGACGAGTATTGCATATTAAGCAACCATATTAATTAGTGTGCAACGTATTTGAGGAGGCTCAGGCCTTGCCCGACTGCCCCAAACAATCGCAGCGCCAGCCCGGCCTCGGCTGTTTCGTCAGGCCTGGCACCACGACATGCCGGCCTGCCTTTGCAGGAACGGTGGAGGAAACTCCTTTGCGCGCCCGGTCCATCAAAAGACAAATTCGCATGGTGTCCCGAACCCAAGCAGGTACGACATGAGCCAAGCCACACCGATGATTGAAGTGACCAATCTGGATAAATATTATGGCGCGTTTCACGCGTTGAAAAACATCGATCTGACGGTCCATCAGGGTGAAAAAGTCGTGATCTGCGGTCCCTCGGGATCGGGAAAATCGACGCTGATCCGGTGCTTTAACGGGCTGGAGTGGCACAATTCCGGCCGCCTCGTGATCGATGGGATCGAGGTTTATGACGGTGCCAAAGAAATTCGCGAGCTGCGGCAGGAAGTTGGTATGGTTTTCCAGCAGTTCAACCTGTTTCCACACCTGACAGTGCTAGAGAATCTGACGATCGGTCCGATGAAAGTGCGCGGGATATCCAAGGCGCAGGCCGAAGAAACCGCACGCAACTATCTTGAACGTGTTCACATCCCGGAACAGGCCGACAAGTACCCGGCACAGCTGTCGGGCGGGCAACAGCAGCGCGTGGCAATTGCACGGTCTCTATGCATGGAAACTCGGATCATGCTGTTTGACGAACCGACATCCGCGCTGGACCCCGAGATGATCAATGAGGTGCTGGATGTGATGGTCGAGCTGGCCGACACCGGCATGACTATGGTTGTCGTCACGCACGAGATGGGCTTTGCCCGTAAGGTCGCTGATACGATGGTCTTTATGGAGGCGGGCCAGATCGTCGAAGTCTCACCACCCGAACAATTTTTCACCAACCCCTCGAGCGAACGCTGCCGTTTGTTCCTAGATCAAATATTGGCGCATTGACATGAGCGATCTGGGCATTTCCCGGCCAAAAGGTCAGCCGCTGCCAAAGCCGCCTTTTTTGAAGCGGTTTTTTGACTCGACCCTGATTTCGGTCGGGATCTATGCCGTTATCGTCGGGCTCATCGCCTATGGTGCATATATCGGCGCGCAGGGCATGGGGTATAACTGGCAATGGTACCGGGTGCCGCAGTTTCTGTATCGCAATACCGAGGTCGGGTTTGAATGGGGTGAAATTCCCATCGGGCTGGTCGCGACGATCAAATTGTCGGTCACGGCTTTCATTCTGGCTATGGTTATAGGCCTGCTTGTGGCGTTGCTGCGCCTGTCGGATCTTGTCATCGGGTCCGCAGTTGCGGTTGGATTTCTGGAGCTGATCCGAAATATCCCGCTGCTGGTCCTGCTCTACCTCTTCTATTATGTTCTGGGGCCGATTTTTGGATTTGACCGATATACGGCCAGCATCCTTACCCTGGCCGTTTTCCATTCAGCCTTGATTTCGGAAATCTTCCGGGCCGGGATCAACGCCGTTCCCACAGGCCAATGGGAGGCCGCTAAATCCATCGGGATGAGCCCGTCCCAGACTTATCGCTATATCATCCTGCCACAATCCGTCCGCTTCATGCTGCCGCCGATGACCGGCGAGGTCGTTCACCTCATCAAATCCTCGGCCATTGTCAGCGTGATTGCGGTGGCCGAGCTGACGACCTTCGGACGCAATATCATTTCAGACACATACATGAGTTTCGAAATCTGGTTCACCATCGCACTGGTTTATCTGGTGGTGACCCTGATCCTGTCGATTGGCGTAAGCCATCTGGAGAAGAAATATGCCGTCGACCAATAACCCAGAAAATATGTCGGACAACAAGGAGAACCAAGATGAAGCTTTCTCGCAGAATGCTCGGGGCTGCCCTCGGCGCGGTCGTGGCTACCGGTGTGGCGACCTCAGGCTGGGCGCAGAGCGCTACGCAGGAACTATCCAGCGAAAGTGTGATTGAAACTATCAAGCAGGATGGCGTGATCCGGATCGGTCTGTCGCTGTTCGTGCCATGGTCGATGCGCGACAAGAATGGCGATCTGATCGGATTCGAACTGGATGTTGGCCGTCAGCTGGCCGAGGATATGGGGGTTGAGGTCGAATTCGTGCCCACCGCTTGGGATGGTATCATCCCGGCGCTGGTCTCAGGCAATTTCGACGTGATCATCTCGGGCATGTCGGTGACAGCGCAGCGGAACCTGACCATTAACTTTACCGATCCATACGCCTATTCGGGTCTGGCCATTCTGGCCAATAAGTCGATGACTGAAGGCATGACGCTTGAGGATTTCAACAATCCCGAAGTGACCTTTGCCGCCCGGCGTGGTGCAACACCTGCGGCGGTGATTGCACAGAACTTCCCAGACGCGACCTTGCTGTTGTTCGATGAAGACGGTGCCTCGACTCAGGAGGTTCTGAATGGGAACGCTCATGCTTCCATGGCAGCGCAGCCAACTCCGAACCGCGAGGCTGGGTTGCACCCTGAAACGCTGAGTGTGCCGTTCGAAAATCTCTATGATCCGCGCGGTGAAGCCTTTGGTGTGCGAAAGGGCGACCCGGACGCCATGAACTATTTCAACAACTGGATCGCGCAGCAGTGGCGTTCCGGTTGGCTGAAAGAACGTCATGACTATTGGTTTGCTGGAAACGAATGGGCTGACCAGGTCGCCCAGTAACCCTGACCCACCCGGGGGGCAGCGATGCAGCCCCCCGGATCTGATACGGAGCGTCTTGCGTGCAGGATTTTCTCAAAAAACTCAGATGGCCGGACTACCTGATCGCCGCGGTTCTGTTCGTGTTTTTCGGGTATATCTGGCTGTCGATTGAAGGCACGCTCAATTATAGGTGGCGCTGGGACGTCATCCCCAGTTACATTGTCGGCTGGCATTCAGGTCGTGAGGAATACTTTGCCAATTTGCTGCTGCAAGGGTTGGTCGCAACGGTTCGCATCAGCCTCTATGCCGGAATTCTGGCATTGATCCTGGGCACCATTCTGGGTGTAGCCCGCTGTTCATCAAATCTGACCATCCGCATGCTGGCGCGCACCTACTTGGAATTCTTGCGCAATGTGCCGCCGGTTGTTGTCGTTTTCATTTTCTTCTTCTTCCTGTCCCAACAACTGATTGATGCGTTGAATCTGGAACGATGGGCGCGCGGTATCGCGCGGCAGGAAAACAATCAGATCTGGGAGTTCTTCTTCGGTGAAATGCGCCGCTTCCCATCGCTTGTTTCGGGCGTCATTGTCCTGGCCCTTTTTGAGAGCGCATTCGTTGGTGAAATTGTGCGTGCCGGCATCCAGTCGATCCCAAAAGGTCAGCGGGAAGCCGCGCGCTCTATCGGTATGAGCCGCCTTCAGGAACTGCGCTATGTGGTACTGCCGCAAGCGATGAAGAAAGTGGTGCCACCGCTCGCCAATCAGTTCATATCGCTGATCAAGGACAGTTCAATCCTGTCGCTGATTTCTGTGCAGGAACTGACTTACAAAACGGTCGAGCTTGTGGCCTCATCCCGCATGATTTTTGAGGCGTGGATCACCACGGCCGCTTTCTACTTTGTGGTTTGCTTCGGCCTTAGCCGATTGTTTGCGCGGCTTGAAAAACGGTCAGACAAGCGCTGACGTAAAGGCCAGTATGATACGCCTCTATGATTTTCCGCTTTCGGGCAGTTGTCACAAAGTACGACTGCTGCTGTCCATGCTGGCGCGGGATCATCAGATCATCGACGTAGACCTGCTGAGCGGTGACCAAAACCGGAGCGCGTTTTTGCAGGTCAATCCACTGAACAAGGTACCAGTTCTGGACGATGACGGGTTCGTTTTGCGCGACAGCACTGCCATCATGGTCTATCTGGCGCAGAAGTACGGCGCAGCCGAATGGGCCCCGACCACACCGAAAGAACACGGCGACATACAGCAATGGCTGTCGTTTTCTGTGAATGAAATCTTCCACGGCGTTGCAATGGCCCGCGCGATTGTTCTGTTCGAACGCAACGTCGATCTGGCCGAGCCGCAGGCGCTTGGGCAGAAATCCCTGAAGATCATGGAGCAACACTTGTCAGACCATCGCTGGCTGGCCTGCGGCCGTCCCACCCTCGCAGATTTGGCCTGCTATCCCTACATAGCTCTGGCGTATCAGGGTGGAATATCGATGTCTCCGTACCCGGCGGTGCGCGCTTGGATCGCGCGTGTTGAGGCTTTGCCCGGATATGTCCCGATGCCGGGGTTGCCGGCACCGGGTTAAGGGCAATCGGGGCTATGCTCTGATCTGAACCATGCCGTTTTCGACCCGGGATTCAAACACTTTCATTGGCCGCGTCGCAGGCGCTGAAACCGGGCGCCCGTCTCGTACATCAAAGGCGCCCTGATGCAGGGGGCACTCGATGACATAGCCATCGAAATACCCGTCACACAGATCCGCGCCACCATGATTGCACAACGCTAGTGAGGCATAGATACCACCGGGCGTGTCATAGATCGCGATGACACGCGAGCCGAGTTCGACCCGTGTGACCCAATTTTTTTCCAACCGAGCAGCCTCGATCACGTCTTTCCACGGTTTTACATCTGTCATGGATCACGCCGCCTTCTTGTGCCGGATCTGACGCAGGATTTCGCGGTGGGCAGCCAGATAACCGCCGGGCTCGATATGGATGTGGTCTTTTAGCTTCTCATGCAGGCGCGGCAGCGCGTGAAAAGGGACCGAAGCGACATAGTGATGTTCCGCGTGGTAATTCATGTTCCAGCACAGAAAGGACCATGGTGCCGAAACCAGATTGGTGCGCGTATTTTCTGACATCTGCGCGACGGTAGGGCGTCCGACATGTTCGGTCATCCGGATGAAGCGCATCACCGGCTCGCCCAGAAACAGGGGGATGAACCAGTACCAGATCAACCCCCACCAACCCGTGATGGCCATGCCCAGAACGATCGCCGCATAAATAGCCAGCATTCTGCGGGCATCGCGATATACGGCCTGATGTTCGACTTTCGGAATGAACCGCAGCTCGGTCTCGCTGAGATTGCCGCTGGCGTGGCGAAACAGTTCCGTGAATTTGCCGCGCCAATAGGGCAGGGCGGACAGATAAAGCAGATATTGTCCCATTGTTTCGGGCAAAGGGATCAATTCGGGGTCTTCCCCTGTCAGTTGCGTATAGGTGTGATGATCGCAATGTTCGTAGCGAAAGAACCGATGTGGCAGAATGATGATCAGGCCGCAGATCTGACCTACCAAATCATTCAACCACCGGGTTCGGAACACTGTATAGTGCACGCATTCATGCTGTAGTGAGAAATGGTGCACCAGAACGATGCCTTGCAGGAACATTGCGGGCCAGATTAGCCAGCTGTTCCAGGCTAGGGTGACAAGGGTAGTTGTGCCGGCCAGTACCAGTACCCAAAGCGCCAGATGGCGCATGCCGGGGCCGTCGGACCGTTGCATGAATCCTTTCAGTTCTTCACGCGTGAGCTTGCCTTCGGCCAGTGCCTGAGACAGGGGCGTTACGATTGCTTGTGACATGTGAATTCCACATTTTGCCGGTGCGGGGGCCGTGCCCACATCGCATGTACCGGCACCGGAGACGGGAGTGCTCCGCACCATAGGACCTTGTCAGGTGGACCTATTGCAATCAGTTTAGCGCGATGGCACGCGTTCGATCAAGCGGGAAGGCTCAGCCAGTGCGGCGTAGACCGATATCCAGATCGGGGTCGGCGAACAGGGCAGCCGCGCAGGGGTGCTTGTCCAGAATGGTGGCTCCGCCAGGCAGACGGTCGGCGTGGAAAGCCCCGTTTTCCCAGTAGGTCACACCGTCGATTACGATCGTCGGATCAAACACGTTCCAGCTGATTTCGCCTGGGGCATAAGCACCGCAGGTGTGGAAGTGCAGAATACGCGGATTGCCGAAAGCGGACCCGCCCCAACGCTCGAAATTCTCGCGCATGTCCCATGGGTAGCCGCAGCCCGGGTGGATGCCCGCATGCCAGGAATGCACGAAGTTGCGGTCGATGCCAAACTGACCCGCGACCCGGTCATAATGAGCCTCGGCCCGTGCGGCGTCGGCAGGATCGCCGTCAAACCCTGTCAGGCGCCCGCTTTCCAGCATCGCAAACACCGGTCTTTCGAACTCTACCGTATAATCATCATAGTATTTTGATCCGGTGCCCGTCAGAAATTTCAACGCCACCCTGCCCGAAA
Organism: Ruegeria sp. YTSC230; assembly: GCF_059609665.1. NCBI lineage: Bacteria > Pseudomonadati > Pseudomonadota > Alphaproteobacteria > Rhodobacterales > Roseobacteraceae > Ruegeria > Ruegeria sp. YTSC230. The sequence goes on along the minus strand of NZ_JBXWMC010000009.1, from coordinate 126,392 downwards.
AGCTGTGTGCCGGGACTGGCGTGAAGACCGACATGGGGAAGCGCAGGATCGACGTATCGCCCGTCGTATCCGGTTTCATCTCAGGCCGCCCCTGAAAGTCCGTGCCCAGAGGGCAGGTGACCCGCACGTCGGTGGCCCTGTTCAGAACGCCATTGATTCCAGCCTTGATGTCGAGGAATGCATCGTGATGCCCGTTGGAAAAACCAGAGCCAAAAAGCTCGCGGCTCAGGGCGAAACTGACGATGATCTTCTTGCCCTGTGGCATTTCCGAGAACCGGAGCTGATCCCCGAGACGGGCTAGAAACAGGATAATATCGGCGGTTTCGAACCGCGCCAGGAGATCAGCGGACAGGTGTGGATTGTCCGGATTAAAACCCACATCCACCGCATCAACCGACAGTCCCATGGATCGCGCGGCATGAGTGACGATTTGAACACTATCCGCATCGAAATAGCCATGTTCGGGAGGTTCATAAGCGATCAACAACCGGTCGCCTGCCGTTGCGTGGGCGCAATTAGTCAATAGATTTCGCGCGCCGTGCTCGGGAGTGATGTCCGACATTCGCGTCTCCTACGGGTTCCGGTCAGTATAGATTAGGCTCGGGTTGTGCGCCTAATCTATTTGAAAGTGATTATGCCTGACATTAGGGTGACTAATATGATCGTAAACCTGCCCTATTCCGCCCTGCGCGCCTTCGAGGCAGTTGTCCGACATTCCGGCTTTTCCCCGGCAGCAGCTGAGCTGGGTGTAAGCCAAAGTGCGGTCAGTCAGCATGTGCGGGCGCTTGAGGAGTGGCTTGGTCTCGAATTGCTGGTACGTGGTGCGCGGTCATCGCGTCCGACCCGCGAAGGGGAACTGCTGGCGCTGGCCATTTCTGAAGGGTTGGGGCGTATTTCGGACGTTTGTACCCAGCTGAGGGACAAGACCCGCACTGACAGGACCATCGTGATTTCATGTCTGCCGGGTTTTGCGTTCAATTGGTTGTTTCCACGCCTTTTAAACTTTGATCTTGCTCATCCGGACCTGTCGATTTCCATTGCCACGGATACCGGGCAATATCCGTTTTCAGGGGCGGATGCGGATATCGGTATTCGCTATGGCCTGGGTGATTACCCTGGCTATCAGGTCGACCTTCTGATGACCGAGCAGCTGTTTCCGGTCTGCGCTCCTTCTTTGATACCAAGCTTGCGTGGGGTCGAAGATCTGGCGCAGCATACGATGCTAGTGGATGAGAACCTGCATCATGGACCCGCAAGTCCAACGTGGGATTTCTGGGCGCGGCAATGCGGGCTGACGCTACCGTGGCCCTTGCGAACACGGCGATTTGGGCAATCCAATCTGGTCGTTCAGGCGGCAATCGAGGGGCTTGGTGTCGCTTTAGGGCGGGAACCTCTGGTCATCGACACGCTGTGCGATGGACGTTTGGTGCGACCAATTCCGGAGCTGACGCAATCTCCGTTATCTTATTGGCTGGTTCGACCCCATGAAACTAAGGACAGCCCGAAAGTTGGTGAGTTTCTGAACTGGATCCGTGCCGAGGTTGAGGCGCAGCCGGACATTCCGCCAGCCGCGGGCGCTGGGAATTAGCCTGACTTATACGAGGCATTACCATTCCAGCATGGTGCAAGATTGGCTTGCCGTCCATACTTGCACAAGCCACCTGACGATCTGGAGAGCATTTCAATGTATCTAAGAAACTGCTGGTATGTCGCCGCCTGGAGCAAAGATATCGGTCGCGAGCTGACGGCCGAGACGTTTCTGGGCGAGAATATTGTGCTTTACCGGCAGGAGGATGGCAGGCCAGTCGCGTTGGAGGATGCTTGCCCGCACCGCAAGCTGCCTCTGTCCAAGGGCAACCTGATAGGGGATGTAGTGGAATGCGGCTATCACGGGCTTAAATTCGACTGCACGGGCAAGTGCACGGACAGCCCGACGCAGCGCGGCATGACCCCGCGGCGGGCGGTGGTGAGATCATATCCGGTTGTGGATCGGTATCGGTTCCTTTGGATATGGATGGGCGATCCGGAACTGGCGGATCCCGACAAGATATTCCCGATCGAGAATTTTGACGATGACAGCTGGGGCAAGACCGACGGTGGGGTAATGGATATCGACTGCCATTACCTGTGGGTCTGCGACAACCTGCTTGATCCCAGCCATGTCGCCTGGGTGCATGTTTCTTCTTTTGCAGGCGCCGGAACGGATGAAGAGCCGCTGAACGTCGAGCGGACCGACCGTGGCGTCGTCGTCTCGCGCTGGATCGCGAACAAACCACCATCGCCCTATTACGCCAAACTGGTGGTGTTTGACGGCGATTGCGACCGGCTACAGCATTATGAGATGTGCATGCCCGCGATCGGGCTGAACAAATCCATCTATACGCCGGTCGGGACCGGCGGGTATGACAAGCAACCCATTGCCGAAACGTTCATCAATATCTCCTATAATTTCATGACCCCAATCGATGAAGACCGCACCAGATACTTCTGGTTTCAGCATCGAAATTCCGATCCCGAAAATGCGGAAGTGTCCAAATTCATGAATGACGGTGCGCGCATGGCGTTTCTTGAGGACAAGGACGTTCTGGAAGAAGTCCACAAGGGTATGAAGTACGCCAAGACGCCCAATATCGATCTCGGGTTGGACGCGGGTGCCAAACTGTTTCGCAAAACGCTTGATCGCGCGATCGAAGCCGAAACCACCCCTGTGAGTACAACAGTTCCGGCTTGAGGCGTCGTCTGCGAAAGTTACTTATGTAGTTTCACTTGATCGGGCTATTTGAAGTTGACCCCGCCCTGCCGACCGAATTCTTGGCAAGAAGGGCGGAGTTTGCCACTTGCTTGTTATGTCGCACTGTAGATCACTGGAAACCGGCCCCCAGCGAAGGGCGCACCGGGGCGTAAGCTGTCGTCGTGCAGCCATTCGGTGACAGTATCGCGGGGCTCATAGGTTGCGCCGTCCACAGCGAACCGGATCGCATAGCCGCGTCTGCGCCGGGTTGAGGTGCGGTTGCCCATCGCTGAATGTACGATCATACCGTCAAATGCCAGCGCATCACCTGGTTTCATTTTCGGGTAATGAAAGATGTCGTAGTCAGCGCGATTCATTTCGAAATCGGGCATGTCGATATAGTCTGGGTTGTCCACTTCCAGATAATGCAAAAAGCCCCCAAGTTGGTCCGTTTTGAAGGGCCGGTATTTGGCGCCCCAAGCATGCGAGCCTCTTACGAACTCCAACGCACCGTTGTCGGGGTCCACGGGGTCCAGCGCAATCCACATGGTCATGATCGGGCCTGAGACCGGCCAATAGGGTTGGTCCGTATGCCAGCCCGTTTGTGTTCTTGTGCCCGGTTCTTTGGCAAATATCTGGTCGTAGATCAGCGAGGTCCAGGGGCTGTTTGCTACCTCTGCCACACGCTGCCCAATATCAGAATTCAGGCAATAGTCTTGAAACACGCCGGGATTTTCACGCATGTTTTTGTAAGCAAAGTAACGGTCGCCTTTGGCAACTTCGTCATCGACAGCCTGGCGCAGCTTACTCAGCCAATCCTGCGACAGCACTTGTTTTAGCAGCACGACTCCGTCGCGCGCATAGGTATTCTGAACGGTTTTCAGGTCAGGTGTTTGTGTCATGTAACGTCCATTTCTGTCACCTCATTCACAGAGGCGGTTGCAGAGGGAAGGCGCGTTGCGCCCGGTTTTTCTGGCGTTACGAGGCGGGTGAACTGCGGCAGTTTATGATGAAGCAGGGCCAAAGCGACCGGGCCGACCATTTGCCGGCGAGACGTCGATGGAACTGTTCCACGCGAAAGCTCATTGCGTCACCTTTCTCCATTACCTTAGCCGCAATTTCGGCATTGGAATAGAACCCGTGGCGAGTTGTTTTGCATGTCGATTAATTTATTGACTAAATGTGCATACTGATAAATATTATTACCATCATGCAAAATTACTCTGTTTTCTCGCTCGCCCGTAATGCGCTAACCGGGCACCGGAACTGGCCGCAGGTTTGGCGCAGCCCGCCATTGAAAGACCGCTATGATGTCGTGGTGATCGGGGCAGGGGGTCACGGGCTGGCAACTGCCTATTATCTGGCCAAGGAATTTGGCATCACCAATGTTGCCGTGTTGGAGCGCGGCTGGTTGGGCGGCGGCAACATCGCGCGAAATACGGTGACCATTCGATCGAATTACATGAGGGATGAGTCAATCCCATTCTATGTCAAATCCGTCGCCATGTACGAAGGGCTCACGGACGAGTTGAATTTCAACATGATGCATTCCAAACGAACCATGGTGGATGTGGTTCAGACCTGGCCCAAGCTGCGCGAGCTGCGGCGGCGGCAGTTGGTGATGGACATCTACGGCTCGACCTACGAACAGATCACAACCGAGGAATTGCGCCGCCGCATTCCTGCGTTGACTGGCGGCGGCCAAGATGCACGGCTGCCTGTGATTTGCGGCATGGTTCATACGGATGCAGGTGTGAACCGGCATGATGCGGTGGCCTGGGGCTATGCCCGCGCGGCTGACGCGCGCGGGGTTGAGATTCATCAGCAAACAGCGGTGCAATCCCTGCTACGCGGGGCGGATGGGGCCATCGAAGGGGTCGAGACCAACCGGGGCACAGTTCGCGCAAAGAAAGTGGTCGTAGCAGTCTCAGGCCATACAACGACGCTGACCGAAACTGCGGACCTCAGACTTCCGCTGCGGACGATGAACCTGACGGCCTTTGTGTCCGAGCCGGTCAAGCCGCTGGTTGATGTGATCGTGAACTGTCCGGACAGCGGGTTCTATTTCAGCCAGTCCGACAAAGGTGAGATGGTCATCGGCGGCGCGCCCGATATTGGGCAGAGCTTCCGTCGAGACATAAAGCAACATGTATTCGAGGATACCGTGACTGCGATGCTGTCGCTTTTCCCAAGTTTCAAGAAGCTCAAACTGATGCGGCAGTGGGGCGGGCATCTAGATATTGCTCATGATGCCTCACCCATCATGGATCAGACAGATGTGCCGGGCCTGTTTGTCACCGCCGGATGGTGGGGCGGGTATAAGGCTATCCCTGCGGGCGGGCTGACACTGGCGCATCTGGTGGCCAAAGGTGAACCGCACCCGCTGATGGCGCCCTTCACACTGGGCAGGTTCCGGCATCTGGATTTCGTAATGGAAGCCGGAACCACCACTGCGCGATAGGAAAGGACAGGATCATGATGCTTATAACCTGCCCGTTCTGTGGCAAGCGCAATGAAAGCGAATTTATCCATGGTGGCCCGGTAGGGGCGGTCCGCCCAGATCCCAATGCCGTCAGCGATGAGGAATGGGTCGAGTATCTGACAGTGACGCCGAATCCATTGGGTCCGGTTCAGGAGAAATGGTGGCACGCACGGGGATGCGGTGAATGGTTCACCATCTGGCGTGATACACGGACCCATGACATTGTGGAGGCACCCGATGGCACAACGTAACCGCCGCGCCTCGGGCGGGCGCATCGATCGAAACCGCCCTTTGCATTTCACCTTCAATGGCAAACCATATGAAGGGTTTGAGGGCGATACGTTGGCCTCGGCCTTGTTGGCCAACGGAATTCGTGTCACCGCCCGCAGTTTTAAGTATCACCGCCCGCGCGGTATTATGGGGCACGGGGTCGAAGAACCTGCGACGCTGGTGGAACTGGACGGCGAGGATGCCTCGGGTAACCGTCCCGCGACCACGGTGCCGCTTCGGGACGGGCTCAGCGCACGATCGGTCAATTGCTGGCCGTCGCCCGAGTTCGATCTGGGCGGGATCAATCAGTTACTCTCGCGGTTTATCCCCGCAGGGTTTTACTACAAGACGTTCAAATGGCCGAACTGGCATCTGTTCGAACCTTCAATCCGTCGGGCTGCAGGGTTGGCGGCAGCACCTGAAAGCCCCCCGGTTTCAGGCCATTTTGAAGCCCGAAACGCCCATGCCGATGTGCTGATCGCGGGGGCGGGCCCAGCCGGGCTGCAAGCGGCGCTTGAGGCTGGTCGCGCCGGAAAACGCGTGTTTCTGGCCGATGAGGGCACCGAGGCGGGCGGTAGTTTGTTGAACCGCAACCTGTCTATCGGTGGACGTTCGGCCTTGGACTGGGTCGCGGATGCGGTGGCTGAGCTGCGTGGGATGGAGAAAGTCACCCATCTGCAGAATGCAACCGTCTGGGCCTACCGCGAGTATAATCTGATGATCGTGAACGAACGCGAACCCGAACTGGACGGAGTTTTGGAACGCAGCTGGCGCGTGCGAGCGGGGGAAGTTGTAATCGCAACCGGGGCCACCGAACGTGCCATGGTCTTTGGTGACAATGATCGACCCGGTGTCATGTTGGCCTCTTCGGTACAGGCCTATGTCAACCGCTGGGGCGTTAAGTCCGGGCAGCGTGTGGTGCTGTTTACAAACAACAACAGTGTTTATGCCGTGGCGGCCGATCTGGCAGCAGCCGGTATGCAAGTTGAGGCCATCCTCGACTGTCGCAAAACCGTTCCACCTGAAGCTTTGGAGCTGGTGCCGGATATTCCGGTTCATGCCGCAACCGTTGCTGGTGACGTGCGCGGGCGCAAAAGTGTGCGCGCAGTCAAAGCCGTTCCCGTGACCGGAGGGGCGGGTCGCTGGATCGACTGTGATGTGCTGGGTTGTTCCGGCGGTTGGAACCCGACCGTTCATCTTTGGTCGCAATCCCGCAGCACGTTGCGATTTGATGAGGATCTGGCAGCCTTCGTTCCTGACGAGGCGGTTCAGACTTGTCGCGCTGTGGGCGCAGCGGCTGGTGATCTGACGCTGGATAGGATTGTTGGTGGTGGCGAAGACCTGGCCTACGCGATCGAACCTCTCTGGCGCGTCAACGTGCCGGGACAGCGCGGGAAGGCGTTTTTGGACGTGCAGAACGATGTCTCGGTCAGCGATGTGCATCTGGCCCTGCGCGAAGGCTATGACAATGTGGAACATGTCAAGCGCTACACGACCGGCGGCATGGGGATCGATCAGGGTAAAACCGGCAATATCAACATCATCGGCACTGTTGCGATGCAAAAGAGCGTTCCGCTGCAAGAGGTTGGAACAACCACATTTAGATCCCCCTACACGCCTGTTTCGTTCGGTGCGATTGGCGGGTTACGGGAAGGCTGGCGGCTATTTCCCTATCGCCATACCCCTGTAACCCAATGGAATAAGGACAACGGCGCTGTGATGTATGAAGCCGGCGCGCGCTGGCGGCGTCCGGGCTATTTTCCGAAGCCGGGTGAAGGCCTGCAAGAGGCGGTAAACCGCGAATGCCGCGCTGTTCGTGAAGGCGTCGGCGTCTATGACGGCTCACCTCTTGGCACGTTTGAACTGAAGGGAAGGGACGTTCCGAAATTCCTAGATTTCATCTACTCCAACATTATGTCCACGCTGAAACCGGGTGACGGGCGCTATGGGTTGATGTTGTCTGAAGATGGTTTGATCCTGGACGATGGCGTTGCCTTCCGACTGGATGAGCACCGCTGGATGATTTCAACCTCGACCGGTCACGCGGATGCGGTGAACCAGCATATGGAAAAGCTGCTGCAAACCGAATTCCCCGACTGGCAGGTGCTGATCACCACTGTCACCAGCCAGTGGAACAATGCCACTATTTGCGGTCCCAAGGCGCGTGAAGTTTTGCAGGCGGTAGGCTCGGATATCGACCTCTCGCCCGAGGCGTTCCCTTTCATGTCCTTCCGCGAAGGCACCGTAGCTGGTTTCCCTGCGCGGGTGGTGCGGGTCAGCTTCACCGGTGAACTATCCTATGAGGTCAACGTAGCCCCGCGCCACATGGCGGCCCTTTGGGACAGGGTGATGGAGGTTGGTGCGCCCTTTGGTATTCTGCCTGTGGGTTCGGAATCCAGCCATGTGCTGCGGGTCGAAAAAGGGTTCCTGTCGTTGGGGCATGAGGTCGACGGCACGGTCGATGCCTATGATCTGGGAATGGGATGGGCGATGTCCAAGAAGAAACCTGACTATCTGGGCAAACGCTCGGTCCAGCTGCGCAGGTCAGGAGGCGGTACCCGGCGCGAGCTGGTCGGAATTCTGGCGGATGATCCCAACAAGCAAATCCCCGAAGGTGCACCACTGACGCCCGGAGGTCGGAAAGAAGCCACCGGCGGGTTGGTCACTGCCTGTGTATGGAGCGTGGTAAACAACCGCTGGGTTGGGCTGGCGTTGCTGGAAGATGGCCACGCGCGGCAGGGCGAAACCGCCCACGTCCGGCTGAAGGATGACGTGATCCCGGTCACGGTCACGAAACCGGTCTTTCACGACCCCGACGGTAAATTGCTGAGGTCTTGAGATGAGTTATGACGTCACAATTGAACGGTGCGGCTTGAAGGCTCTGTTCGACCTCAAAGGCGCGCCTGACGCCGTATCGCAATGGGCCGGGGACGCTTTGCCGAGTTTGCCGCTCCGCCCCAACAGCCGAACAGAAAAGGACCGCATCGAACTGTTCTACATTGGTCGTAACCACTGGATCACCCGCGCCCCACTGGCACAGGAAGACGCGATGGAAGCCCGGCTGAAGCCCACGGACTGCCCGGCAGATATCAGTATTGTTCGGGTCTCGGACACGATGACCTTCTTTCGCATAACTGGCCCAGATGCAGGTCAGGTGATGTCAATTGCTTGCCCGATGGACCTGCATGACAGCGTGTTTGGGACGGACGCGGTTTCCTATACCGAAGTATTTGGCCTCAAGGCTTTGGTGATGCGGTGTCAGGATGGTATTGAGTTCGCGGTCGAACAAAGCTTTGCGGATATGGTCGAAGACTATCTGATCCGCGCCACGGCTTGAGGGGAAGGTCGGCATGGCTCGAACGCACATCCACAAGTACCAGACGCGCTATCATGCGAAAGCAACTTATTCCAAAGCGATCCGCGCCCGGGGTGACTTTGTTTTCATGCAGGGACAGGTCGGCACGCTGATGGATGGCACACTGGTTGGCGAAGGCGACCCGGGCGCGCAGGCAGATCAGGCCTGCCGCAACATCCAGCGCTGGATGGAAGAGGCCGGGGGAAGCTTGACCGATGTCTGCAAGTTGACTGTCTACGTTACCGATATTTCGTACCGTCCGGCCGTTTACGAGGCGATCAATCGCTGGTTCGAAGGTGTTCATCACTGTTCGACAGGCGTGGTTGTGCAGGGGTTGGCCGATCCGTCGCTTTTGGTCGAGATCGACGCGATGGCTGTAATCGACGATGATGCTGATACCCCGGGCTGAGGAACTCGGGTCTATCTGACATCGTATTGCGTAGAAACGCCGGTCATGACAGTGTCCGGTCGAGCCGGCCCAGTTTTGTCTGCGAATTGTAATGCTTTCGACACTCACCTCGATACTGCCGATCTTTTTGATCATTGCGCTAGGCTTGGCCCTGCGCAAGGGCGGCATTCCCAGTACGGATTTCTGGAACCTGAATGACAAGCTTGTCTATTGGGTTCTGATGCCATGCCTTCTGTTCAGCAAAATTTCCCTGTCGCCGTTGGACAAGTCGGCGCTGGGTCTTTATTCGGTTGCTATTCTGGGCGGGTTCGTTGTGGCGCTTCTGTTTGCGCTTCTTAGTGCCCGTTTGATGGGTTTTGCGCCGCCGCAGGCCACCTCGATCCTGCAAGGTAGCGCGCGACATAACTCATTCATCGGACTTGCGCTGGCTGCGAACTTGTTTGGGCCAGCGGGGTTGGATATCGCGATTCTGGCGACCGCAATTCTCGTGCCCACCACCAATATTGTTATGGTGGTTCTGATGGTTGGTGCGCTCAAAGGCGATCGAACCAACAGCCTGGCCGTTGCAATCCTGCGGGAACTCGCACGCAATCCATACGTGATTTCGATCTTTCTGGCGGTCTGTGCCAACCAGTTGATCGGTGACAGGATAGCGGTCGTGCATGATGTGACGGATGTTCTGGGTGCAGGCGCTTTGCCGATCACATTGCTGGCTGTCGGTGCCAATCTGAGAGTCCGGGCCATGGCCGCAAGTGCGCTGCCCTTAATTCTGGCCTTCACGGGCAAGATGATTGTCTTCCCTCTGGCAGTATTGGTGATCGGATTACTGGTGGGGTTGCCACGGGAGGTTCTGCAGATCGCCGTCGTCTATTCGGTGGTGCCGACCGGTGCATCTTCGTACACGCTGGCCAAGCACTTGGGTGGAGACGCGCCGCTGATGGCGGCCATTGTCACGTTGCAGACGTTGATAGCAGCCGTTAGCATTCCCGTATCACTTGCTTTGCTGCTGCCCCTAATTCCTTAAGCGGTCATTGCGACAAGTGTTCATGGGCCCAGACCGCGATGTCCAGCAGGCGGGCGTCATCACCCTTTCGTCCGATCAATTGAATGCCAAGCGGCAGGCCATTCTGGTCGGTCCCGAATGGCAAAGCGACCGAAGGCACCTGCAACAGGTTCCACATCCGGGAAAAAAGCGGATCTCCAGTAGCGTCCAAACCGGCAGGGGCTGGTCCGGGGGCCGACGGGACCAACAGAGCGTCCACATCCCGGAACATCTGATCCAGCATCGCGCCCGCCCGGTCGCGTAGGTCCAGCGCGGCTTGGTATTCTGCGTCGGTAACGGCCAGCCCCGCTGTGACAAGGTCGTGAAATTGCGGGCTGATGGCGGGCATGCCTACAGCGTATTCTGCAGCGCGCTGCCGCGCGACCTCGTAGCCCATGACGGTAATCTGAGCCTGCGTAAGTTCGGCAAAAACGGGTGGAAAAGCAATTTCGCCGGTCTCGGCTCTCGTTGCGGCAAGGGCGGCTAACGCACGCGTGCACGTGTCCCGCATCTCGACCGAACCGTCCCGCCAGTGCGGGCCGCGCATTAGGCTGATCCGAGGCAAAGCCTCGTCGAACTCAACTGGCGGTGCCGGGTCAGTTCGGCACATTACCGCATCGGTCAGCACAAAGTCGCGGGGATCACGAGCCAGAAGGCCGAGTGTATCCAGGCTTTGGGACAAGCCCATGACACCCGTCAGAACATACCGTCCGGTGGTTGGCTTGAACCCGCAGACCCCGCAATACGCTGCTGGTCGGATCAGCGAGGCTGCGGTTTGCGAACCAAATGCGAGCGGAGCCATGAAATCGGCCACAGCTGCGGCAGAGCCGGATGACGAGCCACCCGGCGTATGCACGGGATTCGCCGGATTGGCAGTTTTACCGGGTTTGAAGTAGGCGAATTCGGTGGAGATGGTTTTTCCGATTGGGATCGCGCCCGCGTCCAAAAAAGCCTGAACGCAGACTGCACTGCGGTCGGGGCGGCGCCCGGCATACAGGTCGCTACCCCATCCTGTCGGCATGTCTTCGGTGTCGATGATATCCTTGATCACAAACGGCACGCCATGGAGCCTCCTACCAACGGGGAGAGTATCGGCGGCCTTTGCACGCTCCATGGCGCGGTCCGCATCGAGGGTTTGAAAAGCCCCGATGACGGGTTCACGGTTTGTGATCCGGTCCAAATGGGCCGCCATAACCTCGGAAGGCTTCACCTCACCTGCCCGGATCAATGTGGCAAGTTCATGGGCAGAATGATGGTTCAGCCCGGTCATGCCTCCAGCGCTTTCAACGCGTCGGCAAAGGGGGCGACTGGCATGTCGTAGATGCCACCGCCCAAGCGACCGGCCTCGCCCAATCGGTCAAGAATGCCCAGCCCGATCACAGGCCCCAAACCCTGTTCCACGGCACCCCGCGCCGTGCTGCCCAGCCGAACATCCAAGGCGCGGAAATACGGATGCGTTCCGACTGACAGACCTGACATTCGCGCTTGAGCGTCGTCGGGCAGATAGGCACCCAGACCCTTCTTTTGTTCAGGGCTCAGATCTATGGCCATTGCCCCCAGCCCGAATGCCTCGACCACGGCACTGTCGCCGATCGCGCCAAGGGCGCGGACCTGCGGCAAATCCACGTCAAACGCCCCCTTGGGAGGGCTGGCCGGAATTGTGAACCAACGGCCCGGTAGGCCCGAGATCTGGATGCCAACTTCGCGCCCATTGCCGCCTGCAGCGGTGACGAAGCTTGATCCTTCAATGCCCTCCGCCAGTTTCATCATGCATTTGGTCGCCGCCATCCAGGGGTTGAGAAACAGTGAGGGCGAGCTGTCCATAAAGGCCAACACGTCGTCATCCGTGATCCCGCCGGTGGTGCGATCCTTGAGTTCAGCAATCAACGCCTGTGCGGCCACGGGTGTACGGCCATGGCAATCATCCCCGCCCATCAGGCCGATCACGGCCAGCGGGACCAGCGCGATCCCTTCGGCAATCCCTTTCTCCAGAACATCAAGAAACCGGGTGTTGAGCCAGCGAATGTGGTTGAGCACCGCCTCGGACCTCAGCCCTAAACGCATCGCTGGGCGGCTGCCTGCATTGATCGGCGCGTAAACACGTTGTTGGCCACGCCACGCGTCATAGACTGTGTGCAGGGGCATATCCGCCGAGACCACGGCGGCCAGAGGTGTCACGACATCGTGGTCTTGCGCGGGTTTCAGCACGATCTCGCCTGCGTTAATCATCGCCTCGGCCTGATCGAAATTCTGTGCTAGCCCTTGCCAGACTGCAGCGACACAGGCCGAGTTCAGGATCGGCGCGGTGATCTGATCCGGGCTGGCGAAGGCGGGACCGGCATGTAGCAGTACATTTTCGTCCAACCTCAGCGCCTCGGATGCTGTATTGAACCGGTTCCAGACCGGTTGTGTCACCATGGCCTTGTCGAACGCCAGCTGATCAGCCGGATGCAGCATCAAGTATCCTCCGGCGGTATGATCCATGTTTCCGAGAAGTAGAGGAAGGCAGTCGTTGTTTCATACCCAGCCTGCACCCGTGTGCCCAACTTGCCCGGCAATGCGTGACCATTAACGATGATTTGAGCCGAATGTGCTGGCACCAGTAGCGAGAACATGTTCTGCTCGCCCGAAGCGACCTCATGCGGAGACAGCTCCAGCGCGCGAGGCGGCTCGAGCCCTTCCCAGACCAGTTCAACTGTCAGGTTTTCTCCGGCGATGGTTTCGGTATAGCGGTGGCTCATCGGATCGCCCGAGGATCGGACGACCTGCGCGCCTATCTCGGGGAGAGAAGCAAAAGCGGGAGCATTTGCGAAAGCGGCCAGTTTGCTGATGAAATTGGTCTTCAGAAAGGCAGTCAGGTCGAGATTATCGCTCAGGATTACGTTCGGTGCCTCCGGGGGGCCGTCCACTTGATCTGGCGTTCCATACAGCAGCAGCACCTGACCCTGACCGACCGGAGACCATGCCACGCGAAAGAACAGCGCCATAGCGGTGAAATTGTTGTTGTCGTCTTTCAGCAGGATGCCGGGGTTCTCGCCTGTCCAGTCGACTGTCCCGGGGGTGATCGGTTCGTTCAACGGCATTACAGATCCTCCTGCGGGGTCACCCAGGTTTCGGAAAAGGCCAGAAAGGCGGTAGACATGGTGCGGCCAAAGAACTGGCGGCTTGCGACCTGACCGGGGAGCGGGGTGCCGTTGATGACGACCTGCGCCGCCTTGGCCTCGAGGAACACTGAATACATCTCATGCTCTTTGGTTGCCGAGTTTTCCTTAGTGACCTCAACCGGCAAGGGTGGACCCATTTCCTGCCAGATCATCTCGACCGTGACGCCCGAGCCGCGCAGGGTCTCGGAATAGCGCGATCTCAAATCGCCAGGGCGTTTTTCGACGCTGTCACAGTCCAGCCAGCTCATCGCGTCGAGGCCTGCCTTTCCGATAAAGGTGGGCATCTTGGTGACCCAGCCATCCACGATCCAGCGCATCATGCGTTGGTTGTCCGTCATGATCAGATTGGGTGCGTGCGGCCAACCCTGCGCTTGATCCGGCGCGCCCAGGATCAATGCGGCATGGCCCCGACCATAGGGCGACAGTACCACCCGGAAGAACAGCGCCAGAGTGCCATAGTGGTCCTGCGTCGAGTTCTGTTTCAGATAAATGCCGGGGTTTTCGCCGGACCAGTCGACCCGACCCGGATTATGTGGAACACGATTGGTCATGACCAGCTTGCCTCGTACTTTTTCAGCGCATCGACGATGAACGTCTTGCGGGTCTCGCCCTGCAATTGGTCGCCAGATTTGTAGATCTCAGCTACCCGATGCGAGATTTCCTTGAGCACTGCACTATCGTCGCGGCCGTCCTGAAGCGGGATGCGTAGCATTGTGTCCCCGGCATAGGTCGGTATCACCTGACCGGCAAAGCTGTCGGTCGGTTGCGGAGGGGACTGACCGTCTTTCAACGCTCGAATGGCGTTGCGCAACAGGCGGCGTGCCTTGGCCACGCCCCGATCCGTAAAGCTGAGGTTTTCACGGGCATGGACGTTCCGCGGCCCCTGACTGACCCAGGCGTCATAGTCGCCGGGGTCCCGCTGGCGCATCTCATAGGGTCGATCAGGATCCTGGCCATAGAAGTCCGTCATCCCAAAGCCCACTTTGCTTTTGTCCGTTAGGCCCTTTGGATCGTCATTCGCCGCCGCATCCCGGAAGTGGCGCCATGCGATGACCATCGTGTTGGTGTCGTCAATTGGGGTTATCCAACGCGACAGCCCGCAGCGCCCAAAATAGCGTGACCCGTCTGGCACCGGGAAGTGGCCGCCATTTTGCGTGAACGACGGCAGCATATGGTCATGTATGCGCACCCAGACGATATCTTCGACACGTCGGACATTGGTGTAAAAATCGCCCGTTTGACTATCGTGAAACTCGATCATCGGCATTTCAGCAAAGGCGTCGATGAACTGGCTGCGTACAGCCAGTGTATGCAGGTAGACAACATGGAACGGGTCCCATGCGTTTTCCATCACCTGAAGCCAGTTGCACGGGGATTTGATGAGGTAAGGCACCAACTCGTCGCCATCTTCGTCAAATGTGTCCATTACTGGGAACGGGGGTTGCTCGTCAGGGGGGCCCATAAATGCAAAGGCCAAACCCTTGTACTCGATCACCGGATAAGCCCCCAGGCAGGCCTTTTTTTTGACCTGTGAGGCGGGCGGCTCACACGGGGTTTCCAGAATGGTGCCGTCCAAACCGTACTTCCAACCGTGGTATGAGCATCTAATTCCGCCTTCCTCAACGATGCCAAACTCCAGGCTCATGTTGCGGTGGCAGCAATGCAGATGGGTCAGGCCCAGCTTGCCTTCTTTCTTTTCGCGGAACAGAACCAGATCTTCGCCCAGAATACGCAGGCGATAGGGCAGGTCGCCAATCTGATCGGTCATAGCCACCGGCATCCAGAACCGGCGCAGGTATTCGCCGCACGGAGTGCCGGGGCCAACCTCGGTCAGTTCCGGGTCAGGTTGCTGTTGCCAGACTTTTTGTTGGTCGTGACCGCGGAAATTGCCCTTGGGGGCTGAGAAATGATCGTTCATGCCGTCCTCCGTGCGTATCGGTGGTCAGGGAAACGGATCGGACACCGGCGTGGTGCCGGTCCAGATCGATTTGACCTGACAGAAATCCCTTATGGCGTCCGGGCCCAATTCACGCCCGTAGCCCGACAGTTTGACCCCACCAATGGGGCAGGCAGGGTCAACGCTGCGATAATGGTTGATGTAAACAGTGCCCGCCTCGATTGCCTCGGCTACCCGCGCGCCCTTGTCGGCATCGGTGGTCCAGACACCGGCGGCCAGCCCGTAGTCGCTGTCATTGGCCAGCGCGATGGCTTCGTCTTCGGTGGTGAAAGAGGTGATGGCCAGAACCGGTCCGAACACTTCTTCACGCCAGAGCTGCATGCCGGGGGTTACATCGTCGAATACCGTTGGTCCGATATAGAACCCATTTCTGCCTGCCGTTGTGGCGGTGCCGTCCAGTAAGCAAACCGCGCCGTCGGCTTTGGTGCGGTCGATCATTGCCGTAACCTTTCGCAGATGCGGTTCATTGGCCAGCGGTGCGATCTGAGTATCCGGGTCCATCGGATCCCCCATCTGCAATGTGCGGGCGCGGTCGATCAGGCGGGATAACAGCCTGTCCTTCAGCACGGCCTCAACGATCAGCCGCGATCCGGCGACGCAAGTCTGGCCATTTGACAGGAAGATGCCGGACAGAATTCCGTTGACCGCATTGTCCATGTCACAATCGGCAAACACCACCTGCGGAGATTTCCCGCCCAGTTCCAGCACCGCCGGGATTACACCGGCTGAGGCAGCCTCAGCCACTTTTCGTCCTCCAAAGTCCGAACCGGTAAAGGTGACCTTGCGTGTTAGAGGGTGGCGGACCAGTGCTTCGCCGACCTCATGACCCAGTCCGGTGACGACGTTCAGCACCCCGGGCGGTAGTCCCGCCTCATGTGCCAGCCGTGCGAATTCCAAGGTCGAGGCCGAAGCCATTTCTGAGGGCTTCACTACAACCGTATTGCCAGCTGCCAGTGCCGGGGCCAGCTTCCATGCAAGGATCATCAGCGGAGAATTCCAGGGCGTGATGGCGACCACGACGCCATAGGGCCTAAAGTGGCCCATGCTATGCACACCGGGGATGGAATTGGCCTGAGGTTCGGGCTGCAGTTTGCGTGCCTCTGTCGCAAAAAATCGAAACCAGCTGTGCAACCCGGCAAACTGCCCGCGCACCTCAGTAATGCGTTTGCCGTTGTCGCGAATTTCGGGTGTGACAAGGTCTTCCCACCGGGTTTCCAGCATGTCAGCTAAACGGTCAAGCATATCTGCCCGTCCTGTCGGCCCAGCTTTGGCCCATGGCTTGCTGCGGAAGGCCTGGTCGGCGTCCCGGATGGCTATGTCGGCGGTTTGTGTGTCGCCACGGGCGATCATGCTCCACACCTGACCGGTGGCGGGGTCGATACTGGGCAGGGTTTCACCGTCCCAATCGACAAAGGCACCGGAAATGAACGGGGAATAGGTTTTCATTCAACGTTCCTCGGACAGCGGTTGAGCCACCAATGCCAACAGATCGCCACGGCGCACCATGCCACGATTGCCATGAGCCAGAACGTGCCCGGCTGTGGGAAATTTAAGTTCGACAGCCGAGCGTTCCGGTTCGGCGGGGAAATGCAACGTGCCTGCCAGATCGCCTCGTTTGACCTGTTGTCCTGCGGTGCAGCGTCGGTCGAACAGCCCATCTGCGGGTGCGTGGATCGAATGCAATGGATCGGCGATTTCGACACATTGCGTCGGAACTAGGTCCGGAGCACCGCCGGGCAGGACACCTAAATGCTTCAGACAGCGTTTAAGCCCGGCTTCGGCAAGGTCCGCGGCATGCGGATCGACACCACCTCCGCCGCTGAGTTCAGCTGCGATCATTGGGACCCCAACCCTCGCGGCGGCGGCATTCACACTTCGGTTATCGTTATGTGCGCCCAGCACCCAGATCAGAGGCAACCCGAAAGCGCGGGCCAGTTCCATGTTGGAAGAGGTCAGGTCTGCGTCATCCCCCCGCGCCGCCAAGGCGCAGGGCTCGAATACAGATGCCTTGCCACCCGAGTGCAGGTCAATAGCGGCATCCACACGCGGCAGCAGCATAGTTTCAACAAAATGCGCCAGCATCGCTGTCGGGCCGCCATTCGCGGTGCCAGGAAAAGCCCGGTTCAGGTTTTGCCCATCCAATGGCGACACCCGCGATGAGGCGAGAAACGCGGGGGCGTTCAAGGCCGGGATCAGGATCACCTGTCCGGTCAAGTCAGATGGGTTCAGCTGTGCCGCAAGCCGCAGGATCGCGGCAGGTCCTTCGAATTCGTCTCCATGAGTGCCGCCCAAAATTAGAACAGAAGGTCCGGGTTTGCCACGTAAGCTGATGACCGGGATCGGGTGGTATCCCAACGGTACGGCATTGTCGGACCATTTCAGCATCAGATCACCGGACTGTCGACCTGGCGCGTCCAGATCGATGGTCAGGTGGAGCCTGCTGTGTTGGGGCGAAAACGTATCGGTCATCCGGGTTCTTTTGCTGAGTCCCAGCCTTCATAACATAATTTTTTTGAAAGTGAATTGCTTAAAACGCGGCTCTATGTGATATATGGTGAAAATTGCCATTGCCGCCATCTGGTGGTGCCGGAGGAATTGGATGGGCATAACCCTCGCAAAAACAGGAATAGGCAGGATTAAACCTCATATGATTGGAGGGGCGTCTGCTGACGTTCCACCGCCTGCGATTCTTTTGAACTCGAATGAAAGCGTGTTTGGTCCTAGCCCGTCTGCCCGCGCTGCCGCTTGTGCGGCAATCAGCAATGTCGAGCGCTATTTGGAAAACCCTGACGATATTCTGGCCCCGGCGATTGCCGCGCAGTACGGGTTGGATGCGGCCCGGATCACCACAGGACAGGGATCGGACGATCTGCTGGCCCGTCTGGCCCGGGCCTACCTAGGGCAAGGTACCGAGCTGATCCGCAGCGCCAATGGCTATCTCAAGGTGCCCAACTATGCTTTTGCCAACGATGCCGAGGTGGTGTCGGTCGCGGATGACGCATTCAAACCTTCAGTCGACCGGATGATCGATGCGTTGACCGAACGAACCCGGATCGTCTACCTCGCCAATCCGGAGAACCCGGCAGGCACCTATCTGAACAGCGCAGAGCTGCGCTGCCTGCATGCCGCGCTACCGGAAAACGTCCTGCTGATCGTGGACGCTGCCTATGAGGAATATGTCGATGCGGCAGATTATGAGCCCGCGCATAAGCTGGTAGAGGCTGCCAACAACGTGGTCATGTGCCGGACATTTTCCAAGATATTCGGGCTGGCTGGTGCGCGTGTTGGTTGGATGTACGGGTCCAACGATGTGGTGGATAGTGTGCGTCGGATCGGCCTGACTTTCCCGGTGGCGTCCTCTTCGGTCGCAGCGGCTGTCGCGGCGCTGGAAGACACGGCACATACCCGTTTCGTGCGAGAGACCAATTTGAACAACCGAGCCTGGCTTAGCGCCGCGCTAACGGAAATGGGTCTGCATGTTGTCCCAAGTCAGGCCAATTTCGTGCTGGTTCATTTTCCGGACCCTGTGAAATCTGCCGAAGCGGCCGATCTTTTCCTGCGCGGACAGGGGATTTCTGTGCGTCGGTTCGCCTCACCCGCCTACCGTGATTTTATTCGCATCACCATCGGTCACAGGCATGAACTGCAAGCGGCGCGGGATGGGCTTGCCGCATTTCTGGACGGAGGTGTCTGATGGTTGCGTCCCCTCTACCGACCGAATGTACGCCGCAGGTCAAGAATCCTTCAGGTGCGGCTATCATCGCTGCTATCAAAGCGGCGGGTGTTGGCGAAATCGTGGCATTGCCGGACATCGTTACCAGTGACGGGCTGCTCTGGCCGATCTCGCGAGATCCCGAATTTCGCCTGACCCGGATCTGCAAGGAGGATGAGGGCGTCAGCATCTGCGGGGCGATGTCCTTTAACGGCACGCGCGCGATCCTGATGATGCAGCAAACGGGGCTGATGGATTCATTGAATGCGATCCGGGCCATTGGCGTCGATTATGAACTGCCGGTGGTCATGATGGTTGGCCTGCAGGGTAAAGAGCCACATATTCATCCGGACCAATCGGCCTCTTACGGGGTGCGGATTGTTCGGCCGGTGTTGAATGCGATGGAATTGTCACATTCCCTGATCGAATGGCCAGGGGACGAGGCTCATATCCCGCAGGCGATTGAAGCGGCTTATGCAACTTCGAGACCCCACATTTTCTTGATCGGCCGGGCGCCGGAGGCATCATGACCATGCACCGCGACGCAGCGCTTAAGGCCCTGATCCCTCATGTCCGCGAGGACGATATTGTTGTTGCTGTTTATCAGAGCTGTTTCGACTGGCTTGCCCTGAATCCGCGCGACCTTAATTACGTGGCCGTCGGGGCTATGGGACAGGCGTCGTCCCATGGTCTTGGTCTGGCGCTGGCCAATCCTGACAGGCGGGTCATCGTTCTGGATGGCGATGGCAGCTTGTTGATGAATCTTGGGACATTGGTGACGATTGCCAATTCAGGGGTGACGAACCTCTATCATTTTCTGTCGGCTAACCGGGTCTATGAGGTGAACGGGTCGCATCCCCTGCCTGGTGCGGATAGGGTTGATTTTGCGGCCATGGCCTGGGCTGCCGGGTATGCCAGTGTGCAGCGCTTTACCGAGCTGGATCAGTTTTCAGCTGCGGTGCCTCAGGTTCTGTCATCCACCGGCCCGCAATTCGTCTCGATGGAACTGACGGCAGGTGCCCCTTACCCTCGGGACTACGCCTATATCCACAGCGCGCAGGCGCGAGCCAGTTTTCGCGAGGCGCTTAATCGTCGCTGATCTGCGATTGCACGATCTTCAAAAAGGACTGTCCCACGGCGGACAAGGGCTTGTTCTTGGACCAGAACAGGACTGCTCGAAACGTCAGAGGCGCCGCAAAAGGCAGCGCGACACAATCGGGAATGGTTTTGAGATAATCCAGGCTTGCTCCGACAACCGAAACTCCTAGACCGCGCGCGACCAGACGGCACACTGCGTCGGTAGTGCGGGTCTCATACTGCATCTGACGTGAGATCCCTTTGGCCTCAAAAAACTGGTCAATCTCAAACCGGAAGCGTGAGGACGGCATATATGAGATAAAGCTCTTACCCGCCAGGTCCTGCGCCTGAACTATGGTTTTCTCTGCCAGAGGATGGCCGGTTGGAACGACGCAACAGACGTCGCTGTTCCGGATAACCAGGCTGTCAAAGGACGGGTTGGCGGGTTGGGTTGTCGTGATCCCGAAATCGTAATTCTGCGAAACCATCCATTCGACGGCGTCATCGCTGGGCGCGATTTCCATTCGGGCCATGGCTTTTGGCCAAGTAGCTGAAAACTCCTGAAGCAGATCCGGAGCAAGCTGAGAGGACACCCCCGGCGTGATCACCAGGTTAAGCCGCGCGTGACCGAACTTCCCAATGGCTGTGGCGGAATCCTTTATGTGCTCCATGCCGCTAACGGCCTGCCGAACCTCTTCCACCAGCAAGCGTGCTTCATCCGTGGGTACCAGGACCCGGCCCGAGCGCTGAAACAGCTGAAAACCGACTTCGGCCTCGAAATCCGAGATCAGGCGGCTGACCGCGGGTTGTGAGATGCCCAGCATCGCTGCCGCTTCGGTTACAGTTCCGGTGGAGACGACGGTTCGAAATGCATCAACCTGTTTGAACGTAATTTTCATGGGGGCTCAGTGCCTGATTGGGATATGCGGTTGGATTATTCATAGTTTCACATAATACAAGAATATGAAACGGTCCGGGTAGGTTATACGGCCTGAGAGTGTCAAATCGCGGTCTGAATTTACTGCGGGCGAGTTGATACAGTGATGAATTCGATCTCATCCGACACGATCTTGCAAAACCCGTGACGCAGCTTGGCATCAAAGCTTAGGGTATCGCCAGTTGCCATAACAAAATCCTCGGTGCCACACCTGTATATTGCGTCGCCCATTATCATGTAGAGAAAAACACAGCCTTCGTGCTGGTAACTGGGCAATGTCCCAGATTGGTCCTTTGAAATGGTAATACGGGCAGATTGAAACAGACCTCCCGGTCCGCCATGTTTACCAAGTAAAAGGTAGTTATGCACGTGGCCCTGCGTAATACGCCGGGACATGAGACCTTCGCCTGCTTTGACGTGATGTACGTCGGCCGAAACTTCCGTGTCCGCAAACAAGGCCATCAGAGGAACATTCATCGCGTCCGCCAATGCCTGTAGCGTGCCAAGAGACGGAGAGACGCTACCGTTTTCAATTCGGCTGATCATCGAGGTCGAGACCTGCGATGTTGTCGCCAGCTCAGAGAGGATCAGATTGCGTTCCTGCCTTAGCCTTTGTAAGGTTTGCCCGACTTCACGCTCGATATCTCTTTGTTTGATCACAGTTTTCAGTGCCGATACTGCTGTAGTTGCATAGAAGCTTGTTAGTCTTAGTTGTGTCAGTTTTTAGCATTCAGTCAATTGGTCTTTGTCAGGTTATTGAAGGCCACTCAGCAGAGTAGCGATACACCATTCCGAAGGTACCCGACTTGTCCCGCAGAGTTGATCCTCCGTTTCCTAACTATATAGAGCGGACAATTTCAGTTGGGGAAGGATCAGACGGCATTGCCAAGTTGATCGCATTGTTCATCTCGGATCGCGCGGACCCATGACCATACCGGCCTAGGCGGCTTGATTTTTTGCTGCAAAGTACGGGGCAAAAGGCCGGGCAGCCTTGATTGTCAATAAATTGGTCCATATATTGTGGCATCAGGAGTGATCGATATGGAATTACGTGATCTTG
The DNA here is from genome assembly GCF_059609665.1 of Ruegeria sp. YTSC230. Classification (NCBI taxonomy): domain Bacteria; kingdom Pseudomonadati; phylum Pseudomonadota; class Alphaproteobacteria; order Rhodobacterales; family Roseobacteraceae; genus Ruegeria; species Ruegeria sp. YTSC230. The sequence continues at coordinate 104,196 of NZ_JBXWMC010000009.1, read as the reverse complement.
TAGAAGACCGATTGATCTCACCGGATCGTCTGGCCCGGTATCTTAAAACCACCAAGCGCGAGATTGGTGAGACCTTAGGCATTGCTCCGGAATCCTTGTCTCGGCGGCAGCGTGTAGCTTCCGTATCGGTCCAGACATCATTGCGTCATCTAATTGAGATTTTGAACGCCGTTGCACCGGCCGTTGGAAGCTCGCTTATGGCCTATGCCTGGTATCGATCCGAGCCCATTGTGGGGTTTGGCGGGCGTACGCCTGAGGAAATCGTCAAGGATGGAGAGAACACGGCGTTGAAGTCCCATATTCTGCGGCGTTTAGAAGGTGGTTACGCTTGAAGCATGCCATCCGGGTGCAGCGTACTGTCATCCGTGCCGCCAAACCGCGCTGGTCGTACCTGCCGACATCAGGGGAGGGGACTGCGCGACGCGGTGGGCGGTTCAACCCGATCGGTGAACCCGCGCTATATACGTCGCTTTCCCATGAAACAGCCGCGCGCGAGGTGCGTTTCAGCCTGAATCAAGAACCCTATACATTTTATTTTCTGGCGGTTGATTGCCTTCATATCGTTGATCTGACCAGCCGGGATACCAGACATGCATTGGGTATTTCCTGGGAGGATCTCGCCAATGACAACTGGGAGTCCGAGATGCACAGGGAATTGATCCCTTCAACTCATGATGTTGCGGAAAGCCTGAAAGGCGAAGGCTACGCAGGTGTTCTGGTGAACAGTTTCGCATCGGGGGCCACGCCTGATGACATCAATCTGGTTCTTTGGGATTGGGACGCGGTTGATCATTTGCCGTCAAGCAGGCCAAATGTGGTGATGGTCCTACACCGGGATGATCTACCGAACAGTGATGTATCCTGGCAATAACCCCCTGATCTCGAAAAATTCTTCATCGCAAAGCGGATGTTGGCTTTCGAAAATGGGGCTTTGTCTCTACATCAATTTCGAGCGTCGCTAAGCCTCATAGAATGAATTTGCCGGGAAAAAGTCCGGCTAAGAATCTTCGAATAAGTTCAGCTGAGCGTCGACGCGAAAAAACTTGCATATCGGTAAGATAGTTTACCCACATACCTTCCAATAGGGCCAGCGTTCCGCTGGTGGCATCATTCACCAAGTTCGGATCATGCCCGTTTTTCCGGGCTATCTCCGTGAACGCATGCCGCAAAGTCTCGACAAGTTTGGGATCCTGAGTGCTGCTGTAACGGGCAATGCCTGGGTGTGAGCTCGCGATGCCGCGGAATGCATGCCAGATTTTTGTACTTCGTGGATTCAATAAAGCTTCAGACAGATCAGCCTCAATCACAGCCATCACTCGGTCTTCGGGCGATGCATCCGAGCCCAGATCGGTCAATCTGTCCATCTCGGCATAATATTCCGTACTGAAATGCTGGGCCGCTGCGGTCAGCAAATTGTCCTTACCCCCGAAATGCAAATGGATCATTCCGCGCGACAGACCTGAGCGCTCGCAGATTCGACTGACCGAGGTGTCGGTAACTCCGATATCAGCAATAGTATCCAGTGTAGCCTTGATCAGAAGCTGCCTGTTGGCTTCCGGATCGCGCTTCGAACTACGCTTTCTTCCTTTGGGTTCTGTCACTCTATTCAATGATTCCATAAGCTTAGGGTCTTCTCATGTGGGCGGCTCACAGGAAGATTGACACGAAAGGCCTTTCTGGCGCAACATTAAATGGACGATCGTCCATTAGAGACTCGTAAGTACCGAGATGGGAGATAGAGTGATTTTTCGTAGCGAAGCGTCCCGGGGGTATACCCTCAGCGCACCAGCCACGGCATACGTGGGGTTTCTGGTGGCGGCGCCTTTGGTGATCCTGATCGCCTATTCGTTCTGGACCCAAACCTACGTAACGCTCGACAAGACACCGACGCTGAAAAACTATGGCGACGCGTTTGCCGATCCGCTGGTTCGACACTTAATGCTAAGGTCGATCTGGATTGCCGGAGCAGTTACGGTAGTCACTGTCGCACTGGCCTATCCCATCGCCTACTTCATCGCGATGAAGGCCCGGAAAAAGACTATCTGGCTTCTGCTCATCACCATTCCGTTCTGGTCCAGCTATCTGCTGCGCGTATTTGCCTGGAAGCTCATCCTTGGGTTCAACGGGGTGATGAATTCTGCACTGCTGATGCTTGGTCTGATCGACGAACCGCTCGACTTCTTGCTCTATAATGAATTCGCTGTCGTGCTGACGCTTGCTCATGCCTGGGCACCTTTTGCGATCCTGCCGATCTATGTCTCGTTGCAGAAGATCGATCCAAGCCTGTTGGAGGCTGCCACAGACCTCGGCAACAGTCCTATGCAACGCTTCATGCGGGTGACGCTACCGTTGACGATCCCGGGGATCATTGCGGCTTGCCTGATTATCTTTATCCCAACAGTCGGTGACTACGTGACCCCAGCACTGGTCGGCGGATCGGACGGGAAGATGATTGCCAATCTTATTCAGGTGCAGTTCGGGGCCGCCAACAACTGGCCTCTCGGCGCCACACTTTCGCTGATCGCAATGCTGTCAGTCGGTTTCGTCGCCATCGTGTTTGTCATTACCGCCACGCAGCTTGGGAGGAGGATCAGATGAAGCGCCCCTCGACCCTGACAGCCTATGCTTTCCTGTATTTGGTTTTTCTGTACCTGCCGGTTCTTTTCCTACCTTTGTTCTCGTTCAACAGCGGTACAATCGTTGCCTTTCCGATCAAGGGCTGGACGCTGGACTGGTATCGGAAGCTGGGCGAACAGGATACGTTGATCCAGGCCCTTTGGAATTCGTTGGGTGTCGGCACGGTCGTCGCAATTCTATCTACCGCTATGGGGCTTTTTGCTGCTCGTGCCTTTGTTCGCTATCGTTTTCGGGGTCAGCGTGCAGCTGAAGGACTGGTGATGCTGCCGTTGGTTATTCCGGGCATTATCGTAGCTTCGTCAATGCTGGTTCTGTTTCTGTTTCTTGGTCTCAAGCCATCTCTGCTCACCGTTGTTCTGGGCCATACGTTCCTCGCCTTGCCATTTTCCGTTTCGATCTTGAAGTCCGCGTTCGATGACTTCGACGCGTCGCTGGAAGAGGCATCTTACGATCTGGGCGTCGGCGTGTTCGAAACCTTCCACCGCGTGACACTGCCGGTCGTTTCCCCCGGTATCATAGCCAGTATGCTGGTCACTTTTACGGTTAGCTTCGATGAGTTCGTCCTGGCCTTTTTCCTGTCCGGCAACCAACCAACACTGCCGGTCTATATCTGGAGCCAGATCCGTTTCCCCGCCAAGCTTCCAAACGTTTTGGCCTTGGGTTCTATCCTGCTGCTTACCTCGGTTCTGCTTTTGGTACTGGCCGAGTACTTCCGCCGCCGCTCATCCGCATCAGAGGTCCGATGACAGACAGAAACATCATAGAACTCAGGGGCGTCGAAAAGCGCTATGGCACATTCCTGGCGGCCAGCGGGATCGATCTCGATCTCAAAGAGGGCGAGTTTTTCTCACTCCTCGGCCCCTCGGGATGCGGCAAGACTACGGTATTGCGGATGATCGCGGGCTTCCAGGAACCGACCGCGGGTACCGTGCTGATCGACGGTCAGGATATGGAAGGTGTGCCTGCCAACAACCGTCCAACGAACATGGTCTTTCAGAGCTACGCCATCTTCCCGCACCTGAACGTCGGGAACAACGTGGCCTATGGATTACGGGGCAAGGCGCCCAAGGGTGAGATCGACCAGCGCGTAGCCGAGGCCCTGGAAATGGTCGAGCTGGGCGGTCTTCAGGATCGCGGCGCAAGTGAATTGTCGGGTGGGCAGCGGCAAAGGGTGGCGCTTGCCCGCGCGCTGATCATGCGACCCAAAGTATTGTTGCTGGACGAGCCCTTGTCAGCACTCGACAAGAAGCTGCGCGAACAGATGCAGTTTGAAATGCGCAACCTGCAGCAATCGCTTGGCATCACCTTTGTGATGGTCACCCATGACCAATATGAGGCGATGACCATGTCCGATCGTATTGGCGTGATGTTCAATGGACGGCTCAAGCAGGTGGACACACCAACCACGCTTTATGCCCGTCCTTGTGATCAGCAAGTGGCCAGTTTCATCGGTGAGATGAACATACTGCCTGCCCAGATGTTGGGAGAAACCGGCGATATATTGTCGATTGATGCGGCTGCTTTCGGGCGGATTGAGATTGAGAGAAACCCCAACGTTGCGACCAGCTCTAAAGACATGAACATCGGTATTCGCCCGGAACAATTGGAAATCGCTGCTGAAAAACCAGAAGACTATCCATCAACGGTTCAAGGCACTGTCAGCAACGTCGCCTTCTATGGCGAGAACATTCACTACCACATTCAGGTGGCGGGAGCTGAAAAACCAATCTCGGTCTCAGTTCCAAATTATTTTCACACGGTCGATTTCAAACGCGGCGACGCAGTTTGGCTGGGGCTACAGGGGGCAAGCGTGATCGATCTAGGTACAGACACAAAGTAAAATAGTGGGAGGATAAAATGAGACTTCAGGGAATTGCGGCCTTCGCATGTGCGACGGCGATAAGTACGGGAAGTGCCATAGCAGGTGGCGCTGATCTGACGGTTTTTGACTGGTCGGGATATGAAGATCCCGGGTTCTTTGCCAGCTACATGGAAAAATACGGGAATGAGGCACCAAGCTATTCCTATTTCGGAAGTCAGGAAGAAGCCTTTACGAAACTAAGTTCGGGTTTCACGGCTGATCTGGCGCATCCTTGTTCTGACGCGGTCCGGAAATGGGTCGCAGCCGACCTGATCCAGCCGCTGGATGAAAGCAAACTGACCAACTGGGCCGATGTTCTGCCCGAGATCAAGGAAGTCGACGCCATCGTCCTAGACGGCAAGCTTTACATGTTGCCGTTCGAGTGGGGGAACACGGGCCTTATCTACCGCACCGACAAAATCTCAGGCGATGATATTTCGCTGCAAATGCTGGCGGACCCGGCCTATGCAGGCAAGATCGCCGTCCCGGATGCCGCGTCATCTGCGTACGCCCTGGCTGCGCTGGCCACTGGAAACGCCGACGATTATACCAATCTGAGCGACGAGCAGTTCAAGGAAGCATCTGATTTCCTGCGCTCGATCCACCCGAACATGCGCTTTTACTGGTCCGATGCGGGTCAATTTGATCAGGCCATGACCAGCGGTGAGATCGAATTGGGTTGGGCCTGGAACCAGTCAGAACTGAACCTGATCTGGAACGAAGTGCCTGCCGCGATGATGCGTGATGTCGATAAGGGCATCGCGACTTGGGCGTGCGGTTACGTGCATCTGAAGTCTTCCACGACTCCGGTCGATCAGGTCTATGATCTGTTGAACGCGCTCACTGATCCTGCCAGCGGTCAGTACATCATCGACAACTGGGGCTACCCACATTCCAACGCAAAAGCGTTCGAAGTTGCCGATCAGGCCAACATCGAAGCCTATGGTTTTGCTGACCCTAAAAGCTTCTTCGAAGGCAGTTTGTTCTTTGATGCGGTGAATCCCGAGCTTGAGGCGAAAATGCTGGCAGAATTTGAACGGATCAAAGCCGGCTTCTAACACAACCACTTTTCCGGGGCCTTACGGCTCCGGATCCCAGATACAGGAAAACGCGTGAACATGTCGAACGCGAACCCATATGCTCTGCTTTTTGAACCGGTTCAGATTGGACCAGTCACAGCCAGAAATCGCTTTTATCAGGTGCCACATTGCACCGGGCTGGGGCATGTCCGACCGCGGGCGGATGCCGCCGTTCGTGGGATGAAAGCCGAAGGTGGGTGGGCGGTGGTTTCCAATCAGGAGACCGAGATTCACCCAACCTCAGACCTGTCTCCTTACGCCGAGGGGCGGCTATGGGACGGGCGCGATGTTCCCGCGTTGCGGCTGATGACGGATGCGGTACATGCGCATGGTGCGCTGGCAGCTATCCAGCTGGTGCACAATGGCAACCATGCGCAGAACCTGCTGACCCGGGCTCCGGTTCTTGCACCTTCCGAGATGTCTGTCGATACGACGCATCCCAAGCAGGCGCAGGCCATGGATAAAGCTGATATTCGCGAGTTCCGCCGCTGGCACCGCGAGGCCGCCCTGCGAGCGAAAGATGCCGGATTTGACATCATTTACGTCTATGCCGGACACAACATGACTTTGGCGCAACATTTCATGCTGCCGCATATGAACCAGCGTAGTGATGAATATGGCGGGTCGCTTGAAAATCGTGTGCGCCTGACACGCGAACTGCTGGAAGACACCCACGAAGCTGTAGGTGACAGCTGCGCTGTGGCGCTCCGTTTTGCCATTGATGAGATGGTGGGCGCTGACGGCATGCAGGCTTCAGAAGAAGGCCGTGCCGTGGTCGAGCTTTTGGCCGATCTTCCTGACCTATGGGATGTGAACGTAGCCGACTGGTCCAATGACAGTGCCACAACTCGCTTTCAACCAGAAGATGGCTATCAGAACGCGTTTCTGTCGCACGTCAAACAGGTAACACGGAAACCCGTGGTTGGTGTTGGTCGCCTGACGTCTCCCGATATGATGCTGTCGATGGTCAAAAAGGGAATTGTCGACCTTATCGGAGCGGCGCGACCTTCCATCGCGGACCCATTCATTCCCAAAAAGATTGAAGAGGGTCGCATTGACGAAATCCGCGAATGCATCGGCTGTAATATCTGCGTCTCATCTGACAATCTGGGCATCCCGATCCGCTGCACCCAAAACCCGACCATGGGCGAGGAATGGCGCCGCGGTTGGCACCCCGAGATCATTGCGCCGAAAAAGAGCAACGCGGATACTTTGGTTATTGGCGGTGGACCCGCCGGTCTTGAATGCGCCACGCAATTGGCAAGGCGAGGATATCAGGTGACCTTGGCCGAAGCCTCAGCTGAATTTGGTGGACGTGTTGCAATGGAAAGCAAACTTCCCGGCCTCGCGGCTTGGTCCCGCGTCGTCGATTATCGCCTGAATGACCTAAAGCAGCGCGGCAACGTTCAGTTGTTCACTGACAGCAGACTTGATGGCGATCAGGTGGCAGAGCTTGGCGTCGAACACGTCTTTGTGGCCACCGGCAGCCATTGGCGTACCGACGGCATCGGCCGTAGCACGCAGCGCCATATGCCTCAGATCGAGCAAACCGCCAAAGTGTTGACGCCTGATGACATCATGAAAGGCATTCTGCCCCCGGATGGACCGGTGATGATCTATGATGATGACCATATCTATCTGGCAGGGGTGATCGCTGAAAAACTGGCGACCGCCGGATACCAGGTGGTCTTTGTCACGCCAGAGAGTTTAGTTTCAACTTACGCTGTCAATACTTTGGAGCAGCCTCGTATTCAGGCCCGCCTGATCGAGCTTGGTATCGACATTCGCTGCAATCAGGTGCTGACGGCGGTTGAAGGTGACATCGCGCGCATTGGGTGCGCCTTTACCGGCCGCGAAACTGACATACCGTGCGCCTCAACGGTTCTGGTCACCGAGCGCCACCGCGAGACGGCTCTTTATGACAGCCTGCAAGGGACCGGATTGAAAACCCTCGAACTCATTGGCGATGCCGCGTCTCCGGGGTTGATCGTGGACGCAGTCTTCGCAGGCCACCGCGCGGCACGCGATTTTGAACGCCCAAAGGCAGAAGCAGACAAGGATTGGTTTCGCCGCGAGATAATCGATTTGGAGGAGACGTGATGAACAGCCGACCGTTTGAGTTAGATGCTTTGATGGCCTCGCACCAGTACGGCCACGCGCTGCCGCGTGAATTCTACACTTCGCAAGACATCTATAACTATGACATTGCCCAGGTCTGGAACCGTAACTGGCTTTGGGCAGGGCATGTCAGCCAAATCCCAAACTCCGGAGACTATTTTCTGTTCGACTATGGCCCGGAGAGCATCATTATTGTTCGCGACCGTGAAGGCGAAGTTCGCGCTCATTTGAACGTCTGTCGCCATCGTGGATCTCGCGTCTGCACTGAACAGTCCGGCAACTCCCGTGTTCTAGTTTGCCCGTATCACGCCTGGACATATGAGCTATCGGGAAAACTTCGTGCAGGCCATAACATGGGGGAACACTTTGACCCCTCCAAATTCGGGCTCTTTCCCGTTCAGGTGAGTGTCTTCAAAGGCTTGATCTTTGTCTGTGCCGATGCAAACACGCCATCGCTAGATCCTGTCCTCAGCCAGCTTTCGCCACTCGTCGAACCCTATGGCTTTGACGATCTGAAAGTGGCGCATACGGCGTCATTCCCGGTTCCAGCGAATTGGAAACTGGCGGTTGAGAACTATCTTGAATGCTATCACTGCGGGCCGGCGCACAAAGAGTATTCTCGTTCTCATAGCCTGAAATCGCCACAGGAAATGGCTGGCTTGGTCGAACCGCTAAAGGCAAGGGCTGTGGAAGTCGGGCTGTCACCTGATGAATTGGCGCTTGTCGGCGACGCTGCGCACACTCCATTCACCAGCGGGTACTATAGGCGCTATCCGCTTTACCCAGGTTATAAAACCGGCAGTAGATCAGGCGAGGCGATTGCCCCGTTGCTTGGAACGTTGAAGGGTTTCGATGGCGGTGCAACTGACTTTGATATTGGTCCATTGAATTGGTTCCTGATTTATTCGGATCACATGGTGGGTTACCGCTTTGTTCCACGTGGTCTGCAGGAAACCGACATTCAGGTGGTCTGGCTGGTTCGCGCTGACGCCGAAGAAGGCCAGGATTACGACAAGGAAGACCTGACCTGGCTTTGGCATGTCACATCTTTGGATGACGAACGTATCATTCGCCACAACCAGTCCGGTGTGAATTCTCAATACTTCCAACCGGGGCCCTTGGGCGAAATGGAAACCTCGATCCAGGATTTTTACGATTTCTATTTCGCAATGATCAGTCCGGAACCAGAACAAAGGATGGCCGGTAATGGCTGAGGTAAAATCACGCCGTCGCGGTGGTGGTGGGCGCGCCGCGCGCATAAAGGTGCAACAGGCGACTACGGGCAACGAGGCCGTGCGTGGAGGCTTAAGCGGCGGGCGCTATAAGCCGTTGACCCAATCAGATATGGAGAACATTCACCAAGCGGCCCTGACCGTTCTGGAAAACACCGGCGTCACCGACCATTTCCCGGAACTGCTTGATCTGGTGCTGCCCAAGGGCGCGGTGATGAATGACCTCAACCGGCTATGCTTCCCCCGTGCCCTGATGGACGACATCCTGGCTGGTGCTGCCAAGGAATTTTACGTCTATGCCCGCGGAGAGCGTGAAGGCAAAGACGACATGCATTGCTCGGCGGAGAGTGTCTATTTCGCCAACTCTGGCACTGCCGTCACCACCTTCGATTCCGAGACCAAAACTTATCGCCCTTCGGTCCTGCGCGACGTTTATGATTTCACCCGTCTGGTGGACTGTTTGGATAACATTCATATGCTGGGCGACACGGTTTTGGCCACCGACGTGACCGATGATTTCGCTCACGACATGAACACCGTATATGCGATGCTCGCAGGTAGCCAAAAACCTGCCTGTCTGACCTTTCGCGACCGTAGCCACATCCCACATGCCATTCGCATGTTCGATATGGCGCAAGGTGGCGATGGGGCTTTCATGAAGAAGCCAAGCGTCATATTTGGCGGCTGCCCTATGGTTTCCCCCTTGCGGATCGGCAAGGAGAACATGGAAATCCTGATTGATACCGCCAAACTTGGGCTAACTGTCGATCTGGCAGTGCCTCCTCAGGCCGGGGCCACAGCCCCCGCGACGCTTGCGGGAACACTGGTTCAAACCGTAGCCGAAACACTGGCCTGTGTTGCCATTGTAAACCTCATCACACCGGGCTGTCCGGTCTGCTTTGCTGCCTGGCCCTTCATCACAGACCTGCGCAGCGGGTCGTTCACCGGCGGCAGCGGCGAACAGGCTCTCATCGGGGCAGCAGCCATTCAGATGGGCAACTTCTATGGCCTTCCCACATCCGTTGGCGCAGGCATGACAGATGCCAAAATACCCGACGCGCAATACGGGTTGGAAAAGGCGCTAACCTTCACGCTTGCCGCCCATGCTGGTGCCAATCGGCTGTGCGAGTTCGGCGGGATGATCGGCAGCCTGATGGGATGCAGTTTTGAAAGCATGGTCATCGATGACGAAGCAGGTGGTATGATCCTGCGATCGTTGCGCGGGATAGAGGTCACAGATGAAACCATGGCGGTGGATGTGATCCACCAGTGTGCCATCGACCCAGGTCATTTCCTCGGCAACCCACACACGCTGAACTATATGAACACCGAATTTGTCTACCCGCGGCTCATGGATCGTGAGCGTACAGATACATGGGAAAACGAAGGCAAAACTGATCTGTTGGACCGCGCCCGTGACAAGGCCAATTCCATTCTCGACAGCCATTTCCCCAACTACTTCGGCGCTTCAGACGCTCAGGTGCGCGAAGAGTTCCCAATTGTCATGAGCGCAGAAAGTATGGCCCGCCGTGGATAACTCTAACGCCAAGCACTGGGACAACGACCACTTCCTGCACCCGTGGGAAGGGATGGCAACCTTGGGCGAAAACGACCGGACATTTATTGAAGGTGCCAGCGGCATCCATGTGGTGAACGAAAAAGGCGAACGCTTGATCGACGGACCGGGAGGCATGTGGTGCACCCAGATCGGTTATGGGCGAGAGGAGATGGCAGAGGCCATGGCTGAGCAGGCTCGGAACCTTGCTTATTTCTCGCCCTTTAACAACTCCAACTCGACTGCCGCGCGGTTCGCACGCGAAATCGCCAAACGTGCGCCGGGCGACTTGAACAATGTCTTTTTTACCACCGGCGGTTCCACTGCGGTTGATACTGCCATCCGGTTTGTCCATTTCCGCAACAACCTCTTGGGACGCCCCAAGAAAAAGAAAATCATTTCACGGCAAAAAGCTTATCATGGAAGCACTTACCTGGCAGCCAGCGTCAGTGGAAAAGAGCGTGACAGACTTTGGCTCGACAAGGCGGATGACCTCGCACATTTCCTGCCGGACGTGAATCCGCTTTACCGTGCACCTGGTCAAAGCGAAGAGAGCTTTCTGAAAGAGAAAGTTTCGGACCTGGAAAACGCCATTGTGACGCTGGGCCCAGAAAATGTTGCCGCTTTTATCGCCGAACCGGTTCTGGCATCTGGTGGCGTGATCGTGCCGCCAAAAGGATATCACGAAAGCTGCCTAAACATCTGCAGGAAGTATGATGTTCTATACATTTCCGACGAAGTAGTGACGGCTTTCGGGCGATTGGGCCATTGGTTTGCTTCGGAGGCAGTTTTTGGCATTCAGCCAGACATAATTACCTGTGCCAAAGGAATGACATCCGGGTATGCACCGATGGGCGCCGCGATTATCTCGGATAGATTGATCGCCGATGTTTCAGGAAAAGACGCAACCTTTTCTAATGGTTATACCTATTCTGGTCACCCGGTCAGCGCAGCCGCTGGTCTGAAAAGTATGGAAATTATTGAACGGGAAAAGCTTCTTGAGCACGTTCGAAGGGTCACTCCGATTTTTCAGGATCAGCTACAGCAGCTGGGTCAGATTGACATCGTTACCGATGTACGTGGCATGGGGTTGATGGGATGCGTTCAATGCTCAGTCGATGGTGATCCCCAGAGCGATCTGGGGTGCGACTACGAAATTGGCGGCCAGATCGATATCGAATGCCAGAAACGTGGGCTGTTGGTTCGACCTGTGATCAACATGTGTGTTCTTTCACCGCCGCTTATCATTAGCGAGAGCGAAATTGAGCAAATGTTCGGTGTCTTGCGAAAAGGGCTTGAAGCGACAAGCACGTGGCTCGGAGGGGATCGGTGACCAATGAAGAGCGTGCGCTCTTGTTGTGAATACTCGCTGTTCGAGATGCCGCTGCAACCTTTGAATTCAGTGTTCAATGTCCGTTTTGGGTCGGGGACGTCGATGGTTCGGGAGCACTTATTCAGCAACCGTCAGAATCTCTTCGAGTGGCTTTTTGATCTTCGCCACAGCAGGTACTTTTGCGTCCTTCGCGGCATGACCAACTGCCACGATCATGATTGGTTTTTCGCTATCCGGTCGATCAAACATCCTATTGAGGAACTTCATCGGGTTCGGGGTATGCGTCAGAGTGACCAAGCCTGCATGATGTAGTGCGGCCAACAGGAAACCACAGGCAATGCCCGTGCTTTCGGGTACGTAGTAGTTCTTGAAACGCGTTCCGTCCTCGAAATGGCCCCAGCGCTGCGCAAAAACGACGATTAACCATGCGGCTTCCTCGAGATGCGGTTTGTTGTCGTTGGTGCCAATTGGTTCCAACGCTTTCAGCCATTCGTCACCCGCTCCACCTTCATAGAACTGGCGCTCTTCCTCCTCGGCGGCTTCGCGGATCTTCGTCTTTAAGGTGGGGGCCGAGATAGCCACAAAATGCCAAGGTTGATGGTTTGCTCCTGAGGGCGCTGTGCCCGCCGTGCGTATGCACTCTTCAATCACCTCGCGAGAAACCGGCTTGCTTGAATAGTCCCTAACCGTATGCCGCCGTTTCATTTGGGCATAGAATGCGCGGGCTTCTTCAAGGCTTTGAACCGCCGAATAATCCAGGTGGTCAGGAAGATCGATGGGTTCGTATTTTATATTGTCGCGTGAAAACATTGATGATCTCTTCTGGATATGCAGTTTGTCTGTTTATGCACCTCGCCCGGGGTTTTGGAAACAGGGCCAACAAGGCGACGTCTGGCACCTTGACGAAGTTGTCGTGAGCATCTCTGGCCGCACAAGGTTCTCAATAACCGCGCTGAAAACAGCCATTTCCCATTCCGAAAACGGGAACGGTCGAAGCAAGGCCATCGATCTCCAGGTGGTTATAAGAGGTTCGCGGCAACCCATTCAGCCGTTCGGAATTGCTTTTGTGTCCCAGCACGTCGTTGCTCAGCCTTAACAATCCGAGTATCAGTATTCCTTGGTGCGCCGCAAATTAACGCGACAACACGCGTTCAGGTTTGCAGCGCGAAGTCTTTTATCTTGATCAATTCCAGTGAATATGTGCGAACGAATGCCGCTAACGTTCACCGCGCCGGTAGGGTGCCATCAACGCCGCGGGTATTTCGGCTCTGCGGGCGACAAGGACGAGCGCGGCGATAGAAAGTACGTAAGGCGCCATCAGGAAGAGCTGGTAGGGTACGCCTTCAATCGCAGTCTGCAGCCGCAGCTGGTATGCATCGAAGAATGCGAACAATACCGCGCCAATTAGCGCCTTGCCGGGTCGCCAGCTGGCGAAGACGACCAGCGCAATGCAAATCCAGCCACGCCCCTGAACCATACCCGGGAAGAAGCTGTTAAACGCCGTTGTCGTCAGGAAAGCCCCGCCCATCGCCATCAAAGCCGATCCGACAACGACTGCGCCGATGCGGATGCGGATGGGATTCAACCCCTGTGCCTCAACCGCATGCGGGTTTTCACCGGTCATACGAATGGCCAGCCCTAGTGGTGTTCGGGCTAGGACATACGCCATTGCAGCCACAGCAAATAGCGCCAGATAAGTCGGCAGGGCCTGGGAAAACAGGATCGGACCGAGAACAGGTATATCGGAAAGCCCCGGAACATTGAGCGGTTGGAAAGGCTCTATCGTTGGGGGCAAGTCACCCACTTCGACAAGTAGCCTGTAGAGGTAGTAGGCCAAAGCGGATGCAAACAGCGTAATACCAAGCCCCGATACATGTTGCGACAGCCCAAGCGGAACCGTCAGCATGGCGTGCAGCAAGCCCATCACAGCGCCGCAAAGGGCGGCAATCATCAGGCCCGCGAGCAAAGGTGCACCCATGTAGACGGCAAGCCAACCGCTCATCGCGCCCATGGTCATAATCCCCTCGATCCCCAGATTGAGCACGCCCGAACGTTCGCAGAGCAATGCGCCAAGGACGCCGAATATGAGTGGCGTAGCAATACGCAACACGGAAGTCCACAGGCTGGTATTCAGCAGCAGATCAATAGCATCACTCATCGGCGCACCCGGTAGGTTGTGAAAAGAAGGGCCACGATCATGGTAAGCAAACAGAGCGCAACAATCACATCAGCGATGAAACTGGGAACACCGGTCGCGCGGCTCATGGCGTCGGCCCCAACGAAGACTGTAGCAACGAAAACAGCGGCAGCAACGACGCCGGCCGGATGCAAAGCGGCGAGCATGGCGACAACGATGCCTGCATAGCCAAAACCGGGGCTCATGGTAGTGGTGACCCCTGCTGTAACACCCATGACTTCGACAGACCCGGCGAGCCCCGCCAGGGCGCCCGAAAGCAGGGCTACGCCCATGATCGTTCGGGGTAGGGATATACCGGCAAAGGCAGCGGCACTGGCGTTCAAACCTGCGGCGCGCGTTTCAGCGCCAAAAACGGTGCGCGCCAGGATCAGCCAAACTGCACCTGCCGCTGCGATGGCAAAAAGCAGCCCGATATGCAGACGTGTGCGCGGGATCAGATCCGGCAGACGAAAATCTCCGTCTACGGGCACTGAAGAGGGCCACCCAAAGGCCAACGGATCGCGCATCGGGCCTTCAATCATGAGGCCCACAAAAAGGATTACGATGAAGTTGAGCAGAAGGGTCGTCACCACCTCATCTACCCCGAAACGCAGGCGTAAATAGGCAGGTCCCGCCAAAAGAGCCGCGCCCGCAGTCATGCCTGCCAGCATCAAAAGTGGAATACCAATCCATCCCGGAACCCCGAGCGAATGCCCGATCCAAGCGGTGACCAGCGCACCAACAAAGAACTGTCCCTCACCTCCGATGTTCCAAAGTCGCGCGCGGAAGGCGACTGCCGCAGCAAGCCCTGTGAAAATGAGCGGTGTGGCGCGGGTCAGCATCTCGGTGATCGAAAGGCGTGAGCCAAGCGCACCGGTCAGCATTTCGCCATACGCCGTGAGCGGGTTTACCCCCGCAGCTGCGATGAGACCCGCAGCGAGAAGTAACGCAGTAAAGATCGCGGCCAGCGGCGCAATGATCACAAGGTGCAGCGGCACATGTGTGCGTCGTTCAAGCCGCATCATCATTTTCCTTCCAGACACCCGCCATCATCAGGCCAAGGCGTTGCGGGTCAGCCTCGTTGGCGGATATGGGCTCCGACAAGCGCCCTTTAACGATGGCCTGTATACGGTCTGACAGGGCCACGGCTTCTTCCAGTTCTTCAGAGATGAGCAAAATTGCTGCGCCTTCGGCCCGTGCTGCCAAAAGCTCGGCATGAACGGCGGCAATTGCCCCTTCATCAAGGCCGCGCGTCGGCTGGTTGGCGACGACAAAGCGCGGTCCGTTGGTCAGGACCCGACCGAGGATAAGCTTTTGCATATTGCCGCCAGACAGCAACCTTGTTCGCGTGTCGGGATTGGCACCACGGATATCAAAACGTTCAATCAGCCCTGACGTGTAATCGCGGGCGGCACGTTGCCGGACAAAGCCGCGGCGCGAAAACTCTGGTGCGCGCAGCCGTTCGAGCACTGCATTTTCCCACAGGCTCAACTCGCCTACTACGCCTTCCGCGTGTCGGTCTTCCGGTACTCTACCAGCCCCCGCACGGATCATGCCGCGCGGCCCCAGATGACCGATATCTTCGTCCAGAAGTGTCAGCTGCCCGGCACTTGGGTGAACCAGCCCAGAAAGCAACCCGCCGAGCGAAGCCTGACCATTGCCTGAAACGCCAACGATACCAAGGATTTCACCAGTATGGACGGTGAATGACACGTCATCCAGACGCAACTCACCGTCCTCTTCCACGCGCACATTTTTTGCAATCAGCACTGGCGCGCCAATCTTATGGTCATGGCGTACGGGCCGTTCCACTTTGCGGCCAACCATCAGTTCCGCCAGCTCTCCGGGGTTGGTTTCAGAGGTTTTGCGTTCTGCAACCATCTTGCCGCCGCGTAGCACTGCCACACGGTCAGAGGCAGCCATGACCTCATGCAGTTTGTGGCTGATGAAGATAAGCGAGAGACCCTCTTTCGTCATGTCGCGCAGGGTCTCGAACAGGCGCATCGCCTCGGGCCGGGCCAGAACGGCAGTAGGTTCATCCAGAATTAATATGCGCGCGTCACGGTAGAGCGCTTTAAGAATTTCAACACGCTGGCGTTCTCCTACGGAAAGCGACCGAACCTTGGCCTCGGGGTTCACGGGCAGGCCAAACCGCTCTGCGATCTGCAACAGCTTTTCGCGCGCCTCACCACGAGCGGATCGCGCGCGCGTCAAGGGTTCGGAGCCAAGCATGACGTTTTCAAGAACGGTGAGGTTGCCCGCAAGCGTGAAGTGCTGGTGAACCATTCCCACACCCACCTCGATCGCTGCACGTGGAAGGCCTGGAGGCAGCTCTTTCCCGAACACCCTGACAGTGCCTGCGTCGGCTGCGTAGTGGCCAAACAGGATATTCATCAGCGTCGTCTTGCCTGCGCCGTTTTCACCCAGAAGCGCAAGGATTTCCCCCTCCGCCAGTGTCAGGGTCACATCATCATTTGCGGTAAGCGTTCCAAAACGCTTGGTGATGCCGTGAAGCTCCAGAACCTTGGTCATGCGGGTAGGCCTGCGATTGGGGACGGAAAGGAAAGTGCGGGCGCGCGGGTCTCGATAAGTGCACCGAGTTTTAGCAGTGCGAAATCGGCGCCGGCGGGACCAATCAGTTGCACACCGAGAGGAAGGTCATTTGCCATGCCAAAAGGCAGCGCCAGGGCTGGCAAGCCCGCAACATTGGCAAGTGCCGCGTTTGGGGCAAAAGCTTCCAGCCGCGCCATGTGTTCATCGGGGGAAGTGCCAGACAGATCCAAAGTGCCGACAACGGGCGGAGCAGAGGAGAGGACCGGCATCAGGATGGCATCGGCGGATTTGAAAAGCTTGCGGGAGCGATTTGTCAGGCGTGCCAGCTGTCGCGAGGCCGCAAAAAGCGCGGTGGCAGGTGTCGCACGACCCTCAGTAGCCATGGCGGCTGCGAGCGGTGGAACCTGGTCGTCAGATATCTTGAGTGCGGTCAGCCACTCAGCCAACGAAACAGCCAGTATGGTTCGGGCGATTTCATGAGCCTCAGCCCCAATCCGGTCGGGGGCACGAACATCATGCACTTCACAGCCTGCGTCGCGCAGCGCGTCGGCAGCACCTTCCGCAGCTTTGCGCTGATTAGGTCCACAACGTTCCGGCAATGCCACCGCGACACGGGGACGTTTTGGGAAGTGCACTGGGGCCATAGGTTGGACAACAGCATCAAGGGCGGTCTTCACGTCACGGACCGATCGCGCCAGGATCAACTCAGACGCTATGCCCATCAGGTGATTGGCAAAATCTGGGCCTCCGGGCACCGCACCACGAGACGGCTTGAGCCCGGTCAAACCACAACACGCAGCAGGTACTCTGATGGATCCGGCTGCATCCGTTGCATGAGCAATTGCAACGATACCGGCTGCAACCGCAGCCGCAGCGCCGCCAGATGAACCACCGGGTGTCAACGCGGGATTCCATGGATTTCGGGTCGCAGCCATGCCATCTGGTTCGCATGTCAGGGAAAGGCCGAATGGGGGTGTTGTAGTCAAGCCAAAAGGGATCAAGCCAGTTTGGCGCAAATCCTGTAACAGGCGACTGTCACTTTCAGGTTTACGCGCTTGTGCGCGGATTGCTGCGGATCCTGCCGCAGCAGGTAGCCTTTTTGCGAAACCACCGAGGTCTTTCACCAAAAACGGAACCCCATGAAACGGACCGCGCTGGTCAGATGGCAATGCGTCTGCTGCCCTTGCCCCGGCGCGCGCCATGTCTTCGTCCAGAAATGCCACGGCCCCCAAATCCGCCTGCGCGTGGCTGGCAGAAAGGCTTGCCTCCATCACGTCGAAGGCAGTGATCTGCCCTGACGTAATGGCGGCCGCAAGAGCCGTGGCATCGGTCACGTCAAAGCCCGCGGGATCAGGAGGGCTCGCTTTCGTCGATTGGAACATCCCATTCGCCGGATTGGATCGCGGCCTGTTTAGCCTCCATTGCCGGGATGGCGTCAGCAGGCACTTCATCGGCGACATAGATCAACTCATTGCCACCATGGGCCATGAAGGAATATTCTGTGTAGTTGCGCCCCGTTGGGTTACCGGCCTGAACGTCGGCTACGATGGCCTCGATAGTAGGACCGTAATTCCAGATCGCGTTGGCAAAGACTGTGCCTGGATAGCGAGGCGTATAGTCGATAAGCGAACCGATGGCCTTCACACCCCGCGCTTGGGCGGCATCCGCAGTGCCAATGCGCTCACCAAACAGGACATCTGCGCCCGCGTCGATCTGGGCAATCGCAGCTTCTTGTGCGCGGGCCGGATCAAACCATGCTCCGATAAAGCCGTTGACGAAGGTGGCATCTGGGTTCACTTCGGTCACCCCCATTCGGAAGGCATTGATCAACAGGTTCACTTCAGGGATCGGATAACCGCCGACCGAACCAAAGACATTGCTTTCTGACATTTGGCCCGCAAGCATCCCGGCCAAATAGGCCGCTTCGTGGTTGCGGGTGCCGAAGACGCCGAAATTGTCCCCTTCCGGCCCACCGGAAGAGCCCATGAGGAAAGCGGTATCCGGGTAATCGCCCGCCACTTCGCGTGCTTCGCGTTCAACGGCGTAGGATTCGCCCCAAATGATTTGCGCACCACCTTCGGCATATTCGCGCATCGCGCGGGGATAGTCAGTCGGAGCTACACCTTCCGAGAACTCATACTCGATCAGACCAGCATCGGCGGCTTCCTGCATCGCTACATGGATACGACTGTTCCACGCGTTTTCGACCGGAGACATATGCACGCCAGCGACTCGGGTCGCAGATTGTGCGTTCACGCGACGAACATAAGCCGGCACGGCCAACGCGGCCGCAGCGCCGACCATCAATTGACGGCGGGTTGTGGTGAGTTTCATTGGTAGATCCTCTTCTGTTGGTGGCAATTGTTCTTGTTCTTAAGCTTCCTGAGTATTGGGCCTGGGCGCGTAATCTGCGGGATCCAGGGTCGTGGGGCGGCCGGGCAACGAAAGCGCCGCCATTCGGGGTTCTGTACGGGCCAACACCTTGCCGTTTTTGATTACGGCAAGGCGGGTGGGTTTCATGCGAACAGCTTCAATCGGATCACGCGCCTGCAGTACAACCATACTGGCAGGGCCGCCTTCGCGGATTGTCGGGTCGGGCAGGCCCATGGCTTTGGCGCCATTTTGGGTTACCGATGTGAATGCCCATTCCATCGCTTCCCGGGATGTCATCGGTACCGCGTGCACACCCATATGAGCCACTTCCAGCATGTCAGCGGACCCGAGCGAATACCACGGGTCCATTGTGCAATCCTGCCCGAAGGCAACGTTTACACCGGCCGCGCGCAGCTCTGGCACGCGGGTCAGACCTCGGCGGCGCGGATAGGTGTCCGAACGCCCTTGCAGCGTGATATTGATCAGAGGGTTGGGTACCACGTTCATAGCGCTTTCTGCGATGAGCGGGATTAGCTTCGATGCATAGTAATTGTCATAAGAATGCATCGCAGTGACGTGGCTTGCAGTTACACGGCCCCCAAGCCCAAGGCGCGTAGTCTCAAAGGCCAACGTTTCTACGTGGCGTGACATAGGATCGTCGCTTTCATCGCAGTGCAGGTCCAGCATCAGGCCGCGGTCCGCCGCTATCTCGGCCAGTCTTGTGACAGATCGAGCCCCTTCCGACATCGTGCGTTCAAAATGCGGGATCCCGCCCACCACGTCGACACCCATATCGAGCGCCTGGATCAGGTTTCTCTCTGCGTTTTCTGATCGGTAAAGGCCATCTTGCGGGAATGCCACCAGTTGCAGGTCGATATAGGGGGCAACCTGTTTACGTACCTCCAAGAGCGCTTCAACGCCCACCAACGGGGCGGATGAAACATCCACATGCGAACGGATAGCCAGCAGCCCCTGCGACACAGCAAGGTCGCAATAGCGCATGGCCCGCTCAATCACCGCTTCTGGTGTCAGCAGGGGCTTCAATTCCCCCCAAAGCGCGATACCCTCCAAAAGCGTGCCCGAGACATTCATGCGCGGCAACCCTAGGCTCAGGGTCGCATCCATATGGAAGTGCGGGTCCGTAAAAGGAGGGGAAACCAAACGCCCAACCGCCTGTATCTCCTCATGCGCCTCAGCCTTGATATCAGGCGCAATTTCCGCAACGCGGTCTGCCTTGATCGCGATATCTACCGGCCCGCTGCCATCTGGCAGGCTGGCCTGTCTGATGATTAAATCGAGCATCCAATTCCCCCAAATTTGACCGCATGGTAAAAAGTATTCTGCAAGAATGCTAATAGTTTTTGTTGCACTTCCGGGTCCAGTGTTTCCGCTAGTCTCAGTGTGTGCCTATATCCAAGGCTTGTGTTGACCTTTCTTGGCAGCTGAAGCTGACACAACGGTCAACTTTCGCTTTTGGGATTTTGCGTTGCAGAACTGCTAAATTTTGCAAAGGTCGGTTCACGCTGGGAATCTGTCCGTTTCAGCAGATTGCCGATCTGGAACCTTGATCCAGCGGATCCGCAGTTTTCTGGCAAGCAGAAAAAATCTTCGCAACGGAATCAAAACACTGGGAACCGGGATTTCGTCAACTTCGGCTTGTAGTGTGCAAAACAACCTGCATAAGGATGGCGAATATCAGTGCAGGAAATTTCGTTGCATGTGAAACAAAGCGGACATATAGTTTCTTATGCAACTAGATTCCTTCTTTCCCTATCGCCTCGCCGTGGCGTCCGAAGCGTTCTCACGAAAACTCACGGAAGTATACCAGCGCGAATTCGGGCTATCACGGGAGGAATGGCGCCTGCTTTTTCTACTTGCCAATGCCAAAAGCCTGACCTCTCTAGAACTCTCGCAACGCACCACTCTGGATAAGGTTCAAGTCAGCCGGGCCGCGCAGAGGCTTGACGATAAAGGTTTGATAACCAGAGCAATTTCAGAAGAAGATCGCCGAATTAGGGTTTATCATTGTACGCCGGAAGGCCATCGGCGTTTCGAACAGTTGCTGCCACAAGTCGATGCTTGCGCGCAAGGGATGCTGAATTCCATGTCGGCTGAGGACCGCGCAGCGCTGGACCAAGGCGTGACTGCTCTGCTTAAGGCCGCGTCAGTGACATAGGTACTAAGCCAATCTGCGCAACTCAAGCCATCTGGAGAGCTGGCTGCCGACCGGCGTAGAAATCCGTGTAATCGGTGACGCGGAAGGGCATTGCCTTCCCGGTCGGGCTAACGCCGTCGACTTAGAATAGAATTAGGTCTGCCAGTGTATTTCTCTCAGGAGGCATCGGGCTGGCTTTCAGGTCGAGCGGCGTCGAAAGCGGGTAGGGTGAATGCGCGTTCTTCGATCTCAAGCAGACGGTCGAATGGAGTCATATCGACGCCCCAGCGATGTGCATTGTAAAGCTGTGCGACAAGGCAGATATCGGCAAGGTCCGGCTTGTCACCAAAACTGAAGGTGGCGTTAGCTGGCAAAAGCGCTTGGTAGGCATGGAAACCTTCTGTCATCCAATGCCGGAACCACTCGATCCCATCTTCGGCCGTAAACCCATACCGGGACTTCAGATGCGCGGTGACTCTAAGGTTGTTAACCGGATGTATGTCCATCGCGATGGTATGGGCCGCAGCCTGTACCCGCGCACGCTCGAACGGGTCCTCCGGCAGGAACGGAGGTTCGGGTATGGCAGCGTCGAGATAATTGATGATCGCAAGCGATTGGGTGAGTACACGACCGTCCTCAAGGATCAGCGTAGGGACGCCCTTGCCGGGGTTCAGCGCGACATAGTCCGGCGCGCGTTGCTCTCCGGCAACAAGGTTGACCGGAACTGTTTCATAGGAAACACCCTTGAGATTTAGTGCGATCCGGACCCGAAAAGAGGTCGTCGAGCGCCAATAGCCGTATAGTTTCATGACTTCCTTGTTTTGTGGTCAACCGTCTCAGATTTTGCCAAAAATAGGTTCCCGCGCCGGAAACCTATCCGGCACGGGACGCCCGTCAGGCAGACTTGTTGAGTTCTTTGGCATGCAGCCAATCGGCATGTTTCGGAGCTTTCTTGGTCTTCGACCACTCGTCCAACATAAGCCATTTCACTTCGTCCATGCGCTCCAGCAGCGCTTCTTCTTCCGGGTCCGGGCAGGCCAGTTCGATACGATGGCCGGAAGGATCAAAGAAGTAGATAGAGTGGAAAATCGAATGGTCGGTCACACCGAGTACTTCGACGCCATTAGCTTCCAGATGGTCCTTGAACTGAAGCAGCGTTTCGCGATCCTTCACCTTGAAGGCGATGTGCTGCACCCAGATTGGGGTATTGGGATCCCGGCCCATTTCCGGTTTCGTGGGCAGCTCGAAGAAAGCCAGAACATTCCCATTCCCGGCATCCAAAAACAGATGCATGTAGGGGTCCGGCTCATGCGTAGATGGGACATGATCCTCGGCGATGGCCAGGATAAAGTCCATGTTCAGCATTTTCCCATACCATTCGACCGTCTCTTTTGCGTCTTTGCAGCGGTAAGCGACGTGATGGATCTTCTCGATTTTCATCGATTTCTCCTTTCCGAGGGTGCAGTTTTCAAGGCCAAGGCAACGTACGGTCGCCTCAGGCGTTCACATCAACCCCACCAGCCAGAGTGACAGGGAGGGTACAAGGATGAGCAGGGTCAGACGCAGGATGTCCGCGATCCAGAATGGCAGCACACCGCGAAAAATTGTTCCAAGTGAGACATCTTGCAACACGCCCTTCAGCACGAAGACATTCATACCGACGGGCGGCGTGATCAGGCTGATTTCAGTGGCCACAACAACCACAATGGCGAACCAGATCAGGGCGTTTTCGGGATCGAGCAGGAGTTCATTGGCAAACTCAAGCTCAAACATCAGCGGGTAAAAGACCGGCACTGTTAGCAAGATCATCGACAGGCTTTCAAGCACACAACCAAGCACCATGTAGGTCAGCATGATGAACACAATGACTGCCCAGACCGGCAATTCATTGTCGACAACAAAGCCTGATAGCGCATCCGGCAGTCCGGCGTAGTTTATGAAGTTGGTGAACAGCTCGGCACCGATGATCACAGCAAAGATCATGGCAGTAGCCCGGATCGAATCCAGCGTAGCTGCGAAAAAGCTGCGCCAGGTCATCGTCCTGAGGGCAATGGCGATCAGGATCGAAGCACCTGCACCCATTCCGGCCGCCTCAGTCGGTGTGAAGAACCCACCATAAATGCCAACCATGATGAAGAGAAAAAGGCCCAGCACACAGATCACGCCTATGACGTCAGCCCGGCTCATCGGTTCGGTGTTTTCCTCCTCCGGAGCCAGAGAAGGGTTCAACCGTACCGCAACCATGACCGCGCCAAGATAAAACAGCACACCAATAATACCTGGCACAATTCCCGCGATAAAAAGCTTGGCAATATTGGTTTCGGTCAGCAGGCCGTAGATGATCAGGATCACCGAGGGCGGGATCAAAATGCCCAGTGTCCCACCCGCGGCGATAGAGCCTGTCGCCAGCCGGTCATCATAGCCAAAACGGCGCATTGAAGGCATGGCAACTTTTGACATCGTGGCAGCAGTAGCCAGGGACGAGCCGCACACCGCGGAGAAACCGCCGCAAGAAAAGACCGAAGCCATGGCAAGTCCGCCGCGCAGCCTGCCAAAAAGTCGATCGGCACCGGCGAACAGCCCGTGTGCCACGCCTGAGCCGGCCAACACGTTGCCCATGAAGATGAACAGAGGGATGACCGAAAGGGAGTAAGACAAAGAAGTGTCAAAGGCCACTTGCCCTGTCATAGCCCAGGCAGGCTCCCAACCACGCATATAGGCAAACCCAAAGCCGCCTACGGCCGCCATTGCGAAGGCGATGGGCACGCGCAGTAGTATAAGTCCCAGTAGGATCGCAAAGCCGATCAGAGATTCAATCATGGGGCGCCCTCTAGGTGATCTTGATCGGTGTCGTGTTCGATGGGGGGTTGTAATCCGCGCAGGAATGCGATGAACGCCGAAACCATGCAGGAGACCCCAGCTAGATAGCCGAATGGTGCCAGTGGAATCTCAAGCGCGTTGGTCACCGCGCCGTCATGTGCGGCCTTGGCCGCATGGGTGAAAAGCCGCCAAGAAAAGGTGGCTAACAGGGCTGCAGAGAACAGGCCTGCAAACGCAGACAAAAGACGTTGCGTCTTGCGTCCAAGCGCCAGATTCAGCAGGTCGACCTCGACATGTTCGCGGCGCTCTGTCGTCAGTGGCAAGGCAAGGAAAACGAGCGCTGCAAGCAGTATTTCAGTGAGTTCGAAGGCACCGGATAGCGGTGCGTTGAACAGGTAGCGCCCAACTACATCCACACAGGTGATGAGGACGAGGCTGAACAGGATCAGTGCGGCCCCGACACCCAGAGATCTGTCGAGCAGCAACCCGATGTCCAGCCCCTCATCAGGGGGCTGGTCGGGGAAACGATGGCGAAGCCGCTCCATGGATCAGAAGTCCACGCCAGCTTGTTTGCGCATTTCTTTCAGTGCCGCCGCGCCGTCGTAGCCGTCCGCCGAGATGGCTTCGGACCACGCTGTTTCTGCATCTGCTGCCTGTGATTTGATCGCATCTACGACTTCGGCTGGCGCTTCGTAGATTTCGATCCCGGCCTTTTCGGCCGCGGCGCTGCCTTTCTCGTCTGCGCCGACCCAAGCTTCGCCAACCAGTGCGGCAAAGGCTTCACCGGAAATCGCCTCGATGGCTGCCTGATCCTCTTCAGAGATCTCGTTCCATTTGTCTTCGTTCATGACCATGAACCAAGTGGTGTTGTAGATGCCGCCGGGGACTTGCATCGTGTACTTGACGTCTTCGGTCAGCTTGAACGCAGCCAGAGCATCGTAGGGGAACGTCACGCCATCGATTACTCCGCGCGAGAGCTTTTCATACACCTCACCCGAAGACATGAAGAGCGTTGTAGAGCCGAGACCAGACATCAGGTCTGAGATGTAGCCGCCAGGAACGCGGATCTTGAGACCCGAGAAATCGTCTGTCTTTTCGATCTTACGGACATTGTTGTGCAACATGCCGGGGCCATGCACGAAGAGCCCCAGAAGCTTGGTGCCCTCATGTTCTTTTTGCGCCTCCAGCGGGCCGGAATAGACATTCCAGAATGCTTTGGAACCAGCAACGGCATCGTCACCAATGAACGAGAACTGACCGATCCGAGAGCGGGTGAAACGGTCATCTGTTGTAAAGGAATGCAAGCCATAGGTGATGTCGGCGATACCTTCGGCAGCCATGTCGTAATGTGCCGGGGGCGGGCCCATGGGCTTTGCAAGCACACGTACGGTCACGCGGCCATCGGTGACTTCCTCCACTTGCTTGGCCCAGGGTTTGATTGCCTCAACGACGATCGGATGGCGCGGCGGCAGCCAGCTCGAAAGCGCAAGCTTGGTCTCTGCCACGGTAGTCGTTGCGATCGATATTGCAGCGGTTGCAATACCGGCGAGCAGCAGGGTGTTGCCCTTCAGTTTGATATTCATGGTATCCTCCCTTGGATTATGTGATGTCGGCGGCATTGAGCGCCTGGGTCAGGACGTCCCGGTCGCCGATGTGGTTGGCCAGGATCAGTATTAACCTAGCGTTGATTGTATCGCTCTCGGCCTTGGTCTTGCCCTCATGCGTTGCCAGCAGGTCGGCGTAGAAATCGTCGGTTCCGTCGATATTCGGTGTCAGGGTCAGATCGCTCATTGGCTTACTTCCTTACCGGCCGCACGGCGCAAGGCAGTGCGCATCAGGGTTTCGTTGTATTGCGCTCGGCGGGCGGCGACATGCTGATCTGGGCGGATCAGGTAGACCGCCGAACTGGCTTCGCCGAGATAGCGTTTCCTGAGCTGACCAGTCGGGTCGTCGCGGGTTGAAAGAGCCAGGCGGCGTGCCGTAATCCCGTCCTCTTCCAGAATTTCAGGTGCTTCTGCATCGATTGTCAAAAGGATGAACTCATCACCCAGCTTGGACAACAGGTATTCATCGCCCAACGGGGCATCAGGGCAGGGGGCGCCGGGCTGCGTCCGTTCGGGACCGCCTGCCAGTGCGTCAGCGGAATTGAGTCCCGATCCACTGTACACGCATGGAACCGAGAGCCGACCCGAGTTGACCATCGGTCGTGCGAATTCATAAGTTCCGCTCAGGCTGAGCACGGCATCGCGGAAGATCCGGCTTGTTTCTGATTTCGGTGTGATAAAATCGGTGGACCGTGTAGAATTCAGGATGTTTTCGTCCGCGCCATGAACCCGTTCGGTATCGTAGGTATCAAGCAGGCTCTGAGGCGCTTTGCCTTGAATAACCAGACCTAGTTTCCAGCCAAGATTGTCCACGTCCTGCATGCCGGAATTGGCACCACGCGCACCAAAGGGCGAGACTTGGTGCGCCGCATCACCAGCAAAAAACACCCGCCCCGAGCGGAAACTTTCCATCCGCTTGCACTGGAAGGTGTAGATAGAGGACCAGACCATTTCATAGTCCACATCCCCCAGCATCGCATCCAATCGGCGACGGATATTCTCTTCTTTAAGTTCTTCTTTGCGATCAACATCCCAGCCGATCTGGAAGTCGATCCGCCAGACATCATCAGGTTGCTTGTGCAACAAAGCTGAGGCACCGGAGTCGTGGGTCGGTTCAAACCAGAACCAGCGCTCAGTAGGGAAATTCAGATCGCCTTTCAATTTGATATCGGCGATCAGGAAGCTGTCTTGAAAGACGCGACCGCTGAAATCGAGATCAAGCATCCCGCGCAGCGGTGAATTGGCACCGTCGCAACCGACAAGCCAGTCTGCTTCAAGGGTGTAAGGCCCATCCGGTGTCATCACCTTCAGGGTGACGTGATCGTCGTGTACTTCGACCGCGTCCACGCGGTTCTTGCCACGCAACTGGATCGGGGCACCCTTGTCCTGCAGCTCGCGCAGGCGATCGATCATGTATTGCTCGAAATATGGCTGTTGTAGATTGATGAAGGCGGGGTATTTATGCCCGTCTTCCGGCAACAGGTTAAATTCGAAAACCTTGTCATCGCGATGGAATACCTTACCGAGGTTCCAGACAACGCCTTTTTCGAGCATCGGTTCGCCGCAGCCATAGCGGTCGGCCACTTCCAGGCAGCGCTTTGCGAAACAAATCGCCCGACTGCCCATGCCGATCCCCTCATGATCATCAAGCACAACCACCGGAATACCCTGGCGGCCGAGGTCCAGCGCGGTGGCCACTCCGATCGGCCCGCCGCCCATGACCACAACCGGGTGACGCACCGGCGCATCAATATCCTGATCGGGCGATTTCTCGTATGGGTAGCTCTTGTAGGCGAGCGTGTAACGGTCATCAAACATTGGAAAATCCCCTCCCTTCAGGCTTTCAGCCTTGCAGTTGCTCCCACATTTCCAGATCCCGCTGCGCCGTCCAGATACGTGGTGTGTCGATGCCGCGGGCTTCGTCATAGGCGCGCGCAACATTGAACGGCAGGCAGTGTTCGTAGATCGCGTAGTCAGCGAATTTCGGGTCGCATGCGTCACGTACAGCGTCCCAGGCATCTTTCAGGGTGCCGCCGCCAGCGGCGACACGAGCGGCCGGGCGATAGGTGCTTTCGACAAAATCCCGGGTGGACTCAATTGCTGCTTCAACCATGTCTTTTCCGAGCAAAGCATCACCGCGGCCGGGCGCGATAGCATCGACGTCAAATGCGGCGATATTGTCCAGAGTGCCACCCCAATCGTTGAAATGGCCGTCGCCGCAATAGCAGGCCGAGTGGTACTCGACGATGTCACCGGTAAACATGACGTTCTGATCGGGGACGTGAATGACAATGTCACCGGCAGTATGGGCGCGACCGAGATGCATTAGATCGACGCGCCGGTTGCCGAGGTATACACTCATGCGATCCTTGAAGGTCGTGGTGGGCCAGGTCAGTCCGGGAATGCTTTCATGGCCTTCGAACAGACGTGGAAAACGCTGAAACTCACTGTCCCAATCTTCCTGACCGCGTTCGACAACCTGCGCTCGGGTTGTTTCGGACATGAGAACCTGATCTGCGCCATACGCTGAAGCGCCTAGAACGCGAACCGCGTGATAGTGAGTTAGCGCCAGATGTGTGATCGGTTTGTCGGTAACTTCTCTGACCTTCTCAATCACCTTGCCAGCCAGACGTGGCGTGGCCTGCGCCTCGACAATCATGACACTATCATCGCCGATGATCACGCCGGAATTGGGATCACCTTCAGCAGTAAAGGCCCAAAGCCCTTCACCCACTTCGGTGAAGCTAACCGTCTTTTCACCCAAATCTCCCTGAGATGCGAATGCCTTAGCCATTGTGTTCTCCCGAAGTATGTCGCTCGCGTGACTCGTTTTGTTTCATTTGCAACGAATATCGTTACATATGAAACTAAAGTCAATGCCGTTTCGTTTGGAGTCACGTGTTTGAACTATTGTTGCTGAGTGCATTCGAAGATTTTTCCGAAGTTGCCGGCGTAGAAAAATGTTGTCCATTCCAGCTATTATTGCCGCCAATCCTGCCGACCGCCGTAAAGAACTGCTGTTCCATAAAACGTCTGATGGACCCAATGTGGTGGTTCAAGGCTTAGCGATGACGGCGATCATGGTTGAGAAGCTTTTTAAAAAAGAAACGACATCGGCGACTCCACATTTTTACGCCATGTGAGTCAGAGTCTGTCTCAGTGGGTCACAAGTCTACGCCCACCAGCATCCAGCACACAGCATTTGGTGCCTTCGAACACGGCGGTGGTCAGGGCGTGGCCATAGCCTGCTCCTGTATCCAGATTGATACGGTTTCCATGATGTTCAGGTGCGGACACGTGGCTGTGGCCATGGACTACCAACCATGGATGTGGATCTTTATGGTTCAGGAATTCCTCACGAATCCATATTAGATCGTCGTGGTCTTGCTGCTCCAGTTTCACCCCGGGTCGAATTCCTGCATGCACGAACAGCAATGCGCCGTCCTGATGGAACGGCTTTAGCCCGTTCAGAAAATCGATATGAGCCTGAGGGACGGCCTGTTTGGCTTTGGCGTGAACTTGATAGATTCTGTCCACGTTGGTGGCTTCAACCCCATAGGACTGCAGCGTTTCGATCCCGCCGATCCGAGGATGAAGCCAGTGATACCCGACCAGCAGGCGCGCATCATTGCGCGGATAGTCCTCCAGAAACATTGCGCACATCTGGTCATGATTGCCACGTAGAAAGACCCAGTTCTTACCGTCGGCGTTCCCTCGGACCAGCAGATCCAAAACCCCGCAACTTTGCGCACCCCTGTCCGTATAATCGCCAAGAAACACGATCTTGGCGTCTGGCCCTCCATCCCGTTCGATCCGGTCCAGTGCGTCTTCAAGCATCCCCAGTTGGCCATGGATATCGCCAATTACATAAACCGGATCTGACATGAGTGTTCCTTGTCGTCGTCTTCAGGCGGTAGTTGATTTGGGATCAGCCCACCCAGTCAATGCTAATGTCTTCGCGAAAAGCAAACCGTACCAGATGCGCTTCGATGACTTCCTGCCAGCGGGTCAGATCTCCGCGAGGGCCGGTTTCAGCCGTCAGCGAAAGGCTGGATTCACCCGCGACCAAGGTCAGCCGGTTTCCGCCCGGAAATTCCACGCTGCCGTGGTTGTCGTCAAAAGTCACCTGGGCCTTGTGGGACCAGTGCTTGCACAATTGCTGCAGGTACTTGCTGGCCGCTTCCGTTTTGGCAACACCCGAAACGCTTTGGTCAGGTAGCAACGCCAAGGCTTCATCGGCGGCCCGGCGCACCGCCTGCGCGAACAAAGTTACGTCGATGTTTGCGGCCAGGAAGGTCGCCCCCAGATCCAGACATTTACGCTGCATGGCCGGATCAAGTGTCAGTATCCCGGCAAATTTGCCTGCCGCGACGACCCGAGTTATCGCGTCCAAAACGGCCTCGACCACTTCTGTATGACCAACATCACCGATATGGCCCATGTCAGCGGCCAGATCGGAGGGACCGAGAAAGACCCCATCAACGTCAGAGGCAAGAATATCGTCTAGTGCCTCTAACCCGGCGCGGTTTTCCACCTGAACAAGCAGGCAGATCTGTTCATCAGCCGTTTTCAGATAGTCCGGGATCGCCGCAAAGCGCGAAGCCCTGGCCAACGCTGATCCCACGCCCCGAACTCCGTGGGGCGGGTATCGCACCGCCCGTACCAAATCCCGTGCCTGATCTCCGCTTTCGACCATCGGCACCAGAATATTCTGAACGCCGGCATCGAGGTATTGCTTGATCATCCAGGTTTCACCTATCGGCAAGCGTGCGACCGGTTGGCTGCCGCTTCCTTCGATGACCCGCACCTGTTCCAGGATTGAGCGAAGATCGTTTGGGGCGTGTTCCCCGTCAACGAGCAACCAGTCGAACTGGGACGTGGCCGCGATTTCGACGGCATAGGTGTCGGCCATTCCAATCCAGCAGCCGACCTGCGGCTGACCAGCCTGCAGCGCGGCCTTGAAAGCGTTTAGTGGCGCAGGCATCCCGGCCTCCCTTAGGCAAAGTTGATATCGACCGAGCCAAATGGCCCAAAATCAGCATGGATTTCGGTGCTCGGCGGGCATTCGACGGGTCGAATAAAGCTGCCAGACAAGATCACCTGGCCCGGTTCTAAGCTCTGGTCGTACTGCGCCATGCGACGGGCCAGCCAGACGACGCTTTCGACCGGGTCGTTCAGAACACCCGCGCCAAGACCGGTTTCCTCGATCTCACCATTGCGGAAGGTCAGTGCCCCGACCCAACGCAAATCAAATGCATCTATCGAATGACGTTCGGGGCCCAACACGATGCCGGCATTGGCAGCGTTGTCGCTTATTGTGTCATAGACGGTACGTGTTTGTCCGGTCGCGGGGTCGACACGCTGAATACGCGTGTCGAGGATTTCAATCGAAGGCGCGACGTAATCCGTGGCGGCAATGATGTCGTCACGGGTGACGTTCTCTCCGCCTACCGCAGATTTCATGACAAAAGCAATCTCAGCCTCGATCCGGGGCTGGATGAACCGGCCCGCAGGAACGGTTCCGCCGTGATCGAACTTCATGTCATCGAACAAAATTCCGCTGTCGGGAATGTCGATATTCAGCGCATATTGCATCGCTTTTGAGGTCAGCCCGATTTTCCAGCCGATCACCTTGCGCCCTTCGGCCAATTTCTGTTGATAGATGGCGTTCTGCACCTCATAGGCGTCGCTCATCCCCATTTCGGGATGGCGCAGTGTCAGAAGGCCAATCTGTTCGTGCGAACGTTCAGCCTGCAACAAGTCGGCTGCGGCACGGGCATGATCTTCGGGGGTCATACCTGTTCGTCCTCGACTGTGTTGCGCAGCGTACCAATGCCCTCGACTGAGATTTCCACTACGTCACCCGGAGCCAGGTATTTCGGTGGTTCAAACCGCGCGCCCGCACCCGTCGGGGTGCCGGTGACGATGATGTCTCCGGGCAGAAGCGTCATGAAGGTCGAAATATATTCGATCTCGCGCTTTATCGGGAACATCATGCGATTCAGCGTATCGTCCTGGCGCAACTCACCATTCACATGGGTCTGAATTCGGGCATCGTCCAACTGGGCCGCGTCGGTGAATGGCACTAGCCACGGGCCGATGGCACCGGAATTGTCCCAGTTCTTTCCCTGTGTGACGTTGAACTTGGCATGGCGGACCCAGTCGCGAATTGTGCCTTCGTTACACAAGGTTAGGGCTGCGATGTGGTCATAGGCATCTTCCTGTGAAATTCGCCGACCGGATTTGCCAATCACGATAACGACCTCGCCCTCGTAATCCAGCGTGTGGTTTTCCGGAGGACGGATCAGCGGGCGGTCGTGCCCGGTGAAACCGCTGGCAAAGCGCGGAAACAACGACATGTATTTCGGTTGTTCGCTGCCGTCTTTGTATTCTGCGTTGCGGTCGGGAAAGTTCACTCCGACGCAGAGGATGCGGCGGACATCCGGCATCACCATTTCGTAAGTGAATTCCTTGTGGGTTACTTCCCGGCCTGCTGCGGCCTCGGTCAACTGTTCAAACGTGCCCGCGGCGATCACCTCATAAAGGCTGGCCTGATCGGGAAAGGCGTCGTTTAGCGCAATTGCACCGTCCTTGGTGATCGCGCCGAAAAAAGTTGCTCCGTTTGCGGTGAAAGTTGCAAAGCGCATCAGGCCTCCTCGGCGGCGTCAATGCCACCCATGCACAAGTATTTGAGTTCCATGAAGTCATCCAGCCCATGGCGCGACCCCTCGCGCCCCAGACCTGACATCTTAACGCCTCCAAAGGGCGCTTCGGCAGTTGAGATCAGGCCGGTGTTGATCCCGACCATGCCATATTCCAATGCTTCTGACACGCGCCAGACACGGGCCATGTCGCGGGAATAGAAGTACGAGGCGAGGCCGAATTCGGTATCATTGGCGGCTGCGATAACTTCGCTATCCCTGTCGAATTTGAACAAGGGCGCGACTGGGCCGAAGGTTTCCTCGGTCGCCACCGCCATGTCTGCGGTCACGCCAATCAGGATGGTCGGCTCGAAGAATGTGCCGCCAAGGGCGTGCGGCTTGCCGCCCAGTGTGACTGTTGCACCCTTGGCGGTTGCGTCTTTGATATGCTCAGATACTTTCGCGACTGCGGCTTGATCGATTAGTGGGCCAAAGACGGTGCCCTCGTCAAAGCCGTTTCCAGTCGGCAGTTTTGCGACCTTAGCGGCCAGTTTTTCGGCGAACGTGTCGTAGACCCCAGACTGGACATAGATGCGGTTGGCGCAGACGCAGGTCTGGCCGTTGTTTCGGAACTTGGCGATCACCGCCCCTTCGACGGCCGCGTCTATATCTGCGTCGTCAAAAACGATAAACGGCGCGTTGCCGCCCAATTCCAAACCTAGCTTCTTGATCGTCGGTGCGCATTGCGCATAAAGCATCGCGCCGATTTCGGTGGACCCGGTAAAGGTCAATTTTTGCACAATTTTGCTCGAGGTCATCTCACCTCCGATGGCGCGCGCTGATCCAGTGATGACCGAGAACAATCCCGCGGGCAACCCAGCTCGCTCGGCCAAAACCGCCAGCGCGATAGCCGAGAACGGCGTCTGGCTGGCAGGTTTGAGCACCATGGAACAGCCTGCCGCCAGTGCCGGTCCCGCCTTTCGCGTGATCATGGCATTGGGGAAATTCCACGGCGTGATCGCGGCAACAACCCCAATCGGCTGTTTGATTGTGATGATCCGCTTATCCGGCGCGTGGCCCGGGGTAACGTCGCCATAGGCGCGGCGGGCCTCTTCAGCGAACCATTCGATGAAGCTGGCACCATAAGCGATTTCACCCTTGGCCTCAGCCAGCGGCTTGCCCTGCTCGGCGGTCAGGATAGCGCCAAGATCATCCTGGTTTTCGATCATCAGGTCATACCAGCGGCGCAGAATTTGGCTGCGGTCCTTCGCTGTGAGCTTGGCCCAGCCCTTCTGTGCACGGTGCGCTTCGGCGATTGCTTCGGCCGTTTCGGCCGCCCCAAGATTGGGGACTCGTCCGATTAGATCACCAGTTGCCGGGTTGGTCACTTCCAGAGTGGTGGATACCTCAGTGGCACCGACCCATTTGGAGCCAACCCGCGCCGCTTCAATAAGCAACGTGGGGTCGTTGAGACGTAAGTCTGTCATTTGCAGGATTCCCGTGTCTCGGCCTCAGACCGAAAAGCTGATATTTGCCTGACCCGTTCCGGAACTACCGAAATACGGGGTGTAGACGTCGATCTCGCCTTTATAACTGCCCCATCCCAACGCACCGAACAGCAGCGCAGTGTCGTTCATCGCACACTCGCCCGTACATTTCTTGGCGTAGTCAGGCAAAAGGTCCAAGAATTCTTCGAACCGGCCCTGTTCCCACAATTCGAGAACGCGCATATCCATCTGGCGATTGAACTCGCCATTCACTGCATTCAGACCCTCGACCGAGCGCTCATTCGGCGTGAAGTCATGACTTAGAGACCCGGAGGCCAGAATAGAAACATTGCGGTTCGAACGCCGGATGCCTTCGGCGATGGCTTCACCCCAAACGCGGTTCTCAGCGATGGACGAGAACTGGTTGACCGCAACTGGAAGCACCCGGGCATTCACATCGTCATTGATAAAATGCATCGGCAAAAGGGTACCGTACTCCATTCCCATGTCGGGATGCGAATGACCCAGAGCCCGTTCCCCTCGCTCTCTCAGAACGTCAAGGATGGTTTCACCAAGGTCGTGATCACCGCGATAGTCGAACTCCATATCCGCCAGCATGTGCGGCAGTTCATGGCTAATAAAACGGCCCTTGTGGCGCTCTTTTGTGTTCAGGTGAAAGCCCTGATTGGTGATCCAATGTGTATCGAACACGACGAAGGTGTCGACCTCGCGGTCAATCGCGTCCTGACGCAGACGTGCGTAACCATCTATCGCAGGTTGCCGGATACCTTTGTATTTCGGCATCGTGTGGGACATCCAGATGCTGGGCACATGTGTGATCTTAGCAGCCTGTACAATCTTTCCCATGACAGTTCCTCCTCACTTAAAGTGGCGTCTGACCGCTTTGGAAGGGAGAGCGGACGACCAGACGTCGTTTGGTCCGACTCTCAAAGAGTTCATGGACCATAGATGTGCGCGCGTATCTTATCTTTTTACGAGCGGCACCTTGTCCAGACGTCGCTCGAGAGGCGTTACTTTCCCAACTGCATAATCTTGTGCTGACCAGTGGCAAAGCCCACGTGTTTCTGCTCCATATAGAAGTCAAAGCTCCAATCACCGCCGTCGCGACCGATACCTGACGCCTTTACCCCGCCAAAAGGCGTGGGCAGGTGACGAACATTTTCCGAGTTCACCCAGATCATCCCTGCTTCTAACTTATCGGTAAAGCGCAGGGCACGTGTAAGATTGTTGGTCCAGACATAGCCGGTTAACCCATAGGGCGTGTCATTTGCGATCTGCAGCGCTTCTTCTTCGGTCGAGAATGGAATGGAAGTTAGCACGGGGCCAAATATTTCCTCTCGCGCGATGCGCATGTCGTTGTTGGCGTTGGTAAACAATGTCGGGCGTACGAAATATCCGTCTTCACCAACCTTGACGCCACCGGCCGCGACGGTCGCACCATCCTCTTTGGCGATGTCAAAGTATGAGGTCACTTTGTTGTAATGCTCCTCAGTGACCAGCGGGCCGATCTCGGTCGTAGGGTCCAGGGGGTGCCCGACTTTGATGTTGTTCACACGCTCGACCAGTTTGGCCTCGAATTCTTCCTTGATAGTGTCCTGCACCAGCAGCCGCGAGGACGAGGTGCAGCGCTCACCGTTAATCGAGTAGATCATGAAAATCACCGCATCCAGAGCCCGGTCCAGATCAGCATCATCAAACACGATAACGGGGTTCTTACCGCCCAGTTCCAGATGCATTCGCTTGAGCGTATCGGCACCCTGCTTTGTGATGATGCTGCCTGTCCGGCTTTCTCCGACAAAAGCGATGGCTTTGATCAAGGGGTGCTCTGTCAACGCCTTACCGGCATCAGGGCCAAAACCGTTCACGGTATTCAGCACGCCCTTGGGCAAACCCGCCTCTTCGGCAATTTCCACCAACAGGCGGGCGGACAAAGGCGAGTCTTCGGCTGGTTTGTGGACCACGGTGCAGCCCGCAGCCAGAGCGGGCGCGATTTTCCAAGTCGACAGCATGAAAGGTGTGTTCCACGGAGTGATCACACCAACCGGGCCGATAGGTACACGAGTGGTGATATTCATCAACGTCGGCGATTTCAGGTGCTGCCCGTCGCGAGCCTGCACGACCTGATCCGCAAAGTAGCGAAAATTCTCGGCACCGCGCAGCGCGGCCTTGGACATGAACCGCAGTGTTTGGCCCGTATCCCAACATTCACACAGCGCGATTTCTTCGGCCCGGGCTTCGATGGCATCGGCAACGTTTAGCAGGATCCGGCGGCGTTCGGTGGCGGGCATGTCGCGCCATTCAGTAAAGGCAGCATGGGCCGCTTCGACCGCCGCGTCGATATCGTCGGACGTACCGTGCGCAACGTTGCAGATTACTGATTTGTCCACCGGAGAGGTGGATTGGAAAACGCCAGCTGCGCCATCCCGGTCTTCGCCTGCGATACGGTTCTTGATGCCCGTTTCTTTGAACCGGGCCAGAAAGCCTGCCAGTTTCTCGATATTCGTATCCAGTACGCTCATGCGTCAGGTCTCCTGCTTTGTCGCAGCCAAATGATTCCGGATTGTGCCGGTCTTGGGCGAAAGGTCTGGGTCGATGTCACGCATCTCTAGTGAAAGCGCGATAGAGTGTTTCGAGAAGGCCTGTTCCAGATACGCCTCAACCGCGTCAAAGATACGCTGTGTTGCGTCCTTCTTAACGTCGTCAGGACGGCCAGCGCGCAGGCGGATTGAGATGTCCACAAAGCCATGCTTGGGATCTCCATCCGCAATGGCAAAATAGTCAACACGCGTGGCGCGGACGCGAATTCCCGGCATTGGAAAAGCCTCAATCCCCGCAGCGGTGTCTCGTATGCATTCGCACAAGCCACCGATGTCGACCCGATCGTCCAGATTGCCGGAGTATTCGACGTGGAAGTGTGGCATGACCTCTCCTTTACTACTTAACATGTTTAGTAAATTGTATCGCGACCGTCAAGAACTTGCTTTGTTAATCTTTGCAATTCCTGAAATGGCGTTCTAGAAGGCTGGAATGAACCGACAAAGCCATACCACGAGAACCTCTCGCGCTCTTCCGATCGCCCTGCTGCGCGCACGCGAAACCGTTATGGCCCCAATTCGGGATATGCTGCAGGGGATACAGCTGACTGAGCAAAAGTGGCGTATCCTTCG
Source organism: Ruegeria sp. YTSC230 (assembly GCF_059609665.1). NCBI lineage: Bacteria > Pseudomonadati > Pseudomonadota > Alphaproteobacteria > Rhodobacterales > Roseobacteraceae > Ruegeria > Ruegeria sp. YTSC230. The sequence continues at coordinate 67,384 of NZ_JBXWMC010000009.1, read as the reverse complement.
TGTTCTGGACGAAATGGGCGAAGTGGAACAAAGCACTATTGCAAATGAGGCCTGCCTTTTGCTTCCCAGCCTGACGCGAATTCTACGCACGATGGAGACTGATGGGCAGATATCCCGCCGTCAGGGCAGCACGGATAAGCGCCGCACCATGGTGAAGATCACCGATGAGGGGCGTCAAATTCTTGAAGAGAACCTTGCGACCTCGCTGGCGATTCACAATACGATCGAGGCGCAAATGGGGCAGGAAAAAATCGACAACCTACTGGATCTACTTGAGGAACTGCAGGCCGTAAAGGTTTGACCCCGACCTTGAAGACCGGGGCCAGCGTGATCACTACAGTCTCGCTAGTCCTGTATCCAGGGCTGACAGGATCTTGGCTACGTCATCAGACGTGATGACCAGCGGCGGAGACAATATGATGTTGTTTCCAGATACACGGACCATAACGCCATCTTCATAAGTTGCTTTTTGAACCTGCAGCGGAAGATGTTTGGCAATTGGCGCCTTGGTCGCACGGTCCGAAACCAGCTCGAGCGCGCACATCAGACCTTCACCCCCTCGCACGTCACCGACTACGTCGTATTTGTCGGCCAGTTTTTTCAACCCGGCAAACAACTCATCCCCCCGTGCAGCTGCGTTTTCCCAAACTCGCAGGCGGTTGATCTCGGCAAGCGTGGCCAAGGCTGCGGCCGCGCCAACCGGGTGCCCGGAATAGGTGTAGCCCTGATCGACAGAAGCTCTGCCGGTAGTGTCGCTTTCGAACACCTCCGCAACCGCGCCAGAGATCATTGCCGCGCCGAATGGGAAATAGCCGTTTGTGATGGCTTTGGCCGTTGTCATGATATCGGGCTGCACCCCCCAATGTCTCGCGCCACTTTCGCTGCCTGTACGCCCAAAGGCAGTAATGATTTCGTCCGAAATCAGCAGAATTCCGTGCTTCGAGCAGACCTCACGCACCATGGGCATAAAGCTCTTGTGCGGCGGGATCACTCCGCCTGCGCCCAAGATTGGCTCCATAATAAATGCGGCGACGGTGTTTGCACCCTGGAATGCGATTTCGGCCTCCAGCGCTTTTACGCAAAGCTGCGCTAGACGCTCGGGGTCCGTCTCATCGAACGGGTTGCGATAGGTCCAGGGCGCGGGCACGTGGAAACAGCCCGGCATCATCGGCTCATAAGCCGCACGGAACTTCTGATTGCCATTGACCGAGGCAGCCGCGAAGTGGGTGCCGTGATACCCCTGTTTCAGGCTGATGAACTTGGTACGGCCAGCCTCGCCTCGAACTTTGTGAAACTGACGTGCAAGTTTCAGCGCGATCTCAACGGAATCCGATCCACCTGAAGTAAAGAATGCACGGGTCAATCCGTCAGGCGCAAAGAACTGCGCCAGCTCATAAGACAATTCGATCGCCTTGTCGTTGCTGGTGCCGCGAAAGGTTGAATAATAGGGTAGCGCGTTCAGTTGATCGGTGATGGCCTGCTTCACCGGATCACAGGAATAGCCCAGATTGACGTTCCATAAGCCACCCACTGCATCCAGCGCCTTGTGACCATCTACATCAATGATGCTGACTCCTTCACCTCCGGTCAGAATGGTCGGCGGGTTTTTCTGGCTGTCTGCCGGGTGCGCCATTGGTTGCCAGAAATGTCGGGCGTTGTTTTCTTTCAGAAAGTTGGAGTCTTTCATGTAGCGTGTCTCCGGAGATTTAGTCCGCCCGTCAATCATGGGTGGAATTCGGTTGGAAAATTTTCGGGCATCTGGCCGCCAAAGTTTGCGGTCAGTTCTTTCGAAAGGGTGTGGAGTGAGGTCAAAATCAGCGGCTGCCGCGCGCTGGTTGCACGAATTTCGGGAACGGCAATCGCAATGGTTCCAATCGCGATCTGATCAATACCGAAGATAGGCGCCGCATATCCGAAGACACCATCTTCAAAGCTACCATTACTATTGGCCCAGCCCGCCTGACCGATTTGTGCAACACGGTCACGAATAATCTTTGGGTCCGTCATTGTTGCCTCGGTAAATCGAGTGAGTGTGTCGGATTCCAAGCGTTCCAGAAGGAAAGCGGGGCCGAAGCTCAGCATGCATAATCCCGAAGCAGTCGCGTTGACCGGAATAATTTCGCTAGGGTCGAGACTTACGCGAACGCTGTGCTGCGTGGTTTCAACCACCAACGCGGTTTGTAGAGTGTCTTTCTCAAGCAGCGTAAGGTGCAGGCTCTCGCCAACCTCATGCATCGCGGCCTGCATTTTCTGGCGTGCACCATCAAGGCCGGGCTTGGCAATTTCGCGCAGGGCGGCCAACCGTAGAGCAGCTGGTCCGATGGCATATGATTTCGTCTGCGGATTCTGCTCGATCAGGCCGAACTCTTCCAGTGCTCGTAAGTGGCGGAGGGCTGTCGCCTTGTTCAAACCAGCCAGGCGCGCAATGTGACTCAGCCCGATTTCCGGTTGAGAGCTTGAAAAGTACTCTAGCATTTTCAAGGCATTAAGTGCGGTGCCCATGTGTTCTGCCTCCTCCCGGTCAGGTTATACTTGACAGAATTAACTTAACAACGCAACATTATTATTGTTAACGAGGTTCATTTAATGAACCACTAACGGGAGGTGTCAATGAAGAAATTTCTAGCAACCGCCGCCTTTGTAGCGTCCGCAACCGCTGCACTGGCAGAGTATCCAGAGAAACCGGTAACCTTCGTGGTTCCATGGCCTCCGGGCGATCTTGAGGACGTGCTTACGCGAATGATCGCGGACGAATTTCAAGCCATGTACGACGTCCCGGCCGCGGTCGTGAACAAGCCCGGCGGCGGCGGCGGTCCGTTCCCAGGTGCAGTCGAAGTCGCCACCGCCCCGGCGGACGGATACACTATTGGTTCTTTCGTCATTGGCGTTCCCGTCATTGGACCGGAAATCGGTATCCCTGAACTGAACCCGAACCCGTTCGATCCGATCGGTATTTTTCTGACTTACCCATTCGTAATCGCATCCAGCAAGGATGCGCCGTTCTCGAACTGGGAAGAACTGGCGGAACACGGCAAGGATAACGATTTGGCGCTTGGTCATTTCGGCTCGGTCTTGCCGCCCACGCAGGTCACCTTTGCTGCTGCTGTAAGCAGCGGATTTGATTTTGCAAGTGAAGCAGCCTTTGACGCGTTGGATTGCAACACGCTGGCATCGGGTGACGTAGACGTCATCAACACCACGCTTCAACTTGTACTACCTTGCCTGGATGACGTGAATATTCTGGCGAGCATTGGCGGCGAGCGGATTTCGCTGATCCCCGATACGCCGACGATCGTCGAGCTCAACCCGGATCTGCCGCTGGCATTGTGGAACGGCCTGTTCGTTCACAAGGATACACCACCCGAGGCACGCGAAAAAATCACTGCAGCAGCACAAAAGGCGGTGCAGTCGGACAAGGCCAAGCAGCTTGCTGAGGAAACCGGTGCTCTGATCTACTGGCAGGACCCAGACGCATCCAACGCTCAGATTGAGCAAGACAAATCCTCTTTCGCTAAGATTGAAGAAATTCTGGGCGAGTAAGATCCAGAATGGGCGTGGGGCACTGCCTCACGCCTCTTTCAGGTTGGGAGGAAACGATGATTGCAAAGACTTTACAGGACATGTTCAAAAGATATCGCCGACCCGGCGATGTCGTTTTCGCCGTACTGTTTCTGGCATTCGCGGTGTTTCTTTTGTCCCAGCTGGGTGATCAGACCAAGGTCGTCAAACGAACCAAATGGTTCGCGCAGCCGGGTCTTTGGCCCACAATTGCAATCTGGTGCATGGTGGTGTTCGGGTTTCTGCATTGGCTTAGCTCGGCCTTGTCAGACCGGATCAGCGGCCGATGGACCGAGGTCGGGTTCTGGGTTCGGTCGTTCGAATATGTTGCCTATTTCCTGATCTATGTGCTGGTGGTTCCGCAGCTAGGATATCTGCCCTCAACCATGTTGTTCGCAGTCTTCCTGACCCTTCGTGTAGGGTTTCGTGGTGCAAATGCTATCGGAATAGCTGCGTTGTTCGGCTTTGTGGTCACCATCGTTTTCCGTGGCTTTCTTCAGGTCAAAATCCCCGCCGGAGCGGTCTATGAATACCTTCCGGATTCCGTGCGCGCCTTTGCGCTGACCTATCTGTAAGGGGCCACTATGGAAACGCTTCTTTCCGGTATTTCAATCCTGCTACAATGGCAGGTAATCGTGGCCCTGCTGATCGGTTCGATCGGCGGCGTCATCATCGGCGCTTTGCCCGGCGTGGGTGCGGCGGTGGCCATCGCAATCCTGTTGCCTGCCACCTTTGCGTTCGAGCCCATCGTAGGACTAACCCTGTTATTGGGTATCTACGGCTCGTCCATGTATGGCGGAGCCATTCCCGCGATTCTGATCAACACCCCCGGCACAGCGGTGAACGCGCTGACCACTTATGACGGATATCCCATGACCAAACGGGGGCAGGGCCACCGTGCGCTGTCTCTGGCGTATTCGGCCTCGTTCTTCGGGGGCGTGTTTGCGATCATCTGTCTGATGGTGTTGTCACCGGTTCTGGCCCTTGTCGCCCCACATTTCGGTAGCCGCGAGATTTTCCTGGCCGCGCTATTGGGCATCATTCTGGTTGTGCTGGCCCACCGGGGGCAGATTTTTGCCGCTGGTATGCTGGCGGCCTTCGGAATTTTCCTGAATTCGGTGGGGCTGGAGCCCGTGAAATACACCCGCCGGTTCACCTTTGATCAAAGTTGGTTGGCTTCGGGCGTTGATCTCATTGTGGTTGTGCTGGGTCTGTTTGCGATTAGCCAGGCATTTCTGCTGCTATTGGAAAAGAACCACGCGCCAGGCGACACCCATGTAAGTGGCAATATCTTTGCTGGCCTCAAAGAACTTCTGGGCGTGAAACGCGTTGCTACTGTGTCCTCAAGTATCGGTGTTTTCATGGGCATGGTGCCGGGCACGGGCGAGTTTACATCGCAATTTTTGTCCTACACCTATGCTCAAAAGACGTCAAAGAACCCAGAAAAGTTTGGTGATGGCTCACCCGAGGGACTTGTAGCGTCCGAGGCGGCGAACAATGCTGTCCCAGGCGCTGCGATGATTCCTCTGCTGGCTCTGGGTATTCCCGGCGAGGCGCTGACGGCGATGATGCTGTCGGTGTTTTATGTCCACAACGTGATCCCCGGACCTCAGCTGTTCGAAAATCAGATGGATTTCGTATTGGCCCTGTATATGGCGCTGATCCTGCTTAACGTGATCGTTCTTGTGTTCTTGTTATTTTCGACGAACCTGCTGCTGAAGATTATCCAGATCCCGACCCGGTTCCTTGGTGTCATGATCCTGATTTTGGCATTCGTGGGGGTCTATAGCCTTCGCAACTCGATCACAGATTGTGCCATTGCTGCCGGGTTCGGGGTTTTTGGGCTGATCCTAAAACGGCTGGACCTGCCGATTGTTCCAATCATTTTGGGCATGGTTCTTGGCGGGATTATGGAAACCAAGCTGCGCAGCGCAATGGCACGGGTCAAAACGCCGCTCGACTTCATCGACCGGCCCATCGCGGCCGTTCTGTTTGGCCTGATCGTTCTTATCCTGATCCTGCACTGCCGAACGCTGTATTTCGAATTCAAAAACAAACTGCGGCCGGAACCTACGATGCAACCCGTGGATTCCGATAATCCGAACCAGCAAGGATAAGCGACCTATGGATCAACTTGCCATCGATGCGCTACGTGGTCAGCCCGTACCGCCACGGAGCCTTCTAATTGATGGGCGTCACGAGGCCGCAGCGGCAGGAGGGCAACTGGATGTCATTTCTCCAATTGACGGTCAGGTTCTAACTCAAATTGCCGAGGGCACCCCCGCGGATATGGAGCGGGCTATTGCGGCGGCCCGCACGGCGTTTGAAGACGGACGCTGGTCGCGGGCTGCACCTTCTGTACGCAAGAAGGTGTTGTTGAAACTGGCCGATCTGATTGAAAAACACGCTTTGGAACTGGCCGTTCTGGGCGTGCGGGACAACGGCACTGAGATCAACATGGCCATGAAGGCAGAGCCGATGTCGGCTGCGGGCACGTTCCGCTATTATGGCGAGGCCATAGACAAGATCTATGGTCAGATTGCGCCCACAGCTGAAAACGTGCTGGGTCTTGTGCATCACGCGCCCGTCGGCGTTGTGGGGGCGATTGTGCCTTGGAACATGCCGATGATGATAGGTGCGTGGAAGATCGCGCCGGCGCTGGCGGCGGGTAACTCGGTGGTGTTGAAACCTGCGGAATCGGCCTCGCTATCACTGTTGCGATTGGCCGAATTGGCGCTTGAGGCAGGTGTGCCGGACGGTGTTCTAAATGTCGTCACAGGCAAAGGCAGCGTGGTTGGTGAAACACTGGCTCTGTCGATGGATGTAGACATCATGGTTTTTACCGGCTCGGGTGCGACGGGGCGGCGGCTTTTGGAATATTCCGCGCGCTCGAATTTGAAACGCTGCTACTTGGAGCTTGGCGGAAAGTCCCCCAACATCGTGTTCAACGATGCCTCCGATCTCGCGCAGGCGGCCAAGGTCTCCGCCGCAGGTATTTTCCGAAATTCAGGTCAGATCTGCGTCGCGGGATCGCGCTTGCTGGTTCAGGAGGATATTCACGAAGTTTTCGTCGCCGAGATCGTTAAACACGCGCAGGCCTTCCGCGTCGGCAACCCGCTGGACTTGAACACACAGATCGGGGCAGTGCACTCATTGCCGGAATTGGAAAGCAATCTGGATTTCGTCGCCCAAGCCGAAGCGGAAGGTGCTGAGCGCCGTGCCGGCGGTGACCGCATTCTGACGGAAACGGGCGGCTATTATATGGCACCCACTGTAATGAACGGGGTCAAACCTACTGACAATCTGTTCCGCAATGAGGTCTTTGGTCCGGTTCTGGCCGTGACGCCGTTCAGGGACGAAGATGAGGCACTGCGCCTAGCCAATGACAGCGTTTATGGATTGGCCTCGGGCGTGTGGACTGCAAACCTGAGCCGTGCACATCGCATGGTGGCGGGCATCCGCTCTGGCGTCGTTCACGTCAATACTTACGGCGGCGCGGACGGCACAGTGCCTTTGGGTGGTGTAAAACAGTCGGGCAACGGCCACGACAAGTCTTTGCACGCAATGGAAAAGTACTTCGATCTAAAAACAGCCTGGATTCAGCTGTAAGACGACAGCCTGCGAGGAGAAGATTATCATGGGCGAAAAGACTATCTTGCTGATCGGCACCTATGACACCAAAGACCCCGAGATGCGATACATCGAAGAATGCGTCTCTGCGCAGGGTGGTAACGTGTTGACCATGGATGTCTCGGTTCTTGGGGATCCAACCACGCCCACGGACATTTCCAAACATGATGTGGCCGCGGCCGGTGGTATGACCATTGATGAGGTGATCGCGCTCGGTGACGAAAACAAGGCTTTTCGCGTGATGTCGCAGGGCGCAGCAACGCTTGTTGCGCAGGTCTACGCCGAGGGAAAATTTGATGGGATGCTCGCAACTGGTGGCACGATGGGCACCGATCTGGCGCTGGATTGTGCGCAGGCTTTGCCAATGGGTGTGCCGAAATACATTGTCTCTACCGTTAGTTTTTCACCGCTGATTCCGCCACACCGTTTGGCGCCGGATATTCAGATGATCCTGTGGGCGGGCGGGCTTTATGGTATGAACTCGGTTTGCCGCTCATCGCTAAGTCAGGCCGCAGGCGCTGTTTTAGGTGCAGCCCGCGCCGTCCAGCGCCCCCGGCGAGATCGCCCGATGATCGGAATGACCTCGTTGGGCTCATCCTGCCTGCGTTATATGAAAACTATGAAACCTGCTTTGGAAGAACGGGGATACGAAGTGGCCGTGTTCCATTCAACGGGCATGGGCGGTATGGCCTTCGAGAAGCTTGCGGGTGAGGGCGCGTTCTGCTGTGTAATGGATTTCTGCATGCAGGAATTTGCCAACATGCTCGCAGGTTCGCTGGTGTCCTCGGGGCAGGACCGGCTGACAAATGCCGGGCGCGTGGGCGTGCCGCAAATGGTGGCGCCAGGCGCGCTGGATCTTTTGGATTTTGCTGGTTGGCAGGACATTCCCGACCAATATGCCGACCGCCCGTTCCATGAACATAATCGCCTGATCAAAAGTGCGGTGTTTAATGCAAAAGAGCGACGGGCCGCTATTCGGGAAATGGCTGGTCGTCTGAAACAGGCTACCGGCCCAACCCATTTTTTCCTGCCCACCGGCGGTGTTGAGGAATGGGATCGCGAAGGTCAAGAAGCGCATGACCCGGAAGCGCTTGCCGAAATGGTTGATGAGGCCCGCAACGTGATGCCTGCGGTTGCATCAACTACGGAAATTGACGCCCATATCAATGACGACGCCTTCTGCGAAGCGGTACTCAAACAGTTCGACAAATGGATGAATGACGGGGTGGTTAAGGCGACATGACCAGAAAAGCCAAAAACATCCTGTTTATCATGTTCGATCAGCTTCGGTACGACTACCTGAGCTGCACCGGACATCCGAGTTTGAACACCCCCCATTTGGATGCGCTTGCTGCCAAGGGAGTGCGGTTTTCCCATTGCTATGTTCAATCGCCCATCTGCGGGGCCTCAAGGATGAGCTTTTACACAGGGCGTTACGTACACAGCCACGGCGCTGCCTGGAATAATTTTCCGCTCAAGGTCGGAGAGGTTACTCTGGGCGATCATCTGCGCGAACGTGGGATGGATAGTTGGTTGATCGGAAAGACGCATATGAGCGTGGATCAGGCAGGGATGGATCGTCTGGGCATTTCGCGCGATGGCGTTATCGGAGCACGCGTCGCGGAATGTGGTTTTGATGTCTTCCTCCGTGACGACGGCTTATGGGGTGAGGGGCCGCAAGGCTTTTATGACAAAAGACGTTCGCCTTATAATGAGTATCTGAAAGGGCAGGGGTATGAGGCTGAAAACCCCTGGCAGCACAATGCCAATGCCGGGGTTGATGAAGATGGTGGTGTCGCTTCGGGTTGGTTTATGCGGCACGCTGATAATCCTGCAAACATTAAGGAAGAAGATAGCGAAACGCCGTGGCTAACGGGACAGGCGATTGAGTTTATTCAAACGCAGGATGCCAATTCGGCTGGGCCATGGATGTGCCACCTGTCCTATATCAAGCCGCACTGGCCTTACATTGTTCCAGCGCCGTATCATGACATGTACACGGCAGAGGATGTTTTGCCGGTGGTTCGCTCGGATGGCGAGTTACATAATCCTCACCCTGTCTATGAACAATTCATGCAGAACGAAATCGGTCAAACCTTTAGCAAGCCGGGTGTGCGTGAAAAGGTGATACCCGCCTATATGGGGCTGATCAAACAGGCTGATGATCAGATGGGTCGCCTGTTCAATTGGCTAGAAGAGAGTGGCCACATGGAAGACACGATGATCGTCGTGACCTCCGACCATGGGGACTACCTCGGTGATCATTGGATGGGTGAAAAGGATCTCTTCCATGATCCGTCGGTGCGCGTTCCACTGATCATCTATGACCCGTCACCAGAAGCAGACGCAACACGCGGCACTGTTTGTAGCGCACTGGTCGAAAGTATTGATCTGGCGGCAACATTTGTTGATCTGGCAGGTAGCGATGTCCCGGATCACGTTATCGAAGGCCGCTCGCTACTGCCGTTCCTGTATGGCCAAAACCCCAAGGCATGGCGCGAGTATGTGGTTAGCGAATATGATTATTCTGCCACGCCCGAAGCCGCGGCTCTGGGCCTTGACCCCAAACTAGCACGCCTGTTCATGCTGGCGGACAAGGATTGGAAATTCATCTTTGCCGATGGTGGGTTTCGCCCGTTATTGTTCGACCTGAAAAACGACCCTAAAGAGTTGAATGATCTCGGTGCCGACTTGGGCCATGCCGAGGTGATCAACATGTTCATGAAGCGCTTGTCAGAATGGGCGCGCCGTCCATCGCAACGTACAACAGTTTCAAATGAAACGTTGCTGAAGAAGCGAGACGGTAGTGCGGCTGATGTCGGTATTTTTATCGGTGTTTATGATGAGCGTGAATTGCCCTACGACGTAATAGAGAAAACGATCAGGCGTCGGTAAGTCATGCGGGGGATTCGTCATGTTGTGGGTCTTTTGCGGATCTGTCGCAAAGTTGTTTAAGCAGTTGCGATGACACCATTCAACTATCTTCAAGGCAACAACACAAACAACAGCAACGAAAAATGAGAGAAAACGGCCTGGATCCGGGAACATAGTTAATCAGCACCAGGCTCATCAACTTCTTCAGATAAATGGTGGTATGACCCGTAGTTATCTCAAAAAAAACGAACTGTAGGTCATACCGACGTCTATCGGACGGAATTGTCGGGATTTTGCGGAAACGCTGACTTTCGCTGCGCGTGCATTACACTATCAATTTCGAACCTAACGCGGATGTTCACACTGTTTTGAGTTCGTAAGCAAATGAAAGCAATTCGCCGTTGAGTTGAGAAAGAGTATTATTTCGTAACGGATTTGTTGTGTCTGTTGGTGTTCCGCGGATGTCAAATAACATTCAGGCGCATAAGGCGGCAAATTTCACACTTCGCCGCCAAAACCCCACAAAGATATTAGTCTACCGCAAGTTCTGTAATTTCACGGCGGAAGGGCAAAGCGTCACCAATACCTTTACCATCGAGTTCCCGTGCAAAGCGGTGACCGGCATAGGTTGCCCAAGCGATCGGACCCGGTGCGTTGGCGTCGCCGATCAGTTTGACCGACTTGATGCCTGCATCTGCCCAGTCCGCTTCGCGTGCCTTCAGATCATTGAATACGCCGTTGTTTTCCAGACGGGATGCAACCATCACAACAGCATCCGCCTCGATCTTCCAAGTGCGATCGGTGTAGACACAGTTTGAGACCACATGATCCGGGTGGATTTCGGTGACGCCTTGGTTGAGCACGATCTCAACCCCCGCGTCGACCAGCCTTGGATGAATGGCGATCTGTTCCAACGTGTTGTTGGTCCAGTCACTGACATAAGCCGATGGTGTAACCAGCGTCACTTGCGCGCCGTTCTTGGCCAACAGTTCGGCAAGAACACCACCCATATAATAGTGGTCGTCATCGTACACCACCACGCGGCCGGATGGGATTGTGCCATCCATCAGATCGTCCGGGGTATAGACCCTGGCGCCTTCAGCAATTGGCATCGGCACAACGTGCTGACGCGAGACACCATCGTTGCGCCATGTCGCTCCTGTGGCGATACAGATGTTTTCGAAGCCGAACTCCAGAATACTTTCAGCATCCAGCTCGCTTTCGCGATAGATTTCCACGTTTGGGCGCTGGCTGAGTTGATAGTCACGATAGTCCACTACCCGACCCCAGGCCGATAGGCCCGGCAACAGACGTTCGCGCGCCACACGGCCTCCGATAACATCGCGGGCCTCGGCCACGGCAACGTCGTAGCCGCGGCGACACAGCGCCCACGCGGCCTCAAGCCCCGCAGGGCCCGAGCCCACGATCAGCACGTTCGAGCTATCACCTTTTTCGTTCATCTTCTCGGGGTGCCAGCCCTTGCGCCATTCCTCCATGAAGGTCGGGTTCTGGGTGCAACGACTGATCGACATGGTCATGTCGCCCGTGATGCAGATGTTGCAGCCGATGCATTCGCGGATGTCATCAATCCGGCCTTCTTCGACCTTTTTGGGCAGGAACGGATCGGCGATGGATGGACGGGCGCAACCGATGAAATCCAGAGTGCCGGACTTGATCATCTTGGCCATAACGTCTGGTGAAGTGAACCGGCCCACGCCGACAATAGGCTTGTCGGTCAGATCGTGAATACCACGCACCAGTTCTTCCTGCGCGGCCTCTTCCTTGAAACGTGAAGGGCCAGAACAGTCTTCCCAAGTTCCTTGCGCCAAATCCCAAAGATCCGGCAGGTCCTTGTTCATCTCAATATAGTCGCGCACCTCGGCATTCGAAAAGCCAAGCTCACCGATGGTTTCATCCAGGCTAACCCGCAACGTGATCGCCATCGTATCACCCACCGCGTCGCGCATATCGGCGATGACCTCCTGACTGAACCGGGCGCGGTTTTCCAGACTGCCGCCATATTCGTCGTTGCGCTGGTTGGTGGCACGGCTGAGGAAATGTTGGAAGATACCAAACCCGTGCGCACCATAAAGACAGATCAAGTCAAATCCTGCGTCCTTTGACCGTTTGGCAGCGTTCACAAACCAACGGCGCAGGTCTTTGATGTCCTGCTTGTCCAGCGCGCGCGCTTGAACCGGGTCGTTTGTGAAAGTCCGAATGGGAAGGGCCGAAGGGGCCAGCGGCACTTCTTTGGTATAGAGGTTCGGCCCGTTGATGCCGGAATATGCCAGCTGAATGCCCGCCAAAGCGCCATGTGTTTTCATCCGTTCCGACATCTTGCGCAGTTGCGGGATGTCCTTGTCCTCCCACAAACGCAGCTCGATAAAGGGTGTGATCTCAGACGTGTGGTGCATCTCGCACTGCTCGGTGAAGATCACACCCCAGCCGCCTTCAGCCTTGATCCCACGCATCGCAGCCGCCGCCGAGGGATCACGATATCCGCCGCCGTTACAATGGGGAACTTGATAGAACCGGTTCTTGGCGGTCAGAGGGCCGATCTGCATCGGCTCGAACAGAATATCATAGCGTGGATCGCGCATGGCTGGCTCCTTAAGGCTGGCTGATAGGGTTCACGGAGGGCCGTCAGTCCCAGTAAATCAAGATCTAAAGACCGGCGGCAACTTCTGTGATGGCGTCGCGCAGGATGGCTTCGATGCGATCAATCATGGGCTCGTCCATGATCAATGTCGGGGACAAGATTAGCACGTTACCCAAGGGGCGTGCGATCAGGCCGCGTTTCTGGCAGGCTTGGGCTACTTTCAGCCCCACTTGCGCCTCATCCGGATAACTTTCCTTGCTGGCGCGGTTTTTGACGAATTCGATCCCCATCATGAAATGGCTACCACGCACTTCGCCGACCATTTCGATGTCGGTCAGACCGCGCAAGTTGGATTCGAAACGGGTACCGGTTGTTTGCACCCGCTGCGGGATCTGCTCGCGCTCCATAATCGCGATGTTGGTCAGACCTGCCGCCGCTGCCGCAGGGTGGCCCGAATAGGTCATGCCATGCAGGAACATACCGTCGGGCCCCGAGATCACTTCGTGAATATCATCCGAGACGATAGTGGCCGAAAGCGGTTGATAGCCTGAGGTCAAGCCCTTGGCCGTGGTGATGATGTCTGGCACCATGTCGAACACATCTTCCGAGGCAAAAAAGTGCCCAAGACGGCCAAAGGCGGTGACGACCTCATCGGCGACGTATTTGATATCGTTGGCCTTACAGACCTCCCACGCGCGCTTGTGATAACCTTTAGGTGCGGTCACAACACCGCCTGCGCCCTGGATCGGCTCGGCGATGAACGCACAAATGTTTTCTGCGCCAATCCGCTCAATACTGGCGGTCAGATCGTCGATCAGATCGTTAAGGAACTCACCCTCGGTCATCTCACCGCATTCGCGCCAGTAGTGGGGTGAGCGCAGGTGATGCACGAGTTCGCTGGCCGCGTGCCAACCTTCGGAATAGCCAGGTGTGGTCATCGCCATCGCCAGATGAGTCGATCCGTGATAGGCGCCGTGCCGCGATAGAACCAGCTTCTTTTCTGGCTTTCCCTTGCGGATATTATAATGGTGCAGCATCCGAATGGCGCTGTCATTTGCGACCGAACCGGAATTGCTGAAATAGACCGAATTCAGATGACCCGGCGCAAGCTGAGCGATCTTCTCGGCCAGCGCCGCCGCTGCCGGGTGTGTAAAGTTGTAGAAGGTCGAGTAATAGTCCAGTGTTTTCAACTGATCCGAGATCGCGGCAATCATCTCGTCATTGCCATGGCCGATATTGACGCACCATAAACCGCCAATTCCGTCGATCAGCTCTGTTCCGTCGCTGTCATAAACGTAGGCGCCCTTTGCCCGCGATATGACGGTGCGAGCGCCCTGCTTCTTTAGCGCGTCCAGATCGGCGAAAGACTGAATCAGGTGCTTATCCTGCGAAAGAATGTCGAGCGTATCTTTAGCCATGATCAACCCCTTTGTTTTCCTGTAGCAGTTCTGCTGATCCGGCGCGTCCCTTGTTCGGGCCATGATCGCGCCGGCGGATACATACCACCTAAATTGAGTATTTACGTTACTTTGGCGATTTCAGGGGGTATATACCCCCAGGGGGGTACCCGAATATGTCACAAATTTCGGCACCAGACGCCTTGTCGACCGCAATTATGGCAATCGGATCAGAACGCTTCGGTGATGCATTGCACCGTTGGCTGGATGCGACATGCTCATTCGATAACTTCGCGATCATCGCCTTTTTTAAGGATCGTGCGCCCCAGGTTCTGATGACCCACGCTCGCGACAGTCGCGTTTTCGAGCGCATCGACAGCCACTATGTCAAAGGAGCCTATCTGCTGGATCCGTTCTTTGGCCTACATCAAAGCCGCGCTGCAGACGGTCTTTATCGTTTAACCGATGTCGCCCCTGATCAGTTTCAGCGCAACGAGTACTTCAAATCCTACTACGCCAACACAACGCTGACAGATGAGCTTGCTTATTTCGCCTGCCTTACCCCGATCAGTTCAATCACAGTCTGTATCGGCAGGGACGCAACCACCGCATCGCGGTTCTCGTCCAGAGACTACAGCGCGGCTAAACACATCGCGCCAGTGGTTAGTGCGCTGGTCAGAATGAACTGGCCAGACATCAAGCCCCCGATTGAAGGTGAGCCGGAAGATACCGTTGAACAACTGCGCCGGCGCATGTCCGCCGAGCAGGACATCAGCCTAAGCCCAAGACAGGCCCAGGTGGCGCTGTTGATCCTGCAAGGACATTCGTCGATTTCTATTGGCCTGACACTTGGCATTAGCCCCCAGACCGTAAAGGTCTTGCGCAAGCAACTTTACCGGAAATGCCAGATCTCTTCGCAGGGGGAACTGTATTACCTGATCGCGCCTTATCTGTCGGAGAATAGGCAACTGCCTGGGAGCTCAACATAAAACCCGACAAGTTAGCCAAAGCCTAATTAAGAGTAAGTTAGACAGTTATTTCACCTGTTTCGAACTTGTGAAACCTTAACCTGGAAACGTGCATAGCGTGCTGGAGTGGCACAGAATGCGGCAATCCAAAGCGGCCGTTACCCAGGTATCGGCTAGCTCACCGGTTAGGTGCTGATGTCCGAATTCTGAAAGTGCAAGGCGTTCGGTCCATTGTGATCGCTCGTCCTCCAAGACCGGCATGTAATGAGCGATGGCAATGACCTCTCAGGGTCAATTCGAGATGCAGTTATAGGGAACCGACACATGTCCATTGAGAAAACGGATACGCTGGTTGTTGGCGGCGGACAGGCTGGTATCGCGCTGAGCGAGCACTTGGCAAACAACTATGTGCCCCACATCATTCTGGAAAAGAACCGCACTGCAGAAGCATGGCGTACCGGTCGTTGGGACGCATTGGTTGCCAATGGCCCGGCCTGGCATGACCGTTTTCCCAGCCTGCAGTTCAACGGCGACGACCCCGATGCGTTCGTGCCTAAGGACCGGGTTGCCAAATATCTTGTCGAATACGCCGAAATGGTCAAAGCCCCCATTCGCGAAGGTGTAGAGGCGCTGAAAGCAGAACGTCTGCCGGGTGAAGGAGGCTTCAAGGTTGAAACCTCTGCCGGCGAGATTCATGCCAAACGCATTGTGGCCGCCACGGGCGCGTTCCAGCAACCGGTCATTCCGCCGATCGTGCCGGCAACGGCTGGTGTCGAGCAAATCCACTCCTTCTACTACAAGAACCCCGACCAACTGCCAGAAGGTGCCGTGATGGTGGTCGGTGCCGGGTCGTCCGGCGCGCAGATCGCGGACGAGTTGAACCGCGCAGGCCGCAAGGTCTTTTTGTCGGTTGGTCCGCATGACCGCCCGCCTCGCCGATACCGCGGTCGCGACAATGTCTGGTGGCTGGGCGTGCTGGGACTTTGGGATATCGCTGCGCAAAAACCCGGAACCGAGCATGTCACCATCTCGGTCAGCGGGGCCCATGGTGGGCATACGATGGATTTTCGCCGACTTGGGAACGAGGGGGTCACCCTCACGGGCATGACCAACAGCTTCGAGAACGGCGTTCTCAGCTTCGCGGATGATCTGCAGCGCAACGTAGCCGCAGGCGACGCCAATTATCTAGAGATGCTTGATCTTGCTGACGCCTATGTGGAACGCACCGGAATTGATCTGCCGGAAGAACCTGAGGCGCGCGAACCCTTTGAAGACCCGAACTGTTTGACCAATCCGCTTGGGTCAGTCGACTTTACCAAAGAAGGTATTTCCACGATCATCTGGGCCACGGGCTTCCGTCAGGATTTCAGTTGGATCAAGGCGGACGCATTTGACGCCAAAGGCGCGCCGATCCACCAGCGCGGCGTTTCGGTCGAACCTGACATATACTTCCTTGGCCTGCCTTGGCAGTCACGTCGTGGCTCCACCTTCATTTGGGGCGTTTGGCACGATGCGAAATACATAGCCGATCAGATTGCGATCCAGCGCGCCTATGCCGATTACGATGGTCAGGCGGCTATCATCGCCCCAGCAGCCGCAGAATAAGACAACAGGACACCGAAATGGCGCACACACGCATTCGCAAATTCAACACCAAAGAAACCTACCCCGAGCAAAACCTCGATAACGACCTGTGTCAGGCCGTCGTCACGCAAGGTGGAAAAACCGTCTACCTGCGTGGCCAGTGTCCGCAGAACCTGGATGATGCGGTCAATATCGACAGCCACGATCCGGTCGAGCAGACCCACAAGGTCATGCAGAACATCAAGCAGCTGATCGAAGAGGCCGGCGGTTCAATGGAACATCTGGTCAAGGTCGTCGTCTACATCACTGATGTCCGCCACCGCGAGGCCGTCTATCGCACCATGGGCGAGTATATCAAAGGGGTCTACCCTTGCTCGACGGGGCTGGTGGTTCAGGCACTCGCACGCCCGGACTGGTTGGTTGAGATTGACGGCACCGCAGTCATTCCCGACTGATCTTGCCGATCATTTGAGGATACCGGGCTGCGCACTTACGCTCTCACCCCGCGCAGCCCGGTCTTTGTCGTTAAGGAGGTCTATATGACTTTTTCACTGGTTGCCCGTTGTGCCGATACCGGCATGTTCGGGTTGGCGATTTCGTCGTCTTCACCCGCCGTGGCCGCCCGCTGTTCGTTTGCCCGCGCCAGTGTCGGTGCTGTCGCATCGCAGAACGTAACCGACCCCAGCCTTGGCCCGCTGACGCTGGATCTGATGGAACAAGGTAAAACCGCGCCTGAGGCCATCGCCGAGATGACGGCCCGCATGAAATTCATTGAGTACCGTCAGGTTCTGGCCGTGGACACCGCTGGACGCACGGCGATCCATTCCGGTCCCAACAGCCTTGGCATCTGGACACAAGCGCAGGCCGAAAACGTCGCCTCGGGTGGCAATCTTCTGGACAACGACGGCGTCCCGCAGGCCATCGTCGACGGGTTTCTGTCGGCCTCGGGTCATATCGGAGACCGCCTGATCGCAGCCATGCGCGCCGGTCTGGACGCGGGGGGCGAGGCCGGTCCGGTACATTCAGCAGGCATGAAGATCGTCGACAAGGTCAGCTGGCCGGTAGCCGATCTACGATGCGACTGGACCGAGGGTTGCCCGATTGAGGCCATCGCAACCGCCTGGGACATCTATAAACCGCAGCTGGACGCCTATATTCAGCGCGCGCTCGACCCGAGAGAAGCGCCTTCTTATGGCGTACCCGGCGACGAATAATCAGCGAGAGAGACATCAAGTTGGATTATACGCACGAAGATTGGAAAAGTCGCGCCGCCGGTCTGTCATTTCGTGGGCAGGCTTTCATTGACGGCAAGTTTGTCGATGCCACATCGGGCAAGACCTTTGATAGCATAAATCCCGCCACAGGCGCAGTGCTGACTCAGGTTGCCGAATGCGATGAGGAAGACATCAACCGTGCCGTCGCCGCAGGCCGCGCCGCATTCGAGGATGGCCGCTGGTCGCGCATGGCCCCCGGTGACCGCAAGGCGGTGATGCTGAAACTGGTCGACCTGATCCGCGACAATCTGGAAGAGATGGCGCTACTGGACAGTCTCGACATGGGCAAATTAGTGACGGATGCTGCCACTATCGATGCCCCCGGTTCGGCGCATTTCTTCCAGTGGTATGCCGAGACTATCGACAAGGTCTATGACGAAGTCGCCCCAACCGGGCCTGGCGATTTGGCGCTGGTCAAACGTGTTCCTCTGGGCGTGATCGGAGCAGTGACACCGTGGAACTTCCCGCTGGACATGGCCACATGGAAAGCCGCCGCGGCGCTTGCGGCCGGCAACTCGGTTGTGCTGAAACCGGCCGAACAGTCGCCCCTGTCAGCGCTGAGACTGGCAGAACTGGCGGCTGAGGCTGGCGTTCCGGATGGTGTATTCAACGTCGTGCCTGGCTTTGGCGTGACTGCGGGCAAAGCGCTGGGTCTGCATATGGATGTGGACTGCCTTGCCTTCACCGGGTCGACCGCAATCGGCAAGATGTTCATGCAGTATTCGGGCGAGTCGAATCTGAAACAGGTCTGGCCGGAAACAGGTGGCAAAAGCCCCAATCTGATCTTTGCCGATTGCGAGGATCTGGACTCGGCCGCTGACATGGCCGCCTTTGGCATCTTCTTCAATCAGGGCGAGGTCTGCTCGGCCAATTCGCGGCTATACGTGGAACGCTCGGTCAAGGATGCCTTTGTCGAAAAGCTGATCGCCCGTGCGCAGGCGATGCAACCCGGTGACCCGCTGGACCCGGCGTCGAAAATGGGTGCCATCGTTGATGAAAAGCAGACACAGGGGATCATGCGCTTTGTCGAGGAAGGCAAGAAAACCGCCAACCTTGTGACTGGGGGCGAACGGATCACATTGGATGGCAAGGGCTGCTTTGTCCAACCGACCATCTTCGACGACGTAGACCATGACAACCCGCTGGCGCGCGATGAGATCTTCGGCCCCGTCCTGTCAGTCATTCCCTTCGACACCGAAGACCAAGCCGTGACGATGGCCAATGACTCGGTCTATGGGCTGGCAGCGTCAGTCTGGACCGATAACCTGTCCCGCGCTTGCCGGGTGTCAGACAAGCTGATGGCAGGGACCGTTTCGGTGAATACGGTAGACGCGCTGTCTGCAATGACGCCGTTTGGAGGCATGAAGCAGTCAGGCTTTGGGCGCGATTTGTCATTGCACTCGCTTGAAAAGTATACTGCTTTGAAAACGACTTGGATCAAGTACAAGGCTTGATCCGCAAGACCGCGGAGATGCGCCTTTGCCTTTCAGATACACGCTGCGACAGCTTGAATATTTTGTGGCCGTCGGAAAGGCAGGCAGCATCGCAGCCGCCAGCGACAAGCTGAACGTCTCGTCGCCGTCGATCTCGGCGGCGATCACCCAGTTGGAAGTGGAATTCGGCGTCGCCCTTTTTGTGCGCGAACACGCGCGTGGTCTGTCGCTGACCAAGGCCGGGCACAAAATCATGGAACGTACCGAGTTCGTTCTGCGCGAGGCCGAGTTGCTGGCCACACTGGCCGGGGAAATCACCGGGAAGGTACAGGGTATCCTGTCCGTCGGGTGTCTGGTTACATTTGCTCAGATTGTTCTACCGGGGTTGCGACGCGACTTTGAGGACACCTATCCCGATGTACGTATCGAACAGCGTGAACTGAATCAGGCCGTTATTTTCAGCCAGTTGCGCCGGGCTGAACTGGACATCGCCCTGACTTACGATCTGGACATTCCCGCCGATCTCGAATTCCGGCCACTCCATGAACTGCCACCTTATGTCGTTCTGAGCGAAGGTCATCCGCTGGCAAATCGCAGCGAGCTGACGATCCCCGACCTGCAGGACAGCCCAATGGTCTTGCTGGACCTGCCATTCAGTGGTGAGTATTTTCTGTCCTTTTTCCGCGAAGCCAATATCAAACCGAATATCGCGGAGCGCACCGCAGATATGTCGGTCATGCGATCTTTGGTGGCGAACGGGTTCGGTTTTTCGATTGCCAATATCCGCCCCCTCAACGTTTTGTCGCCGGATGGCAAAAAGCTGATCTTTGTGCCCTTGGCCGGGGAAATGCGCCCAATGCGTCTTGGCTTGCTGCGCGCGCGGGCCGAGAATGAAACAAACACATCAAGAGCATTCATTGATCATTGTGCTCATGCCGTAGATTCAGGATCGCTTCCTGGTCTTTTTGCGCAGGACGAAGGGTGATTGCGTGACTTAGAGATCTCCTAACCTCTGCTTCGCCATTCCCAGATTTAAGTATTTTGCCCGTCGTATAGGCTTGGAGAGAATGACCCTCTCACAGCCAAGACCAAAGCGGCTGTCAAACCAAAAAACAGGTTCAATCCTATGACCTCTACCCTGGATATTCTCGACAGGCTTGTTGGCTTCGATACGGTCAGCAAAAACTCGAACCTTGAGCTTGCCGCTTATGTCGAAGAGTTTTTGGAGGCGCGCGGATTCACCGTTCATCGCATCACCGACCCTGGCGGCGACAAGACCGGGCTTTACGCCGAGAAAGGACCTGCGGGTGATGGCGTACTACTATCCGCGCATACTGATGTTGTCCCGGTCGAAGGCCAAAGTTGGACCAAGGACCCATTCCGCCTGACCCGTGAAGGCAATCGCGTCTATGGGCGTGGCACCACGGATATGAAGGGGTACGTGGCTTCTGTCATGGCGCTGGCGGATCGTGCCGCCGGGGCTGATCTGCGCGAACCTCTCAAGATCGCGCTTTCTTATGATGAAGAGGTCGGCTGTGTCGGCATCCAGCACATGCTGGACCGGCTCGCCCCTATGCTGGGCCAGCCACGCGCCTGTTTTGTGGGTGAACCGACCGAGATGCAGGTGGCCGTCGGCCACAAAGGAAAAGCCGCGCTACGTGCCGTCTGCCACGGCCAAAGCGGGCATTCAGCTCTGGCCCCGAAATTCGTCAACGCGCTGCACCTGGCAACTGATTTTGTAGGTGAACTGCGCGCGTTGCAAGAAACCTATGCCAAAAGCGGCAACAGCGACCCGGCCTATTCGGTGCCCTACACCACGTTCCATGTGGGCATGATGTCTGGCGGCAAGGCGTTGAATATTGTGCCGGATCGCGCTGAACTGACATTTGAATACCGTCATGTCGCCTCGGATCATGGCAAAGACATCTTGTCACAAATTCTGGAGGCGGCCATCAGGGTCGGTGCACAGTATCAGGACCTGTGTCCCGAGGCGCGTATCGAGGTTGAACAGTATAACGCCTATCCCGGACTGGAGGTCGCCCAGACCGAAGGCGTCATTGCCTATGCGCAGAAACTGGCGCAAAGCAACGTCACCACAAAGGTGGCCTTCGGTACAGAGGCCGGGTTCTTCAGCGAACTGGGCGTGCCGACTGTTGTTTGCGGGCCCGGATCAATGGAACGTCAGGGCCACAAACCGGATGAGTACCTGGAGATCAGTCAACTGAACGCTTGCGACGCAATGATGGATCGCATCCTCGAAGATATCAGGCGGTGAACAACAAGGGGTTTGCCACAAACCAAAATGCCCCCGGCGGAAACCAGGGGCATTCAAGATAAGTATGTGACCTGAATTACTTCTTCAGATTGGTCCAGATTTGGTCGTACACCGCCTGAGTTTCCTCATCGCAAACTTCGATAAAGACACCCGGTCCGGCATTGGCATGTGGATTCTTTTCAGGCTGCGCTGCCAGCGCTGGGTCCAGAAAGCTTTCCACCCCGTTCACGCCCGCGTTGTATTGCGCGAAGTTGGTCACGGCAGCGATGTTCTCAGGTTCCAGCAGGAAATCCATGAAGATCAGCGCGTTGCCGCGGTTGGGCGCATCTTTCAGCAGAACCACGTTATCCATCCACGCAATGTAACCTTGTGTCGGATAGGCGTATTCGACGTTGGCGCCTTCTTCGCGCGCCTTGGCAGAGAAACCGTCATAGATTTGACCTACAGCCGCATCGCCCGAAACCAGTACCTCTTTCGCGGTGTCTGAGTTGAACGAGGCCCAATGCTGTTTGGCTTCTTGCAGCATGGCGTTCAGCGCCTTCAGCTGTTCACGATCTGTGGAGCACTGCGGAATGCCCATGTGCAACGCGGCCATGGCCATCACTTCGCCCTGACTGTCCAGCATGTTGATGCGACCCTGCAATTCAGCCGGCGGGTTGAACAATATGTCGGTGGTTTGAATGTCCCCGTCATAAGCATCGCGGTTAACTGCAAAGCTGGTCGAGCCCCACTGATACGGAATCGAAGATTGACGGCCGGGGTCAAAGCTGGGATCGGCCCAATCGGGGGCGATGTTGCCTTTGTTCTTCAGCTCACCATCGGCGATCGTGTCCAGCATGCCTTCGCCCGCCATGATCGAGACCATGTAATCACCAGGCACAGAAACGTCATAAGTGCCGATACCACCAGCCTTGAGCGAAGCCAACATGGACTCGTTCGAGTCGTATGTGTCCATGGTGACAGTGATACCGGTTTCTTCGGTGAACTTATCCAGCAGCTCTTGTGGGATGTATTCGAACCAGTGGTACAGAACCAACTCACCCTCGGCTGCGGCCGCGTTGGCACCAATGGCCAGAGCAAGGGCAGCGACGCCGCTTTTCATCATATGTTTCATGTGACTCTCCATCTGTTGGTTATTTTGTGTTGTCAGACTTGCTGACGAAATAGCTGATCGTGACCATGACGATGGACACACTCAGCAACATGGTCGAAATCGCCATGATATTCGGTTTGATCCCCTGCTTGACCGAGCCAAAGATCGCGGTAGGAAGCGTTTCGACGCCCGCACCCTTCACGAAATTGGTGATGATGAAATCATCCAGGCTGACGATGAACGCCAGCAGGAAGCCCGAAATGATGCCGGGCATCATCAATGGCAAAAGGATTTTGGTGAATGCCTGCCGTTTCGTGGCATAGAGATCCAGTGCCGCTTGTTCATAGCTGTCTTCGATCCCCTGCATGCGGGCTGAGATCGGCAGGTAGGCAAAGGGAATGCAGAACGCGATATGGGCCAGCAGGATCGTCAGGAGCCCGCGTTCGAAACCGATCGAATTGAAGAAGATCAAGGTCGCAACCGCCAGCACGATTTCCGGCACCATCAGCGGCAGGCTGATCAACCCGAAAGACACAGTGCGAAAACGGAACTTACCCCCGCGCACCATCCCCGTCGCCGCCAGGG
Source organism: Ruegeria sp. YTSC230 (assembly GCF_059609665.1). Classification (NCBI taxonomy): domain Bacteria; kingdom Pseudomonadati; phylum Pseudomonadota; class Alphaproteobacteria; order Rhodobacterales; family Roseobacteraceae; genus Ruegeria; species Ruegeria sp. YTSC230. Next base: position 44,114 of record NZ_JBXWMC010000009.1, on the reverse strand, counting down.
TCGCGATGGTCGTTGCCGTAGTTGCCGCGATGATTGCGATGATGAAGCTGTTCTTCGCTGCCGTTTTGAACTTGCCGCTTTCTGGGCCGGTAAACACATCTGCATACCAGCGCAGCGATACACCTTCCCAGTTGGTCAGCGATTGTGAAGCGTTGAAGCTGTAGATCGTGACCACGACCAGCGGCGCATAAAGGATGACCAGACACAGCAGTGTAATACCCTTGAATCCGGGATATGACTTGATGTCGAATTGCTTGCTTGCCATTGGTCAGCCCCCCGCCTTGTCGGCTTTGGCTTGTTGCCGGGCCGAGAACATCAGAATGATCAGCACCATCGTCAGCAAGACCATCGATGCCGCCGCTCCGAACGGCCAGTTGCCAGCATTGCCCTTGAACTGTTCTTCAATCAGCGAACCGATCATGAAGTTCTTGGCGCCACCTAGCAGGTCAGGTGCAAGGAACGATCCCATCGAAGGGACAAAGACCAGAATGCAGCCCGCAAACACGCCAGGTTTGACCGCAGGAAGCAGGATCCGCCGCAGCGTCGTCCATTTCGACGCGTAAAGGTCCGCCGCTGCCTCGGACAGGGCAAAGTTGTAGCGTTCGACCGCCGCATAAATCGGCAATACCATGAAGGGCAGGTACGAATAGAACAGGCCCAGCTGCACCGCGAAGTTCGTATTCACAATGTGCAGGGGGCTGTCGATCAGGCCGGTATTCATCAGAAAATCATTGAGCGGCCCCTGATCCCGTAGCAGGAATTTCATCGACACGGTCCGGATCAGCAGGTTCACCCAATACGGGATAGTGATCAGGAATACCCAGACCGGACGCATGTTCTCGGACCGGGTCGCAATGAAATAGGCGGTTGGAAACCCGATCGCGAGGCTCAGCAGCGTCGCCGCCGCCGCCTGCCAGATCGAACGCCAGAAAATAGTGATATAGGTCCACTCAATCTTGGGGGGCTCATCCCCGAACAAGCCGCGATCAAAGAAGAATTGATCGTAGGCAGCCAGAGAGAATTCCCAGATCACACCCCCGCGGAACTCTTTCGTCAGGAAAGAGTAGATCAGCATCATGAGAACTGGGGCCAGCACCAGAATGGACAGTGTCACCCAGGCAGGCAACAACAGCCATGTACGGGCCTCTTTGTAGGTGTCTGTCGTTGCGCTGCCGCCGCTTGCTGCACCCGCCGCCATCAGTCCACCAGGAGGCGCGCGGCCCCCAGCTCCATGTTGACAAACATTTCGGCACCCGGCTCGAAGATACGCTTGTTGCCGCGATCTGAATTCGACGTACGCACGACAAAATCAGGACCCTCGTCCAGATGCACTATTGTGGTGATGTCGGTGCCGACAAAGATGTTGTCTTTGACGCGCCCGTGCAGGCCTTCGGTCTCAACCGGCTCGGCGGACATATACAGACGTTCGGGGCGGATCGACATGTGGACCTTGGACCCAACGCCAACCCCGTCGACGGCGTTGCAAGTCAACTCATGCCCACCGCCCAGATGGCAGGTTGCGCGGCCGTTATCAATACCATCGACAGAGACCTCCAAAAGGTTCGTTTCGCCGATAAAATCCGCCACGAACATGTTGTGCGGACGCTCATAGATATCGGTTGGTGTACCCAGCTGCTGCAACTCGCCTGCCGACATGACCGCGATCCTGTCAGACATTGTCAGGGCCTCTTCCTGATCGTGGGTGACAAAGATAAAGGTGATCCCGGTTTCGCGCTGCAGGTGCTTCAGCTCCAGTTGCATCGCCTTGCGCAGTTTTAGGTCCAGCGCAGATAATGGTTCATCCAGCAACAGAACCTTGGGTTGCGGTGCCAGGGCCCGGGCAAGCGCAACACGCTGCTGCTGACCACCCGACAACTGGCTGGGCTTACGTGCCGAGAACTGGGAAAGCTGCACCAGCTCCAGCATCTCACCTGATTTCTTTCGTGCCTCGGATTTCGACTTGCCCCGCATTTCCAATCCGAACGCCACGTTGTCCAGAATGGTCATATGCGGAAACAGCGCATAGTTCTGGAAAACTGTATTCACTGGGCGTTTGTTGGGCGGCAGGTTCTCGATCTCATCACCATAGAGGTAGATGGCACCTTCGGTTACGGCCTCGAAACCGGCGATCATTCGCAGCAGAGTTGTCTTGCCGCACCCGGACGGGCCAAGGAGTGTAAAGAACTCATTGTCCATGATCGACAGCGAGATCGTCTTGAGCGCCGTAAAATCGCCGTAGCGTTTTACTGCATCCCGCACGTCGATCGCGATATTTACCTTGTCAGACAATTGCGCCTCCCCGAGCATTGCGAAATTCCACTCAGGTATATACGGGCAGCGCTATCCTTCTAATAACTGACTTCCTCACCAAACATTAGGATTAGCCTAATGTTTAATTTTTGCGCTTATTAATCAGTATATTATGGTGCATCTTTGCGCTTTATTAACGCCAAGAAAACGGCGAAACGTAGTTCCTTGCTGTTTACCTACGCCTTTGGGAGGACCAGTGTGAAAAAACTGGTTGGCATTCTTAATTCCATTGAAGCTGTCACTGTGTTGTTTCTTGTTAGCGTGTTACTCTTCTTATTGGCGGAAAATTTCCCAAACCCAAGTGTAGAGTATTTCGACCAGACTGACTCGGGAGCTTCCAGATCATTTTGCATTTAGCTTAATGGACTGAACCACTGCCCCCGCTGCAAAATCATGCACTGCGACAGGTTGTGTCGCAAACTTCTAAAGCGGTCTGAGGCGGCGACTTACTAGTCGCACCTATTTTGCGATCTCGGCAAATAGCAGAAATCCAGACGTCACTGTGCTCTGGAATTACCACTTCCGGAGCATATTGGAGACCTCGATGCCTTCCAGAGTAGCCGAGGTGAAATTAAACAATTTGAACCCGCACATGTGCCGAATACGACGTATTATGAACCGATGTTCCTGTTCGATCAGGTTAGCCGTCACCTCAATTGATATCCTGGGTGCTATAGGTCCAAATTTCTAGGCCTGATAAAAACGATCAACTTTGTCTGCGCCGTTCCCTTCGAGCGCCATGCGATCAGTCAACTCGACACGTATCCGGTGATATAGGCCCTTTAGCCGGGCTTGAATAAATCGGTCCGAATTCGCGCAAGGCCAAAGCTCATCTACCATTTTGCTGAGATGTTCATCACCTAGAAGACCATCAAGAAGCAGATTCAATACATGTTCGGCGCAGACGTCTTGACCCTCAATAGTTTTCAATGTACCTAACTTCGCCTTCTCACGCTCGTTCAGGCGGTCAAAAAACAAAAGAAGAAGATCGGTTTTGTTTCCTGCAATGTGAGGGATTAACGAACGGAGTCGCCCATCGTCGGTTTCTACTGTGGATAAGGTTGGTTGAGCCAATTCCTCTCGGGCCCCAATGCGTTCCAGAGCATCCAAAATTTGCGTAGTACATTCTTTATCGTTCTTGGGACGTACCAAAAATGTTTCGCGATGTACGACGACTGGTTCAGTGAAGTCGCGATGCAGCGACAGGCACGTTGCCAGATGTCGCCATTGGATCGTCAGTTGGATTAACACAGAAGTGGTAGGGGCAATGCTGGGCTCGCTCCGAGGTCAGCTGCGAGCCCGGAAGCAACTGACACCGTAGGTTGCCGAATGTCGGCTATTGGCGAGCCGAATATCTTCTTATCGTTCCAAGACGCTTCCAGATGTTCTGGCTGACCTTCCATCCCGCGACTACTGTGCCAGGCATTTTCTTCTCGCTGCCGAACAAGCCATGCTTCGATCTGTTGAGCTGGGTTTTCGGATAGCCCATCTAACTGCTCCTGCTTCGTGCGCATATGAGCTGAACCTGCAATGAAGGACGCCAGCGTTGTGTCTTCAAGCACTGTGAATTGTTTGGGTTGATCGGTCAGCTTTTGGTCTGGCGCATCATCCCAGATAGAAACTTCAGCAATCAGGGCTGACTTCGGGCTCAGTAAGATCGGTGCACCTGGCGGGGCCAGCATGCAGCCGCCGACAATGACTGCGATATGATAAAACTTGCTGCCGCCATACAGACCAAACCGTTCGTCAATTGCCTGATTGAGGTTTCGCGTCAGCTCTTGTTCGGATGCCCGGTGAGAGAGAAATGCTACCGGCGTCATCGGCTACCACCACGCTATGCCCAAGCTTGAAGTCGTCAAGAACTTCGGGCGCATCCCGCCAATTGGTCCACGCTGCGCGCCGCGAGAAGAAATTGAGCGGCCACCCTTTGTAACTATTCCATCCGTTTGTCAGCGCCTCAGTTCTGCAAAAGCAGGTTTTGCCTAATCGACTCCACTTCTTCATTACTAATGCCGAGAATATCGCGGCGATAAGTGTCAAAAGAACCATGAGCATCCTTGACCGCCTGAAGGGAGGCTTTGATTTGTTCCGGATGCGCTCCGAAGGCCGGACGCAGCGAGCGTGGGCCCTTGCCAACCAGTTGCTCGAGCTCGTCGTAGGTGAAGGCATTGGTGGTCAGGTAGTCGCGCAAGGCATCCTCTTCGGAATAGCCTAAAGTCAACATGGTGACGGCCGCCATGTATCCCGTACGGTCCTTTCCGCCTGCGCAGTGAAATAGCATCGGAAAGTTGTTCGCATCGGTAAGCAGATGCAGGAACCGGGACACTTGCGGATCAAACTTGGTCGCAAAATCCCGGTAACGGTCAATCCTGATCTGGCGCAAGTCGACATCGTGATCCGCAAGCAACTGGTCGATCTCATCGAACTTGCCTTCAAACCACATTGGGCGGATTTGAGACGCGATCTCGATGGGCATGATCTTGGCGATGTCGGCTGGATCTGAGCCAATGGGCAGATTGACGTTGAAATCCACCGAAGGAATCTGCGCGTTTGGGTGCGTCTCCAGTTCTTCCGGGGCGCGCAAATCAACGATGGTCTCGATAGCGAGGCCATTCAGCTCGGCAATGGCGGCATCGGAAAGGCCGTCCAACTGATCCGAGCGAAAGAGCACACCGGGCTTGATCCCCGCATCTGGTGTCGTGAGTTCACGAAAATTCTCAAGCCCGTCGATCGGATGACTAACTGTCACGTCTTTGCACTCCGATGGCAGATCAATGTCCAAAGCAGTACTGCAGGCTGTTGTTTGCGCGGTCGCTGTGCCGACAGTGAATGTGCACGCAATTACCGCTGCCAAGCTCAATGGGGAGGGCGCTTTCATACCGTGTGTCCTCAATGCAGAAATCTCTTGATCAGACGCATTTTAATCAGAGGAAGGATAGATATAGAAAGTTGAAGTCCATATGATTTTCCGATGGAGTTACGAATGCCCGAGATCGAGCAGTTACGCGCTTTTGTCACCGCAGTTGAGTGTGGTTCGTTCTCTGCCGCTGCGCGAAAACTAGGCAAAGCACAATCTGCCGTCAGCGCGACGATCTCAAATCTGGAAATCGATCTGGATCTGTCGCTATTCCACAGAGATGGCTATCGCCCCGTGTTAACGGATGCCGGTGAGTCATTGCTGAAGCACGCAAGGTCGGTATTGAGCAGCATGGACATGCTCCGAGGGCAAGCCGAGGCGCTGAGCGGATCTATTGAGCCCAGGTTTTCCTTCTTTGTCGAAGATGGGTTGTTGGTGGATCGTGTTCGAAACCTGTTAATTGGCACAGCCGATAGGTTCCCAAGCTTAGAACTCCGTGTGGAGCAGCTTTCGAGGCCTTCTGTTCTCAAGGCAGTTCAATCAGGTGATGCGGACGCTGCTTTTGTATGTGAAGCACCCAAGGAGGCTCAAAGCTACAGATGCCTCGGCGTCGGGTTTCAGAGGGTCGTGCCCGTGTGTCACGCTGACCACCCGCTGGCTAAACTGGCGACCGTGGGGCGGAAAGACCTGTCGCAATACCGTCAAGCAGTGGAACCGAGTTCCGTCGCTTCAATCGCTGGAGACCGCATTTTCAGCCCGGACATTTGGATCTCAAGTACCCCGATCACCAGAAAGGCGCTTGTGATAGGTGGCTTGGGCTGGGCAGAGTTGCCGGTCGTTTCGGTGGAGCGAGAAATCTTAGGCGGCGAGTTAAAGGTTTTGGAGTACGAATTCGCACAGAACGCGATCCTGAGGACGGTGGATTTCCTCACAATAAACGCGACTGACCAAGGGCCTGTGATGAGGTGGTTGACGAGTGAAATCACAACCTGGGATCAGCGCGCCTGGATTGGCGATCATCAGGTTGGCAGGCGTTAGCATAGCCGACATTCGGGCAAACGCAGCGAATTCACTGTTTGTCGGCTTAAAAAACACTGTCTTATAAGCCAAAAATACGGCGATCATTACGGTTGGCCAGTAATCAAAAAGTTCTGAGAGCCACCTTGAGCACCGCATCATGCAAGGGTGGATTTACTTTGGAAGGTGATGCACTCTGGAAACCCACGCCCGGGTAGGAGTAACCAGAATGCCCCAATACAACGATTTGTTCGAACTCTCAGTCGAGGACATCGATCTGATTGAAGTATCCCTGCGGCGCGCACTAACCTCATTGTCGGTTGGAGCCCCTGGTGAAAGCGAAGACGAAAAGAAAGAACGGAATGACAGCTTGCACCGAATTCAGGATCTGCTTGGGCGGCTGCACGATCAGAAGATATTCTATCGGCCTAAGTCGGGTGTGTATGTCGGCGGTTGACTAGTAGTCCAAACAGATCTGACTGGCTAACGCGAGCTGGGCAATCCAAGGGTTCGGAACCCGTCCGCGCAGGCAGGCCACGCGTCGATCTGACAACATCCGCTGTGAGCCCATCATATTGACTGATGCACTTAGCCCGAAGCGTCGCAATGTGTTAGAAACGGACCTTTAGCTCGCACGTAAATTCGATCTGGCAATTCTATTAATTTCCTTAATAGTCCAATTGGACTAAAAAAATTTACACGGCCTTCCGATGACCGTATTCGACCTCCGGAAACCATCTTTCGGAAGGTCACATCATGACAATTAATTGGGAATTACCCGCATTCCGTCCCGGCATCTGGGGTGCAATCGACAAGTTCATTGGCCCCGGTGCCACCAAGGCCGAAAAAAACATTCAACTCTATCCACCGTTTCTGTTCGCGGCTGGCGTTGTTGGTGTCGGGCTCTATGCACAGTTCGACTGGTCGATCTGGCAGTTTGTGATCATCGCGCTTCTGGCCGTGGACATGGTCGGTGGGGTGATCACAAACGCGACTTCAGCAGCAAAGCGCTGGTTCTTCCGCGAGGGTGAGGGCTTCAAGCAGCACATGAATTTCATTGCGATTCACTTGCTTCAGATCGTGGTCTTCAGCTGGGCTTTTCAGGGTTTTGACGTATTGTGGGTCGCCGGGGTGTATGGGATGCTAGTGGCATCCAGTGTCATCATCCTCAAATCGCCGCTTTATCTGCGACGCCCGGTGGCAGCGACACTTTACGCGGCCGCTCTGCTTTTGTCGCTTTATGTGTTTGACAGCCCACCCTATCTAGAATGGTTCCTGCCGATCCTGTTCTTCAAGATCCTGGTTAGCCATGTGCTGCGCGAGGAGCCTTACCAGCCGGAATAGGTATGTGTGTCGTTACCGCCCGGACATGTAGTCCAGCATCAAAACACCGAACAAGCGTGCCAAGGCATCTTCGGCTCGCTTTTCTCCGACAATGCGCGCGGCCACTGTGCGATAGGCATCCATGGCGACCAGCATAGCCTCGTCCCCGGCAATCTCGGCTGGGTTTTTGCCGCGCAGATACTCGAAGGTCAGTGCCATCTCCGTAGCAAAGTCCCGACGTAGGACATCTGTCAGGCGCGCCAGGTTTTCTTCCTCGGAAAGGTCCGGGTCGACAATATCCGTATCAAACGCAGCCATAACCTGTTTGGTGCAGGCCAGGAACAGGTCTTCCTTGGTCGGAAAGTAGTGATAAAGCGCGCTTTTCGAAACACCCAGATAGGCCGCAACCTTGCGCATGCTGGTCCCGGCATAACCGTGATCCGAGAAGTATTTGGCCGCCCGTTGCGCCAGATCCTGGCTGTGGGCGTCATGATCAACAATTTTCGGCATTTTTTCGTCCATGTGGTCCAATTACGATTGACACGGATTGAAGTTGGGGTCCATAAATATTAAATAGTCCAATTGGTCTAAAAAAGATGAGCGCCATGCCAGATATTTTCCTTTCCTGGAAACTGACCCATTTGCTTGCCGCACTCATCACGGTGGGGGCGACCATCATCAACGGCGTGATCCACGCCCATGCCCGCGCCGCGACCCAGGTAGAGGCAGCCGCCCTTTTACGGGTTGTGACGCGGATCAACAGGATCTTCATGGGGCCATCGCTTCTCATCATCCCGGCATCAGGCCTGTGGATGATGCTGCTGCTGAGTTATGACTGGTGGACCGGTTGGCTTGTGGTCTCAATTGCCCTCTGGCTCGCTCTGCTTCTGGCATTTCTGATCGGAGACCGGATTGAACGACAACTGCATGACACAGCGGTCGACGCCACCCACAAGGGCGTTTCGGTGCTGTCCGAGAGCTATGAAACCACGTTCAAGAAAGCCTCACCGATCGGTGGCGCCGCATTCATCATGAGCATCACCAGGCTTGTTTTGATGGTGTTCAAACCGTTCTAAGACGCGCCCATGATTGCTACGAGACTAGGGATAGATTGATGACAACCAAATACGGCGGCGTGGACCGCGCACATGATCGCTCGTTCGGGATCAAACTGATCTTTGCGCTTCTGCACAGCACCATTGTGGTGGTCTGCCTCTGGTTGGCTTTCGGGGGTTTCGAATGGGCCGATCCTACCCGAGGCAAACTGCTGGCAGGGGCGGCAGTACTCTATTGGTTGCGCCACATGATAACCCTGTTCGTACTGCTGCAGCGCAAGGTCGAACTGTCCGAAGGGTTGGGGCTGACCGTCTTCATCGCTATCTTCGAAATCGGCTTCTTGCTACTCGGTGCTGGCTTTCTTTCCGGCCAAGCCGCACCGTTTGGTCCATGGGATTGGATCGGGATCGCGCTACTTCTGTTCGGCTCATATCTGAACACAGGCTCCGAACTGCAACGCCGTGCGTGGAAGAAGCTACCGGGCTCCAAGGGGCGGTGTTACACAGATGGCCTCTTCGCCTATTCAATGCACATCAACTATCTGGGCGACAGCATCCTGTTCACCGGCTGGGCGATCCTGACGGCCTCAATCTGGGCGTTCTCAATCCCGGCGCTGATGACCTATCTGTTCATCTTTTATCATATCCCGCCACTCGACGAGTATCTGGCGGATCGCTATGGCAAGGAATTCAATGCCTATGCCGGAAAAACCGCGAAATTCGTGCCGTTCCTCTATTAAGTGGGCGGTTGGCGCAAGTACCTGAAAAAGGGAAATAAAGACAGCAAACGGATTGGACGCATGGTCGACGGCACTGGCAACCTAACGAGCATGTTCGTTGGCTAAAACGACCGATATTGACAGTCCGAACGGAAAGCGGCCCTTGATACAGTCGCAGCCAAAGGTCACTCTGTCCCGCGTCACCGCAATCTGTGTTCCACTTAGGGAAGATCCGGTTTGCGTGGTTCGCGACATGCAGCATGAGCGAAAAATCGAATTGTGATCAACGGTTGGTAACGGGTTTCTTTGCGCTGAGGCGCGTCGCAGAGAATGTCAGCAGAGAGCCCATTTCGACCAATGCCGCGCATCGCATCAATGTCCGCTCTTCGGGCTGCGGCCAAAAATGTGAAAAAAACCAAAAGGGGGTGCCAAGGGTTTGTGGCACAAGGTTTTGCAGGGCTTTCAGGATACAGCCCGACAATGCTTAAAAACGGCCGTTTTTTGACATGGGGGTCATGACCTAGGGACTTTGACACTTCAGCACCCGATGTTGCTGAACTGTGTCATCTTGCGTCGCATGTTGTTGTTGCTCGCATGCGATCAAGATGGAAAATTATGCTTATGGCTGCGCGTGCCATTCTTGCGAAGGCAAGTGGTATCGGCTTCACCGGTGGAAACACCCGATTTTGACAAGGGCGCTGAGATCTAGGGTTATTGAAGCTGCCGCTAATCCACCAGCCAAACCTGATCGCTCTGCACTATCAGACTCCGTAGGAACGTAGAGCGCGTACTGTCTGGTAAGAGGGATTGTCTGAACAGTTATTCTCTAAGCCAGGCAAGAGATTCAATCTATCATCCCCCAGAACCGTGTCTGATTAACAATCTGGGCGTGGAATAGGGCGTTAATAATTTCTATGACTTAGCGAAATCGTGTATTCTATCTTTAGCTGCCGTAAGGATGCGGGCCGATGCGCTTCATATCTAATCTCCGGCGCGACACGCTCAAGGCGTTCGCCGAGGCCGGCGCCGAGGCGCATGGCTATCTCCTTTCGAGCCACCGGATCACGCCAGCGGCACTTCAGGACGCGGCGGAGGTCCGCGCCATGGGCCTGCCACTCTTTGCCGACAATGGCACGATCGAACTGATTGGCGAGGTCACCGCCGGATTCGGGGACGAGGCGGCGCTTGTTCGCGATGAGGTCAAGGAGATCCGGCGGACGGTCGGGCGCATCCCGCGCGGGCGCGATGTCCCCGATGCCCTCCGCGACCGGGCTTCGGCGCTCGCCGACTCGGTGATCGATGCGGCCGAGGCGCAATCCGAGATGCGCGACCACGACGCGCTGCTGGCGGCGCAGCTTTCCATGGATCCGACCGACCTCATCGCCAATGAGGATTTCGGGACGGCTTGCCTGATGGCGCTCGGTATCGAGCGCGAAATCACGAGGTGGAGTGTCGACCGATATCGGACGCTTGCCCGGCGAAGCATTCGGCTCTGGCGGCGGGTCGCGGAGGATCCGGCCGTGGCGGGGCGCCTCATCTATGCGGTGCTCGGCGCGGTCGATTACAACACCGCGCGCGCGGCTGGGCAGGAGGCGATGGGGGCGGGCGTTAGGAATGTCGCGCTCAGCGTGGCGAGCTTTGCAAGTGACCCGACAGCCACGGATTTCTACGTCATGGGGACGGCAAGCCTGAAGCTCGCTCGCCCGGCGCCACGGCGTTATGTGCGCCTTGCCCAGGTCGTGCGCGGTCTCTCGGACGGGGCGAGAGATGCCGGCGGCGCGTTCGACCGGCTCCACTGCCTCGGCCTCGGCGCGCCGCCGCTGCTGCCGGTCGCGGCGCTCGGCCTTGCGCCCGAAACGGAACTAACCACCGACGCGACGAGCCCGATCCACGCGGCGGTTAAAGATCGCGTCCTCTATGACCCGGAGGCGCGGGGCGATCGGGCGACGACGATCGAGATCGTGGAGCGGATCATGGCCGGCGGCGACTGGCCGTTCGTCAGCCCATTCGCGAGCAAGTTCAGGGAGGAGTTCGGGTACCGGCCCGAGGATGCGCGGCGCTGGTGGTCTGACAATGGCGAGCCGCCGGTCGACAACACGTTGCTTTCCACACCGAGCGACCTGACCGAAGCGCTGCCGCTGTTCGCCGAGGCCGACCCGGACATCCAGCCCATTGCACGCGAAACGCGCATTGCCCACAATCACTGGGTCATCGGCATGCTCGCAGCGCAGCGCAGCCAGCCGGACCGGCACAAGGCGGCAAGCGAGATCATTGAGGGATGGCTCGCCGGCCCTTCTACCGTTACCGCTCGTGGCCTCGCTGTCGCGAAGGAAATCTTGTCGCGCCCGGCACTTTAAGTGTCGTTGAAATCAGGCGAGCTTGAACGCCTTGGCCTCATGCTCGCAGTTTTCCAGCGCTTCCTGGTGTTCGTAGAGCTTCTCGCGCAGCGCATCGATAGTTCTCTCAAGCGGCTCCATCTTCCAGAACCGATGCTGCTGAAGCTTTCCGCGCGCCTCGGCGCATTCGGGCGGGGTCTCGAATTCGATGACCGGGCAGGCCTCATGAACCTCGTGCTTCAGATCGAGCTCTTCCATATGGAAGTCCCACCAAAGGCCGGAATGGAACCCGATCCATTTCTCGTAGATCTCCACACGCAGGTGCTCGAGTTGGCATGTATCTGACATGGCTATCCCTCTCATAGTGACCGCTGCCAGGGCCGCTCAGACTTCCTTGTTCTCGTGTTCGCATTCACTCAGTCGATCCCTGAACCGGTCGCGCATGTCGTTGGCCTTAATCCAAAGCATCGTCTTTTTGTACATGTCGACCATCCTGAACCAGCGATAGGCCTGGATCGCGTCGAAGCACTCCCGGTTCAGCTCGCGTCTCGACCCGCGCCGGAGCGGGTCTTCGACCAGATATCCGCCACCGGAACTCGACGGAAACAGATGGCCGAGCTTCGGGATGCCGACATGCTCGCAAGCGCCGGGGATGTCTTCCAGAAGATCCTGCAGATGTTCATCGCCCTTCTTCATCTCGTCGTGGTAGTGCTCGACAAGCTTGTCAGCGAGTTCGACGAGATGTTTCTCCAGTTCACAGGACATGGTCGGCCTCAATTTCTAACGAAGGGCGGATAGATGAGGTCGGCCGCGCCGAGGGCGATCGGCTCCTGCTCGTCCTGCGGGCGGTGCGGGCCGATCGACCAGATCATGTTGGCGTTGCTGCGCCAGACCTCGTACCAGGGTTCAGCCGCGCGCAAAAAGGCGATCCGCCAATTCTCCTTGGCGAGCTCGGCAAGGGCGAGCCGGTCGATTTCGACGGCCGGTTCATCCTCATTGAGGCTAGAGCTTGACTGGATCGTACCGTTCAACCGGACATAGGCGCCCTCCGTCAGCCCGGCATGGGGCAGGTGCGCGAAGAGGATCACGGCCGGAAAGGTCGTGCCATTCGACGGATCGATCAGCACAACGCGGCTCACGCGGGATTTGCCCGGCGGGTTGAGCACTTCGATCGTATTGACGAAGCCCTCGACCTCAACAAATTCGCCATCCGGCCGGTCTGACAGGGCATTGAGCGCAATGTTCTTGCCGTCGGGAAGATCGCCGTCAAAGGCGGTGCTCGATGCCCTTTCGACAAGCTCCGCGACCGTTTCGGCGCGGAAACCGGACGCGATCTCCTGCATGATGCGTGCGGCGGCGACATGGCTGCCAATCGCTTCCCGGGTTAGGCCACCGGCGCGCGCAGCCTGACGACCGAGCGTTTCCGATTCGGAGTTGCGGCCGAGGCTCTGAAGTTCCACAATGGAGTAGCGAAGTATGGCTTGCGACCTCAGGAAAGCGGGAAGCGCGCGCTCGGATTCAACGACAATGTTCAGCGCCGCCTGGGCCGCCTCGTCGAGCGCATTGCGGGCGCATGCGACGAAAAGCTCCATCTGGAGGCCGCGCAGTTGTTTGGCGAAGCGGTCAATCAAGCGATTAGCCGCTGGAAGATAATCGGTTGCGACGAAAGCGCTGATCACCGTGTCACTCCGTTCGGTCAGGTTGAAGCCGGCATGCGCCACGGCGACAAGGCCGCGCGACAGACCGGTGAGGATCATCGCGTCCCCCTCAACCAGTGTCTGCATGGCCTTTTGGCGAAGCCCGACTATTTCATCGAGGAGCGGGCCGCCGGTCTCCTGATCCAGGAGGGCACTCGTTTCCTCGAACGTACTGGTGTGGATCTGCTCCAGTTCGGAGCGAATATCGTCGAACTCGCCGCTGAGGTCGGCGAAGTGCGGGTCCGCCTCGATCTCGGCCATTAGGGCATCGATACCGGCCAAGGGATCGATCTCTTCGCCGGCGGCCTGAAGCTCGGCAATCAACTCGGCCCGGCTCCTATCGTTGAAAGACTCCTTGAGGGCCGCGTCGGTGAAATCGTCGCTGAGCTGCTGCAGGGCCAGCGAGCGCCGTAGTGTGGCTGTGTGGTCCTGATGCAGTAGCAGCGCCGCATGGGCCAGACCCAGGCACCGCCAGCCGGAATCGAGCACGACGTTCCAGTCGGCGTCGATCCCCTTTAACCTGAGTTCGACGAGTGCTTCGAATACCGGGAGATAGAGGCTAGGCGAAAGATAAGAGGGAATGGGATCGAGGCGGGTCAGTTGCAGGATCTCTTCCGCTGAGGGAGGAGAATGTTTGTCCACTGGCCGCATTTTCTGTCTCCGTGTTCGCCGTTCCTGGAACGGCCAATCTTCAGACTTTGCCTTGCTTGATCAGACCGCCGCCTGAGTTCCAGAGCGAGGTAGCAACACCGTCTCTGGATTTGATATCCTGACATCGCAAAACAAGAATGCAGTGTTGCGATGTCAGGATATACCCATCTCGCCGGAATATCACTCTGAGACTCGAAGGTCACAGTGTTCGGGCAAAATATTGCCCGTCGCGTAGCCAGCGGCGAGCCGGCGTACGGTCCGGTCAGGTGACGAACAAGGAGTCGCAGTTCAGGTATCGCTCATACGAAATTATCCGACCATCTCAGCAATTTCTTGAGCCTCATGAGGTTGTGCCCGAGGACTCTGGCCAGGGAAAAAAGACCGTTTTTGTCCGCTGACTTTGAGTTCGACCGGCCCCCGTTTTCGCGCTCGCGGCGAATGTCTCCTCTGACGGGTCGCGTCGCAGCGAAGGTGACCAAGGTCGAACGGCAGGAATGGGCCGCTCCGATTGATTGTTGCCTTGGATAAACTGGTGTTGATGAATTGGTCTGTCGCTTAGCATGTTCCCTAAGGAAGCAAGAGCGTATAGGTCGGAGGCCATTGAATGGCAAAAATCAGAGTAAATATTGTTGGTGCCGGTCGCGTGGGGCAAACCATCCTCGGCCTTTTGCGACACTCATCCAAGTATTCGGTTCAGGACATACTGAGTTCTCGATTTAGATCAGCCCAAATTGCGGGAATGGGCAGAGCGGTGGAGAAATATGCAGACTTAGCGCCGGCCGACCTGTGGATTTTGGCGGTGCCGGATTCTCAGATTTCAATTGCAGCAACCGAACTCGCAAAAGTTGTTGGTCAACACGATTTCAATGAACCGCCTCCAGTTGCGTTTCACTGCAGTGGTTTTTTCCCGGCAGGCGAAATGGCGCCGCTTCAGAAGCTAGCCTGGCGACTGGCCAGCGTGCATCCGGTACTTACGTTCGCAGAGCCGGCAACCGCGATCCAGCAATTCAAGGGAACACTTTGTGGCATTGAGGGCGAAGTTTCTGCCTTGGATTTTATCAAAGACTTTCTGACCGAGATTGGTGGAATCCCATTTCATATCAATTCCGATAGCAAAAGCCTCTATCATGCGGCCGCCGTGATTTCGAATAACTTCACTGTGGTTTTGCAGGCGATCGCGCGTGAAGCCTGGGCTACCGCGGGAGTGCCTGATGACATTGCAAAGCAACTGAACACCACGCTGCTTCATGCCACCTGTGAGAATGTTGCCGCCTATGGACCACTGGGAGCGCTTACGGGACCCGCATCACGAGGCGACACCTTTGTCGTCTCGCAACAAGCGAAAGATGTAGCCGCTTGGCACCCTGCTGCAGGAATTATCTACAAAGAGCTGAGCTTGCTCGCTCAGAAATTGAAGGCCGACGGTAAGACACAGGATTGGTTGGGTCCCGAAGCGTAGCCTGACCTAAAATTCAACTGAGGTTGTGCGAATTCTTGGAGCCTCTTATCTCGCGCTTGCGGCGAACGGCAGGTTCGATGGGTGCACTGGGATATCTTAATCTTGGATCATGAGTCCGGAATCGGCCGCCAGGCGAAACGCTTTGCCCCGGCTACGCAAATCACCACTAAGATCGTTACCCCGATCATGGACGGCGCAACGGGCTCCGCGAGCAAAAGAGCCGCGAGGATCAGGCCGAAGAACGGCTGGAGAAGTTGAAGCTGTCCGACACCTGCTGTGCCGCCTAGTGCTAAACCGCGATACCAGAAGATAAAACCGACCAGCATCGAAAAGATAGAGACGTAGCCTAGACTGAGCCAGACCGGCAGGGTCAGCCCGTTTGATGTAGGGGGCCATGTCAAAATCGCGAAAGCCGCCATAAAAGGTAAGGATAGGACCAGCGCCCAGGAAATCACCTGCCATCCACCCAAGCGACGCGATATCTGTGCACCCTCCGCATAGCCCAACCCGCAAGCGAGGACGGCAGCGACCATGAAGAGGTCCCCGACGAGTGATACTTCAGCGCTTTGGCTGAGGGCGAAGCCGACGACGGCCGAGCTGCCAAGGATCGAGAATACCCAGAACAACGCGGTCGGGCGTTCTCCGCCGCGCAGAACGCCGAATGTCGCGGTGGCTAGCGGCAGGAGGCCAATGAAAACGATGGAATGTGCAGCGGAGATGTGCTGTAGCGCCAGCGCTGTTAAAAGCGGAAAGCCGATCACTACACCCAAGGCTACAACCACAAGAGAAAACAGGTTCTCACGCGAAGGTAGCTTTTCTTTGAAAAAGGCCAGCAGGGAAAGCGCAAGTACAGCCGCAAGAACCGCTCGGGCGGATGTCAGGAAGAACGGGTCTAGGCCACTGACCGCCACCCTCGTTGCGGGAAGTGACCCACTGAAGATCAATACACCGAGCAGTCCGCTGCCCCAACCAGAAAACGAGGAGTTCATAAATTAACGGTCCTTTTTGAACCTTGTAGCTGGAGTGGCGCGACAAACGCAGGTACAAAGCAATACAATTGGAAAAAACTGTACTGCTGTATGGCCCCATACAGAGGAGATCGAGTATGGCCGTTGCGACCCGTAGAGCTCTTGTGATGGAACATATCACGCGTCTTATTCGATCGCGGGCACTTGGTGCGGGTGACAAACTTCCCTCAGTCCGGGGCCTTGCGACTCGCTTGGGCGTGTCACCTTCGACAGTGGTAGAGGCCTATGATGTCTTGGCCGCTGAAGGAGTTATCTTTGCTCGTCGCGGCTCAGGTTTTTTTGTGTCAGACCGCGTACAACCGTTCGAGGTTTCGCAAACTGGACCGCTGCTTGAGCGCGAGATTGATCCGCTTTGGGTCGCGCGACAATCGATAGACGCCAGCCAGGACATGGCAAAGCCTGGATGTGGCTGGATGCCTGCCGATTGGATGCCTGTCGAGTCGCTACGGCGAGCAATGCGCCGTGTGGCACGTGGAGGCGACAATGTGCTTACAGATTACAGCTGTGCACAGGGTCATTCCGGTCTGCGCCAGCATGTGGCTCGAATGCTGTGCGACCAGAACATAGAGGTAGATCCCAATACCGTTTTGCTCACCAATTCTGGATCGCAGGCGCTGGACTTGATTTGCAGATTGCTACTCAAGCCTGGCGATACTGTGTTGGTGGATGATCCATGTTATTTCAACTTTCAGGCCCTTCTGAGAGCACACCAGATTACCATTGTCAGTGTCCCCTACACGCCTAACGGCCCCGACCTTGCCCAATTTGAAAACGTGCTTAGGAAAGAGCGGCCGCGGCTCTATCTGACCAATTCGGCATTGCACAACCCAACAGGTGTGACACTAACTGCGGCGACTGCGCATCGTGTACTGACTCTGGCCGAAGCGTATGAGTTGCAAATCGTGGAAGATGCCATTTTCTCTGAGTTCGAACCTGATCTTTCGCCAAGACTGGCTTCCCTGGATGGGCTTAACCGCGTTCTCACTATTGGAAGCTTTTCCAAAACCCTGTCGGCATCGTTGCGATGTGGATTTATTGCAGCGCGTCCTGACTGGATTGTCTCCCTGACCGAACTTCAGGTTGCGATCAGCTTCGGAGGTCCAAGCCCTATGGTGACAGAATTGCTACATTCGGCGCTCACTGACGGTAGCTATCGCAAACACATGGAGGCGCTCAGGGCTAAACTGGATCGCGCCCGTACCCGCGCAACCGACGAGTTAGAAGCGTTAGGCATTAGGCCTTTTGTGAAACCCAGAGGTGGATTTTATCTTTGGTGCGAGCTGCCAGACGGACAGGATGCTGCAGCGATAGCGCGAAAAGCTCTCAAGAAAGGTGTCGTTCTGGCGCCCGGAAATGTCTTTAGCCCAACTCAATCCAAGAACTCGTTTCTACGTTTCAACGTAAGCCAGATGACCAGAAAGACCCATGCGGAACTACTTCGCGATCTGATGAGTGAGGCACAATAGGACTGCCTACTTCTAGAAAAGGTAATAATCTTCCCCTCAAAGTGAAAGTCCGGTTAGGGCCGTCTGCGAACTCCAGCGGCAATGAGGCAGTGAGCTATAACGCTTCCTAGCTGGAAACGATGTTTGGTTAAACAACCACCGTGGCCAGTTCGTACTGGAATGGCTCCGATAGCCAAGACACGAGCTTCATTCGTTAACTTTTGGCTTCCAATTGGCTTGTTTCATAGCTTCACCTAATTCCACTCCGTATGCCCGGTCCGCGAACAGTCTCTGAAATAAAATATCCACCCGACTGTCAGGCCACTCACGCGAGAGTTTATCCGCCAAGGCCTGAGCTTCACTTTCGTTACCCAGCATCTGGTGAGCCGCCAAAAGATAAGCCACAGACACAGGGCCGACGGGGCCGCCCTTTTCGGTCACCTGCTCAAAGGCGGAAACGGCACCTTCGAAATCCTTCAGGTGAAACTTTGCAGACCCCATCGCGTTCTGAAACACATAACCCCGGTCCAAATCTATTTTCGACAGCGCATCTTCGCTGATCATCACGACTTCTTCGAACTCACCTGCGTACAACAAGATCAGTGAGACGAACTCCAGCACATGCACGTCGTTTGGTGCTAAACGCTGTGCCCTGTACGAGAACTCCGTAGCTTCAGGCCAATTTCCCTTGGTAAATTCGACCCAGGCCTTTGCAGATTGGCTCCACCCCGTTTCGGGTGCCAATTCAATGGCCCTGCTGGCCTGTGTGTCCGCGTAACGCAGCATGTCCCCGGTCGGATCGGCGTCCGGTGAAACCAACGCTATCATTGCTGCAACCTGCGCGGCTCCTGCGTGGCCTCCGAAATAGCTGTCGTCGTTTTCGATTGCCCCTTTGAATATTGTCAGGGCTCCGTTCAGCCGCGCGGGCTCCAACGCCGGAAAAATCAAATCGCGGCCTGAGTTGGCCAGGTTGACGGCCTGAAGCCGCATGGGGGATGCATCAAAAATGGCGCTGCGCTCATCTTGGCTCAGGCCATCGACTGGCAGGTTGACTGGAACCCCACGATTTGTCGACATTAACGCAATTGCAGCAGCAACACAGATAAAAATGAAAACCCCTGTAATCCCAACGAACGGGCGAAGCCAAGTGTGCCTCTTAGTTTCCCTCTCGGAAACTTCAGGCTGATCCGTCCCGGGCGACCTAATCGAGATCTCAGGTGCGTATCCGCCTTTTGGCAGATCGAAAACAGTGATTTCATCGCGGCCATCTTCGACATAATAGTCGGCCAGCTTGCGACGCAGGCGACCGGCATCCACCCGCACCACATTTTCTCGACGCGCCATCTCGGACATGGTCCCGCCGTAGACGTCCATGGCGATGGTTTTGGCACGGATGTCATTAGCGCGGCCATTAAGCGATTCCTCGACCACATAGACAAGAAAGTCCTGCAATCGCTGTGAACTTGCGAAAGTCGAGGATCTGACAAGTCGTTGAAGTGCGGCCCGCACATCCTCAGCGTCAGGCGCAATGCCCTCATTCAGAGGAGGTGACTTGTCTCTAAATACTTCCATATTTTCAGCGAGTTACATCCATGACTACACCGTATTATGCCCCGATATACCTATTGTTAAAAGTGAATTCGTCCAACACTCCAGTATATCTGCTGATCTATCGAACGAGACATCGAAATTGAAAGGCCTCGAACTTGATACGCTGTTTCCCGACCACCAGGCCGCAATTGCGGACTTACGGCGCGTGGACACTGTGTTCGATGAGATCTGCCAAGACTACCAGCTTCTCAGCGACGAGTATCTCTCCATGAATGCTGAGCCGGGAAGCCAATCGTATCAGATTCAATGCGACATCAGCGAGACCCTGGATGGTCTTAGGGATGAAATCGCCCAGTCCCTGCGGCGTGCAGGAAAGATGTAATTCGAAAATGGGGAAGAGATACCGATGAGATCAATATGGAAACATGCCTCTGCCATGGTGCTGATGGCTGGCGCGGGCTTCGCTCAGGATGCGCCCATCATTCATGATGGAGAATTCCACTTTCTCCGCGCGCAATTTGGCGAACAATGGGACGCTCAGGATACGGAGATCGAAGCGAAGCTTTCCGAGATCCGCGGCGCCAATGGCGGCAAACCACCTAATATTCTTTACATTCTGATTGACGATGTCAGTTTTGGTCAGATGGGCAACCGGACGATGAACTACGTCACCGGTTTCGATACGCCCAACATCAACGATTTTGCCACAGAAGGCATGTCCTTGATGAGAATGTATACCGAGCCGTCCTGCACACCGACACGAACAGCGATGTTGACCGGTCGTCACCCGGCGCGCGCGGGTGTGGAAGAGGTCAAGGTTGCTCTAGTCGGTGAAGGTCTTGCGGCTGAAGAAGTCACGATTGCCGAAATCCTGAAGGAAGAAGGGTACAACACAGCGCATGTAGGGAAATGGCATCAAGGCGATATTGAACAATCCTACCCGCACAATCAGGGGTTTGACTGGGCGGCCTTTCCCTTGCACCAGCAGGTTCAACTGAGTCTGATGACACGTGACGCAATGGTCGCCAACAACATGCTTGGCTACCATGCGTCGGGTCAGTCCAACCAGTTTCAATTGGACCAGCGGTTCAAACCCTACGGTCTGGTAACTGGCGTTGAAGGTGAAGCTGGCGGTCTTGCCCGCGAAGTCGATATGGCACCAGGCGAGGAATGGACGCAGGCGAAATACGAGGAAATGAACCAGCGCTATCAGCGTCAGGCATTGGAGCAGCTGGAGAAGCTGGCTTCGCAGGACGACCCGTTTTTCATGCAGTACTGGCCGCTCTACCCGCTGAACTTTGCCTACCCTGATGAGGCCGTTTCCCGCAATGGTGGCTTCCATGCCGACAAATTACAGGTTCTGGACGGCTGGATCGGCGAAGTTCTGGCCAAGCTCGATGAAACTGGCAAGGCAGACAGCACCGTCGTCATGGTCATGGCTGACAATGGCTTGATGTATCACTACGAGGGGACATCAGGTCTAAACCAGCTGATTTACCGTGGCGGCAAGACCCAGCACCTGGAAGGCGGCGTGCGTACAGATGCATTTATCCGGTGGCCCGGAGTAATCGAGCCGGGAAGCGCAGCTGGTGATATCGTGCATGTCTCGGATCTGTTCACTACCTTTGCCCGAATTGCAGGGGCAACCGACCGCATTCCGCGCGACCGTGTGATTGACGGGATTGACCAAACCGCGCTGCTGCTTGAGGGCGAAGGCAACTCGCGCCGAGACTACGTCTATGTGTACGAGGGGCCCGTTTTGCGCTCAGTGGTCAAACAGGAGTTTAAGATGCACCTGCCTGCCCCCGGCCAGCCGGGCGCAGCGGCACCTGTTTTCAATGTCTACCGCGACCCGCGTGAAGAACATCCCCTTGTCGGGTACTCTTTGTGGTCAGGGGCGTCCTTTCAGGACATGGTCAAGCGCCATCAAAAAACCATTGCCAAACACCCGCATCTGCCACTTGGAAAGGGTGTTCCTTACGAAGGTATCGAGAACCTTCGGCCTGAAAGCGAACTGACCAGAGAAGTCTTTTCCAGCTGGCAATAGCGAATTTGGGACGGTGGTGGCAAAGCCACCGTCTTACCAATCGCACGAAGTTTTTCAGGTACACGATGGCCAGCCACTTCATTATCCAATCAATCCTGACGTCCGGGTTGCTGATAGCGGGTTTCGCTGTCGGAGCTGAGGAAAACGCGTCAAACCCATTGGCTGCTGTCAACAACACGGACATTCGCTATCAGTATTTTGATCTTGAAGGTGGGGCAGACCGTCAGGATGTGTTCATTGATGGCGCATATATGCTGCGCCCTGATCTGAAGCTGAAATATGAGCTCCACTACAATTCGACAAATGCGACTGGCGCACGGTTCAGCGGGTTTGAAAAGACCAGTTTGAAGCTGATCTATTTCCCGTCACAGAAACCCCTGAATGACACCTGGACCGTCAAATCCGCGCTTGGGTTGGAGTGGATCCTTGATTTTGGCGACCCCGATGAAGGCATTGGCACCGGGTCGGATCAGATCGCCCCGTTTGGTGGCTTTGCCTTTGCCAACACAAACACCGGGCTGACGCTGATCCCTTTGGTCCAGCATTTCGCGTCGTACAATGGCCCGACTGATGTCAGCCAAACTGCAATGCGCCTGATTGCGCTTCAACCGTTTGGCGATGGGTATTGGGTCAAAGCAGATATCAAAGCGCCCTATGATTGGGAAAACAACGCCTGGCCTGCAACCGCTGAGTTTCAGATTGGCAAAAATCTTAGCCCCGGTATTGCCCTCTATGCAGATGTGCTGATCGGGATCGGAGCAGATCGTCCTTATAATCAAGGCGTCGGAATCGGTCTCAGATTCAACTACTAAGTTTCAGGAACCCCAAAGACAAAGCTACGTCTCACCGCATAATTTTCAGCGTGATTGCGCTTGCGACGTGCATTTTAACGCTGCCGACACTTTCCTGTGCTCAATCACTGACCGCGCCGGACCAGGACAAATCCAGCTGGGGTCATGGTGCTGCGTTCTATCTGTTCACACCCTTGCGAACCACGGGGACATCCACCGTGGCTGGTCAAGCCGCTGATCTAGATCTTGGCGACGTGCTGGACTTGCTCGATTTCGCAGCGGCCGGCCGGTATGAGGCATGGAATGGAGATTTTGGAATAATCGCCGACGCTGCCTGGCTCGATGGGTGCCGAGCTGAACGTAAACGTGCGTCAAAATGGTCTGGTGTTCTAGGTGCTTACCGTATCGTTGACGGAGCATTTGCTGCTAAAAACCAGCGGTATGCAATCGATATTCAGGCGGGACAGAGGTACAACTCCATCAGTTAGGAAACAGACATCTTCACTCCGACGCCTGGCAATCCGCCTGTATTGGGCGCCGATCAGGATTGGATAGAACCCGTAATCGGCAAGCGCGGGATGTGGCGACTGAGCCAAAACTGGCCCGGAATTGCTTCGTTGCTGGCGGAAATGACCTTCAAATCGGTGCGAGTGTTGGTTTTGATTTCCAACCCTGAGAGACAACCGCCCTCACATTTGGATGCCGCTATTTCAGCGTCGACTACAGCGACATGCTGAGTTCAGGAGAATTCGCCTATGACGCCGACCGGCACGGGCCTTACTTTAGCATCAAGTATTTCTTCTAAGGGCAGCTTTATTGCGCTCCCGGCTTCCGGCGTGCACGTAACTTTGCACTTGCAGTGAATGACGGCGAAGCAGGCTGCGACCGCAGCATTTGATTGGTCGGTGAAAGGCAGGTTTGGACCGCGAGCCTTCAATTCGACTGAAATTCGCCGAGCTATGTTATTTTCGAAAACAAATTTTGAAACTACGAGCGGCCAGCGGAAAAATTCGCTGGCCGTTCTACTGAGTTGAGCAAGGGCGCAAAGCCAGCCGTTACCCCGTCTGGGCGTGGTTGCCAAAATACATGAACTCTTTGTCCATTCCTGCAACGTCCGCCGCGTTCAGCGACAGATTGGCGCCGTCCAACATCTTGTAGCTGGGTTGGGACTTCACCCACTCATCCGCGTCCTGCAAGGTGGTCAGGGTATAGCTGGTGGTCTCGCTCAGATAATGTGTCGGAATGATAACTTTGGGGTTCAGGCGCGACACGATATCATCGCCCTGACCATAACTGAGAATGTGTTGCGATCCGTCCACCGGCAGAGTGAGGATGTCGATTTCCCCGATGGCATCCCAGAATTCCTGCGGCGGGTTGTGCCTATTGTCGCCCCAGATCAGGGTTCGCAACCCACCGGCCTCGATCACATAGACCACCATGTCCATATGGCTAACATTATTGGGCGGGCAGGCTTCAACGCCGAATTCAGCCAAGGCGTTTGTCCAATTGTACCAACCCGGAGCCTGGCACGCGTGTTTGTCGGCAAACCCCGTGATCTTGATATCGGCAAACTCAAAGTTTCCAACCATCCGGTCCAGCACCATAGTTGAGACCGGGCGGTGAATGGCATCGTGGTCAAAATGCGTGTGGGTGGACATGCAGATGTCCACTGGCACCTCGGGGAATTCATTCTTGAACCACAGCCCCCAGGCACCGGACGGGTCATCGCGCCATGGGTCGAACAACACCGTCGCCCCGCTCGGCGAGGTGAATTTCAGCGCGCAATGGCCGTAGAAGTCGATCCCCAGATCGCCATCGACAGCAGTGCCCGTGGTTTTCTGCAATTCGATAACACCATTGTTGTTCCCCGGCTGGGTCCAGTCTGTCGATTGCGCCTGAGCCGATGTGCTGGACAACAAAGACGCAGCACCGCCCACTCCTGCTGCTCCGGCGGCCATGAAAAAAGAACGTCGCGAAAGGCCTGGCGTCAGATCGTCTTTCTTGCCATTCACCAATGTCGGTTCCAGCTTTAGGTCTTCTCGTTCCATTATGTGTTTCCCTGTTGTTGCCCGGCACCCGGATTGGCACCATGGACAAAAGGGTAACAACGGTAGTCGGTCAGATGAGTGTGAGAAAACCAAGAGTAAATCATGGGGATCATCCCCATGATTATTGCAGGGACCGCAGCTTGCTACGCAGGTTCTGACCCGTTTTCCGCAAGCCCAGTTTCTTGCGTATGTTGTTGCGATGAAACTCGATTGTGCTCGGCTCACGCGACAAAACCTGAGCAATATCTTTTGTGGTCTGGCCGCGTATAATCATTTGGGCGATGTCCTGTTCGGACGGGGTCAGCTGTTCGAACACATCCCGCTTTTCGTCGGACATCGAGGCAGTGATGGATCTTAAATTCTCTTCCAGAATATCAAGATAGGCCAGCGCCGCGTCGTTTCCTATGACCCGGCTGCGCAGCTTGGCAAAAGTCGGCGCGACAACTCCTTTGATCTGTCGCATGATGTTCTGGTTATAGTCATCGCGCGACCGCTCAACGCTTTGCAGCAAAACGCGCAGGGCGATGTTTGCCTCTTCCAACTCGGCGGTGCGTTCTTCGACACGTGTTTCCAGTTGATCCAGACTTTCCTGAAGTTGTCGTTCAAGCTGAACGCGTCGGTCCGCTTCGACAAGCAGTTTAAGATCCGCTTCGATCACGCGAGCAAACTCTTTCAGCCCTTCGCGGAACATCAGAGCACGTCGGTTCAGTTTCGAGTCCAAAACGCAAATTGTCCCAAAAACAGAACCGTCCGGCCAGTAGAGCGGGAAGCCGACATAGAAACTCATACCGTGTTCCATGTCGTCATTGTCCGCCCATCGGGGATCGTACTGCGCGTCTTCCACCACCAATTCGCCCTGTTCCAGAACGCCATGGCAGTAGAGTTTGTCGTTCAATCTGAAACACAGCCCGACGTCATAAGGGTGGTCCGCAGTATCGTTCCTGACGAAGACTGAGTGTTCGGGGGTGTGGGTGCGCATCACCAGACTGGCAGGCACATCCGCCAATCTAGCGATGAGGTTAACAATTCTCTGCCAGTTATTGATCGTTTCTTTCGGAATATTCAACATTGGCTGAACAGCGCCCCCTGTACTTGCCGCCTTGGCACCACCATCACCAATCTCAAGCAACAGAACAATTAGAATAGGCCGATTGCCCTTCGATCAAGCCCCTTGGCTTCCGCAAGGCGTGCGTTTGCCGCACAGTCCGGTGTCCGCCGGTTGAATGATAGATATGTGCCGTGAACGATGGTTCGATGCCAAAAAAGAGCATAATCTGTCGCCGATCGTTTCCCTTGCCCTTGCCAAACACAAGGCAACAGAATTTCGGAGATCACCGTGGCTACTTTTTCGATCACGTGCAGCGAAAGCCTGCGATACGGGTTGCGATTGCAGCGTCAAAACAATGGGTTGGATGCCGGCTCTGGGCCGTCCTTGCAGGTGAACATAGGTTGGTATCGTACGAATACTGGGGTCGATCTAATGGTGACAAAGCTGGTCGCCGATTAAAAGCGTACTCTGTTTGGCGCCAGGCCCGACGGAGTCTGTATACCGAAGCGCGATTTCTATTAGCGTCAGCCAAAGCTCAAACACCGGACAGGAACTTACGAACAGTGAAAGTAATGAGGTTGGCTACTATCTGCTCGCTCGTGTTGATACCGACAAAATTTGTGTCCGCAGACCAGCTGGCAACAGACAGCTATGTGAAATACCTGTCGCGTAGCGACATGACTGACAATCAAAACCTATTACTGGCTGAGTGCATGGTTGCATTGCTTTCACCCGAAGCCCGAGCTGAACTCCAGTCATCAAAGTCTAAAAGAGCTGCAGAGTTGGCTTTTCTGGCAGACGGCAAAAATACGTCTCAAGGGGTCTGTATCGTTCGGGCACTCACTGAAGCGAAGTAGCAACATAATCGGGGGCTAACTGCCGCTTCAGCTTTCCAGTGGCGCAACGTGTTGAGCTGAAAGCCCACGCGGGGGCCCCGACGGTTTTGGACTTCGCCTGCAAGTCACGGTGGTTTTACCCAAAAACTGGCGCATTATTGCAGTGAGTAATTGACGGGTGACTATCAATTTGTTCGGTTGATCTGAACTGACTTTGCTTCACGTTGAGAACGTCCCGACCTGCGGCGCCAATAGGGTTTTTGGTGTCCGCACAAGATCAACGCCCATTCTGTCAAGGCTAGTACTGTTGTGTGCTCAACAGTAGCGATACCGAAGATCTGACTACCAGATCACAACACTAGCCGTGTACTAAATTCGCTTTTACTCACCCAGATTGGGAACTTGAGATATCCTGTCATTTCTCGTTCGCGATGCGCTCCAATTCATCGGCAACAGCCAATGGTGCGGTTACTATCGCCTCGTGACAGGCGGCAATTTCGGAAATGGGCCAGCCATATTGCCTCGCGCGGTCGAGCGATCCGTTTGCAGGCATATAGGGCGGATCTGATAAGTGAATATAGTGGGGGTTCAACCCTTTTCCTGCAGGCTTTTGCATGGCCAATGACGTCTTTAACGTTGCCAAAGGATGTGGGGTCAAGCGCGGCTTCAGGAAAGCGATGTCCGCCGCCTTAGTCACACCCAGAATTTCCGGGTCAACCGGGGGCAAACTAAGGCCGTTGCTGAACTGATTGGCCAGATCCTGGCGGGCCTGGGCAATTTCGGAATCCAGCAAATCGAACCAGCTCTCGCCCGGCTGCAATATTGCTGCATCAAGATAAATCACCTTTGAAATCCTTTCAGCCACCTTATCGCCGGTTCCGCAAATCGTGGCACCGCCAAAACTGTGACCGACCAGAACCAGGTCCTGGAGGTCTTCAAACAAGATATGCTGTTCGATGTCGCGCGCAAAAGTCTCCAAGGTAATCTCTGCGTTGATCAAATGTGACCGATCCCCGACACCGGTATTGGTCGGCGTGTGAACCTGATGGCCCCGTGTCCGGAGGATGTCGGCGACCCGAGACCAACACCAACCGCCATGCCAGAGGCCATGCACAAGAACAAAAATCGATTGAGGCATCCGGTCCCCGATCCTTAAATTGGCTGCAACATTGTGGCACTCTAGCTGAGCTGAACGAGGCGTCAAAAGTTTCTGCAATACCAATCAATTTTTGAGACTCGGTGACAATGAAATTTGATATTTAATTCACTAGGTATTTCTTGTTGGCAGGTTCGAAACGGCACTAGCGACGAGAGGTAGCTGACCCCAATACTCTGTCTGCTTGGTGGGTTGAGTTAAACATTGGTGATGATTGGCAAGTGCAATGCCACTGGGTGATCGCCGTCTAACAGCGCAGCCCGGCCGAGAGCTTGTCAACGCCCGAACCCTAAGTATTGATCGCTGTAGTGCGACTGGGAGAATGGGGCATTGGCCGCAGTGTCGATGAATGCTGCTATTTGTGTTGGGTCAAAAATGCTTGACGTTTGGGTCAGAATTGAAGGATGCGCTTCACTGATTTACTAAGGTTTTGGGCATCGAGTGAGATCAAATATCTGTGACGTTCCACAACTGTCAAGGGGTCGGAACGGCCAAATCCGGGAGGGACCCACGCGTGCCTCACGCGGGGTAGGAACCGGAATTTTGTCGAGAAGACGACGCGCGTTCCGCGCGGCGCTGGCCCCTTGACCGGCGCGGAGGATCTCGTTCCGGAGCCTGGCCGCCGGGCAGTCCTCTTTCCAAAGACGCCCGTTTTTGCGGATCGGGATGATTGCGGTGGCCTGTCGTTCGATGATGGCTGCGTAGCATCGTCGGGTGTCATATGCGCCATCGGCAGTCACCGTGCCGATCTGCTGGTCTTCCGGGACTTGGTTGATCAGGTCCGGCAGGACCGGGCTACCGCTGTCGCGGCTCGAAGTGAATTCAGCCGCGCGGATGTCTGACGTCCCCTTTGCCCATAGCCAGATGCACTTTGCGCCGCTGGTGCGGCGTTACGCGCCATGCTTGGGCGTTTGCCATTCGCCATTGCCGAGGAACGTCATCCCCCTGCTGTCGACCAAGAGGTTCAAGGGGCCGTCGGCATGGGATCCGAACGGTGAGTGTCTTTTGCCTGCGGCAGAGGGTCGAATAGTCTAGCTCCAGCCAATCCAGCCCTGCCAACTCCAGCAGGCTGGCAACCACACCTGCAGTCTGCCGCAGAGGCAACTTGAACAGCTTTCGGGCCGCGCCAGCCAGGTCATCCCCGATCAATCCAAATCAACAACGAGGCACGCATTCTCGGAGCAGCATTGTAGTTGGCCCAGTTCTTCGTGCGATGGCGAGTGGGAGTCGGCTTCGGCATTCCGCCCTCCTAATCACATGGATTCACATTGTGAATTCTCCTTAGTCGAGTTCTTCAACAACGCCGTTCAGCAGCATGAACAGGCGTGCCAATCTCAATGGAAATCTCATACCCGCTGTCATCGGCATCCACGGCGGCCTCACCGTTCGGGCTTATCTGGCTGTCGAAATACCCATCGCGCAGCTGACCGTCGATATAAAACTGACTGTCCGCAACCAAAAGTGCACTGAGGGTAGCATCGTAGCCGACGGCCGAGATATCGGCGCTGGCCAAGCGGTTACCGACACCTGATGACAGATGGTCGATGCCAAATTCCAGCCCGCCGAACACCTGTCCGCCTGCAACCTCTCCCTTAGGGAAACTGTGTCATATCGACGTTCATCGCTGTTTGTCAAAACACTGCGATCACTGACATTTTTTGTACCAGCGTGGTTATGTGCTTGCGAAACTGCGGAGCGAACGTCCTGTGCTTATCCGCGCTGGTCATGGCCTTGAAACGGACCGGCCATGGACATTCCAGCACACATAGCAATAGCGAATGCAGTGACAAATGCAATCATTACGTTTCTCATCATTTCGCACCTTCCAGCTAAGCGTGTTCATTTCGCTGTGTGTGCAATAAACATGGTATTCTGCGGCTCAGATTTATTGCGCGGGCACGTCAAGGTTTTGAGAAAAGACATCAAGTTTCCGCCCGTCGGCGGCACCTCCCGCAGTACGGCAGCCTTTGTCCGGTGAAATTTGACTTCGCTACGGCCCTCCGCGAAACTGAATAGGTGGAAATCGACAAAGCTCGAACAGCCGACATTTGGGCAAAAAGCAGCATCAGGCACAAAGGGCTCCTTACGGACCTCGGTGCCATCGCGGCAAAGCCCTCTGCCTCGCTAAAAACTGACACGAGGACGGCCCAAACCTGCCGCTGCGCTGCTGCTTCCTCAAAGCAGTCCTTCGGAACCCTTGTCTTTTGCCTCCTCTTCATAACGCTTACGTTCTGCATCCGCCGCGTTACGCCACTCTGCACGAAGTAGGTCCATTCGCCGAGGAATGCTGTCATTGAGGACCTCCGCCTTAATGATCCGTTCTGTCCGAAAGTACCGAAAGCCTTCTCGCATCTCGCATCTCGCATCTCGCACCATGCAGCGATGATGCGGCTGGTGTCCCGATAACCCAGCAGTATGGGCCAGATCACACGACGGGTCTGTTGGCTTGAGTGCTCCAAATATTTAAGGGCTATCTTTTGGCGGCGCCAAATAGCCAGGCGAAAGGCCGCGGCTCCCAGTACTTCATCCGGCTGAAGAAACGACGTCCGGTACTTGTCAGGTGCGACAGTTTCCAGCTTGGTGATCAGCTTCTCTGCCGCCCAACATCAAGCAGGGAAATTTACTGAAGCCGCCATTCGTGTGTCTGCAACGAATCGGCGCTTGGTCCGCAGAGTGCTAGTAGACCACCTCCAGATATAGCGCTCAGGTCGAAAATTCGGTTTGACGGACGCACCACGGCATTTGCGCTGCTCGCTGAACGGCAGGTATGGGCCGTGAGTGAAGCGTCGTATAGGCAGACTAAACTCCTTGCGCGCTAGAACGGCTTGCCAAGACCCATTCGACCTGCAAAAACTAAGATGTTCAGTTGTCTAACTGGCAGCGAAAGCTGAGGAAATCCGACAGATTCAGAGCGTTCAAACGGTGGACACATTTAACAAATTTGGACATCTTAGTACGCCGCCTGCCGGACCTTTTCGATTTATTGCGTTGGACGTCGAAACGGCGAGCAATTCTATCGGTAGCATATGCCAGATTGGGCTTTGTTTTGTTAGCGACACTGGTTCCATGCAAACCTATTCTGTACTGATTGACCCCGAGGGACCATTCGAGGTTTTCAATACTGAGCTTCACGGGATTTCTGCCGAAACCGTGATTGGGGCTGGAACATTCCCAACGGTTTACGCATCCTTGTTTGAAGTCCTGAACACCCACAATCTTGTGCAACACAGTACGTTTGATGAAAAGGCGATGACGGCTGCTTGTACCCGGTATGGGCTGCCAATGATCTCGTCGCATTGGACGAATAGCGTGTCGATTGCCCGTCGGGCATGGCCGTCCTTGAAGGGCGCCGGCGGGCACGGGTTGGCAAATCTTAAGAAATACCTCGGCCTTGAGTTTCATCACCATGATGCAGGTGAAGACGCCCGTGCTTCGGCTTCTGTGATCTTAAAAGCAGAGGAGGCTTTGGGGACGCCGTTGTCTTACCTCAGGACAAACCGCCAGTTGAACTTCCAATTCGGAAATCCATCCGAGAGATAAGCGGCCAAGGTCTTCTAGGTCCTGCTGAACGGCGAACCAACCGTGCGATGTTATGCAGTGTCCGAAGTCCGGCTCTGCTGAAGCAGTCATCCCAATTTTTGCAGTGTTCGAATGTCTAGAATGGGTCAAGTCGTTTTGACCATTGAGCGTGGTTTCATCACCAGTTTCCTGCAACACAACAAAACAATTGCGAGTTACGAGCAGGTAGGATTGCGCATGATAGCAAGCTGGTTTTCTCACTTATTTTTAGCCACCCACACGTTTGGTTTTATGGTGTAAAAACTCGTCGCGCCTGGGCACGCACTGCTTAAGACGTAACCTAGGCGCGACTCAAATCCATTCAATTGTTTTTTTACCTAACTATTTTTGCGACCGTACCCAGATGCATCTTGGCTAAGTTGGAAGCTGTCGAGCAGGGGAAGAAATGCTGCCAACGACGCGCTATGTGAAGAGTGGAGGCGTGCATGTCGCCAATCAGTTTTTTGGTGATGGGTCAAAGAGCTGTGTTTTTGTTCCCGGATTTATCTCTCAAATCGAAAACTATTGGGACTAACCCAGATGTGCCTGGTGGTTAGAAGGCGTTGCCAGGTTGTAAAAATGGGTTTGCGGTTGTAGCGCGATGCCATGTTGGATCAGTCTGATCTGTCCCGCCTCAGGGGTTTCCGTTTCCCGCGTTCGGTCATCGGCTACGTCCGGCGGACAAATGGCACCTCGTCGAAGTCGTAGTGCCTATCAATGGTCGAAAACATTGGCTGTGGCGCACGGTCGATGGCAACGGCGACGCACTTGATATCCTTGTTCAGCCGTGTCGCAACAAGGCCGCCGCGATGCGCTTATTCAGGAAGCCGTTCAAGACCTGGGGCAACCGCGCGTGACCATCACGGATAAACTACGTTCCTACCGCGCCGCTATGGCAGCCTCAGCCCCGGAGACTGATCAACGCCAGCAAAAAGGATTGAACAATCGCGTTGAGGCTTTGCACGGACATAAGAGGCGGTGACAGAAGGTTATGGGCCAGTTCAAGTCACCCTCTCAGGCGCAACCGTTCTTGTCGGTCTACGATCAAACCGCCGCCCTATTCCGACCCAAACGCAACCGTCTTTCAGCCTGTTCTTATCGCCATTCACGAGCGGTTGCCGTCAATCTGTGGACTCAGTACAGCGGCCAACAGGCCGCCTAAACCATCTCGGCATGGCAACTTTCAGTCGAATGAAAACAACCTGACAATGCCCAAGTCCCAAAAAGGTAATACTTTGTTCAGGTGAAAGTCTGCTTCCTCAAATTTTGTTATTGTTGAAGTCAGAGAGGCATGAACAAAGACCCGCAACCGCAGCCGGAATGTCATCCTCATGGGTGCAGCCAAAACCCAATAATAACCCATTCAAGTCCTGCCGCTGCATGCAATAATATGAGAGCGCATAGGCCGCCACGCCGTGCGCATCCAACGCATCCAGCATTTCCGTATCCGGCAGGCAGGCAGGCAGGTCTGCAATCACTCTCAGCCCGCTAGTGTTCTTGTGCAAGGTCACAGGCGGGTTGGCAATGCGAGCAAAGCTGTCAATCATCGCCTTGCGGCGACGTGTATAGGCACTGTGCATGCGTCGGATATGAGTGTTCAGATGTCCCTGCTCAATAAACTCTGCCAACACCGCCTGCAGCCAGGTGTTGGGGCCGCGGTCAGTGACGGCGCTGAGCGCCATCAGCGGTCTGGCCAGCGCCCGGGGTGCAATGATGAAGCCAAGCCGCAGCGACGGGAAGAGCGCGTTGTTGAAGCTGGAGACGTAGATGGTACGCGCATGGTGGTCGTCGCAGTAGATCGCCGGGTCCGGGCGCCCGCCGAACATAAACTCATTGTCCAGATCGTCCTCGATGAGCCAGGCATCATTGCGGCGGGTCCAGTCCATCCAATCTAGCCGCTGGGCTATCGGCATCACGGCGCCCAGAGGATACTGGCAGGAGGGAGTCAGATAGGCCAAACGTGCCCCATCAGAATCCGCGCCGTCAGTCGGAACGGCGGCACCGGTTTCCGTCACCGGGACAGGCACGATCGCTCCGCCTTGAGCCAGAAAGCTAGCCCGTACCACCGGGCTGGATGGATCCTCCATCAACACTTTGTCGCCAGGGTTTAGCAGCAGAGCAGCAATCAGATTCAGCGATTGCTGGGAGCCGGTAGTGACAATGACCTGACTTGGGCTGCATTTCAGGCCGCGCCGGTTTAGTACGTAATCACAGATTGCCTCACGTAGGGGCGCAAAGCCGCCGGGCTGGCCATAGGCCATCATCGTACTGTCCAGCCGGTTGCGGATTCGGTTTTCGATCCGGCCCCAGATCTTGTGCGGGAACAGATCTATGGCAGGAATGTTGGCCAGGAAGGGGCGCACCATGACCGGATCGAAGTAAGATGAATCCAGCCCCTCTGTTACCGCCTGGCCGCGCTTCGATAACCTTGGTGGAAGGGTGGTTTCCGGCACGTTCCTGACGCCGGGGTTTAGGCCTGGAAACTCCGGGTTGACGAAAGTTCCGGAACCGGTTTGGCTTTGCAGGTAACCCTCGCTGGTCAATTGCTCAAATGCGGCGACAAGGGTGCTGCGGGCAATTCCGTGGTGTTCTCTTAGCCAGCGGGTTGAGGGCAGTTTCTGCCCGGGTTTGATTTCCCCGTTCTGGATCATCCGGCGCAGGTGCTGAACCAGTTGCAGATAGAGCGGTGTGCCAGCCTCGCGATCCAGTTTCAAAAATGGCAGCGGCGCAAAATGCTTCGTTTGCCCTGGCACGTGCGAACTCCAAATTGGTTTGCAACATTTAATCTAAATGGACGTAGTAAATAAAGCCACTTTCTGCCAACAAATCTGTGAATGCCCTGACTTGGGCACATGAACAACAAGAAGGCTGTATGGCCCTGCTGGGGCCGGTGCAGCCAGCAGGGGAAAACATGTCTGACATCATCAATCACTATGTGAAACAGGCGGCCAAAGGTTTCATAAGCCGCCGAGAATTCATCGGCCGCCTTGGCGCGCTGGGTGTGGCCGCTGCCAGCGCTAACAGCCTTCTGGCCTCTGCAGTGCGCGCCGAAGGTCCGAAAAAGGGTGGTTTGATCCGTGCGGGCCTGCAAGGCGGCGCCAGCACCGATAGCCTGGATCCGGCGCTGTCAGCCAGTTCCGTCACTGCCAATGTGCTCACGGCCTTTGGCGATTTGTTAGTTGAAGTCAGCCCTCAGGGTGAGATTGTTCCCCGCTTGGCGGAATCGGTTGAGGCGTCCGATGACGCAAAGACCTGGACCTTCAAGATTCGCAAGGGTGTGGAATTTCACAACGGCAAAACGTTGACGCCGGACGACGTACTTAAGACCATGCAGCGCCACTCAAACGAAGAGGCACAATCTGGTGCGCTGGGTATCATGCGTGGCATCGAGTCGATGAAGGTGGATGGCGATTATTTTAGCGTTTCCCTGGATACACCAAATGCAGACCTTCCATACCTGATGGCGGACTACCACCTGGTGGTTCAGCCGGATGGTGGTATGGCGCTCCCGGCTGCAGGCATTGGCAGCGGGCCCTACACGGTCGAGGTCAACGAAGCCGGCACCCGCTACGCATTCAAAAAATTCGCCAATTATTGGGACGAGGGCCGAGGCCACGCCGATGAGATTGAGATCCTGGTGTTGAACGATGACACCGCCCGCGCGGCAGCGCTGCAGAGCGGTCAGGTCCATTTCATCAACCGGGTGTCGCCCAAGATCGCCAAGTTGCTGGGTCGCGCGCCTGGCCTGCGGATCGAAACCATATCGGGCCGCGGCCATTATGTCTTTGTCATGCACACCGACACGCCGCCGTTTGCCAACAACGACCTACGAATGGCGCTGAAACTGGCGGTCGATCGGCAGGAGATGGTCGACAAGGTGCTGCGCGGTTTTGGCAGCGTAGGCAATGACATGCCGATCAACGCTGCTTATCCGCTGTTTTCCGGCGATATCGAGCAGCGCAGCTTTGATCCGGATCAAGCCCGCCATTACTACCAAAAATCCGGTCACGATGGACCGATTGTGCTGAAAGTGTCGGACGCTGCATTCCCCAGCGCGGTGGATGCCGCAGCGCTGTATCAGCAAAGTGCGGCCAAGGGAGGTATCCCGCTGGAGATCCAGCGCGTGCCTAGCGATGGCTACTGGTCCGAAGTCTGGAACAAAGAGCCATTCTGCGCGTCCTATTGGGCAGGCCGTCCGGTGCAGGATCAGATGTACTCCACTGCCTATAAATCGGATGCCGACTGGAACGACACTCGCTTCAAGCGCGAAGACTTCGACGCACTGCTGTTGCAGGCCAAGGCAGAGCTTGATCCGATCAAGCGCACATCGCTCTACCACGAGATGGGTCTGATGGTGCGCGACGAAGGCGGCGCTATTATCCCGATGTTCAATGATTTTATCGATGGGGTCAGCGAACAGATCGGCGGTTGGGAAGGCGATCCGGGTGGTGGCACCATGTTCGACGGCGCACTGGTCAAGACTTGGCTGCTGTAATCAAAGCTCCGGAAAACAGCGGTGGGCGGCCCCAAAACAACCCGTCGCTGTATTGAGCAGTTCCATGAAATTGGTAACCTACAATATCCGCTACACTCTGGGTATGGACGGGGTTTATGATTCCGCTCGTATCGCCGATGAGGTGCGCGGCGCCGACATCATCGCCTTGCAAGAGGTCGAGCGCAACTGGCGTCGCAGTGGCATGGAAGACCAGCCGACACAATTGGCGGGTTTCCTGCCCGACTACCATTGGAGCTATTTTCCGGCGTTCGACATGGACGCCAGCAGCTTCGGCACAGACGGCCGCGTTGAAAACCGCCGTCGCCAATTCGGCGTGATGTTGCTGTCTAAATACCGTATCCTGGAGGTGCGCCGCCACCTGTTACCCAAGATTGCTACCGCTTGCAGCCTTGGGATGGAGACTGGCGCGCTGGAATGTATCCTGGACACCCCGGGCGGTCCGCTGCGGGTCTATTCTCTGCATTTATCGTCTGCGTCCCGGCGAGAAAAGTTGCTACAGGTGCAATATCTGATTTCCCTGCATCAGGGTGCGCAGGCTCGTGGGGGATCTTGGACCGGATCGGCACCGAAGCATGACCCTATCGAGTTGGCAAATTTTCACGCCATGGATTGGTCTCAGGGTGAACATGAGCCGAAAGCCCCCAATAGTACAATTGTGCTGGGCGATTTCAATTTAGTTCCTGACAGTCCGGAATACACTGCTTTGACCGGCGAACCTGACATAGCGACCGGTCACAACCTACACTGGGACAGCCTTGCGGACAGCTGGGTCGTTGCAAAGAATAGATCCGATGGCGACGGATTTACGTGGTGGCCCGACCCGCCTGATCGCGCACCTGCACAGCCTTTGCGGCTGGACTATTGTTTGATCACTCCCGATTTGGTCCATTCAGTAGAGAGGGCCTGGGTGGATTGCAGCGCAACTGGTTCCGATCACCGCCCTTATTGGGTCGATCTGCGCATTGAATGTTAGCATTTTCCGCTAACTTTCTGATGGATTCCATATCCAAAACTTGCCAGATGAGATCCCTGCTGGCTTGTGTCGCAAAGTTTTCGATAGACCAGCGTCGATGTTATGGCAGGCGAAGTCATCCTGTAATCCCAGCAGACATCCGAAAGCTCGAGTTCGTTGCGCTAGAGAATTGCTGTTCCCGGATCATGTTGACGACTTGGATCCCAACAAGCGTGGCCGTATCGAATTTGAACGACTTAAACCCACACTTGTGCCGAACCCACCGCTGAAGCAAAGGCCTTGAACCCTAACATCGGTCGAGTGTGTCTCTTGATGAGGCGATAGTCCTGTTCCACGATGTTATTTAGATACTTCCGCCTGACCATCGCGATAGAAATCGCGTGCCTCGGCGTGACGGGCGTAGCGGGTGTACAGCCTTTCTTTCAGCATGTCATCCAGCGCGACGTCCAGCGCGTGAACGACCGCCACGGGCATGGATGTCAGGCTTGGATGCCAATTTCTTGAGGCGTCGTATTGATCCCGCCATCGGATTACATCCGTGAAGCCGTCGCGCGGAGACTGTTTCGCTTTGATCAGGTTCCAGGCTTCATCTCAAACGGCGATCAACCCGACCCCCGGTACAGAGCCCAAGCCTTTCTGCGAGGCGGCCGTCATCACCGACACCCCCCCAGCCATCCAAATGCGCGGGATATGTGCAAAGTGCGCTGACACTTTCGACCATAATAGGAACGCCCGCCTCTGAGGCGATTTTGGCGAGGGCATCGACCGGTTGCTACAATCCGGTCGAAGTTTCAAAATGGGTAAAACAGAGGAGGTCGTATTTCTGCTGTGACAACGCTGCACGCACGTAGGCCTATGAAAAATCGGGAACAACATACAGGCCCTGGGGGCCATGCTGTGCCGCCACCACAGTTGCAGCCACTTCCACGGGGCCAGGCGTAAAATCCCGAACGTGCGCCATCAGTAGGTCGCTCTTCCACCTGAGAGATCAAAGACTGCGCCGGTGTTGAATGTGCAATCTTCGGAACTTAGCCACATCACCATGCGCGCTGCTTCTTCAACCCAGCCGAGGCGTTTCATGGGGGATTTGTCGATCATGATTTGCACGAAATCTGGCGTCATCTGATCCAGGATCGCCGTTTTGATGGCGGCGGGTGCGATGCAATTGACGCGAATATCAGTCTGCGCCAGTTCCTTAGCAATCGACTTGGTGAAACCGATGACGCCTGCCTTGGACGCCGAATAGGCCGAGGCGTTAGGGGTGCCTTCTTTGCCTGCAAGCGAGGCCATGTTGACGATCCGACCAAAGCCAGCCTCTTGCATCACGGGAACGATGGCTTGAGCCAAGTAAAAAGTCCCGATCAGGTTGACCTCAATTACGCGGGCCCAGACCGCCGGATCGTTTTCCACGACCGGAAGTGTTGGGCCGGCGAAACCCGCATTGTGAGACAGAAAATCTATGCCACCGAAGGCTTTTCTGGTCTCTGCAACTGCTGAGGCAATCTGGTCTGGTTGGCTGATATCCACTTTGCAAGCGATAGCACCCGCGGGGACGTCATTTGGTCCTGAAAGATCCCAGATCGCCACGTTGGCGCCGGCAGCCGCATAGTGGCTTGCGATTTCGGCTCCGATCCCGGCTGCCCCGCCGGTGATAACGGCGGTACGGCCTGCGAAGTCATAGGTTACATTGCTCATGATGTCTTACCGGATAAAATTTTTCACGTAGTCAGCGCCAAGGCCAACCTCTTCGAAATGCGCACGGCACATATCGATCTTAGTGAACACATCCTCATAGCCCAGGTGATTTCCGTCGGGATCGCAGTAGTACATCACCCCGTTGACCTGAAAATAGGTGATCATTTCCTGGACATCATCGGGCACAACAAGTGTGTGGGTCTCTCCGGGCGGCTCGAATACATAGCTGCCTTCTTCGGCAAACCAATCATGCTCAAGATAGTGCCAGCGCCCCTTCAGCACGAAACCATGCACCGGGCAGGCATGGCGGTGGCGCGACAAAACACCGGACTTGGTGACTTTCAGCAGGTTCATCCAGTAGCCTTGCGAGACATTCAGGCAGAGCGGGCGAAAAAACACGTGCTCAGCCTGTTGCACCCACATGCGCGGATCATCTTCGGCCAGCGCGTCAGGGATCACAATCTCGGGCAAGGCATCCTGCGGCATCGGATGCTTGTATGGCACGCGAGGATTTTCGTCAGTTTCGGTCAGTGGCATTTCGGCTCCTACCCATTGCGATCAGTTTTGCAATTCCACAATATGGACACAATGATCAACATATGGAATATACACCGTCAAGAAGCCCCGTCAATCGGAGAGGTAGGAATGGCAAAACAGGTCCAGGGAACCCAAAGCTTTGCGCGCAGCATAGGGCTGTTGCAGCATATTTGCGACCGCAGAAACCCGCCAACTCTGGCCGAACTTCTGGATGAATGCGCCTTTACGCGCCCAACGCTGTACCGCCTACTAAATGGCTTGGAGTCTGAAGGGCTGATCGTGCAGTTAAAGGACAAAAGCTACAAACCCGGCCCGCGCCTGACCAATCTTGCCCGTTCTGCGCTAGCCAAGTCTGACATTCGTGACAGGGCGCGGGATGCCTTGGGTCGCGTCCGGGATCAGACGGGCGAAACCGTACATCTTGCCGTGCCAAGCGGTGACGGGCTTGTTTATATCGACAAGATCGAAAGCCTTGAGACGGTGCGCATGAACTCGACCATAGGAACGTTTGTCCCGCTTCACTCCAGCGGAGTCGGCAAAGCCTACCTTTCGGCTTTGCCTGAAGAAAAGCTGGCCGCTTTCCTGGAAAATGCGACTCTGGAATCGATCACCCCGTTCACAACCACGGATCCAATCCAATTGCGCGCGCAGATCAATCAATGCCGCGCGCAGGGGTTCGTTTTTGACAATCAGGAGAACGAAACCGGCATTGCATGTTTTGGAGCGCCCATCCTGGATGAAAATGCCCAGCCTATTGCTGCGGTCAGCGTATCCGTGCCGTTGTTTCGGTTGAAAGACGAAACGTCTCGATACTCAAGCGCCTTACTGGACTGCGTTCGAGAGTTGTCCGACGGTGAGTTTCAAAGCTGAATCTAAATCTTGCACCCAAGATTTCACCAACGGGGCCAATAGCAGCACTGCGATAAACAGCTGTTTGGTTTCGCAATCTTTGAGTTTGACAGCCCTCTGATCTTGTCGGTGTAGCGAATGGCGGCAAAGCGGGGTGCACCTGCAGCATCTCGGTTGGCTGCTGGATGTCGGCTGTGGGTCGAGATACGACGTGTTCGACTTAGCCTTTGAACCAAATCGGAGAGTCGCCCTCTGACCAAGTTGCGTATTTACTCATCACAAGCAAAAATATCTCACTGTCCAGGAATTGATCCAGCCACGCTGTTAGATTCGGCCACTCCTGAACGTCAAACCATGCCCGATCTATATGCGCAAACTGGCGCACAAACGGTAGAAGCGCCAGGTCGGCAAGGGTGGGGCGATCTCCGAAAAGCCAGGCCTTCCCGACTAACCGCTCGTCGAGGCTGAGCAAGTAGCTTGCCGCTTTCCTGCGTTCCTCATTGGCGTCTAAATCCGGATACCGTGTGGTGTATTTTGTGTGATCTAAAGCCGCCTTGAATGGACCATCATTTACCGTAATCAGACCCCAACCTTCTTGAGGCATGTCTAAAAGCCGCTGCGGATCATTTTGTTGGAGCGCCCAAACCATGATTTCCAGACTTTCATCTATAACTTTGTCTGGAAGTCGAAGCGTGGGCACTGTTCCGGATGGGGATGTTTTTAAGAAGGCCTCTGGCTTGTCCCGTAAGAGAATTTCGCGCAGCTCGACTGTAACTCGTGAACTCGCCAATGCGAGGCGGGCCCTTATCGCGTACGGGCAGCGACGGAATGTCCATAAGATAGGGTGGTGAGCCATATGAGGATCTATCTCCAATCTACCAGCTTGGTCAAACCTCACATCGTTTCCCAATAGGTACTCCTGCTTAAACGCAATCATATTGTGAATTGGATGTCATGTGACACTAAATGCCGTGATCCAGTGATTTTATAATTGGGAACAAGTCAACGCATCTAACCGCTGACTGTGTCATGCCTTTGGCGTGGTAAAATTCGCGCGGGGCGCGCGGCTCACCGTGACTCTAATCGTTGCGATAGCAGACCGCCTTGCGGTCTGCGGCGCTTGTTTTCCCGGGCGCCAGGGAGTCAAATCTCTCGTATCTGAACCGGTCCAGGGCAAGGCGCGAAGAGAGAGCCGCACCGTTGGTCCGGCTCCAATTTCTCATTTCAATTCGCCTCAAGCAGAAACCATGAAAATCCTGGTTCCTCCCGCGCGCAGAGTGCGTGCCCCTCCCAAATTCCCCCAATTTCAGTCTGACGCCCAGTCCTCAGATCAGAAACGGGTCTTTTCCATCGGCCCCGCTCCTTTCCAGGGAAAAAACGCGCAAAAGGTGCCGGTTTCGATGTCTCACGGCCAATGGGCGTTCGGGCGAAACCCACACCTTTGGTCCATTGGACCACACTCAAACGATGGCGGACAAGCCGGGTGCATATCGGCCAACGTATCGTCGAAGGAGGGCTTTATCATGAATGCACAAATCGCAGAAACCACCATGTCACAAACGCAGATTAGCGCCCAGCCTGTGGAACAGAATGATGGATTCCGCAAGCGTGAACCTGCAGGTAGCAGCGGTCATTGGGTCTTTACCACGGCAATCGATAACGAAGGGCCAGAGTCTTTAAGGCCAGTCTTGAGGCCGTCCAAGCATATGACGGGTTGACCGAGGACAATGATCCTTATGGCACCCATGAAAGGTTCTGTTGCGAAGTTTCTTACAGCTCGGAGAAATGCATCCGACCTGCGGTGTCAGGCCGCCAGTTCTTCGACCTGTTGAAAGGGGCAAAGTCCAGGTGTGAATTGGCCTTTTCGGATCATGTGCGCGACTTCGATGTCTGCCAGAGTGGCTGAAGCTGAAGCAAAGGACTTGAAGACGAGCATCGGGCGGGTTCGTCCTTTGATAAATCGATCATTCTGTTCCACAATGCCATTCAAACATTTCCGCCTGAGCATCTCAATTAGCATCGGGCATCCAAAGCCCTTTAGCATCTTGTTTATGGCCTTGATGCCAGCTGTTTTAGCTCCGCTTTTGTCAACGACTCGAAAGAGATAAACGCACGCGCCTTTCACCTTGATGTAAGCCTCGTCCATCCGCCAGGAGTGGTTAAACGGTCCCTTACTTCTGCGCGCTAGTTCGGCGATGGCACCAGCGTGTTTTGTCACCTAGCGGTTCAGCGTCGTATGACCTACTGCAACGCCACGCTCGGCCATGATTTCTTCAAGATCACGGCAGGACACGCCATATCTGACATAATAGAACACAGCAAAGAGGATCACATCCTTGGGATATTGCGCGCCTTTGAAAGAGAGTATGAACTGACTTTCGACTAGCTGGGATCGAAAGCCATCCACGCTCTAAAGCTAAGCGCGTCAACAGCCAAAAGTTTGCAATAGAGCCCTACCCGCCGGTGCTGGCTTATGAATACGAAGTGATAGCCGAAACCTCCTCGAAACGGAAAATTACGGGTGCGCAAGGGTCGAAAGATCTGAAAACTCAGGACACCGCACCGGTATTTCCAAGTTGTTTGTCATCGCTTGCAAAGAGTGTCGGATGGTACAGTCAGGTGGTCAGCGTTTGGACTTGACCCTTCCTGAGATCGGGCGCATCCGCTGGGGCATAGCGACGGATACTGCGGCGACCCCATAGGTTCCCGGCAACAATCAAGATGGTGACCGTCCCTGTGCAGCTTGAACTCCAAGCATCATGATCGCAATTGTCTCCGGCGTTTAACCTAACAATATCAATGGTCAAAAAACAACTTGCGCTGGTTCGGAATCAACTTAAACAGAAAATATGAAATGCCAACAAAATCCCACTCTGCTTGAACTAGGAAACAACCCTGTTATCGCGAAGGGAAACAGGCAATTCGTATATGAACACCCATTTGACAAGGGGTTGCTGTTAAAGGTTCCGCAACCTCACACGATGGATGCAGGTTCGAGGCTTGTAACCGACAAGTGGTATGACCGACTGTTTCGCAGAGCTACCGCTTTTAAGGGTTTCATGCGTGAGTTTGATGAAGCCTTTTTTCTGATGATCCGCCATCAGGAAAGTCCGGAAGTGATGCCCGTTTGCAGGGTGTTTGGCACCGCACCGACAGACAAAGGTTTGGCGCTTGTCTATGAACGCATTTCTGATCCGGATGGACAGCTTTCCCCAAGTCTGGGTCAGTTGATTGCCAAAGATCGTCTCACCCCTCAGCATTTGAGCGATCTCAATAGTCACTTCGACCAACTGTCAGATGAACGCGTCATCATAAGCAACAAGAACACTGGCAATCTTGTCTATCAAACATGGCCCGACGGATCCGGGCGATGGGTTTGGATTGACAGCTTTGGGTCTAAACAAGTCATTCCTCTGCGAAGATGGGTTCGTAGTTACAATGACCGTAAGCTCGGCCAGGTTCGAAAAAAGTTCTTTGAATTGATAGACGCGGCAAAGAGCTAGTCGTCTGACAAGCCCTGTTGATTAGGTCCAACAGGTCCTTGTTTGGTTAGGCCGGGAAGGCGCCTATTTAGCTGGTGGCTTATGCAGCGAAGCCAAATCGACGCCGGTTGATTGCCGTAGAGCGGGTGTCATTAGCCTAGACCAAATGCCTGGCCCATGCGCGTCCGGCGACGCTCGATGGACTTGCGGAATGCTAAATCAGAAACCAGCGTCAGCGGAAACAGCACTCTTTCGCCCAAGCCATCGATAACGACCAGTTTTCCATTGCGCTCTTGCGCCCGTACAATGTTTTCAAAACTCAGGTCGCCCACGATAATCCGGCCACGTTCAAGGTCGTCCATGAGTTCCATGAATTCGCTGTGCAGCTGTTTGCGCTCTGATATGTCATCGCCCAATGCGGCCCGTTCCGATTCCAGCGTTGGCGCCAAATCGCCATCAGGACCGGTCATCTTTTCGACCACCAGCGCTGGTCCTTGAGATGTTGGAGCATACCCCATAAAATCCGCAAGGCGTTCAATCTCGGGGCAGCCTCGTGTCAACGCGGCTAAGTATTCGTTTGCTTCCCGGTTCCACTGACGGAGGTTGCCATAGCGCCTCTCGGCATATCGAGGAATTACGTGGTTACGCACCGGTTCATCCACCCGGACTTTCAACAGCGCGCGCTCAATAAACGGATGCTGATAAATTTCGTAGTTGCGGCTTCTTCGCAATGGCCGAATTTTACTTAAGTCTATCATGTTGTTTTGCCGATCCTAATAAAGAAGATTACCGATTACAGCCATCCTCTCAAACCAAGGTCTCCAATTAGTCCTTTTCATGTTTGAGGACAACCAGATGCCGAAACCAGACATTTAGTATCGGCATCTTGCGGAACGTATCGATAGTGAAGCGGTACTGTTCTTAAGCCCAGTTTGTGCAGATGTTTAACGCGCCTCCGTACCCCATCATTCTGCCCTAAAAGCCCGAGCATCAGCATTTGTTGATAAGGGTGAAGCCAATATGACAACGCCATGTCCACTGTTAATTCACTGCAGCGTTGATTGGTGTTGTTATGAGTGATGGAGTGATTTGGCTGATTGTTCTGCCCCATTTTGTGACGGGGTTTTCTG